>JAWKXP010000056.1:0-1552 GCA_041396945.1 Sphingomonadaceae bacterium | reverse complement strand
CGGCGGTTATTCTCGTGCCGTTCCCGCGCCGCCGCCGGGTCGAGGCCATGCTGCGCGGCGCGAAGATCGAAGCGCGCTGGACCGATGCTCCGTCGCCCAAGGATATCCGCAAGCAGGACCGCGAACGGCTGCTCGAAACGCTGCTCGCGCCAGTCGAGATCGAGGATGAGGATCGCGCGCTCGCCAAGACGCTGATGGAGCAGAAATCCGCCGAAGATATCGCCGCGATGCTGGTGCAGGCGCACCGCTCCAAGATGCCGCAGCCCGAAGAGCTGATGGAAAACACGCCCGAGGCGCGCAAGGCGGCGCAGAAGGAAAAGCACCGTCCCGGTTTCGACGACACGGTGTGGTTCCGCATGGATATCGGCCGTCGGCACAACGCCGATCCGCGCTGGATCCTGCCGCTGATCTGCCGCCGTGGCCATGTGACCCGCAATGAAATCGGTGCGATCCGCATCAGTGGCGAGGAAACCTTCTTCCAGATCCCGAGTGCGATTGCCGCCAAGGTCGAGGACGCGATCGAACGCACCTTTGCCTCGGAAGACCAGGAACGCCCGGTCTTCATCGAACGATCTGCCGAAGGGCCGCGCATGCAGGCGCGGGAGAATCGCAAGGGCGGGCGGCATGAGGGCAGGCATGATGGTGGCCGCAAGCCGTTCGCCGGGAAGCCGCGCCGTGACAATGCCGCCGGTCGCGCTGAGCGTTCGGAGCGTCCGGGCAAGCGCGAGCGTGATGCCGAGACCCCGCGTGGCGAACGCAAAGCCTTCAAGCCGAAGGGTGCGAAACCGGGCGGCAAGCCGTTCAAACCCGGCAACAAGAAATCGGCACACCGCAAGGGCGGGCCGAGAAAGCCTGGCTGACGGTGTTTAGCTGACCGCCATATTGTCGATCAGCCGCGTGCCGCCAATGCGCGCTGCCACCAGCAGCCGCATCGGGCGATCGATCCGCGCGGTGAGCACTTCGAGGCTCATCGCATCGGCCAGGTCGGCATAGTCCACCCGATCGAACCCTGCGCCGAGCAACTCGTCCTCCAGCGCGGCGAGCGAGCGGGTGACGTCCTGCCCGTCTTCGATCCGGGCGATGGCTTCCTTCATCGCCAGCGGCAGGGTGCCTGCCGCCTCGCGCAGTTCCGGGGTGAGGTAACGGTTGCGGCTCGACATGGCGAGGCCATCCGCCTCGCGCACGGTCGCGATACCATGGATCGCGTCGACATGGGGGAAGGTCAGGTCGAGATCGCGTGCCATGGTGCGGATGACGGCCAGTTGCTGCCAGTCCTTCTCGCCGAAACAGGCGGTATCGGGGCGGACCTGATTGAACAGTTTGCACACGACCGTGGCAACCCCGTCGAAATGGCGGGGACGGTCCGCGCCGCAAAAGCCCGCGCTCACCCCGCTGACCGAAATCGAGCTCGCAAAGCCTTCCGGGTACATCGCCTCGACCGTCGGCGCCCACAACAGGTCTACCCCCTCGGCTTCCAGCATCGCCGAATCCTCTGCCAGCTGGCGGGGATAGGCGTCGAGATCCTCATTCGGGCCGAACTGGGTCGGGTTGA
>JAWKXP010000055.1:0-9610 GCA_041396945.1 Sphingomonadaceae bacterium | reverse complement strand
TTGTTGCACTACCGCTTCGCTACTTGAGTGCGGGGTCGCCTGCGCGAACCTGCGGACTTCAAGTGACGCTCAGCGCGTAAAGCTGAACAAGAAGGCGCGCCTCTAGCGGTGAACGGAGGCAATCGCAAGGCGGCATGCAGAGATCGGTTTCGGGCGACTCGCGGAGCTGTGATATTGTCGTGGCGGACGGCGAGGCTGCGCGGAACGGCATACCCTGCGAGCATCGTCGACAGAGCCCCTTTCCGCCCCCCGAAAACGCGCGGAAAGGGGTTTTGAATATCGATCCCTTTGTTTGCTTCAGGCGCCAGCGCCGCCATCCGGCGGCTCGGCTATCCTCGCTCATGCGACTTGAAGGGCGCGTCGCTGCGGGCGCGCGGTCGCGCTTGCACCCGGCTTCGCCTCGCGATGGAGCGGCATGCTGGCGTAGCAGGGATTTTGCTGGCAGAATTGCCGCATGATCAAACCGCTGATTTCGCTCGCCGCCGTTCTCGCCCTCGCTGCGCCGCTCAATGCGCAGGATGAACCGCAAGAACACCCTTCACCAAACCAGATAGTCGCCGAGGCATCCGCAGGTGATTGGATGAGCATTCCAGCAGAAGACCTGCTGGTGATGACACTTGCGCCGGACGCCGAGGGCAATGAACGCAAGGTGGTGATCCAGCTGATGCCCGCGCCCTTCAGCCAGGGCTGGGTCGAGAACATCCGCACCCTCGCCCGCGCCAGGTGGTACGACGATATCAGCGTCAACCGGGTGCAGGACAATTACGTCGTCCAGTGGGGCGACCCGAACTACGACAATCCCGAGGCGACGGGCGAAGCAAAGCCGCTGCCCGAGGGGCTGCAGGTGATGGATGAAAGATGCTACATAGTTGATTTTTCGGAAGAAGATTGCGATATCCCCTCAGCCTCATTGACAGAAGAAGCGGCGGTTTTGGCAGTATTAGCGGCAGCTTCTGCAGCGGTGGACTCTGGTTCAAATCATCCAACCGTCGATATTCAGAATACACGGACTGAAAGTGCCGAAGAGGGTTGGCATGAGCGCGATCCATATGCGCCCTGGGTCGAATTTTTCGAAGGTTGGCCGCTTGGTGCCGAGGAGGTCGACTCGGATGATGCGCCGTGGCAATTCTGGCCCATCCACTGCTACGGCATGATTGGCGTCGGGCGGAACTATTCGCCGGACACCGGGTCAGGCGCCGAACTCTACACCGTGATCGGCCATGCGCCGCGGCATCTCGACCGCAATATCGCGCTGGTCGGCCGGGTGATCGAGGGGATGGAGCACCTCTCCTCCCTGCCGCGCGGCAAGGGCGATCTGGGTTTCTATGCCGCAGACGAGGTGGACAAGCGCACCCCGATCCTGACCGTCCGCGTCGCCAGTGACCTTCCGGCAGGCGAACAGCCAAAGTTCGAATATCTCGATACCGAAAGCGAGACCTTCGCCCGTTATGCCGATGCGCGCGCCAATCGGCGCGATCCGTTCTTTATCGTTCCGGCGGGCGGCGCGGATATCTGCACTATTCCGGTCCCGGTACGGCGGGCGGCGCAGTGACATGGTTTCTCGCAGAGAGCGCAGAGGAAAGGAGAGTCGCAGAGGTGTAGCGCGATTGGGCACGGAGTGCCCCGTTCTAATCGTAGTTTGAAGCGCGCGGTGGGTATTATGGAAAGCGGCTGCGCCGCAGCGCACACAATATCTCTGCGCCTCTCCTTTCCTCTGCGGCCTCTGCGCGAAACAGAACAGCGCCAAGCCAAAATCAGTCGCACCATCTCTGGCCAGCCCAAGATTTTCTCCTTCGACCCCCAAGCCCGATGTTCTAGGGAGGGAGGCAAGCCTTTCAGAACACCGGACCAACACCATGCCCGACTATCGCTCCCGCACTTCGACCCATGGCCGCAACATGGCCGGCGCGCGCGGTTTGTGGCGCGCGACGGGAATGAAAGACGGCGATTTCGGCAAGCCGATCATCGCGGTAGTCAACAGCTTCACCCAGTTCGTACCGGGCCATGTGCACCTGAAGGATCTGGGCCAGATGGTCGCGCGCGAGATCGAGGCGGCGGGCGGTGTGGCCAAGGAATTCAATACGATAGCGGTCGATGATGGCATTGCGATGGGGCATGACGGCATGCTCTATTCGCTCCCCAGCCGCGACCTGATCGCCGACAGCGTCGAATATATGGTCAACGCCCATTGTGCCGACGCGATGGTGTGCATTTCCAACTGCGACAAGATCACGCCCGGCATGCTGATGGCGGCGATGCGGATCAACATCCCGGTCGTGTTCGTCAGCGGCGGCCCGATGGAAGCGGGCAAGGTGGTGGTGAAGGGCAAGGAAGTCGCGCTCGACCTGATCGACGCGATGGTTGCCGCCGCCGATGAAAGCTATTCCGACGAGGAAGTGGCCGAAATCGAGGCCAATGCCTGCCCGACCTGCGGATCGTGCAGCGGCATGTTCACCGCCAATTCGATGAATTGCCTGACCGAGGCGCTGGGGCTGTCGCTACCCGGCAACGGTTCCACACTCGCGACCCATGCCGATCGCAAGCAGCTGTTCCTGCGCGCCGGGCGGCTGATCGTCGAGATGTGCCGCCGCTATTACGAAGAAGGCAATGAAAGCGTCCTGCCGCGCAGCATCGCCAGTTTCGAGGCGTTCGAAAATGCGATGAGCCTCGATATTGCGATGGGCGGATCGACCAACACAGTGCTCCACTTGCTTGCGGCCGCGCAGGAGGCAGGGGTGGACTTCACGATGAAGGACATCGACCGGCTCAGCCGCAAGGTGCCGTGCCTGTCGAAAGTCGCCCCGGCGAAGTCGGACGTGCATATGGAGGATGTCCACCGCGCCGGCGGGATCATGGCGATCCTCGGCGAACTCGACCGGGCCGACTTGCTCCATACCGCGCTGCCAACCGTGCACAGCGCCACCATGGCCGACGCGCTCGACGGGTGGGATATTGCACGCACCAACAGCCCTTCGGTGCAGGAATTCTTCAAGGCCGCGCCGGGCGGCGTGCCGACGCAGACGGCGTTCAGCCAGTCGCGCCGGTGGGAGGAACTCGATCTCGACCGGCAAGGCGGGGTGATCCGCAGCGCCGAGCATGCCTTCAGCCAGGATGGCGGGCTTGCGGTTCTCTACGGCAATCTGGCCGAGGATGGCTGCATCGTGAAAACTGCCGGGGTGGACGAAAGCATCCTCAAGTTCAGTGGCCCGGCAAAGGTCTATGAAAGCCAGGATGCGGCGGTGACAGCCATCCTGACCGATCAGGTGCAGGAAGGCGATGTGGTGGTCATCCGGTATGAGGGGCCACGCGGCGGGCCGGGGATGCAGGAAATGCTCTATCCCACCAGCTATCTCAAATCGAAGGGGCTGGGGAAGGCCTGCGCACTGGTCACTGACGGGCGCTTTTCGGGCGGCACTTCGGGCCTGTCGATCGGCCACGCTTCGCCAGAGGCGGCGGAAGGCGGCACTATCGGCGTGGTCGAAACAGGCGACCTGATCGAAATCGATATTCCCAGGCGCACGATAACGCTGGCGGTTGCCGACAGCGTGCTGGCCGAACGCCGCGTGGCGATGGAGGCGAAGGGTGAAGCAGCCTGGCAGCCGGTCGAACAGCGCAAGCGGCAAGTCTCGGTCGCCTTGCAGGCCTATGCCGCGATGACCACCAGCGCCGCGCGCGGGGCGGTGCGCGATATTTCGCAGCTCAAGCGCAAATGATCCGCCGGGCCCTGGCTTTCGGCGCGCTGGCGCTTTCTGCATGCGGCTCCAGCGGGGCGGTGCAGGAACAGGCCGAAGACGGCGCAAAGCCGGTCGACTGCGCCTTGGGTGAGGGGAGCAATTTCGGGCCATTCTGCATGCTTGAAACCGGTGAGCTCGATGGTGAAAGCCTTGTCACGATACGCCACCCCGATGGCGGTTTCCGCCGCTTCGTCGTGCAGGAAGATGGCAGCGGGCTTGCCGCCGCCGACGGTGCGGATGCGGCGCAAAACACGTTGATAGAAGGCGGCGCGCTGCTTGAAGTGGTTGTCGGCACTGACCGCTATCGACTACCCACACGCGAATATGACGCAGGCGCTCCAAAAGACTGACCAGGTGCTGACCGTCGCCCAGATGCAGGCGGCGGAGCAGGCGCTGATCGACGCCGGAACCAGCGTTGATGAACTGATGCAGCGCGCCGGGCGCGGGGCGGGCGAAATCGTCTGGCGTATGGCTGCGGGCCGCAAGGTGACCGTGCTGTGCGGCCCCGGCAATAATGGCGGCGATGGCTATGTGATCGCGCAATTGCTGCACGAACGCGGCGTGCCGGTGCAGGTCGTCGCACCTATCGAGCCGAAGACCGATGCTGCCAGCAATGCGCGGGCGCTCTATACGGGCGGAGTGGTGAGCGATGTCGCCGGGCGTTCCGGCGCAGTCTTCGTCGATTGCCTGTTCGGCAGTGGATTGACCCGTGAATTGTCGAACGAGCTGGCCGGGATCGTCGAGGGCCTGATCCTGTCGCACGAGATGTCGGTCGCCATCGACCTTCCCAGCGGCGTCGAATCGGATAGCGGCCATTGTTTCGACCGGCTGGGCGAATATCGCGCCACGATCGCGCTGGGGGCATGGAAATTCGCCCATTTCAGCGGACCCGCCGCGACCCAGATGGGCAGGTTGCACCTTGTCGATATCGGCGTCGGCAAGCAGGGCAGCGGTGCGTACCTGATGCCGCGCCCGCGCATTGCGCCGCCATGGCCGGGCGCGCACAAATATTCGCGCGGCCTGCTCGCGGTGATCGGCGGGCAAATGCCCGGCGCACCGCTCCTCGCCGCCACCGCCGCGATGCGGGCCGGGGCAGGCTATGTGAAGTTGCTCACGCCCGATATGCCGCAGGGCGTCCCCGCCAGCCTGGTGGTCGATACGCAGGTGCTCGACGTCGCGCTCGAGGATGCGCGGATCGACGCATTGCTGATCGGGCCGGGGCTGGGGCTGGGCGAAGATGCACGCGAGCGGATGCGCCTCGCGCTCGACCTGCAATTGCCCACCGTGCTCGATGCCGATGCGCTGCGCCTGCTTGACTACGCCATGTTGCAGGATGCGGAGCCGGAAAGCATCGTCGTCACCCCGCATGAGGGCGAATTGCGCGCGCTGTGCGAAACATTTGGCGTCTCGGGCGATTGCAAGCGCAGCCGGGCTGCGGGCCTGCAAGCTGCCACCGGGATGACGGTGATCGCCAAGGGGCCGGACACCACCGTTCATGGCGAGGGTGAGGTGGACGGCGAAACCATCCTCACCGGCCTGTTCCGCCCGGCATCGAGCTGGCTTTCGGTGGCGGGTAGCGGAGACGTCCTTGCCGGGATAACGGCAAGCCGCCTTGCCAGCGGGGAGGAACCGTTCGATGCCGCCGTGCAGGCAGTCTGGCTGCATGGCGAGGCTGCCCGCTGTACTGGCCCGGCCTTCTCGGCAGACGATCTGGCGGCGCATGTTCCGCAAGCTATGACCGCACTTCGTTGAACAACCCGTCCGAAATCATCCGGATCGCCGCAAAAGGCGATGGCGTCACGGCAGACGGGCGGCATGTCCCGCTCGCCGTGCCGGGTGACGTCGTGGCATCCGATGGCAGCGTGAAACCCGGGCCGCACCACGCCACACCGCCGTGCCGCCATTTCCCGCAATGCGGCGGGTGCCAGTTGCAGCATGCCGACGATGCCAGCTGGCGTGAGTTCGTGACGTCGCGCGTGGTCAATGCGGCAAGCGGCCATGATCTGGTGGCGGAAGAGGTGCTCGAAACCTATTGCTCGCCCGTCGCAAGCCGCCGCCGGGCAACCTTGCACGGGACAACCGGCAAGGGCGCGACGCTCGGCTTTCGCGAGCAGGCTTCGCACCGCATCGTCGACCAGCGCGAATGCCCGGTCATGCGGCCCGAATTGCAGGCGCTTGTCGGGCCGCTGCGCGCATTGCTGGGCAAGTTCGGTGGCCGCCGGGGCGTCGATATCCACCTCGCGCTCGCCGATCAGGGTGTCGTGTGCGAACTGCGCAAGCTGGAACTGGACGGTTTGCCGGATATCGAGCGGGTGAGCGATTTCGCCCGCGATCACGGGCTGGCGCGCCTCACGGTCGATCAGGGCTATGGCGCGGAAACGCAGTGGGAGCCAGAGCCGGTCACCATTTCGCTTTCCGGCATCCCGGTCAGCCTGCCGAACGACGCCTTTCTCCAGCCGACCGAAGATGGCGAAACCGTGCTGGTGGGCGATGCGGTTGACTGGCTTGATGGCTGCGGCGCCATTGCCGATCTATTCTCCGGCCTCGGAACCTTCGCTTTCGCACTTGCACCGCAATCGAAAGTGCTCGCGGCAGAGGCGGCGCGCGATACGCATCTCGCCTGCAAGGCGGCGGCCAATTCGCGCGGTGTGCCGGTCCATTCGCTGCACCGCGACCTGTTCCGCAACCCGCTGCTCAAGCCCGATCTCGACCGGTTCGACGGCGTTGTGCTCGATCCGCCGAGGGCCGGAGCGCGCGAGCAATGCGCTGCGCTGGCGCAGAGCGACGTTGAGCGGATCGCCTATGTCAGCTGCAATCCGTCAAGCTGGGCACGCTATGCGCGGCAACTGGTCGATGGCGGCTATCGCCTCGCAAAACTTCGCCCGGTCGGCCAGTTCCGCTGGTCGACCCATGTCGAGCTGACGAGCCTATTTGTCCGCTAGTACCGCCAGTATCTGCGCATCCAGCCAGTCGCGTGCGTCCAGCTCAACGAAAGCATGCGAGGCACCCGGACATTGCCTGATCCGCTGATCGCTCGGCCATGCGCTAGCGAAGGCCTGCGCAGTGCGGTCCGCATCCGCCAGCAGGATGGCCACAGGCCCATCGAACTTCGCCAGCCCGGCCTGCATATCCTTTGCCAGCGTAGTTGGCTCGGCCTTGGGCTTCAGCGCCTGCGCCAGCCCCCGTCGCAGCTTGCCGAAATCGATCTGCCCTTTCAGCAGACGCAGCCACTCGCGCGGATTGGCGAGCTTGGCGGCATAGCGCGAACGGACAGCTTCGGGCGGGGGAGTGCCGTCGTCATCCTCGATCGTCCACGGATTGCTCAACACCAGCGCATCGCATCCCGCGCCCGAGGCAAGCATCAGCGCGCTCGCGGCATCGCAATTGCCCAGGCCGACGACGCGCTCGACGCCCGGGGCGATCGCCCGGAACGCTTCGAGTGCGGCGCGGATATCGTCCGCGCTCTCGAGGAAGCCACGATTCTCACCATCGCTGTCACCGATTCCGCGCCGGTCGTAGCGAAAGACGGGGTATCCCGCCGCCGCGATCCTTGCCGCAAGCCGCGACTGCCCCTGGAACGCGCCCGAGCGGATCTCATTGCCGCCGCTGACGATCAGCAGGCCCGCCTTGCCCGCTGCCGAATCGAGCGTCCCGACACAGGTTTCGCCCATGCATTCGAAGGAGAGGTGCAGCCGGCTCATGTGCCGAGCAGTCCAATGGCCATGATAGCGGCGAGCGCATCGGCCTGTTCGGGGTCTTCGTCAGGCTCCGCGCGCAGCCACAGGGGGCTGCCGCCGACGGTTTCGTGATCGATATCGACCATCTGCGGCGTGTGCGGCAGTTTTTCGGCACCAAGTGCCGCGAACAGTTCCGGGCCGATATGCCAGCCGCCCGCGACAAGACCGCTCGCTTTCCCCTGCGCTTCGAGGTCGGCGGTGGTTTCACTCTCGCCACGTTCCTGCGCAGCCAGGGTGCGGGCACGCAGCAACGAACGCAGGCTGTTGCGCCCTGCAATCGGGGCATAACGCCAGCCGGGGAGCGAGGAGGGTGCATACATCGCGCCATTTCTTACGCAGAAACAATGTGTTATGCTGAAATCTTCGCACGCTGCCTGTGCGGCCTTGCGCAGACCTTCCAGCGTGACCTCAATGTGCGGTACCAAGCTGTCGCCCATACCCGGCAGGTCCGGCAGTACGCTGTCGATACCCGAGAGATCCAGTCGCCGCATGATTTCAACGAGTTGGTGGCGAAACTTGTTGGCTTCATCGAACAGCGGCGGGATCACCAGGAGGCGGTGTTCGCGTCCCTTGTCGAACACCAGCGCGGCTTCTTCGCGCTGTGTTCCATCCGGCAAGGGCGCGGTCCAGGTCGTGACCGCGCGCACGATCAGCCCTCGATGACTTTCATCTCGGCAAAGGCGAGCAAGCCGCCATAGGTTTCCAGCATCTCGCCATCGACATCTTCGTCGTCGATGATGATGTCGAGCCGGTCTTCCATCTCGGTCAGCAGGCCGGCGACTGCCATCGAATCGAGTTCGGGCAGGTGGCCGAACAGCCCGGTATCGCCGTCGAAGGTTTCGACATGGTCGCGGTCCAGCCCGAGCACATCGGCGATAATCGCGCGCAGCTTGTCGTCGATTGCCTGCCTGCTGGGCGGCAGACCCTTTTTCTCGTTCGTTTCGGTGGTGCCGGTCATTGTGGCCGCATTCCCCTGAAAGTGCGGCGCTGCCCTTAGCTTTGGCCGCTGGCGGGCGCAAGCCGGGTAAGGATACGCTTTACAAGTGCAGGCCATGCGCGGGGGTTTGTGGGGTTGAGGCAATCGATGCGGTAGCGCGGGCGGTCGATCTCCATCCAGTCGCGCTTGTAGGGGTCGTTACCGGTCCCGAAATCGACCAGATCGACCTTGTCGACATCGATCACATGCTCGAACAGCGCGGCGCTCAGAGTGGTTCCGGCGGACAGCGGCTTCATGCTTTCAAGGTGCGCCAGCTTGTGGATGTAGGCGGTGCCGTTTTCCACGGTCCAGAACTGTGCGGCCACCGCCATGCCCTCATGGCGCGCTATGCCTAGCCGCATCCGGCCTGCCGCCGCTTCCGCTTCGGCAAAGCGGCGCAGGAGCACCGGATCGCCTTCCTCGGGCTTCCAGCTTTCGGCGTATATCTCTTCGTAAGCGCGCCACGCATCTGCATCGAATTGCGCAAGAATTTCGGTTTCGACCTTCTTCGCCTTGCGTTTGAGCGTGGTGCGCATCCGGCCCGGACGGCCCGCCCAGTATTGTTCGAATGTCCGGCCACCGGTTTCGAGCACATGGTTGTGGTCGCATTGCTCACGGCGGACCTGCCAACCAGCCTGGCGAAATGCCGTTTCGAGCAGGCTGACCGCACCATCCTCGTCCGGCACCGGGGCCATCACGATCCGCGCCCGCCCGCGTTTGAGCCTGCGCGCCAGGTCTTCAAGCAGTTCGGCATCGCTGCCATGCGGTGTCCAGCTGAAGCTGTACCAGTTGGTCAGGCTGTCGAGCCGCTCGCTATGATCCGCAAACACCAGCGCGAGCTTGCGATCGTCCTTCTCGGCGACCGCGACCAGCACTTTTCCCGCTTTTTCCTCCAGCAGTTCATACCACTCCGCACGCGCGAACGGCCCATCGCCTGCGAAATTCATCGCTTGCAAGACGTTAACCCTGTGGTGATAGCTGACCGTCGTCAATTTAGCGTTCGTCCTGTCGGAGCCCCATGTCCTTACCGCAGATACCCGTTGCAATGCCGCTCGACCATCTGGCCGAACGCGGGGCCGATGGCGACCCTGCACTGGTGCTGCGCGGGGGGACGCTTAGCCATAAGGACTTAAGAAGCCGTGTCTCGAAACTGGCGGCATGGC
>JAWKXP010000054.1:0-1501 GCA_041396945.1 Sphingomonadaceae bacterium | reverse complement strand
TGCTGCCGCGATATCGTTGGAATAAGCCGCCCCTCCCGTGAGAGGGTACTGCCCGGCGGACGTGCCGCTACTGCCCCGGTGCCTGTGTCGGGATGCGCGTCGGCGCCGGGCGCGGCGGCTGCGGGGTCGGCCTCTGCTGGCCGCCGCCAGTTGCCCTGTCGAGGAAATCGTCGCTCGCGGCCTGCCCGTTATCGCCCGATGTGCCCTGCGGCGGGCGGTTGCGCGGGCGGTCGAGCACGTCGCCTTCACCCTGCACGCCCTCCGGCCTCTGTCCCGGCTCGCCGCCCTGCCCCGGCTCGATCAGGTTCCCCTGCTCGTCGATATAGTAGTAATCGTCTGGATCGCCGAAATAGAACTCGTCATCGGGTTCGAGCTGCCATTCGGGCAGTTTCAGCTCGGTGTTGAATTTTTCGACCGGGCGGTCCTTCACAGCATAGCGCATATAGGCGGCGAAAGCCTGCGCCGGGGCGCGGCCACCCTGCAGGCCAGAAACCGCCTTGTTGTCATCGCGCCCCATCCACACGCCGGTGGTGATCCCGCTGGAAAAGCCGACGAAATAGCCGTCCTTGTTCGAACTGGTCGTCCCGGTCTTGCCCGCCACCGGCCGCCCGATCTGCGCCGCGCGCCCGGTGCCGGTGCTGACCGCTGTCTGCAGCAGGTCGGTGATCCCGGCAGCGACATATTCGGGCACCAGCTGGGTGCTGCGTGCGCGCTCATGCTCATACAGCGTGTCACCATCCGCAGTGGTCACTTTCACGATGCCATAGGGCTCGATCGACTTGCCACCCGCCGAAACCGCCGCGAAGGCGCGGGTCATGTCGATCAGCCGCGTTTCAGACGTGCCCAGCACCATCGAGGGAAAGGTCTTGATCGGCGTGGTGATGCCGAAACGCCGCGCCATGCTCGCGACCGTGCCGAAGCCGACTTCGTTGCCAAGTTGCGCCGCGACGGTGTTCTTCGAATAGGCAAAGGCCGTGCGCACATCGATATCGCCGGCATAGCTGCCGCCCGAATTGCGCGGGCTCCAGCCGTCGATCGTGACCGGCACATCCTTCACCCTCGATTCCGGATTATACCCGGCTTCGAGCGCCGCCATATAGACAAACAGTTTCCAGCTCGAACCCGGCTGGCGCACCGCATCGGTCGCGCGGTTGTAGTTCGTTTCGACATAGTCTGTGCCGCCAATCATCGCGAGGATAGCCCCGTCACGATCCAGGCTGACCAATGCGCCCTGCGCCCCCTTGGGCGTGTTCGCCGAAATTGCGGTTTCCGCTGCGCGCTGCATGCCGATGTCGATCGTGGTCCAGACCTCGATCGGTTCGCTGGTTTCTGGCAGCAGCAGGTCAAGCTGGGGCAGCGCCCAGTCGGTGAAATAGCGGACCGAATTCTGCGCCGTATCCTGTTTGAGTTTAACGGCAGACGGATCGACCGAGACCGAGGGAGAAATCATCTCCTGCTCTTTCATCAACCGCAGCACGACCTGCGCGCGGTCGACCGCGCG
>JAWKXP010000053.1:0-1514 GCA_041396945.1 Sphingomonadaceae bacterium | reverse complement strand
TGGCACGCGCAATGAAGCTGAGTGTCGAGGCCGGGCGCGAAGCCTATCTTGCCGGACGCATGGCAACGCGGAAATATGCCGATCCCTCAAGTCCGCTTGCCGGTCTGATCTGAGCATCATGCTTACCGGACGTTAACCATATTCGGCGAGAACGGCCCTGCAACAGGGAACCAGATCGCCATGTCGACCGCAACTGCATCGCTGACCATCGCCGAAATGCGCGAATTCGCCAGCTTCACGCCGGCAGAGCAGCGTTACATCAAACGCAGCCTCGATATCGGGCTGGGACGGCAGGATGCATTCAAGCTATGGGCGCGCGATGCGAGCGAGAACGCGGCGATCCGTAGCCAGTATGTCGCCTATCAGGAACTCAAGGTGCTGCGCGAAAGCGTGCCGAGCGACAGCGGTTTCGACATGATCGAAAGCTTTATCGGCAAGCTGACCCGCGTTGCCGCATTCGATCTTGCGCAGGAGCGGATCGAGGGGTTCTCGGCCTTTCGCTTCCTCTACGAACGCCTGCTGGGCGCGGATGTCCGCCCATGGCTGCCGAGCGCCTTCTGCGCTGCCGCTGCCCTGCCGCAGATCCGCCCGCAACGCCGCAAGCAGTTGCTGCAGTCGCTGAGTGAAGCGGCCGCTACCGCTCCTGGCTGGAGCGACGCCAAGCCGAGCTTCTATCCCGAATTTATCGAGAAAGAGGCGGCGTGATGGTGCGCTCGATCTGGCGACATTTCGCCGCTGCCATCCGCATCCACAACGACCGGAGCGTGCGCGACTTTATCGCGATGCATTGAGGACTAGCCGCGATACAGCCCGTCCAGCCGCTCCTGGTACCGCTCGCGGATCTTGTGGCGGCGGATTTTCATGCTCGGGGTCATTTCCTCGTTTTCGATCGCGAAGGCTTCGTCCGCGAAGGTGAACTGGCGAACCTTCTCGATCACCGAAAGGTCCTGATTCACCTGGGCGACGGCATCGCCCACGGCCTTCTTGAAGGCAGGCAGGTCCTGTAGCGCCTTGAGATCGAACTTCTCGTCATTGGCGCGCGCCCAGTCGAGCGCCCATTCGGCGTCGGGTACGATCAGGCCGACGACATAAGGCCGCTTGTCGCCGCTCACCATGGCCTGGGCGATTTCGGGCTGGAGGGTCAGCATGCCCTCGATCTTCTGCGGCGCGACGTTGTCGCCCTTGTCGTTGACGATCATGTCCTTCTTGCGGTCGGTAATCTTGATCCGGCCCTTCTCGTCGAGATGGCCGATATCGCCGGTGTGGAGCCAGCCGTCTTTCAATGTGCGCTGGGTTTCGGCCTCATTGCGCCAATAACCGTGCATCACCAGCTCGCCGCGGACGAGGATCTCGCCATCCTCGGCGATCCTGATCTCGACCCCCTCCATCGGCGGGCCGACTGTGTCCATCTTGAGACCGACCTTGGGGCGGTTGCAGCTGATCACCGGGCCGGACTCGGTCTGGCCATAGCCCTGCAGCATGGTCAGCCCCATCGCCTCGAAAAAGCTGCCGAC
>JAWKXP010000052.1:0-1588 GCA_041396945.1 Sphingomonadaceae bacterium | reverse complement strand
CCGCGCGCGGTTCCGTCCAGCTTGGTCATGATGAGACCGGTGACGCCTGCGACCTCCTTGAACACATCGATCTGGGCGAGGGCGTTCTGGCCGTTGGTTGCATCGAGCACCAGCACCACATCGTGCGGCGCCTCGGGGTTGAGGCGGCCGAGGACTTTGCGGATCTTGGCCAGCTCGTGCATCAGCTCGCGCTTGTTCTGCAACCGGCCGGCAGTGTCGACCACCAGCGCGTCGATCCCCTGTTCGGTCGCGGCCTTCACCCCGTCGAACACGATGCTCGCCGGATCGCCGCCTTCGGGGCCGCGCACGATCGGGACATTGATGCGCTCGGCCCAGGTCGCAAGCTGGCCGATGGCGGCGGCGCGAAAGGTGTCGCCCGCCGCCAGCATCACGCCGTAATCGTCTTCCTGGAACCAGTGCGCCAGCTTGGCGATGGTGGTCGTCTTGCCGCTGCCATTGACGCCGATGACAAGGATGACCTGCGGGCGGGGGAAAGCGGTGATCTCGATCGGTTTGGCAACCGGGCGCAGGATTTCGGCGATTTCCTCTGCCACGGCTTCCTTCAATTCACGCTCGGTGATGTTGAGGCCGAAGCGCTTTTCGGCCAGCTTGGCGCGGATACGCGCAGCAGCGGACGGGCCGAGGTCGGACATGATCAGCGCATCCTCGACCGTGTCGAGCGTGCTGTCGTCAAGCTTCGCCGTCCCGACGATGCCGGTGATCGGGGCCGCCAGGTTTTCGGACAGCCTCTCGGAAGTCTTGCGGAAGCCGCCGAACAGGCGATCCTTCCAGCTTGTCTCGCTCATTTCAGGAGGCCTTCCTCGACAGTCTGCGGCGTGATGGTGACAATGCTGCCCGCAGGCGTGCCTTCGGGCAAGGCGACACGGGCGAAGTTCGGGGCATAGCCGGTCCCGTCGCGTTCGGCGAGCACATCCATCGATTGCCCACGCAATCCGTCGAGCCATCTCGTGCGAACCGCTGCGACCTCCCCACGCAGGTCGGCGGCGCGCTGTTTCACCGTCGCCCGGCCTGTTTGCGGCATGCGCGCGGCGGGCGTGCCGGGGCGGGGCGAATAGGGGAAGATGTGACCGTGGACGATATCGAGCGCATGGATGATCGAACGGTTTTCCGCATGCATCGCATCATCCTCGGTCGGGAAACCGGCGATCAGGTCGGCCCCGATGGCAATCTCGGGCCGCTGCGACTTGAGACGCTCGACCAGCGCGATGGCATCGGCGCGGCTATGGCGGCGCTTCATACGCTTGAGGATCAGGTCGTGACCGTGCTGCAAGGACAGGTGCAAATGCGGCATGACGCGCGGTTCCTGCGCGAACAGTTCCTCCAGCAACGGGTCGATCTCGATCCCGTCGAGCGAGGACATGCGCAGGCGTGGCAACCGGGGGAAAGCATCGAGCACCGCCTGCACCATCGTGCCGAGGGCAGGGCGATCGGGCAGGTCGTGGCCCCAACTGGTCACATCGACCCCGGTCAGCACCACTTCGGGCGCTCCCTGATCGATATGGCGTTCAACCTCGCGCAGCACTTCGGCAATGCTCAGCGACCGGCTGCGCCCGCGCCCCTGCGGGAT
>JAWKXP010000051.1:0-1609 GCA_041396945.1 Sphingomonadaceae bacterium | reverse complement strand
CGCAATAAGATAAAGTCGCGATTAGCGGGTAAAGCCCGATTCTTCCTCAAGGAAGTCGAGCACGGCCTGATCGTATTCGTCGACCTGGTCATTGCCGTCGATCTTGCCTTCGAGCCACATCTGCTCGTTGGTCGTGACGGCGCGGTCCGCTTCGACGCGCTCGTCGATCGATGGGCCCTCGTCGCCGTCCTTCATGCCAAGCGCATAGCCGATTGAATCGAAAAAGTTGCCGCTCACGGTCGATTTCGCCATGCGCGCGGCGAAGCGGCCGAGCGAGGGGCGATGGTCGTTCATGAAGGCTTCGAGTTCGGCTGCGCGCTCGCGGCTGACGGCGGTATGGTCGGCAAATCCGACGAGGTAATTGCCGACGCCCTGCACAAAGAGGCGCTTCCATTCAGGCGAATTGGCCGAGTCCAGCGCCGCATCCTTGATGCGATAGAGCATATCCGCCTCGGCGCGGCTGACCCCTGCGGGGCGATCGCTGCCCGAGGCAAAGATGATGCGGCGCATCAGCTTGGCCTCGGCTTCGGTGACGTTGCCCTTTTCGAGGCCGCCGCCGCAGCGCGTGGGGCCTTCGCCTGTGAGCACCGCGCGTTCGATCTGGGCCAGCGCATAGTCGCGCAGGCGTTGCGGCACCGATGTAGCGCGTTCGAATACGCGCACCAGCAGTTCGAGCTCGACGAGGCTGTCGACCTTGCCGTCATGGTCGATGCGCGCCACCAACCACTCGCCTTGCTCGTCGGTGACGTAGCCCTTGGGTTCCAGCGTGTTGACGATGAACTCGCCCATCGCTTCGACGAAGAAATCGGACCATTCGCAGGAGACGTCGGAGACGGCATCGTTGATGGCAAAAAGCGCTTCGGCCTCGTCGGGACGGATCCTGCCGTCGCTCCAGCCAGCCTGGCGCAGCGCAAGGATTTCCTCCGCCGTGATGACACCGTCAGCCGCCGCGTGGTCGGCGATATCGCGAAAATGCATGCTCATGGTCTGTAAAACCCCCGAAATTCGAGGGCGGACCATGGCCGAATATGTTTAAATCGCGGTTACCGACCGCCGCGCAGCGCACGCACGCAGGACGATTTGTCGACATCCTTGCCGTCGGAGGCGCGGCGGGCCTCTACCCATGTCGCGACGGGCGCGGGGCTTTGCGAGGTCGGATAGAGGAAGATGTCGAGCACGCAGGCAGTGCCGGAGAATTGCAATTTGCGGGCATCGCCTTCCCAGACATTGAGCCGGGGCGTGCCGAACTGGCCGACAAGCTGGCTTTCGCTCGCCCCGATCACGCCTTCGAGGCCGGGCGAGGTGTCGAGGCGAGGATCGCGCGCGCCTTGCGGTGTGGGTGCGCGCACGGTCGTCGGGGCGCGATAGGCGGGGGCGGAGACGGTCGCCCCCGAGCCCGAAGAGACGCAGGCCGAAAGGCTCGGAACCAGCAGCGCGAGCGCCAGATACCTAGGGTTCATGCGAAATTGCTCCGGATCGATGGACAAGGTGCGTTGCGAATGCCGCACCGAATACCGGCGCGAGCAGGTTTACGAAAGGGACGAGGAAGGCACCGGCGACGATCATCCCCATCGTAAATCGCGTGCCGCCGGCGACAGGAAGGGGTGCA
>JAWKXP010000050.1:0-1624 GCA_041396945.1 Sphingomonadaceae bacterium | reverse complement strand
TGCGCTCTGCCGCGAGAACAACATTCCCATCGTTGTCTTTTCGATCCGGGAGCGCGGCAATTTGGCGCGCGTCCTTTCCGGGCAGGGAACCCAAACAATTGTACAAGAGGAGGCCTGAATGGCGAAGTATGACAAGGCCGATGTCGAGCGCCGCATGAAGGGCGCCCTCGAATCGTTCAAGAGCGACCTTTCCGGCCTGCGGACGGGCCGCGCCAATACCACGCTGCTCGATCCGGTGACGGTCGAGGTTTACGGTGCGCAGATGCCGCTTAATCAGGTCGCGACGGTTGCCGCGCCCGAGCCGCGAATGCTTTCGGTGCAGGTCTGGGACAAGTCGAGTATCCAGCCGGTTGAAAAGGCGATCCGTTCGGCGGGCCTTGGCATCAATCCGATTGCCGATGGCAACACGATCCGCCTGCCGATCCCCGACCTGACCGAGGAGCGCCGCAAGGAACTGGCCAAGCTCGCCGGAACCTATGCCGAAAACGCGCGCATCGCGGTGCGCAACGTGCGCCGCGACGGCAACGAGGCGATCAAGGACGACGAGAAGAAGAAGGAAATCTCCGAGGACGACAAGAAGCGGCTTGAAACCGAAGTCCAGAAGATGACCGACGACACGATCGCCCAGATCGACGAGGAACTGGCGCGCAAGGAAAAGGACATCATGACGCAGTGATGTTTGCGGCGGGATATACCCCCTCCTCTTCAGAGGAGGGGTAGTGAGACTTGGCGAACCGCAGGTGAGCATAGTCGCAGCGGGGTGGTGCGCGATGCGCGCAGACGCTGCTTCGGCTCAGCACCACCCCCTGACCCCCTCCTCTGAAGAGGAGGGGGAATAGTGCCTGAAGAAGACAAGCAGGCCCGCCACGTCGCCATCATCATGGATGGCAACGGGCGCTGGGCGCAACAGCGCCACCTGCCACGCGCGATGGGGCACCAGCGCGGCGTCGAGGCGGTGCGCAAGACCATTCGCGGCGCGCGCGAGTTCGGGCTTGAGGCGCTGACGCTCTATGCGTTTTCGACCGAGAACTGGCGGCGACCCGAAGAGGAGATTTCCGACCTTACCGGCCTGATGAAGCGGTTCATCAAGGCCGATCTCGGCGAAATGGTGGAAAACAACATCCGCCTCAAGATCATCGGCGATTTCAGGGCATTCGATCCCGAAGCTGTCAAACTGATCGAAGATGCTCTTTCGCAGACGGCGAGCAATTCGGGCACAATCCTCGCGGTCGCGCTGAATTATGGCTCGCAGGACGAGATCGCGCGCGCGGCGGCAAGGGCCGCAGCGCAGGGCGAGGTCACGACCGAGACCATCGCCGCGCAGCTCGACACCGCCGACATGCCGCCGCTAGACCTGCTGATCCGCACCTCGGGCGAGATACGGCTGTCCAATTTCCTGCTATGGCAGGCCGCCTATGCCGAGCTCTATTTTACCGACGTGCTCTGGCCCGATTTCGGCCCCGAGCATCTGCGTGAGGCGATGGACGCCTTCGCCAGCCGCGAGCGGCGTTATGGCGGGCGATGAACCGTTTCAAATCCTCCCCCATCGGGGGAGGTGGCAGCCCGCAGGGCTGACGGAGGGGGCGGCGCGTTGTGCTCGCCCCCTCCACCGCTGCGCGGTCCC
>JAWKXP010000049.1:0-1650 GCA_041396945.1 Sphingomonadaceae bacterium | reverse complement strand
GCGCGGAAACTTACGACAAGGCGATCAGGAACTTCCTGCGCGGATGCGAATATGCGGGCGATCCGGTCACGCGCATTGCCATTCCCTATGAGGGCAAGGAGATCACCGGCCTGTTCCACAAGGCACCGGGTGAGGGCGCGAAGCCTTGCGTCGTTTACTGCAACGGTCTCGATTCGATGAAAGAGATGCTCTGGATGGGCGGGTTTCCTTATGCGCTCGCCAAGCGCGGGATCCACACGCTCTGCGTGGATCAGCCGGGAACGGGCGAAGCGCTGCGGCTGCAAGGCCTGCCTGCGACGCCGCACAGCGAAAAGTGGGCGAGCAAGTACGTCGATTATCTCGAAACGCGCGACGACGTGCTCAACGACAAGATCGGCATGACCGGCATTTCGCTGGGCGGCCACTACGCGCCGCGCGCCGTCGCCTACGAGCCGCGCTTTGCATCGGGCGCGGCATGGGGTGCGAACCACAACTGGCACGAGGTGCAGTACAAGCGCATGCAGCGCGAGGGCGAGAACCCGGTGCCGCATTACTGGAGCCACGTCTGGTGGGTCTTCGGCGCGAAGGACATGGAAGACTTCCTCGAAAAGACGAAGGACATGAACCTCAACGGCCATATGGACCGGGTGAAGGTGCCGTTCCTCGTCACCCACGGCGTCAACGACCGCCAGATTTCGCCCGACTATGCGCAGCAGTGCTATGACCAGCTGGTCAATTCGCCGCGCCGCGAGCTGAAATGGTTCACCCCGCGCGAGGGCGGGGTCGAACATGTCGGCGCGGACAACCACGCCTTTGCCATCGACTATATGGCCGACTGGTTCGCCGAAACGCTGGGCGGAAAGACGAGCGCCTGATGGCGAGCCGCCCCGCGCCGCGTACGCTGGAAGTCATCGCCAGCCAGCGGGTGACGCCGAACATGCTGCGCCTGACGCTGGGCGGGCCGGGGCTTGACGGCTTTCCTGAGGGTTCGGCGGGGGGCTATGTGAAATTGCGCCTGCCGCAGCCGGGCAGCGACAAGCCGGTGGTGCGTACCTACACGGTGCGCGCGCAACGCGAGGCCGAGATCGACGTCGATTTCGCGCTGCACGGGCATGGTGCGACGGGTGTGGCAACCGCCTGGGCGCTGGCTGCGCAGCCCGGCGATAAGATCGAGATTGGTGGGCCGGGTCCCGCCAAGCCGCTGCCGCCGGGGCGCGATTTCTATCTGCTTGCGGGCGACATGACCGCGCTGCCCGCGATCTCGGTCAATATCGAGGCACTGCCCGCCGATGCGCGCGGGCTGGCGGTGATCGAGGTGCAGTCGGAGGCGGACATTCCCGCGCTGGCCTGCCCGCATGGGGTGGAGATGGTCTGGCTGGTCAATCCCGAACCGGGCGCGCAGCCGGGGCTGCTGGCAGAGCGCCTGCGTGACGTTGCATGGCCCGATGGCGCGCTCTACGCATGGGCGGCGAGCGAGTTTTCGGCGATGCGGGCAATGCGCGAATATCTACGCGGCGAGCGCGGGCTGGGGCCGGACGCGCTTTATATCTCGTCCTACTGGAAGGCGGGCGAGACCGAGGACAACCACAAGGTCATCAAGCGCGAGGACGCCGAAGCGGCGGGGTAGTCCCCTGCTCCCTCACCCAATCCCAAACCCGTTCGTGTCGAGGG
>JAWKXP010000048.1:0-1699 GCA_041396945.1 Sphingomonadaceae bacterium | reverse complement strand
GAAAACCATGAAGGCAACGATCTGGCACAATCCGAAATGCGGCACATCGCGCAAGACGCTGGCGATTCTTGAGAACCTGTCGAAAGTGGATGTGACGGTGGTCGAGTATCTCACGGATCCACCGAGCGCAGAGAAGCTGGCCCAGCTTTATCGCGATGCCGGGATCAGCCCGCAGCAGGGATTGCGCATGCGCGGTACCGATGCTGAGGAGCGTGGCCTGCCCGATGCCGACGATGCGACTCTGCTGGCGGCGATGGTGGCCGACCCGATCCTGATCGAGCGCCCGCTGGTCGAAACCGACAAGGGTGCGCGCCTGTGCCGCCCTCAGGATACGGTGCTTGAAATCCTTTAGCGGCGTTCGCGCTGCATAGCCTCGTCGCTCTGCAACGAGCGCCAGCCGAGTACGAACACCCCGGCGCATAGCAGGCAGATCGCGGCAAAGCCGGTGGTCGGGTGATGGCCATAGAGCCACACACCGGCGGCTGGCGCGAAGACATAGGCTGCCCCGTTGACCGAGGCGACGATGCCGCCGATCTGCCCCTGTTCGCGCCTCGTGACCGCGAGCGACGCGCCGGCCGTGAAGCCCGGCCGGTAAAGGCCGAAACCAAGCGAAGCGACGGCAAAGCCCAGAGCGATCGCGTGCAGGTCTTTCGCCAGCGAAAAGCCGATCACCCCGCAGATCGCCAGCGCCATGCCCCATAGCGTCGAGGAGCGCGGTCCCAGCTTGAGCATCGGGATCAGCCCCCATTGCGCGAGCAATGTGGCGATGGCGCCGCTCATCAGCACCAGCCCGATCGGCCCGGTGCCGAGCATGGATTCGCCCCGCAGTCCAAGCCGGTCGAGGATGAAAAAGCCGATGATTCCCATGGTCGCTGCCTGCGCATGGCCACCGAGCAACCCGGCAATGAGCCATGGGCGCAGGCGCGGATCGCGCCACCTGAGATCGGGGATGGGCGGTTCATCGCCGCCTTCGTAGTCGGGCGTGGTCTCTTCCTCTTCTTCCTCGTCGGACAGGCGCGGGTTCGAGTTGGCACTGAACGGGGCGGCGACGACGGTGCCGCGTGCGGCATAGGTGGGCGCGTCGTTCGGGAGCCTCAGCCGCAAGGCAATGAGGACGACGAGACCGACGATCGCAAAGGCAAAGAATGGCCCGGTCAATCCGGTCAGCGGGAAAACCAGCAGCGGCGCGAGCGCAGGTCCGATCACCGTCCCGAGCCCGAAGCTGGAGGCGATCAGCGCCATGGCCTGTGTGCGTTCGGCCCGGGGCGTGCGGCTGGCGACATAGGCCTGCACGGCAGGCGGGGCAGCGGAGCCGAAACCGCCATAAAGGCTCCGCGCTGCGGCAAAGAAGATCAGCGTCATCGCAGCCGAAAGTGCGCCCGCCAGCCCGAACCACAGGACGAGGCCGCACAGCGCCATCGACGCCACGAAACCGACCAGGCCCAACGCCATCATCGCCTTGCGCCCGCGCCGGTCTGACCGGCGCGCCCAGAAGGGTGCGCAGATCACCCACAGCAAGGCTGACCAGGTATAGGCGATGCTGATCCAGACGTCGGCGACCCCAAGCTCGGTGCCGATCGAGGGCATGACCGATTGCATCGCTGTGTTGCCGGCTGCTGTGACCAGCATGACCATGAACAGCAGCGCCATCCGCCCACGGGGAATTCCGTGGCCGGACGCAGGGCGTTGGGCGAGCGTT
>JAWKXP010000047.1:0-1724 GCA_041396945.1 Sphingomonadaceae bacterium | reverse complement strand
TCACCGCCGCTTCCTCACGCATGCAACGCATCACGCCGGTAAGGTTGATCCCGATCGAGCGGTCCCAGTTCTCGTCCTCGTATTCGTCGGCGGCAAGGTTGTTGATCCCGGCATTGTTGAACGCGCAATCGAGCCCGCCGAACCGCTCGACTGCCGCCGCAACCAGCGCCTTGATATCCTCGCCGTTGCCGACATCGCAGCGCTGATAAGTCGCCTTGCCGCCCGCCGCCTCGATCAGCGCGACGGTTTCCTGCCCGCCCTCGTCATTGACATCGCTGACCATGACCGCCGCGCCCGAATGCGCGAAGGTCTGCGCCGCCGCGCGGCCGATGCCGCTGCCTGCCCCGGTAACCAGTGCAACCTTGCCAGAAAGCCCGTAATCGATCATCGCCCTCTCCGTTTATCGCGTAGCCGTGCAGATAGATTGCAACGCAAACATTGGTCAACAATCAAATTTGCTATATGAATGCGAATCAATGAGGCTGCCTGTTGCGCAAGCCCAAAGGAGGCCCTGATGGACGACATTCCCTATCTCGCGCGCGGCATCATGCCGATTGCCACCGGCAGCAGCACGCTGGTGTCCTCTTCCAAGTACCTCAACGATCCGCGCCTGCGCGACTGGGTCGCCAAGATCGCATTGAAGCGCAACGGCAAGGACTTTCCGCCCGCCGCCGAGATGCACGAGTTGATCGGAATCCTCGCCGACCTGCGCGATTACGACCGCATCGAATCGCTCATTGCCGAGGAACGCCGCAATAACGCCCGCTTCGACGCCTGGATCGCGGAGGGCTTCACTTCCGACTACAAGATCGAAGACCTCGCCGATTGTGCGCCGGGAACCCTCGGCGGCATCTATTACAAGGCCGCGACCGAGGGCAGCTACGAGGTCCAGATCGTCCCCAACTTCACGCCGCGCAGTAACTGGGAGTTCTACTCGCTGCGCGCCGGACAGACGCACGATTACGAACACATCCTGACCGGCGGCGGATTCAACTACATGGGCGAACTGATCCCCTACTGGTTCCGCCTCGCGACGATCGACAGGCATATCCAGAACAAGGAACTCGCGGGCGAAATGAACGCGATGGGCATCCTCGGGACCACCCGGTATGTCGTTCGCACCGTGCTGCATTACCCCGAAACCTGGGGCACTGCGATGGAATGCATGCGGCGCGGGATCGAGATCGGGCAGAAGTCCGATCCGTTCTGGATGGCCAAGATGGAAGACCACTGGAACACGCCGCTGGACGATGCTCGCGAGGCGCTGGGCGTGCGCGGCGCGGAAGATTTCGATACCGAACGCGAAGGCGCGATCTGGGGCGAGCTGGAGACCGCTGGCTGATGCCCGATTGCGACCTGCTGATACACGGCGGCCTGATTGCCGATGGCTCTGGCGGCGCGCCGTTTACGGGCGATGTCGCGATCAGCGGCGAGCGCATCGTCCATGTCGGGCCGAACTTTGAGGGCACAGCCAGCGAGGTGATCGAAGCCGATGGCTTGCTCGTCACCCCCGGCTTCGTCGACATCCATACGCATTACGATGGGCAGGCGACATGGTCGGAGGAACTCTCGCCCTCCTCCTCGCACGGGGTCACCACGGTCGTCGCGGGCAATTGCGGCGTCGGTTTCGCACCCTGCCGCACGGCGGACCGCGAAGCGCTGATCGAGGTGATGGAAGGCGTCGAGGACATTCCCGGGGTTGTGATGGCTGACGGGCTGCCGTG
>JAWKXP010000046.1:0-2060 GCA_041396945.1 Sphingomonadaceae bacterium | reverse complement strand
CAAGGAGGCCACGGATGTGGCCGACGCACTCAACAAAGACTCGGGCCGGCACCGCTTCTGTTTCAGCTACGCTGAAACAGAAAACTAAGCTGAAACCAGCGTTCCCACCACGGCTTCGAACATCGCGCGTCCATCGCTGCCGCCGTGTGCGTCTTCGATGGCGCGTTCGGGATGCGGCATCATGCCGAGCACGTTGCCCTTTTCGTTGAGCACCCCGGCGATGTCGCGGATCGAGCCGTTGGGATTTTCAAGATAGCGGAAGGCGACCTGCCCCTCGCCCTCGATCCGGTCGAGCACACCGTCATCGACGAAATAGTTGCCGTCGTGATGCGCGATGGGGATCGCGATGCGCTGGCCCTGCGCATAGCCCGAAGTGAAGAGCGAGCTGCTGTTCTCGACCGATAGCGGCACCGTGCGGCAGATGTAGTGAATACCCGCATTGCGCAGCAGCGCGCCTGGCAGGAGGCCCGCTTCGGTCAGGATCTGGAATCCGTTGCACACGCCGAGCACCGGCACGCCCTTGCCCGCTGCCTCGACCACCGCTTTCATGATCGGCGAACGCGCCGCCATCGCGCCCGAGCGCAGGTAATCGCCATAGGAGAACCCGCCGGGCAGCGCGATGAAGTCGAGCCCTTCGGGCAGCGACGCCTCGCCATGCCAGACGCGCAGCGCCGGTGCGCCCGAAACCTCTTCCAGCGCAACCGCCATGTCCCGGTCGCAATTGGAGCCGGGAAAGGTGACGACCGCAGCGCGAAATCCGCTCACGCCGCCACCTTTTCGATGCGGTAGTTCTCGATCACCATGTTGGCAAGGAGTTTGCGGCACATCTCGTCCAGAGCCTCGTCGCTGACCGAGTCGGCAACATCGAGTTCGAGCAGCCGACCCGCGCGCACATCGTTGACGCCTTCGAAGCCCAGCCCCTCGAGCGAATGCTGGATCGCGCGCCCTTGCGGATCGAGCACACCGGGCTTGAGGCTGACATGGACACGGACTTTCATCGGCTGGCCTTTCGCTGGCGATTCGCAGTAGTCTTTCGCTGCGCCCTGCATATGGCCAGCGCCCTGCCCGCGCGCAAGCCGTGAGCCAGCGCTATTGAACCGTTTGTCGACCCGTGCAATCGCTGCCACACCGATAAAAACACCTCAACGAAGGGAAAGGTCGCAATGAGCATCGATTTCAAGGACAAGGTCGCCATCGTCACCGGCGCGGGCGGAGGCCTCGGGCGCAGTTATGCGCTGGAGCTGGCGCGGCGCGGGGCAAAGGTGGTGGTCAACGATCTGGGCGGCGCGCGCGATGGCACCGGGCATTCGGACGCCGCGCTTAAGGTGGTCGAGGAGATCGAGGCGGCTGGCGGCACCGCGATGTCGAACGGCGGCTCGGTCGCCGAATATGCGCAGATGGAAGAAATGGTGGCCAAGGCGAAGGAAGCCTGGGGCCGCGTCGATATCCTCATCAACAATGCCGGTATCCTGCGCGACAAGTCCTTCTCCAAGATGGACCCTGAGGATTTCGAGATTGTCGTGAAGGTCCACCTGCTCGGCTCGGCCTATGCCACCAAGGCGGTCTGGGAAACGATGCGCGAGCAGAACTATGGCCGCATCCTGATGACCAGCTCGTTCTCCGGGATCGGCGGCAATTTCGGGCAGGCGAACTATGCCGCGGCAAAGACCGGGATGCTCGGCCTGATGCGCACGCTCAACCTTGAGGGCGCGAAGAACGGGATCAAGGTCAATTCGATCGTGCCGACAGCGGGCACGCGCATGACCGAGGACATCCTGCCGGGCGAGGCATTCGAGACCTTTACACCGGACAATGTCATGCCCGCCGCGCTGTTTCTGGTTTCCGGCGATGCCCCGTCCGACGCGATCGTCGCAGCGGGTGGCGGCACTTATCACTCGGTCTGGCTGACGATGAACGAGCCGATCCTGCTCGCCCCGGACGAACGCACCGTCGAAGGCATCGCCGCGCACTGGGCAGAAATCAGCGACCGGTCGGAGGACTTCGAAATGGTCTCGGGCGTCGAGGTAGCGATGAAGGCAATGGGCGCGTTGCAAAAGGCG
>JAWKXP010000045.1:0-2655 GCA_041396945.1 Sphingomonadaceae bacterium | reverse complement strand
CCAATTTCATCCGCCGGACTTGCAAATGGCGCCGACGATGTCGGCTGCACTCTCGCGCGGTACGAACAGCCGCGTCTTGTAGCGGATGATCTCGGTGAAGCAGCCTTGCGCCTTGTACCAGTCGAGCCGCGCCGCCGACCACCCGCTTAGCTCAAGCCGCTGCGAGCCGTTCACCAGGCTGCGCTTGAGCATCAGGCGTTCGATCCCGGCGATTTCCATCGGCTTGCCCGAACCGAGCACGGCATCGACAAGCTGGTCGGGATCGAGTTGCTGGACATCGCCGATACCAAGTTCGCGGCACAGGTCCGGAACGAAGGCGACCGGCACTTCCCGGCCCAGGAGCGAGCGCCCGTCGCTTGAAGCGATACGGCTGACACGGACATGTTCGGCAGGAAGCTTGTCCCAGACCGGCAAGAGCAACCCGGTTGCAAGGTAAAGCCGCTCACGCCTGAAGCTCGATGCCGCCTCTTCGACTTCGGCATTCCAGTCTTCGCGGAATGCGGCTTCATCGATGGTCACCCAGGAGCTTTCCTCAAGCGCATCGGCAGTGATGTAGGAACGCTTCAGAGGCCGGATGAGTTCGAAGCGCGATATCCGTTCGCCCTCGTCGGTGAGCAAGCTGCGCGCCTGCACCAGAAGTGCCACACGGCCCGAACGCGCGTTGCGCATCATGCGCTGGCGCGGTCCGGCAAGGTCATGGATATTCTCCAGGCGCTCGAGCGAGAGCGGATGCAAGGCGCGGGCGATCTCGACTTCGAGCAGATGTGTGGTCGCGCCCGAGACGCCGTCGGTCCTGAGCAACCTGTCCGAGAAAACTTCGAAACTCTCGACCGCAATGGTCTCGACCCCGAGATCCAAGGTACCGGCTTCCCTCGCGGCATCGACACGGGCCTCAACCAGAGCGAGATATTCATCGAAGATTGCGTTTTGCAGGGCAATCGGAAGCGCCAGGATGCGATTGAGCCAGCGCTGGATCGGCGGCAAGTCCTCGACCATGCCGCCATCGGATGCGGTGATCGTTAGACCCGAAAGCTCCTCGAAGCGTGCAAGCGAGACCGCTTCCAGTTTGCCGACGAACAGCAGCCCGAACCAGCGTGTAAGCGCTTCCTTCGCGTAGGTGCTTTCCAGGTTGTCGGCCGGATCGAACAGGTTCTGACCGCCGGTCTGGCGCTGGCCGCGCGTCAGCGCGCCAAGGCTGTCGAGGCGGCGGGCGATGGTCGAGATGAACCGCCGCTCGCCGCGCACATCGGTGGTGACGGGACGAAACAGGGGTGCCGAGGCCTGGTTGGTGCGGTTGGTGCGGCCCAACCCCTGGATGGCTGCGTCCGCGCGCCAGCCCGGTTCGAGCAGGAAATGCACCCGCCGCTGCCGGTTCTCGCAATCGAGATCGGCATGGTAGGACCGGCCTGTCCCGCCCGCATCGGAAAAGACCAGGATGCGCTTATCGCCGTTCATGAATGCACGCGTTTCGGCAACGTTCGAGCGCGGACTGCGCGACTGCACGACCTGCTTGCCATCCGCGCCCACAATGAGACGGCGGCTGCGTCCGGTGACTTCGGCGACATGGTCGGTACCAAACCGCTCGATGATCGCATCGAGCGCGGTCGCGATCGGCGGGAGCGCGCAGAGCTGTTCGATCATCGTGTCGCGCGCAGCCATAGCGCTGCGGCACAGCACCGCGTTACCGTGCTCGTCGATCATCGGCTCGGAACGCGGATTGCCGTCCTCGTCGACGAATACCGCCATCAGCCGGACCGGAAAGCTCTTGGCGAGGTAATCGATCACATTTTCGCGCGGGCTGAGATCGATCTCGAGATGCTCGCGCTCCTCGTCGGAAAGATCGGCAAGACGCCGGTCGAGCATCGCCTCGGCGGTCGAGACCAGCTGGACGACGACCGAATTGTCATCTTCCAGCGCGTTCTCGATTGCAGGCATGAGGCTGGGAAGTTTCATCGAGAGAAGCAATTGCGCGAAGAAGCGCTGCTTCGTGCCTTCGAACACCGACAATGCCGATGCCTTGGCGCCGCTGTTGAGCGTGTCGCCGCTGTCGCCATCAACGATCCGCGTCGCTTCGAGCGCGTCCTTCAGATTGGCATGGATGATCGCCCAGGCTTTGGCATAGGCATCGTAGACCGCAATTTGCTCTTGGGTCAGGCAGTGCTCGAGGATTTCGTATTCGACGCCGGCGAACGACAGGGCGCGCGCGGTGTAGAGACCGAGCGCTTTCAGGTCGCGGGCGACAAGCTCCATCGCCGCAATCCCGCCCTCGCGGATGTCGGCGACAAATGCCTCGCGGTCGGCAAAGGCGGTCTGAGGTCCCCAGAGCCCAAGCCGCGTCGCATAGGCAAGGTTGTTGACGTCCGACGCGCCGGTTGCCGATGCGTAGACGACCCGGGCGCGCGGTAAGAGGTTCTGCAGCCGCACGCCGGCAATCCCCTGTTCCGATCCCTTGATCTTGCCGCGCGATCCCTCGCCTCCGGCAGCGCCCGCCATGGCATGGGCCTCATCGAAGATGAGCACGCCATCGAATGCGTCTCCTGCCCAGGCAAGGATCTGCTCGAGGCGGGTGGCATCGGCGCGTGCCGAGCGCAGCGTCGGGTATGTCTCGAACAGGATACCTTCGGGCATTGTCACCGGTTGGCCCAGTTTCCAGTT
>JAWKXP010000044.1:0-2698 GCA_041396945.1 Sphingomonadaceae bacterium | reverse complement strand
CCCCGTCGCGCTTCACAAGGTCGCGTGCCTTGGGGTTCGGGCGCACGTTGAAGCCGATGATCGGCGCGTTCGAGGCCGAGGCCAGCGTCACATCGCTTTCGGTAATCGCACCTACGCCCGCATGCAGCACGCGGACCTTGATGAGATCGTTGGAAAGGTTGTGCAGCGCGGTCACGATTGCCTCGACCGAGCCCTGCACATCGGCCTTCACCAGCACAGGGAATTCGACCACGTCCGAGGCGAGGTTGTTGAACATCGTATCGAAGCTGGTCGGGGCGAGCGCGGTGCGCTTTTCGGTCGCCTTTTCCTGGCGGTACTGGGCGACTTCGCGCGCGCGCTGTTCATTCTCGACCACGGTCAGCTGGTCGCCCGCACCCGGCACACCGCCGAGGCCGAGGACCTCGACCGGCATGGAGGGGCCAGCTTCCTTGATCTGCTTGCCCTGATCGTTGACGATCGCACGCACCTTGCCGCTTTCGGTACCGACCACGAAGGTGTCGCCACGCTTGAGCGTGCCGCGGGTGATCAGCACGGTCGCAACCGGGCCGCGGCCCTTGTCGAGCTGCGCCTCAATCACCGTTGCTTCGGCATCGCGATCGGGGCGCGCTTTCAGCTCGAGCAGTTCGGCCTGGAGATTGATCTTCTCCAGCAGATCGTCGAGCCCGGCACCTGTCTTGGCCGAGAGTTCGACATCCTGCACATCGCCCGACATGGCTTCGACGATGATCTCGTGTTCGAGCAGGCGTTCGCGGATCTTCTGCGCATTCGCCTCCGGCTTGTCGATCTTGTTGATCGCCACAATCATCGGCACGCCTGCGGCCTTGGTGTGATTGATCGCTTCGATCGTCTGCGGCATGATCCCGTCATCGGCGGCAACCACCAGCACGACGATATCGGTGACATTCGCACCGCGCTGGCGCATTTCGGTGAAGGCGGCGTGACCCGGCGTGTCGAGGAAGGTGACGAGATTGCCGTCCTTCGTCTTCACCTGGTAGCTGCCGATATGCTGGGTAATGCCACCGGCCTCACCCTTGACCACATTGGCACCACGCAGCGCATCGAGCAGCGACGTCTTGCCGTGATCGACATGGCCCATGATCGTGACCACCGGCGGACGCGGCTTCAGCGTCTCTTCCGGATCATCGTCCTGCGCGGGCGCAATATCGATATCAGCTTCGGATACACGTTTGATATTGTGGCCGAATTCCTCGACCAGCAGCTCTGCCGTGTCGGCGTCGATGGTCTGGTTGACGGTGACCATCATGCCCATGTTGAACAGCGCCTTCACCAGGTCCGCGCCCTTTTCGGCCATGCGGTTGGCGAGTTCCTGCACCGTGATCGCTTCGGGCACGACGACATCGCGCACCTGCTTTTCGCGCGGCGCGGCGGGGCCACCATGCAGGCGGCGTTCCTTCTCACGCGCACGCTTGAGCGCAGCGAGCGAACGGGCACGGCGGCCTTCGTCTTCGTTAAGCGCCTTGGAAACCGACAGCTTGCCGGAGCGACGCTTGTCGGGGCGTTCGGGCTGGGCCGCGCGCTTTTCTTCCTTCTTCTTCGCAGGCTTCTTCACTTCCGGTCGGGCGACCGGGGTGAATTTGCGCGGAGCAGGTGCGGGCGAGCCGGGATCGGCGGCGGCCTCATCCCCTTGCGCCTGCGCGTCTGCCTCGGCGGCGGCCTGTGCCTCGGCATCCGCCTTAGCCCGCTCGGCAGCTTCTTCCTCTGCCCTCTTTTCCTGGGCGCGGTTGTCTTCCTGCCGCTGCTTTTCCTCTTCGACGGCTTTCTTGGCCTGTTCCTCGTCGCGCTTGCGCGCTTCTTCGGCCAGCCGCAGGCGTTCTTCCTCGGCCTCGCGCTGGAGGCGCGCGACACGTTCCTGCGGGGTTTCGCCCACAGGAGCCTTCTTGGCAGGAGCCTTCTTGGCCTCAACCGGCGCAGGCGCGGGCGCAGGTTCCGGAGCAGGCGGCGGCGGCGGAGGCGCGGCCTCGCCGGGTTTGACGAGCTTGCGCTTGCGCTTCACCTCGACCGCGACCTTGTTGGTGCGGCCGTGGCTGAAGGTCTGCTTGACCTCACCTGCATCGACCGACCTTTTCAGGCCGAGCGGTTTGCGGGCAGGTTTGTTATCTTCGTCGCTCATAAAGCTCGTCTATCCTTCAACATTCATTCGTCGTCATGCGCAGGAGCCAGAGCCCCCGTACCCGCATGCATCGCTGGGGCAAAACCCCCGGTGTAGTGCAACAGGCGTGCAAGGATCGATGCGATCCGTTCGGCTGCTGCAGCGTCTCCGCCGCGTTCCGAAACGCCCAGATGGACGACGTTCTCGCGGCCCAATGCCACAGACAGCGCCTCCCGGTCCAGTGGCAAGGTTATCCCCCGCTCACCGCTTCCTTCCGCGTCGCGCCCTACGCGCCACGCCTGATCGAGTTTCTTGCACCCGTCTTCGCGCGCATCGCTGGCATGCATCAGCAGCGCCACGCGCCCCAGCCGTGCCTGTTCGGCGAGACGGTCGGACCCGAGAACGATCGCGCCGCCGCGCATCGCGATACCCAGCCGGTCGAGCAGCAGCTTGCGCAGCGAATCTTCTACCCGCTGCGGCAGGTCGTCCGGGATGCTGAGCGGCGCGCCCTTGAATGCACGGGCCAGCGCAGCTTTCAGGCGACCTTTTTCGAGGGCTTCTTCCAGCTGACCGCGAGAGACGCCGATC
>JAWKXP010000043.1:0-3062 GCA_041396945.1 Sphingomonadaceae bacterium | reverse complement strand
GTCGAGTCCTTGGGATCGAAGCCCGCCATCGCCTCGAGCATGATCGCGCAATCGCGAACATCGCGCGCCATCGGCCCGGCCTGATCGAGAGAGCTGGCAAAGGCCACCACGCCCCAGCGCGAGCAGCGCCCGTAGGTCGGCTTGATACCGGTGATGCCGGTAAAGGCGGCAGGCTGGCGGATCGAGCCGCCGGTGTCGGTGCCCGTCGCCGCCGGGCAGAGCCGCGCAGAGACCGCAGCCGACGAGCCACCCGAGGAGCCACCGGGCGCGAGCGAGGCATTGCTGCCCTGCTGCCGCCAGGGGTTCACGACATTGCCGAAATACGACGTCTCGTTCGACGAGCCCATCGCGAACTGGTCGAGATTGAGCTTGCCCAGCATCCCCGCGCCCGCGTCCCAGAGGTTCTGCGAGACGGTCGATTCGTACTCGGGCTTGAACCCCTCGAGAATGTGCGACGCAGCCGAAGTCTGCACCCCGCGCGTGGCGAAAAGGTCCTTCATGCCGATCGGCACGCCGCCCATTTTACCAAGCTCTTCACCTTTGGCGCGGCGCGCGTCGGTGGCCTTGGCTGCCTCGATCGCGGCGTCGGGGGTGGCGACGATGAAGGCGTTCAATTCGCTGGCGGCGGCGACGTTGGCGTTAAACGCCTCGGCCACCTCGACGGCGGAAAAGTCGCCGGAGGCCACGCCATCGCGGATCGCGGCAACGCCAAGTTCGGTTAGATCGGTCACGAAAAACTACCGCTTGTGCTGAGCTTGTCGAAGCACCGCTCTTTCTTCGGGTGCTGCGCAAGAAGTGAAAGACAGCCCTTCGACAAGCTCAGGGCAAACGGGTAAGTGAGCGAACGCGTCACTCGATCACCTTGGGCACGCCGAAGAACCCGTGCTCGGCCGCCGGGGCATTGGCGAGCACATCGTCGCGCCGCCCGCCGCCGGTCTTGGGATCGGCGTCGATCACGTCATCGCGCAGGCGCTGGGTGTTGGGGATGACCGCCGTCATCGGCTCGATCCCGGTCACATCGACTTCGCCAAGCTGTTCAACCCATTCGAGTATGCCGTTGAGTTCCGGCACCATCGCTTCAAGTTCGCCATCGCCCAGTTTCAGGCGGGCAAGGCTGGCGATTTTCGCCACGGTTTCGGTATCGACCGACATAGTTCCTCGACTTGTAACTTGCGCAGGGATGCGCGTTTGCGTCAGTTTCCGGGCATCGGAACAGGAACGGCACCCGGCGGCGGTCCGCCGGGGCCACCCGGGCCGCCTTGGCCCTGCATCTGTTGCTGCATCTGCTGGATCATGCGCTGCTGCTGTTCGATCTCGGCGCGGCTGCGGAAATCGAGCAATTCGACTTCGAATGTCAGGTCGCTATTCGGCGGAATTTCACCTGCCTGTTCATTGCCATAGCCCAGCTCCGAGGGGATGCGGATCTTGTACTTGCCGCCGCGCTGCATCTGTTCGAGCGCCTTGGAGAAGCCGGGGATCACGCCTTCGAGCGGCATCGGCACCTGCTTGCCCTCGTCGAACACGGTGCCGTCGTCGAGAGAGCCCTTGTAATTGATCAGCGCGACATCGGCGCGCGTCGGGCTCGGCCCCTCGCCTGCTTCCAGTGTCTGTACATCGACGGAAGCGGGCATCGCCGCCCAGGCAATGCCACCCGCGACGAGCGCGATGGCGGCTACGCCAATCCAGAGCTTGGAGAGCGCGCCCTTGGCAATCGGCTGGAGCGGAACGCGGGTAATTTCGGTCATGAATTCATCCTGGTTTCGGATACGCAAAAGGGCGCGGAATCGATCCGCGCCCTCATGGCTTATCGCAGCGGTGCGTTCAAGCGCGATTGCGCCCGGCGCCCGCACGGCATGACTAGCTGCCGTCGCGTTCCATCCGCTTGCGCTCGAGCTTGCGGGCGCGGCGCACGGCAGCGGCCTTTTCGCGGGCGCGCTTTTCCGACGGCTTTTCGTAGTGACGACGCAGCTTCATTTCGCGATAGACACCTTCCCGCTGCAGCTTCTTCTTGAGCGCGCGAAGGGCCTGGTCAACATTGTTGTCGCGAACGATAATTTGCATATGCCGTCTAACCTCACAAAAAACAAAAAGGACCATCCCGCTGAAACGATGCGGGAGAGCCGGAATGAAAAACCGAAAAAACAGGGGTTTAGCCAAAGCGCGCCCTGCCTCTTGAGCGCCGGTTAGCAAATCCAACAGGTTTTGGCAAGGATTCGCTGTGCTGTTGGCAGGGCAAATCGCGGCCCTCGCCCGGATTGGTTTGGCATCGCTCGCAGGCCAGTCTATGGGCCTTCGCAATGACGCATCCCTCTTTCCTTGCCGCATCGCTTTACGTCGCCATTGGCGGCGGAACTGGTGCGTGGCTGCGGTTTCTGGTCGGGCGGGCCTATGTCGCCTGGCTGGGGCCGATCCGCGCCTCTGCTTTCCCATGGGGCACTCTGACCGTCAACGTGCTCGGCAGCCTCGCGATGGGGCTGCTGGTCGGCTGGCTGGCGCGCAGCTCGGGAGAGACGGCGCTGGCCGGAGAATCGACGCGGCTCTTGCTCGCGGTCGGCCTGCTTGGCGGCTTCACCACCTTTTCCGCCTTCAGCCTTGAGATCGTCAACATCGCCGAGCGCGGACAAGTGGGCATGGCCGCCTTCTATGCCGCCGTATCGGTGCTCGCGGGCGTGGTCGCGCTCATCGCCGGGCTGGCCATCGCGAGGACTGCATGAGCAAGGACGTTCGCCAGTTCACCGTCGACAGGGACGACGACGGCATCAGGCTTGACCGCTGGTTCAAGCGCAACCTGCCGCAGATCGGCTTTGCCACCGTCTCGCGCTGGGCGCGCACCGGGCAGATTCGCGTCGATGGCAAGCGCGCCAAGCCCGACGACCGGCTTGCCGCCGGGCAGGTGCTGCGCGTGCCACCGGGGGGCGAAAACACTGGAAAGGGCATCAAGCCCCGCCGCGAACTGAGCGAGGAAGAAATCGCCGAAGCCGAGGCAATGGTGCTGACGCAGGATCGCGCCGCCATCGTGCTCAACAAGCTTCCGGGGCTGGCGACGCAGGGCGGCACCGGCA
>JAWKXP010000042.1:0-3164 GCA_041396945.1 Sphingomonadaceae bacterium | reverse complement strand
ATAGCCTTGCAGCAGGGTGAGGCCCATCGACGAGAAGAATGTGCCGATATCGGGGTTCAGCGGCGCACCGCCCGAGACCATCGCCTTCATCCGCCCGCCGAACTTCTGGCGAATCTTCGGGCGCAGTGTGCGGCCGACGATGAGGTCGAGCGGGAAGTCGGTCAGCCGCCGTCTGCCCTTCGCCTTGCGCTCGCCGATGCCGATGGCCCAGTCCATCAGGCGGTTCGCCAGCTTGCCCTGCTGCTGCACCTGCTTGATGATCCGTGCGCGCAGCACTTCGAACAGGCGCGGGACGACGACCATGATCGTCGGGCGCACTTCCTCGATATTGTTGGCCAGCTTGTCGAGGCCTTCGGCGTAGTAGATTTGCCCGCCGAGGCCGATGGGGAAGAATTGCCCGCCGGTGTGCTCATAGGCATGGCTGAGCGGCAGGAACGAGAGGAAGACTTCCTCGCCCCAGCCGAAGTCCTCGGCGATGACTTCGGCGCAGCCCGCCACGTTACAAAGGATCGCGCCGTGGTGCTGTTTGACGCCGCGCGGCGCGCCGCCGGTGCCGCTGGTGTAAATGATGCAGGCGAGGGCATCGCGCCCGATCCCGGCAAGTCGCGCATCGACGGCCTTGCGCGCCTCCGCAACATCGCCTTCGAGCAGGCTGTCCCAGGCCGAATAGGCAAAGGTGCCCTCCTGCGCATGCGGGATGGGCTCGATGCTGATGACGAATTCGCAGGTGTCGGTGCGGGTGACTGCCGGGAGCAGGCATTTACCCAGCTTCTCGGTCGAAACGATCACCGCGCGCGCGCCGGAGTTCTCGATGATATGCGTGTGATCGCGCTCGGTATTGGTGATGTAGGTCGGCACGGTGACGCAGCCCGCCGCCATGATGCCGAGGTCGGCAAGGCACCATTCGGGGCGGTTTTCGGAAACGAGCATCACCCGCTCGCCCGGCTCCAGCCCGAGTTTGCGCAGGTTTTCGGCGATCAGCGCAACCTGCTTCGCCGCCTCGCGCCAGGAGAGCGATTGCCAGCCGCCATCGCGCCTGGCCCAGAGGAACGGCTTGTCACCCTGCGTATCGGCACGCTCGAAGAACAGCGAAACAAGGTTCGGGCTGTCATCGAAATCGGAAAGCTGCACGCGGCCCCTCTCGGACGGATTCGTTATTGGTCCTGCAACCTAGGGGCGGCTCAATCGCGCGGCAAGCTATTCGCTGATGGCCGTGCCTTCGCTGCGTGGGTCGGCTGCACCTGCAAGGCTGCGCTGGGTAAGGGCGACCGCGTTGGTCTTTACCGGCAACCGGCGGGCGATGACCTTCTCGTGGCCAAGAGCCTTGAGCGCCGCGATCAGCGCTTCGGCCTCAGGCCCTTCCTCGACCATCACGGTGTCGCCGGGTGAAAAGACCACCGGCAGCGCCAGCGCTTCGTCGATTGGCAAGCGCCAGTCGATAAAGCCGATCAACGCGCGCGCGACCTGAACGGGGATCGTGCTGCCGCCCGCCGCGCCGATGGCGAGCACCAGCCGCCCATTGCGGTCATAGACCAGCGTCGGCGCCATCGAGCTGCGCGGGCGCTTGCCGCCTTCGACGCGGTTCGCGACCGGCTCGCCGTCCATTGCGGGCACGAAGCTGAAGTCGGTCAGCTCGTTGTTGAGATGGAAGCCGCGATACATCAGGCCCGATCCGAAAGGCCCTTCGATGGTGGAGGTCCAGGTGACGGCATTGCCGGCCCGGTCGACCGCGACGAAATGCGAGGTGCCGTTCTCGGGCGGCTCCATGCCATCGGGCGGCGGCATGTTGAGGCCGGGCTCGGCAGTCGCCATCGTGCTGTCGGGAGAGATCAGCGCGCCGCGACGGGCAAGGTAATCGGGGTCGATCAGTTCGACCACCGGCACCGCGATGAAATCGGCATCGGCAAGGAAGCGCTCGCGGTCGGCATAGGCGAGGCGCTGCGATTCGGCGAAGAGGTGCCAGGCAACGGCTCGCTCCTTGCCAAGCGCGGCGAGGTTGTGTTGCTCAAGCTGGCCGAGGATGGCGATGACGGTGGTCGCGCCCGAGGAGGGCGGGGCCATGCCGCAGATTTTGTAGGCGCGGTACATGCCGCAGACCGGCTCGCGACGGGTGGCGCGATAGGATGCAACATCGTTGGCGGTCATTGCGCCCGCGCGCGGCGTCTCGCTCGCCGCTCTGGCGGCAAGGCCAGCTGCGAAATCGCCAGCAAAGAAAGCGTCCGGGCCGCCCGCTGCGATCATCTCCAGCGTTTCGGCAAGCGCCGGGTTGGCAAGGCGGGTGCCGACCGGTTTGGGCTTGCCGTCTGCGCCGAAATAGAGCGCCTTGCCCGCCGGATCGTGAGAGGCGCGCTCGCTCATGCGGGAGAGGTATTCATGCCCGCGTGGCGTCAGTTCCCAGCCTTCGCGCGCCAGCCGGATTGCGGGCCGGAACAGCTCCGCCCAGTCCAGTTTGCCATGCTTTGCATGCGCTTCGGCGGCGAGCGCGATATTGCCGGGCACGCCGACCGAAAGACCGGACAGGACCGCCTCGCGATAGCCCAGCGGTGTGCCGTCAGATCCGAGAAACCAGTCGGGCGTCGCGCCTGCCGGGGCTTTCTCGCGGCCATCGATGGTTTCCAGCGTTCCGTCCGCATCGCTGCGCATATAGAAGCCGCCGCCGCCGATGCCGGAACTTTGCGGCTCGACCACGGTCAGCGCGATCATCGTTGCGATGGCGGCATCGGTCGCCGACCCGCCCTTGCGCAGCATCTCTGCACCCGCTTCCGCCGCGCGCGGATCGGCGGCAGAGACGACGCCTGCCTCATAGCGAGACTGCGTGACGTTAAGCTGGATCGGCTCGGCAGGCGCGGTGGCGCAGGCGGCGAGCGTTCCCGAAGCGAAGGCGGCGAGGAAAAGGCGTTTGATCATCGCGCCTTGCTATTCGGTCCCGACCGCCTCGGCAATGGACGAGAAGCCTTCACGCTTCATCAGCCGGACAAGGCCCTTGTTGATCTTGCGCGCGATCCCCGGCCCCTCATAGACTATCGCCGAGTATAGCTGCACGAGGCTCGCACCCGCCTTGATACGCGCGAAGGCGTCTTCTGCCGTGGCGATCCCGCCGACTCCGATCAGCGGCATTTCGCCGCCGGTCGCCTTGCGGAAATCGCGCAGGCGCTGCTGGGCCA
>JAWKXP010000041.1:0-3769 GCA_041396945.1 Sphingomonadaceae bacterium | reverse complement strand
CGCGATCATGTGCTCCACGAGCGAAGTGATCAGCGCGCCGGCATCGACCGGCCCGCGCCCCGAGTCGATCTCTGCCAGTGTCACGCGCGGGGTTTGCAGCTGGAGCCGCCGAAGCGTGATCAGCCGCGTGCCGTCCGACCAGAGCTGCATCGAGACCATGTCTTCCGGCTCTGCACCGGGATTGAAGTTGATCCCGCGCAGCGTCGCCACCAGTGTATTGCCCTCGCGAAAGGCGCGCGGGCGGGTAGCATCGCTCGTCAGCAGTTCGGCAGTCGGTTCGGGCAGGCCAAGGCCATGTTCCAGCCATTCGGCGACGCCGGGACGGTTGCGGCAAAGGTGCATCCAGAGCACTTCGCCGGAGACCGCAGGCTGCCAATCCTGCGCCTCCTTCCACGAAATCGCGCGCCCGCCGCCCGTGCCGTCAAGCACCCGGGCGAAGAGCATCGGCCCGTCGAGGTCTTCAGGATCGTCGCAAGGTTCAAGCATCGCCGAGTATCATGGCGCAGCTTCGCAGGCTTGTCATTGCTCCTTCGCGCCCCCGCGCCTATATCGCCCACATGTCTTCCATACGTCCTTGGCGCGATATCGAGCGGCGCAAGTCGCGGCAAATCATGGTCGGCTCGGTGCCGGTGGGCGGCGATGCGCCGATCACCGTGCAGACGATGACCAACACCCCGACCGAGGATGTGGCTGCCACGATCGACCAGATCCGCCGCTGCGAGGACGCGGGCGCGGACATCGTGCGCGTTTCCTGCCCCACCGAAGAGGCGACCGCGAACTTCGACCAGATCACCCGCGCGGCGAACGTGCCGATCGTTGCCGACATCCATTTCCACTACAAGCGCGCGCTGGAAGCCGCCGACAAGGGCGCGGCCTGCCTGCGCATCAATCCGGGCAATATCGGCTCCGACGCGCGCGTTGCCGAAGTCGTGCGCGCGGCCAAGGCCAACGGCTGCGCGATCCGTATCGGCGTGAACGCGGGCAGCCTTGAGAAAGACCTGCTCGAAAAATACGGCGAGCCGTGCCCAGAGGCGCTGGTCGAATCCGCGCTCGATCACATCAAGCTGCTGCAGGACCACGACTTCCACGAATACAAGGTCGCGGTGAAGGCCTCCGACGTATTTCTTGCGGTCGCCGCCTATACCGGGCTGGCCGATGCGGTCGATTGCCCGCTGCACCTTGGCATTACCGAGGCGGGTGGGCTGATCGGCGGCACCGTGAAAAGCGCCATCGGCATGGGCAACCTGCTCTGGGCCGGGATCGGCGACACGATCCGCGTCTCGCTCTCCGCCGAGCCCGAAGAGGAAGTGCGCGTCGGCTTCGAAATCCTCAAGGCGCTGGGCCTGCGTACGCGCGGCGTGCGCGTCGTCTCGTGCCCCTCCTGTGCACGGCAGGGTTTCGACGTGATCCGTACCGTGCAGGCGCTCGAGGACCGGCTTCAGCACATCAAGACCCCGCTTTCGCTCTCGGTGCTGGGCTGCGTCGTCAACGGACCCGGCGAAGCGCGCGAGACCGATATCGGCGTGACCGGCGGCGGCAATGGCAAACACATGGTCTATCTTTCTGGCGTGACCGATCATCATGTGCAGAGCGACGACATGCTCGACCATATCGTCTCGCTGGTCGAGGCCAAGGCTGCCGAGATCGAAGCGGGCGAAGCAGCGGCACAGGAGGCGGCGGAATGAGCAGGCACTTGCGGAACAGGCGCAGCGACGAGGTCACCGTCCATCGCGGCGCGGCGCTGGGCACGGTTTCGACCGCCGCGGTTGCCGTCGGGGCCTTTGCGCTTGGCGCGATGGCGATGGGCGCGGTTGCCATCGGGGCGCTGGCCATCGGCAAACTGCGCGTGAAAGACGCGCGGATCGGGCGGCTGCGCATCGGCAAGCTTGAGATCGAGGACTGACAAGCCGCTGAAATCGCTGCAAACTGGCGCTTTACGCAGGTTTAAGTCCTGCCTGTTACATTCACGCCCATGCAACGGGCTCTCATCACTTCGCTGTTCGTTACCGCGCTGCTCGTCGGCTGGTTCGCGCCGAGCCTGCAGACCGGTGATATCGCTGCGAAGGCAGGTGCGGCGCAAAATGTCGAACTCCTTGAAACAGAGGCGAAAGAGCAACGTTTTGCGGCTGCAAAGCGCGATGCCTGGTCAGCGGGGCAGGCGCTCTTGCGGCGCAGCAGCGACGGGCATTTCTACGCAAAGGTCGCGGTCAACGCGCAGGATTACCGCTTCCTTGTCGATACCGGCGCGTCGATCGTCGCGCTGACCGGCGATGATGCGACGGCGATGGGGCTCTACTGGGACGAATCCGAACTGCGGCCCATCGGGCGCGGCGCTTCGGGCACCGTCCACGGCGTGCCGACGATGATCCCGCGCATGGAACTCGACGGCTTCGAGGCGACCAATGTCGAGGCAGCGATTATCCCGCACGGGCTCGACGTTTCGCTGCTCGGCCAGTCGTTCCTCTCGCGGATCGACACCGTTTCGATCAGCGGCGACACGATGACGCTGGGCGACTGATCGGGCCTCACCCGCCGGTCGGCGCGAAGTAGATGTCGACGTAATCGGTCAGATAATCGCACCATTCGAATTCGCGCAGCCGGTAGTAGGGCCGGTTTTGCGTCACCGCGAAGTGCCAGGTCTTGTCGAACTCGCAAGAGCGTCCGCGGTCGGGCGTATCGGAGATCCGGATCGTCCCGCGAAAGGTGAAATAGCCCTCGCCGATCTCGAGGATCGCACCGTCGAGGAAAAGCCGCCCCGGCCCGTTGGCCTCGGCCTGCGCGCCGCGCAGCTGCCACAGCCCCTCGCGCTGCGAGACCACTGCGGTGCCGCGCGTGTCCCAGTCGATCCATTGCAGCGTCACGCCCTTGTTGCCGAGCAGCCGCTTGGCATCGACCTGTGACAAGACCCGCGTTTCCTCGCCGGGATAGGATGGCTCGGGTGCCTCGCTCACCGGCGGTGGGGGCGGCGCGGGAGCAGGCGCGGGCGGCGGCGTTTCGGCGCTGCATGCGGCCAGCGCGATCATGGCGAGCGGCACTGCGAACCGGAGTTTGTTGCTGAAGTACATCCGGGAAAGCCCTTCCTTGCTTATGCGCCCGGCCAGACCCGGCAAGCGGGGCAAGGGAGCGGTTTCGGCAAGGCTAGCAGGGATGCGCGGAGTAGGAAAATGCCCCCGCTCAGGCGGCCGGAAACGCGCCGCGCGTGCGGTTGGCAATCGCCACCAGCGAAAGCATCACCGGCACCTCGACCAGCACGCCCACCACCGTCGCCAGCGCCGCCCCGCTGCCCAGCCCGAACAGCCCGATCGCCACCGCCACCGCCAGCTCGAAGAAGTTCGACGTGCCGATCAGCGCACAGGGCGCGGCGACCGCGTGCGGCACCTTCCAGAGCTTCGCCCAGCCATAAGCGACGAAGAATATCCCGTAGCTCTGCACGATGATCGGCGCGGCAATCAGCGCGATCAGCAGGGGCCGCGCGACAATCGTTTCGGCCTGAAACCCGAACAGCAGCAGCACCGTCATCAGCAGGCCGATGATCGAGAGCGGCTTCATCCGCCCGGTGAAATCCGAGACCGCGCCCTCGTCCCCGCCATGCCCCGCGAGCAGGCGAGAGCGCACGAAAGCCCCGGCAGCGAGCGGCACCACGACGTAGAGCACCACCGAAAGCATCAGGGTCTCCCAGGGCACGGCAATGGCGGTAACGCCGAGCAAGAGCGCGACAATCGGCGCGAAGGCGACGATCATGATGAGGTCGTTCGCCGCCACCTGCACC
>JAWKXP010000040.1:0-6782 GCA_041396945.1 Sphingomonadaceae bacterium | reverse complement strand
GCGCTCGGACCATGATCCTCCTCAGCTGGCGCGCGCGAGGATGTTGGCCGCCGTCGTGACCAGCCCGCCATTGGCGGCGATGGTCAGTCCGGTGAGCCAGCGCGCCTCGTCAGAGGCAAGGAACGCCACGACATCGGCAATGTCCTGCGGCTCGCCAAGGCGGCGCAGCGCGGTCCAGGGCGGGACTTGGTCGGGCCATGACTGGCCGGCGATCATCTCGGTGCGCGTGCAGCCGGGCGCGACCGAATTGCAGGTGATGCCGCGCGGGCCAAGCTCCTGCGCCATCGAGCGCATGAAACCCTCGGCACCGGCCTTTGCCGCCGCGCCGACCGAAACGCCGGGCGCGCCATGTGTCGCCATGCCCGAGGAGATGAAGACGATGCGCCCCGCTTCGCTCTGCGTGCGCCGCGCGAATTCGGCAGTGGCAAGGATCGTGGCGCGCAGGTTGAGCGCCAGCTGCGCGTCGATCTGGTCAACCGTCTGGTCGGTCACCAGCCCGCCCTTGCCGCCGCCTGCGTTGAGCACCAGCACATCCAACGCGCCATGCACCGCAAAGGCATCGGCAACCACGCGCGCGGCGGTTTCGCCTTCGGTGAGGTCGCCGGTGACGACATCCGCGCCGGTCTCTTCGGCGACGGCAGAGAGCTTCTCGCTCTCGCTGCGGCCATGCAAGATCACCCGCAGCCCGTCCGCCGCGAGCCGCCGCGCAATCGCTGCGCCAATGCCGCGAGAGGAGCCGGTGACCAGCGCGACCCTTCCCGCAGGTCTGGTCACAGCAACGCCCCGCCATCGACCGGGATCACCGCGCCAGTGATCCAGCGCGCTCTTTCGGTGCAGAGCATGGCGATGGCATCGGCGATATCTTCGGGCTGGGCGACGCGCTGGAAAATCTGGTCGGCGAGGATCGCGGCGCGGCCCTGCTCGGTCTCGGCATAAGGCCCGATCAGATCGTTGGCGGTCGTCGCCGGGCAGACCGCGTTGACCCTGATCCAGCGCGGCCCCAGTTCGGCCGCCGCGCGCCGGGTCAGCGTCTCGATCGCCGACTTCATCGCGCCGTAGGCGGCCACCCCGCCTGTCACGCGCCGCGCGGTGAGCGAGGAGAGGAACACGACCGAGGCGTGATCGACCAGCACATCCGCAAGCTGTTGCAGGATAAAGAACGGGCTGCGCAGGTTGATCTGGAAAATCTCGTCGAAGGTTTCCGGCGAGCAGTCGGCAAGGTTCGACATCGGCATGACTGCAGCATTGAGCACCAGCGCGTGGAGGCCATCGGGGCAGAGCGCCTTGACCGCCTCGGCCAGCGCGAAGGGGCCTTGCGGATCGGCAAGGTCGGCCTGCACGATCTCCGCCGCGCCGCCTTCGGCACGAATATCCGCCGCGACCGCTTGGGCGCGATCCGCGCTGCCGCCGTAATGGACGATAACCTGGTAGCCATCGGCGGCAAGCGCCCTTGCCGTGGCCGCGCCAATCCCGCGAGAGGAGCCGGTTACGAGGGCTGTTCTGGTCACGCTGTCTGTTCTCCCGTTTCTGCGTCGAGCAGATCCATGCGCCGCCTGAGCGCTGGTCCCAACAGGATGTAGAGCGCGGTTGTGGCGAGAGCCAGCCCCGCATGGAGCAGCCAGAACCCGGTATCGCCGAGCGGCTCGTACCAGCGCGCGGTGAAGCCGGAGCCGATACCGCTGAAAAAGGCGATCAGGTAAACCCCGGCCATCATCATGGCATTGGCCTTTTGCGGGCTCCGCCGCGAGACCAGCGCCAGCGCGGTCGGCCATTGGTACATGAACGAAACGCCCGAGAGGAAGAAGGCGATGACCGGAAAGACAATCGAGACCTTGCCATCGCCCGCAATCCACGACCCCAGCGCCAGCGTGCCTGCGGACGCCGCCATGATGATGCCGCCGATTGCCATTTTGCCGATGTCGTGCGGCTCGCTGCCGCGTCTTGCCTGCCAGCGCCAGAGCATGAGCAGGACCGGCAGGATCAGCACCGATGCCAGCGAATCCTCGGACGCGAACCATGGCACCGGGACGGTGAACCCGCCGACGTCGAGCGCGACCCGGTCCGCCACCCAGAGCAAGCCGACATTGAACATCTGGTCGAAGGCAAGGTTCAGCGGAACGAGGAACAGGAGCACCACGATGACCAGCGATAACATGCGTTTTTCCGGTCCGGTGAGCGCGGGCAGCACCTCGCCCTCCACCGGCGCGGCCCTGTCCTGCGCGAAGTGGTGCAGGCCCGCGAAATAGATGATCGCCGCGACCAGCATCATCACGCCTGCGGTGCCGAAGCCGAAGTGCCAGCCGTAAACCTGCGCCAGCGCGCCGCAGACCAGCGGACCGATGACCGCGCCGATGTTGATGCCGGTCGAAAAGATCGCATAGCCGCGCGAGCGCAGCGCTTCCTCGGCCTTCGGATAGAGCTGGCCGACCTGCGCGGCGATGTTGCCCTTGAGGCAGCCCGAACCGAGCACCAGCAGGACGAGCGCGATCAGGAAGCTCCAGTCGAAGATCATCGCGAAATGCCCGGCGGTCATCAGCGCGATGCCGATCATCACCGTGCGCTTTGCGCCCAGCCAGCGGTCGGCGATCAGCCCGCCGAGCAGCGGGGTGAAATAGACGAAGCCCGAATAGAGCCCGAAGGTCTGGCTGGCGAAGGCCTGCGTCGAAAGTTCGCCGAACAGGCCTTCGATAAAGCCACGATATGCATCCATCCCGGCGATGTTCTCGATCCGCCCGGGCAGCAGCAGTTCCTGGACCATGTAAAGGATGAGCAGCCCGCGCATCCCGTAGAACGAGAAACGCTCCCACATCTCGGTAAAGGCCAGAAAGAAGAGGCCCCTGGGATGGCCAAGCCACCCATCGAACCGCACCGGTGCCGTTGTTGCCATCGCATACCCCCTGAGGCGGTATCGACCAGATCAGGGGCGATAGCCAGCGTTTACATGCTCACGGCACCAGCACCGTATCGACCGCTTCCGCCGCTGTCTCCGGATAGTCGAGCGTGTAGTGCAGCCCCCGGCTTTCGTGCCGTCGCAACGCCGATTGCACGATCAGGTCGGCTGTCTGAAGCAGATTCCTGAGTTCGATCAGGTCGGTGCCGACGCGGAAGTTGCGATAGTATTCGCTGACTTCTTCACTGAGCAGCTGAATCCGGTGCTGCGCCCGTTCGAGGCGCTTGGTTGTGCGCACGATGCCGACATAGTTCCACATGAAGCGGCGGATTTCGGTCCAGTTCTGCTTGATGACGACTTCCTCGTCAGAATCGGTCACGCGGCTGGCGTCCCACGCGCGCACCGGCGGCGGCTCGTCCATTGCATCGAAGTTGGCAAGGATGTCCGCCGCTGCCGATTCTCCGAAAACGAAACATTCGAGCAGCGAGTTCGAAGCGAGACGGTTCGCGCCGTGCAGCCCGCTCTCGGTACATTCGCCCGCAGCATAAAGCCCCGGCAGGTCGGTGCGGCCATTGAGGTCGATCATCACCCCGCCGCAGGTATAGTGCTGCGCAGGCACGACCGGGATCGGCTCCTTCGTCATGTCGATGCCCAGCCCGGTGAGCTTTTCGTGGATCATCGGGAAATGCTCGCGCACGAATTCGGGCGGCTGGTGGCTGATATCGAGATGGACGTAATCGAGGCCGTAGCGCTTGATCTGATCGTCGTTGGCGCGGGCAACGATATCGCGCGGGGCCAGTTCGCCGCGCTCGTCGTAATCGGGCATATAGCGGTGGCCGGTTTCGGGATGGCGCAGGATGCCACCCTCGCCGCGCACCGCCTCGGTAATCAGGAAGTTCTTGACCTCCAGATTATAGAGGCAGGTCGGGTGGAACTGCATGAATTCCATGTTCCCGACGCGAGCGCCTGCCCGCCATGCCATTGCGATGCCGTCACCCGTCGCGCCTCGCGGGGCGGTGGAGAAGAGGTAGCAGCGTCCCGCCCCGCCCGTCGCCAGCACCGTGGCGCGCGCGGTATAGGCGATGACCTCGCCCGACTTCTGGTCGAGCGCATAGACGCCCCAGACGCGGCCCGATCCCGAATAGCGCTCCTCATGCTTGCCGGTGATGAGGTCGATCGCGGCGCGGCCCGGCACCATCGTGATGTTCTCGTTCGCTTCGGCCGCCTGCAACAAGGCGGACTGCACCGCCCAGCCGGTCGCGTCGTTGACGTGGACGATGCGGCGGTGCGAGTGCCCGCCTTCGCGCGTGAGGTGAAGATCGCCGTCCTCGCTGTTGAACGGCACGCCCAGCTCGACCAGCCGGTCGATCGCATGCGGCGCGCGCTCGATCACGAATTCGACCGTTTCGCGCCGGTTGAGCCCGCCGCCCGCGACCATAGTGTCGCGGATATGGTTGTCGAAGGTATCGCCCGCGTCGAGCACGGCGGCAATCCCGCCCTGCGCCCATGCGGTCGAGCCGCCGTCGAGGCCGCCCTTGGCCAGCACCAGCACCTTGAGCCGCTCGGCCAGCGCCAGCGCGGCGGTAAGCCCGGCGGCGCCCGAACCGATCACGATAACGTCGTATTGCGTAGTTTCCTCGCCCATTGCACCGTCTTGCCGCCCCCTTGCCGCCCGCGCAAGCGCGGAACTGCGCAGGCTTGCCCGCTCGTTTGGTAAACACCGGGTAATCAAACCATTTAGTTAATGGTAATTTTTGCCTGCCATTGTCCCTTCCGGTCAGACATGAACAGGGAGGGCCAGATGAAATTGCAAGCTACCAAACAGCGCACGCTGGCCTCGGTTGTGCCGTTCCCGCTCTGCTTCCTGAACAAGCACCTGCCCAATCGCCGCGCGGCGAAGTGGGACGGGTATAACTATGTGACCTCGTGCCGCCATTGCGGCGCGAAGCTGCGGCGCAAGTCCAGCAAGGACTGGCGGCCCGACTGGCTCGAAGCCGCGTAAAATCCACTCGCGAACCGCAAGGTCTCGCGTTCTCACCGACTGCACCAGAATTACCGGTCCTCGCGGGGCAATGACCCGGCGGGGATGCGCGCATTTCAGAAACGCACAAATGCTCTGCCCGCCCGCTTCTTCCCCGAAGTTGCCGGGGGCACAGGAGCGCACGCCGACACGGATTGCCTCGCAGGCGGCGATGCTTTGCTCGTCCTCCGTAATTCTGGCTGCGAAGACAATGTCGGAAATTTCTACAACAGGCTTGTAGCTGCGCCACCCGGGAAACGGCGGAATTCCTTGCAGTACCTCTGCTTTAACTATTCGGCATAAGGAAAAATTCATTACCTGCGTCACCTAAGAGTTTACATTTGGTCAGGTAAATACGGTTACGCTTCGCGCACACGAACGGAACCGAATGATGACCCAGACCAATCGAAACCTGCAGAACCTGCTGAACAACCGTGCTGGTAACGTCGGCTTTATTGCTGCTGCGTCGGTATTGCCACTGCTCGCCATTATTGGCGGCGGGGTCGACATGGGCCGCGCCTATATGGCGCGCACCCAGCTTCAGGCCGCCTGCGATGCCGACGTGCTTGCCGGCCGCCGCGCGATGAGCGTTTCGGGCAAGTACAGCACCGACGAGACGGCCAAGGCGCAGGCGATGTTCGATGCGAACTTCCACGCCAGCTCGGTCGATGCGGAAGGTATCGAGTTCAAGACCAAGGCCAATGACAAGGGCCAGGTAACCGGCACTGCCTCTGCGACGATGGGGAACGTCGTGATGAGCGTCTTCGGCCTGAAAGACTTCAACCTTTCCAGCGAATGCATGGCCGAATTGCAGGTTGCCAATGCCGACGTGATGTTCGTGCTCGACACCACCGGCTCGATGGGCGGCGGCGGCCGGATCGAAGGCCTGCGCTAGGCGGTCAAGGACTTCCACAAGACGATGAACGAGGCGGTGACGGACGACGAGACGCGTGTTCGTTATGGCTTCGTGCCTTATTCGATGACGGTGAATGCCAGGGAGCTGGTGTCCAGCGGCAGCATGCCGACATCCTATTTCCGCGATACCGCGCCCTATGAATCGCGCGAGGCGCAGTTCAATACGCCGGTTTTCGTCGGCACCACCTCCACAGAACTTGGGGTCTCTTACGAGACCTACAAGGACGATATCAAGGATTGGCAGTGCGATAAGTACGCGAACAACGATTATCCAAATAATGGCGATAATCCTAAAACAATCAGCGGTTCCGCGCCCGGCAAGGTGCGCGAAGAGACCTATTCGTTCCACTCATGGGTCGGCAGCGGCAGCAAGCGTACCTGCACGCGCAAGGTCGTCGAATCCGAGACGACCTATGAAACCAAGTTTGCCTTCAGCAACTGGCGTTACAAGGAAGTCGAGCTTGACACCTCGGTGTTCAAGACCGGCGCGAGCGTCTCGGTCGGCACCTCTGTCGTCGATGCCGATCATCACGACATCATCGACCCGGCGGTGCACACCTATGCCGACCAAGCGGGCTATTACGACATGGTCACGCTGGCCAAGAAGAACGGCAGCATCCTTCATAACGTGGGCCTGACCGACATGGTCTGGAACGGCTGCATCGAGGAGCGCGACACCGTCGACGACGAGGACTGGAGCCCGATCCCTTCGGGCGCCTACGACCTCGATATCGACATGATCCCCAACTCGGAAGAAACGCGCTGGCGTCCGATGTGGGAGAAGCTGGTCTATTACCGCGATCACCACCAGCACGTCGATACCGAAGACGATTACAGCAACGCCTATTCGAAGTGTCCTTCGTCGATGAAGCTGTTCACCGAGGTGGAGCTGTCCAGCGATCCGGAAGATGTTCCCGAATGGCTCGAAAACTACCTCGACGCGCTCGTGCCGACGGG
>JAWKXP010000039.1:0-8789 GCA_041396945.1 Sphingomonadaceae bacterium | reverse complement strand
GCCTTCGAGGACCTCGAGCTGGTCGCACTCGACCGCGAAATCCAGCGCAAGCTCTACGATGGCGGGTTCGGTGGCCATGCCGGGATCACCGTACCGGTCGAATATGGCGGCCTCGGGCTGGACCAGCGCTTCGAGGATGTGTTCCTCGAAGAAGCCGCACCTTACCGCCTGCCCTGGCATTACGGCAATGCGACCAACATCGTCCTGCCCTGCCTGCTCGCCCACGGAACCGAGGAGCAAAAGAAGAAGTACGTCCCCAAAATCCTCAACGGCGAGCATCTCTGGGCGCAGCTTTTGTCGGAGCCTTCGGGCGGTTCGGACCTTGCCGGGGTCATCACCCGGGCCGAGTTGCGCGATGGCAAGTGGTACCTCAACGGCTCGAAAGTCTGGACCAGCGGCGGGCATGTCTCGGACATGGGCCTGTGCCTCGCGCGGACCGATCCGACAGTGCCCAAGCATGACGGGCTGACCATGTTCCTCGTCGATTTCCACCAGCCGGGAATGGAGGTGAACCAGATCAAGCTGGTGCGCGGGGGCGCGGATTTCTGCCAGGAATTCATGGACGACGTGGTCGTGCCAGCCGAAGATGTGTTGGGCGAAGTCAACGACGGCTGGACCGTGGCGAGGACGCAGCTGGCTTCCGAACGCGCCGGTATGGCGAAGGGCTGGCACGTCGGGCTGGGCCGCGCGGCGCAGTCGCAGCAGATCGTCGTCTCGTCATGGTACGGCAAGGTCGCGCGCGCATTGGGTGTCGATAACGACGCAATAGCGCGGCAACAGATCGGCAAAGCGATCGTCATGGACACGATCTACGACCTCACCGGCAAGCGCATCGGCAAAGGCATCAAGTGCGGCGACCTGGCGCCGACCGCTGCGACGATTCCGAGCCTCGTCGCGGCGCGAACCTCGATCAACAAGACCGCGCTCCTGTCGACGCTGGCGGGGCCTGCAGGCGTGGCGTGGTCGCCGGGAGACCTCGGCGCGGATATCGGCATGGACCGCGTCGTTACCCACCGCATCGGCGGCGGCACGCTGGAAATGCAGCTGAACGCGGTCAGCGAACGTCACCTTGGCCTGCCGCGCGAATACGCCGCAGACAAGGGCGTGCCGTTCAACCAGATCCGCACCAACAAGGCCGAAAAGCTGGCTTAGTTCCGGTCAGTCGAAGCCGATGAACCTGACCTGCTCGGACAGCGGAACACGCTCACGCTCGAACGCGTTTACAGGTGCGTCGCGATCCGCATAGCCGATGGCGAGTCCGCAAAACAGCATCTGCTCGTCATCGGGAATGCCGATGTGATCCTTTATGATGCGCGCCCACATCGCCATAAATTGCTGGGCGCAGGTATCGACGCCCTCCTCGCGCAGCAGCAGCATGACCGCATCGAACCATTGCCCGACGTCGAACCATTGCGCCGGGCCAAGGCTGCGCGGGATATGAACCAGCAACAAGGCAGGCGCGCCGAACGAGAAGGCATTCTGCCGCGCCACCTCTGCCCGGGCGTCGGTATCCGCGCGGCCGATATCCATCGATCCGTACATCTTCGCGCCGAGCGCCGATAACCTCTCGGCATAGCGCTGCGGCAGGTCGGGCGGCGTGATGATGTATTCGGCGGGATCCTGTGGCGGCTGGTCTGCGATCTTTGCCTGAAGTGCCTTGAGAGGTTCTCCGGTGATGACCGTGGCTTCCCACGGCTGGAAGTTGCAGCCCGAAGCCGACCAGCGCGCCTTGTCGAGCGCGCGCTGGATGATTTCGAGCGGCACCGGATCGGGCCGGAACGCGCGGACAGAGCGGCGCGAAAGCACCGCGTCGGATACGGACATTGTCATTGAAAAGCCCTGTTTCAGCCGGGGTTGCGATCAATGAAATCGAGGATCGCGGGAACCAGCTTGGGCCATGACCGGAACAGCGTGTGCCCTTCCGTGCCGCTTGCGGTCTGGCCCGAACGATAGTTCCATTCATCGTCGTTCCAGGGCGGATCCTGCAGTTCGGAATGCGGCACCAACCGGTGTACCCAGTCGCTGGTTGCGCGGGTGTGCGAAAGGTCGGACTTACCCGAGCGGAAGACCAGCGTCGGCATGCGCAGCATCGCGAAATCGCGCGGTGTCATGCCGGGCACCGGAGAGATGTCGGACGGGACATAGGCCGAGGCCCAGCGCTGCATCACCTCGATAAACTTGTCGGAGTCCATCGCCCGGAGGGCGTCCTTTGCGGCGGGATTTTTCTCAAGGTGCTCTGCCCATGACGTTGCCCCCAGCACCGCCTCCATCCCACCGACCGAGGCCAGCGTCCCCGCCTCGCCGCAGTAATAAGTCGCAAGCTGCATCAGCCCGATGGGATCGCCGCTGATCCACCAGAGCGCAAGGTGCGAGCAGATGTCGGGATGGCGCGCGGCGGCGAGCATCGATACGCGGCTCCCGCCCGATCCGCCTGCGATCACCGTCGGGCCAAGGTCAAGCTGTTTGATCAGTCCGGCAAGCGCCTCGGCCTGGTTTTCCGATTCGCTCGCCCCGTCGAGGCAGGTGTCCGAATAGCCGCAGTTGGGCCGGTCGTAGATCAGGACGCGTTTTCCGGCCTTGGCGAATTCCTCGGCCATCTCCTTCAGGCCCGGCACGTCCATGGTGAAGCGCCCGCCCGGCGTCAGCGCGACGGCAGGATCGCCTTCCTTGCCGAACAATTCATAGGCAATGCCGACACCGCCAACGTCCATCTTTTCCATGATCCGATCCTCTCTTGCCGACGCGATTGCTGCGCCTTGAAAGCAGGAGAGCATCCTTCACGCCGCATCGCGCAGGTTCAAGGATAAATGCTGGACTGGAGGGGCAATGCGGCTTGCGTATCGCCAGAGCGCTATGGGTCAGGCGGACTTTTTCTCGCCCGGCCCTGCCACGGTGGTTTCCATGAAGGCTGGCTGGCTCTTCGGCCCGTCACTGACCAGCGCGAGCGGATAGCGCCCGTCGGGCAACGCTTCGAGCGGCATGCCCGCCGCCGCCAGCGCATATGGCGAAACCCGGTGGCGGGTGCAGAGGCCGCCCGTGCCGTCGCTGACCAGCGGGTTTTCGAATTCCACGCCGATCGTCGCATCGACCGAGCGCGTCACCTTGCAGACAACCAGCTGGCCGCCGCTCAGGTCAAGCACGAGGTCGGTTCCGACCGGAACGCCAAGCACGCCTTCGATCCGCGCGCCGGTCTTGGAAAGATCGCGCATCACGCCCGCGTAACGGTGGTCTTCGTGGATGATGCCGATACGGCGGAACACGGTGCGGCGCTCCGAACGATACTTGTCGGGGCCATTGGGTTCGATCTTGAAATCGCCCTGCGCCATGCGCTCCATCACGACTTCGTGCTTGAGCGCCTTGGAAAAGAGCCAACCCTGAATGAAGCGCGCGCCCTTTTGCTTGACCAGTTCGAGCTGGTCGAATGCCTCGACGCCCTCGACCGTGGTTTCCATGTTGAGCGCGTTGGCAAGACCGATGATGGCGGTAATGATCTTGGCGCTGTTCTGGTCCTTCAGGGTACAGGCATCGACGAAACTCTTGTCGACCTTGATCTTGTCGAACGGCGCGGCGCGCAGGTAGCTGAGCGAGGAGAAGCCGGTGCCGAAATCGTCGAGCGCAAGGCGAACGCCAAGTTCCTTCAGCATCTTGAAGGTCTCGTCGACCGTTTCGCTGTCGCCCATGAAGATCGATTCGGTCAGTTCCAGTTCGAGCCGGTCGGGTGCGATGCCGGAGCTGTTGATCGCGGCCTCGACCGCTTCCCCGAAACCGGGGTTGGCGAACTGGAGCGCGGATACGTTGACCGCCTGCGCGCACCGAGGACGCCCATTCCATCGCATCGCGGCAGGCGCGGCGCAGTGCCCAGTCGCCCAGCTGGATGATGAGGTTCGATTCCTCGGCAATCGGGATGAAAGTGCCGGGGCTGACATAGCCGCGCTCGGGGTGTTCCCAGCGCATCAGTGCCTCGAAGCTGACCACCATGTTGTCGTCGGTGCGCACCACCGGCTGGTAATGCAGTTCGAGTGCGTCGTCGGCCAGCGCGGTGCGCAGGTCTTCCATCAGTATGCGGCGCTCTTCGGCCACGTCCTTGAGATCGCTCGAATAGAAACGGAACTGCCCGCGCCCGCCGTTCTTCGCGGCATAGAGCGCAAGGTCGGAGCTGTGGGTCAGATCGTCGCGTTCGAGCCCGTCATAGGGCGCGATGGCGATACCGACCGAGGTGCCGATGATCGCGCGCTTGTCGTCGATCGGATAAGGCTGCGAGATCATCTGGATGACCTTGTCGGCAAGGTCGCCCAGTTCGCCGCGATCGTCCATGTCGGGCAGGATGATCTGGAACTCGTCGCCGCCAAGCCGGCCGATCTCGCCCTTGTCGCCGATGATCCGGTGCAGGCGCTCGGCCACCTGCTTGAGCAGGTCGTCGCCCGCCTGGTGGCCCATCGTGTCGTTGACGTGCTTGAACCGGTCGAGATCGAGCATCATCAGCGCGCAGGAGCGTTCGGCTGCCTTGAAGCTGGCGAGGATACCGTCGAGCCGTTTGGTCATGCGATGGCGGTTGGCAAGCCCGGTCAGCGGATCGTATTCCGCCATGTGCGAATCCTGAAGCTTGCGCTCGTATTCGACGGTTACGTCCTTGGCGCTGCCCCGGTAACCAAGGAACTTGCCCGTGCCATCGAGTTTGGGCTGGCCGGAGATCGACCACCAGATCTGGCGCGCCTCGTGCTTCGACTTGCCCAGCGCAAAGCGCACGACGAGGTCGTTGATCTTGTTGCGCGCGGAAAGCTGGAAGTGAAACGGACGGTCCGAGCGCTCGTCGGGATTGTTGGGATCGGTTTCGAACAGCGTCGTCAGCGGCTGCGCGAGGATCGTCTCGATCGGATGATCGAGCTTTGCGGTGGCGGATTCGGATATGTAGATCAGGCGGCCTTCGGCATCGGTCGCCCAGATCCAGCCGAAGCCGCCCTTTTCGAAATCGTCGAGGATTGCAAGGCGCTGTTTGGTGTCGTTCGCGGTGACCACGGCGACATCGCCATAGTCGGCACCGGCTCCGGATTGCCCGGAACCGGAAAGGCCCGCCAGCCCCTTGAAAAGCCCTTTCGCGCTCATGCGTCCTTGCATCCAGCCGTGAGTGCGGGGCGCAATGCCCCACTTCCAGCGATCACATCTAGGCAGACTTGGTTACCAAGGGATAAACGCTTGCGGCGAAGACCGCCGTTCCAGCGCGGTTCACTGCGCCGCAGGTGCCGTCAGCGCCGCCTGGGCCATGGCCATGGCATCCTCGAACAGCAGATCGCATTGCGCCTTGCCGGATGCCTTCGCGTGGATCGTGTCGATTTCGTGTAACGCGCGCAGGATCAGCGCGGTCGCCAGCGTCCAGCGCGAGGTCCAGTAGACGCCGGGCTTGTGCGGCATGTGGCGCGCGGCGAGAGCCACGAGCTTGCGCGTATTCGGGAAATCCGGCGTTTCCGCGCTGCGCGTGCGGCCCAGTCCTTCACGCAGGATCGACCCGAGAAATCGCGCATAGGTATGCATGCCATCGGCATCGACGAATTCGACAAGAGGCAGCCATATTGCCCTGAGAACACGGGATAAATCATCCTCGGCGTCGTCTCGCCTGATTTCTTCCAGTAGCTCGCCGCGCCGCGCGTCCATATCCGGCAGGCGGTGCGCGTAGATCGCGTGGATCAGGCCGTCCTTGTTGCCGAAGTGATAGGCGACGACCGTATTGTTGCCCGATCCGATTGCAGCGCCGATCTGGCGGACCGAAACACCGGCAAAGCCATGATCGGCAAAAAGCCGTTCGGCGGCCTCGATCAGCGCACGCCGCGTGGCATCCGACCGGGAATCACGCGGCTTTTCGATTGTTGCAGGCATGCATCACCTTACCGAAATAAAATCACAGCGTCAGCCGGTTTGCTTGACCGATCTGTCAACGCGCCATATTGAACCAGCCCGAGATTAGTGCAAGTGTCTTAAAACTTGAAGCACTTGCAGGGAAGTGCCGGACTTGTGGTCCGGGAGGGAAGAGGAGAACCCGAATGCGAATGATCGTAGCAAGCGCCCTGGCGGGCGTCAGCATGTTTGCCATGGGCGCACCGGCCTATGCGCAGAACACCGGCGACGAAGCCGAAGCAGGCGTCGCCGATAACATCATCATCGTCCAGGCCCGCCGCCGCGACGAATCGATCCAGGACGTTCCGGCAGTGGTCCAGGCCGTTTCGGGCGACCAGCTGCAGCAGCTCGAACTGCGCCAGTTCGAAGACGTTTCCGCCCTCGTCCCGGGCCTCGACCTCCAGTCGACGCTTGGCGGTGTGGCGACCAAGGCGACGCTGCGCGGCGTTGACTTCGACGCGCGCGCATCGGGCGCCTACACCACCGTTGAATTCTACCGCAACGATGCGGCAATTCCCGGATCGGGTCTGTTCCAGTCGCTTTACGACATCGGCCAGATCGAAGTGCTGCGCGGACCGCAGGGTACGCTCAAGGGCCGTGCCGCACCGTCCGGGTCGATCACCGTCCACACCCAGAAGCCGAAGCTCGACGAGGCTGGCGGTTACCTCAGCGGCACCCTCGCGGAAGGCGATCGCTTCAACGTCAACGGCGCGATCAACGTGCCGATCGTGCGGGACAAGCTTGCCGTGCGCGTCGCCGGTTTCGTCGGCGAGAGCAACGGCAGCCATGTCACGGGCCTCAACCTGTTTACCGGCGAAACCGACAAGAATATCTACGACGAGATTCAGGCAATCCGCGCCTCTGTCCGGGCCGACCCGTTCGATGGCGTGCTGGTCCTCGATTTTAACTACGAAGGCATCGACCGCAAGGGCCGCTTCTTCCCGCAGGTGGAATCGTTCAACCAGGTCGTCTCGGGTGAGGCTGCAAGCCCGGTCACGATCCGCTCGAAGGATTACCTTGGCGTCGGCGCGCTGGCCAACACCTCGGACGCGAACGTCGATATCTATAACTGGCAGGCGCAGCTCAACCTGTTCGGCCAGTCGCTGATCTATCTCGGTCAGGATTACAAGAACACCACCAATACCTTCACAGCGCAGGACTTCGCTGGCGTGCTGACCGATCCATTCATTCGCGGCGGGGCCTATGCCAACAACACGCGCTCGCTGAGTGAAGCGAAGGTCCACGAAGTCCGCCTGCAGAACGACGACAGGCTCTTCGGCATGTTCGATTATGTGATCGGGTATCTCAACCTGAAGCAGAACTCGCCGACGATCCTTCCCAGCTTCCTGCTTGGTGGCGTGCCTTCGGGAACCCCGCCGTTCCTCAACCTGATCGGTCCGGCGCCGATCAATTCGATCGAGCTTGAGCGTTTCCGCACCGCCAAGGAAGAATCGTTCTTCGGTAACCTGACGCTGCATCTGGGCGAAAGCACCGAAGTGTCCGGCGGCATCCGCAAGATCAGGATCCAGCAGAACTCCGGCCTCAACACGCCCGGCGGACCGCTTGCCGCAGCAGCCGACTGTCGCGGCATCTCCAGCATCGCAGGCTGTGGCCCGGCGTCGAAGGACACGATCTACAGCGCATCGATCAAGCACGATTTCAATGACAATATCACCGCCTACGCCTCGTACGGAACATCGTTCCGTCCGGGCAACGTTGTGATTGCAACCGCCTTCCAGGGCATCGGTTCGTTCCTCAACAACTTCATTCGTCCGGTCGATGAAAAGTCGAAATCGTTCGAAGGCGGTATCAAGACATCCTGGCTGAACGACACGCTGCGCTTCAACATCACCGCCTATCACCAGAAGTTCACGAACTTCGCGTTCCGTCCCGGCACCCCGGTGCTGGCGCTGGGCAATGTCTTTGCGACAGCCGACGAAGCGAGTGTGACGACATTCGACGGGCTTGTGGTTCCCGCAGATGCGAAGATCGACGGTGTCGAAGCCGAGCTGGCCTACAACCCTTCGGACAACTTCCTGCTCTCGGGCGTGCTGTCGTACACCAACGGCAAGATCAAGAACGCGACCTTCCCCTGCGTCGATCTTAACGATGACAACATCCCGGACACCACCGCACCGACCCCGGCCGAACTGTTCAACGAAGTCGGCGCCAACCAGGTCGATACCTGCCTTGGCAACACCTCGCCGGGTGCGGCACCGAAGTGGGCCGGCACGCTGCTGGCCGAATACAGCCACGAGGTTTCGGTCGGTGCCGAGGGCTTTATTCGCGGGCTTGCCAGCTACAAGGGCAAGAACGCGGGCATCGGCCTCAATCCGCTGGACACCGTGAAGGCTTACACCCTGTTCGACCTGTTCGCAGGCGTTCGCGCGCCCGACGGTTCATGGAGCCTGACGGCCTATGCCAAGAACCTGTTCGACACGCATCGCGTGCTCACCCGCACCGACGCACCGCTGTCCACCGCGTTCCGCTTTACCGGACCGTCGAACGCGACGCGCTACCTTGGTGTGACCACCACCCTGCCGCGCGAGTTCGGCGTAACCCTGAACCTCGCTATCGGCTCACGCTAAGCGATACTCCTTCGGGAGAGGAGGAAGGCCGGCGGGGAAACCCGTCGGCCTTTTTCGTTGGGCGGCGCGTGAAGGCGTCCGTCAATCCTTGGCGTAAGGGTTCTTCGGGCTGCGCAGCAGCAGGCGCACCGGCACCGATCCGAAGCCCAGCGTCTTGCGGATGCCATTGAGCAGGTAGCGCTCATAGCTCTTGGGCAGGTCGTGCAGCTTGGTGCCGAACAGCACGAATGTCGGCGGGCGCGTCTTGGCCTGCGTGATATAGCGCAGCTTGATCCGCCTGCCGCCGGGCGCGGGCGGCGGGTTGGCGGCCAG
>JAWKXP010000038.1:0-9507 GCA_041396945.1 Sphingomonadaceae bacterium | reverse complement strand
GATGGCGAAGAGCATGGCCTGCCTGCCCGCCGTGGCGGCCTTGCCCAGCTCTGACGCGACGAAAGCGGGGAGATCGACAAACGGCATTGCGGCAAAGTTTCCGCCGCGCTGCTGCTTCGATAAGCCGGAACGTAGTTCGCGAGCATCGGGCAACGCGTTGCTGCGCCAGCCGCGCGCCTTGGCGAAGGCAAGTACTTGCCCGATACGGCTGCGCACTTTGCGCGCCATGACGGGCTTGTCAGTCCAGATCGGTGCGAGCGCGGCGATCACTTCCGCGCTGCCGATAGCGTCAACCTTGGCTGTACCCATGCGCGGTATTGCATGTTCCTCCAGCGAGGCCAGAAACGCCTTTCCCGTCTTTTCACTCCAGCCAGTGGCCAAGGCGCGGTGCGCTTCGATCACTGCTTCAGCGAAAGTCGGTATCCTCTCCCGCTCGCGGTCCCTCTCCGCAACCGGATCGCGTCCAGCCTTGGCAATCTGCCGCAGGGTGCGCGCCTTCGCGCGGGCCTCTGCCAGTGTGAGGGACTTGCGAAGCATCAATGGCACATCGGCAAGCGGACCATCTTCGGATTGCTCCAGAGCGGCTGGCCCTTCGGTGACCACCGCCCCCAACCCAATGTCCCGGCGCTTCCCTTCGACTTGCACCCGCAGCACCCACGCCTTGGCACCGGTCGGCGCAACAGACAGGAACAGGCCCTCGCCATCTTGCAGCACCGATTTCGTAGGCGAACCATCGGGGCGGGTCCCCGGCTTGGCACTTCGGACCTTTGCGACAGTCAGCTTACCCATATTTTCCCCACATCCTTTCCCACGTTTTACTGCGACTTTGTGGGAACGTCAACGGACATGCCGGAACGATATGGTGCGATAAAGCCAGTATATCTGCGGCCTACCGATCCTCGTACGGATGGCCAGAAACAGGGGTTGCGATCCAACTCGGGGAGCCATTTTTCACCAGTTCTGGTATTTCGCAGAGCCCCTGTGGCTGCGGGTCCGGCTGTCCCTTGCAATGGCAGAAAATTGCGGGCTCCCCTCGCGCTGTTGATTGCAACTGGGGGTAACGGCGGAGAGCCCGCTGCGAGGCACGACAGGTGCCCGGCAATTCAAATCAATTTGGTCAGGTTCAGGCTGCGAGCGCCGGACGCGCCCGCGTGCGGCGGCGGCTGCGCGCAAAGCCCAGTCCGACCAGTGCCACACCGAGCAGACCGAGCATACCCGGCTCAGGAACGTCCGTGCCTCCAGTGGAGGTAGAACCGCCGGTCGAGGTAGAGCCACCCGAGGGCGGATTGATCGTTCCGCCGGTGCTCGTCAGTGTTCCCGTGCCGCTTGCGGAAGTGATGCCATTCACGCCGGTAATCGACTGATAGCGCACATAAAAGCTGTCTATCGTGATCGGTGACGGCGCACCGCCATCGAAGGTCAGCGAGAGCGTTCCGGTACCCGTATCAGCCGTTGCGACGCCGCCCGAGTTGCCACCGCAACTCTTCGAACCACTACCCTTGAAGCAGACATCGACGGTGCCGATGCCGTTGGGATAGTTCTTGTCGAGAGTAGTGTAGGAAAACGTACCCGTGCTCGTCGCGCTGGAAATGTCCGGGTTCACGTTGAAAGCGAAGCTGGAAATGCGCGAATCGACCGATCCGGTATTGCTGACCGAATAGGCGAATTCGTAGTAAGTATCGGTAACCGCTGTCAGCGTGTACGTCACCTGACCGGTCAGGCCGTCAACGCTGGTGCCGCCCGAATAGCCGTCGAAGCTCACCGTGAAGCTCGTTCCCACGTTGTCGGCCCCAAGGGTGACCGCGTCCGCAAGGGCGGCTGTAGGGAGAGTTGCACAAGCGAATGTGGCTGCGATGCTGAGATGGCGAAGGTTCACGTCGGATGTCCTCGAAAGGTAAGGTTATCGCCCTCCTAGGCATGGAGCGTGCCAAATGAGGAATTTCGCCCCACGCGACGGTTAACAATTTCCTCCCGGCAAGGCAGTCGTCAGAAATCCCGACATTTGTAAAAATGATGTAACTTCAGCGTTTTACAAGGATATACAAAATCTGACGGCTACTTCTTCAACTTATGCGTCTGCAGGAAGATCAGCTCGCGCAGCTGTTCCGGTTCGGGCAGCACTAGTCCCGAAAGATCGGCGATTCCGACGATGGCATCCTTGCCATAACAGCGCGCCAGCTCGATCTTCGTGGGCAGGATGCGCTCGTTCGTTTCGAGCGAATAGAACGTGCTGACGGTCGGCTGGTCGACGTCTTCGGGATCTTCGTCGATCACCATGGCAAGCCGGTCGCTGCGCAGGCGGACGAACGAGCCGACCGGGTAGATGCCCACGGCCTCGACGAAATGGCGCAGGATGACCGGATCGAACTTGTCGCACATGTCACGCAGCCGCGAGACGGCCTCGGCCGGGTCCATCGCGGCGCTGCCATCGCCATCGACGAGCATGTAGTTGAAGCTGTCGCAAATGGCAGCCATGCGGGCGAGCTGGCCGATCTGGTCGCCTTTCAGGCCATTGGGGAAGCCCGAACCGTCCATGCGCTCATGATGCTGCAGGCAGGCTCCGACGACGGCTTCGGGAAAGCCCCCTGCCTCGGCCAGCGCCTGTTCGCCATATTGCACATGCTGCTGCCAGATATGCGGCGGTGCGTTGCTGTAATCGCCATTGGGCGCAGCGGCATCCTTGGGCAGGCGATTGACGCCAATGTCGAGGAACAGTCCGGCCATGCCTGCCTCGCGCACCAGATCGGGCGAGAGCTTCATCTTGCAGGCGAGCGAGACCATCAGCGCGGACACCGCAAGCGCATGGCGATAGACGAATTCGTTGTTGAGCTTGCAGCGCATCAGGCCGGAAAAGGCATGCGGGTTGCGGCGCAGCGAGGCGTAGATGTCCTCTACCAGCGGCTCGACCTTGCGCATATTCACCGTCTTGCCGAGGCGAGCGTCGCCGAAAGCCTTCGCAATGACCTTCTGCGCCTTGTCGGCGACGACCGCCGCGGTCTTTGTTTCCTTTGCCGTGCTGGTCGGCGCGGTGGAGCGCAGATCGACCGACTGACGCGATTTGAGCGAAGCAACGCGTGAAGAGGCAAGCCGCTCGCTCGCCGGGCGCGTATCCTTGCGCGGCGAAGACGCTGCTGCGGCGGACGCAGACTGCGGCGCGCGCAGGATGTCCTTGCCCTTCGCGGTATCGATAATCACCGTCTCGACATAGCTGGCGCGCAGGTCGTCCAGGTTTTCCGGATCATCGAGCAGGAACTTCGACTTCCAGAAGGGATGCTTGAACCAGTTTCCCTCCATCTTGTGGATGAACATACCCATCTGCACATCGGACACGGCAACACGTTTGAGCATGATTTCTCCAATCGATCTTGAGGGGATGCGACCCGCGTTCCCGTTAGCGCGAAGGTGCATCCGCTTGCTCAACGCGCACCTGCGCAAAACTACTTAGATCGGGTATTTCGGCCTTGGCGGGCCGAAAAAGAGCCGGGGAACGCGCGGCATCCTTAATTGACGGTTAGGCTTAGGCTGGCATAGCCCGCGCTCTGTTCTGTGTGCGTTTGCGCACATGCGCGACACGGGAGTCATCGTCGTGAAGATCGCTATTGTCGGCTCGGGCTATGTTGGGCTGGTTTCCGGGGCCTGTTTCGCCGATTTCGGGCACGAGGTCGTCTGCATCGACAAGGACCAGGCAAAGATCGACCGGCTGCTGGCCGGGCAGATGCCGATTTACGAGCCGGGGCTCGATGATCTGGTCGCGCGCAATGTCCGCGACGGCAGGCTTTCCTTCACCACCGACCTTGCCAGCGGAATTGCCGATTGCCGCGCGATCTTCATTGCCGTTGGCACGCCCTCGCGGCGCGGCGACGGGCACGCGGACCTCTCGTTCGTATATGCCGTGGCGAGCGAAGTCGGCGCGAACCTCAAATCGCCCGCCGTCGTCGTCACCAAGTCCACCGTCCCGGTCGGCACCGGCGACGAGGTCGAGCGCCTGCTCGGCGAGGCCAATCCGCAAGTGAAGTTCGCGGTTGCCTCGAACCCCGAATTCCTGCGCGAAGGCGCAGCGATCGACGATTTCAAGCGGCCCGACCGCATCGTTATCGGCACCGACGACGAATGGGCACGCGAGGTGATGAGCGAGGTCTATCGCCCGCTCTTCCTCAACAAATCGCCGATCCTGTTCACCACGCGCCGCTCTGCCGAGATCATCAAGTACGCGGCCAACGCGTTCCTTGCGACCAAGATCACCTTCATCAACGAGATGGCCGACCTCTGCGAGAAAGTCGGTGGCAACGTGCAGGACGTGTCGCGCGGTATCGGCCTCGATAACCGCATCGGGGCAAAGTTCCTCCATGCCGGCCCCGGCTATGGCGGTTCGTGCTTTCCCAAGGACACGCTGGCGCTGCTCAAGACGGCGGAGGATTACGACAGCCCGCTGCGCATCGTCGAAGCGGTCTCCAAGGTCAACGACAGCCGCAAGCGCGCGATGGGCCGCAAGGTGATCGAAGCACTGGGTGAGAACCCGCGCGGCAAGAAGGTCGCGCTGCTCGGCCTGACCTTCAAGCCCAACACCGACGACATGCGCGATGCGCCCTCGATTGCGATTGCGCAGGCTTTGGCGGACGTGGGCGTCGAGGTTTCCGCTTACGATCCCGAAGGCATGGAGCTGGCCCAGCCGCTGATGCCCGAAGTGCAGATGAAGCGCGATGCTTACGAGGCCATCGAGGGTGCCGACGCGGTTGTCATCGTTACCGAATGGGACGCCTTCCGCGCGCTCGATTTCGCGCGGATCAAGGCCAGCGCGAGGGCGCCAGTGATGATCGACCTGCGCAACATCTACGAGCCGGAAGAAATGCGCGCGGCAGGCTTTACCTACAGCAGCATCGGCCGCGCCTAGATCGCGGCGCGCCTCGGCTGCGCGGCGGATTCCTCTGAGACGATACACCCGGCAAGCGTCTTGCCCGAAAGCCAGGCGCATTCGACGCGCGGGCCCAGCAACCAGTCGCCGCAAGCCCCAAGGCCCAGCTCCTCGTTCCACATCGCCTCGTCGCCCGTCGCCGAGGACATGGCAAAGCGCCAGCGGTGCGCAGTTGCGGTCAGCGGCGCGGGCAAGTCCTGCCCGAGCGCCTCACCCAGCATCGCCAGCAGGTCGTCCTCGACATCGGCCTTGTCGCGCTCGAGATTGGCCTTCGACCACATTGGGCGTGCTTGCACCACCCAGGTCTGCGGCCCGCTGCGCCCCGGTTTGGTGCGATTACAGACGGCCCAGCTGATATCACCATGATCGCGAATCGGCTGGGGCAAAGCATCAAGCGGCGGATCGAATGCGAACATGCCCGTCCAACACGGCTGCGAACGCGCGCGCAGGGCCTCGCGCGCCATTTCGAAATCGTGCAGCGAGAGCAGCGGCGCAGCCTGCTCGGGCGGGATCGCGACGATCACCTTGTCGAACAGGCCGAAATCCTCCGTAGCAGTATTGACCAGCCAGCCCCGCCCGGTCTGCTCAAGCCCGGAGACGAGCGCCTGATAATGCATATCGAGCCCGTCGGTCATCGCCTTGACCAGTGCGTTCATCGCCGGGACGCCCACCCATGCATCCTCGCCTGCATGCGGCCAGCGCGCGACCAGCCCCTCGCGCTCCCACTCCGCGACAGCAGCCGCGAATTGCTCATCGCGCACGGTGAAATACTGCGCGCCGTGGTCGAAAGAAGCCTCGCCCGCATCGGTCGCGATACGCCGCGTCGACATGCGCCCGCCCGCGCCGCGCGACTTGTCGAAAACGGTGACGGCATGGCCATAACGGGCAAGTTCGCTGGCGCAGGTGAGGCCGGCAATTCCGGCTCCGATGATGGCAATGGTCATTCTGGGCGGGTTCACTTGGGGCGGGATGAAACAGTTGCAGGGTCGGCACGTTTGAGTCCGAATGCGCGACTTGAAAGCGCGCCATACAATGCCGGTTTGGCTTGCGGATACCCGTCCTATCGGACACTATCGAATGTAAATCGCCGCACTACCTGAGGATCGCCATGTCATTGAGTTCGATGATAAACAAAAGCCCTGTCGCAGCCGTGGTGAGCAATCCGCGGCTGGCCGACAATCCGATTGTCGAATGCAACGATGCCTTTGTCGAACTGACCGGATATCCTCGCGATGAGATACTCGGCCGCAACTGCCGCTTCCTGCGCGGGGAAGACACCGAACCCTGGCTCAGCGAACAGCTGCGCGCCGGTATCCGTCGCCGCCAGCCGGTGATGGTCGAAATCCTGAACTACAAAAAGGACGGCACTCCGTTCCGCAACGCGGTGATGGTCGTGCCGATCTTCGACGAAGCGGGCGAGCTGGAATATTTCCTCGGCTCGCAGGTCGAGGTTTCCGAAGAAGCCGGCGCGGTCACCGAAACACGTCGCCGCGATGCGCACGAACGGGTCGAAGCCCTCACCCCCCGGCAGCGCGAAATCCTGATCCAGATGGCTGATGGCAAACTCAACAAGCAGATCGCCTATGACCTTGGCCTGAGCGAGCGCACGGTGAAGATGCACCGCGCTGCGATGTTCAAGGCGCTTGGCGTGCGCACCAGCGCCGATGCGATCCGCGTGGCGATCGAGGCGGATACTGACCATCCTGCCCGCAAGGCCATATGGCGTATTTGGCGGGCCGGGCCGATAACGAGACTGCGGCGAGGCCCTCTCCTCCCAATTCCTCCCTCAAGCCTCGCCGCCCTCTTTTTCCTGAACAGGCAAGCCGTGCCAGCCCTCCCCGACAGACAGCGAGACAAAGGACCGCAAAGCCTAGCGCTGTGGTGCCAGCGGCGGATCGGCGCGGCGTTGTGCGAAGCGCTGTCAGAGCAAGGCTGGACGGTGCACGCCTGCTCGCGTTCGGGCGCGGGACCATCGGGCGAGCACATTACAGCGCACCGTTTCGACCTCGGCGATGAAATGTCGATTGCCGCCATCGCGCAAGCAGTCGGCCCGGTTGACCTGGTCATTGTTGCGACCGGCGTCCTGCATACCGGCGACTATGGTCCGAAAAGACCTACAAAGCGCTCGACGCGGCAACGATGGCCGATGTCTTTGCGGTCAACACGATAGGCCCGGCGTTAATCGCCAAGCATTTCCTGCCGCTATTGCCGCGAGACCGGCGCGCAATCTTTGCAGCGCTTTCGGCGCGCGTCGGCTCGATTTCGGACAACAGGCTTGGCGGCTGGCACAGCTACCGCGCCTCCAAAGCCGCACTCAACATGCTGGTGCGCAATTTCGCGATCGAGGTCGGTCGCAACAACCGCGAGGCAGTTGTCGTCGCCCTGCACCCGGGAACAGTGGACACCAGTTTATCCGATCCGTTCCAGTCTGGCGTGCCCGACGACAAGCTATTCACGCCTGCATTCAGCGCCGCAAAACTGCTCGACGTCCTGTCCAGCCTTGAGCCGCAAGACAGCGGCGGCCATTTCGACTGGGCCGGAAAGCCGGTCCCGGCCTGATCCAGCCAGCGATTGACAGCAGAACCCTGCCGACGCAGCTTCGCAGCACTGGTCTGCGGCGAGGAGAGGAACATTGGCTTCGACAGTGGAAAAAGGGCTGGCGCTTCCACCTGAAACGATTGCAGCCTACCGGCGCGATGGCGCGGTGCTGGTCAAGAACCTCCTGTCCGATCAAGACCTGAAACGCCTCGAAAACGGACTCGAAGAAGCACACAACGCGCCAAGCCAGATGTTCTCGCGCTATACGGGCGGCGATGACTCAGGCGAGACCTTCGTCGACCAGTTCCCCGGCGAGCGTAGCGCCGACCTGCGTATTCTGCTCGAACAGGGGCCTTGCGCGGAGCTGGCCGCGCGGCTGATGGGCACGCCCTCTGCGCAGCTCGTGCTTGACCAGATGTTCTACAAGGACGCAGGCCAGGTCCTCGCCACGCCATGGCACCAGGACACGCCCTTCCTGCGCGTGCGTGGCAGCCAGATGGCGCGGGTCTGGCTGCCATGCGATCCCAGTCCGGCGGGCGTCACACTCGAAGTCGTGCGCGGATCGCACCTCTGGAATGTGGTCTACGACACCAGCGGGCGCGCCTCGCGCAGCGATCTTGCCAAGGCCGACGAAGGCGATGCCTTCAGCTATGACGGCGTCGGCGAGGACAACCTGCCGCCCCTGCCCGATATCGATGCGCATCGCGACAGCTTCGACATCATCAGCTGGGACGTGGAACCGGGCGATGCGGTCGTCTTCGATGGCAATATCCTTCACGGTGCATCAGGCCGCGCGAACCACCCCCGCAAAAGGCGAGCTTACCCATGCATGTTCGGTGGCCCGGACCTGCAATATCAGGGCGAAATGGCACAGGGCATGCCATTGCCCGACAATTCGGACGCGAGCACCGTTCCGCATGGCGCTCGCATCGGCGATCATCCCGATGTCTTTCCTGTCGTCTGGCGGGAAGCGAACTGGCTCCCCGCGTCAAAGGCTCAGACCAATGCGCCGTGGCAATGCTTGTATTTGTTGCCCGAACCGCAGGGGCACGGCGAATTGCGGCTGATTTCCATCTCCGCATAAGGATTATCCGACGAACCGCCCGGGCTGGCATCGGCGCGCGGGCTGCCTGCGAGCGAGCCGAAAAGCGCCTGCCGCTCGGCCGAGCCATCGCCGTCGTTGGAATTGTCCTCACCGGTAAACGGATCGATATGCGCCGTCATAAAGTCGGGCAGTTCGGGAAGCGCGACGGCGTCGGCGTCGGGGATCTGCAGGTTGCTGACCGCAAGGATGCGGGTCACGTCCTCGCGGATCGTCTCCAGCATGCGTTCGAACAGACCGAAAGCCTCGCGCTTGTATTCGTTGATCGGCTGCTTCTGCGCGTAAGCACGCAGGAACACGACCTGGCGCAACGCATCGAGCGTCGAAAGATGTTCCTTCCAGTGGTGGTCGAGCCGGTCGAGCAGGACCGACTTTTCGACCTGCCGCCAGATCGCGGCATCGTCCTTCGCCATCTTGTCGGTCATGTGCTTGTCGGCGATTTCGGCGACGCGCTGCTCGATGACCTCGGGCTCGATACCGTCTTCATCGAGCCAGCTATCGACCGGGATGTCGAAGCCGAGCACGTCGTTGAGCCGTTCCTTGAGCCCCTCGATGTTCCAGTGTTCGGGATAGGACCCCGGCGGGCAGGCATCGGCGACCAGCGCATTGACGGTATCGTTGCGCATGTCGATGACGACATCGTCGACCGCTTCGGAATCCATGATCTCGGCGCGCTGTTCGTAAATCACGGTGCGCTGGTCGTTCATCACGTTGTCGTATTCGACGACCTGCTTGCGGACCTCGTAGTTGCGCGCCTCGACCTTCTTCTGCGCGGTCTCGATGGCTTTGGAGAGCCACTTCGAGCCAATCGCTTCGCCATCGGGAATGTTGGAATTCATCATCTTCGCAAAGAGCGTGTCCGGCCCGAAGATGCGCAGCAGGTCATCCTCAAGGCAGAGGTAGAACTTCGACAGGCCCGGGTCACCCTGACGGCCCGAGCGACCGCGCAGTTGGT
>JAWKXP010000037.1:0-9902 GCA_041396945.1 Sphingomonadaceae bacterium | reverse complement strand
GGCGCGGCGATCGAGCGGGATGGCTTCGCCGCGCTCGGCATAGCCCATCAGTTCCTCGAAGGTCAGGCGATGCGCGGTTTCCATCTCGCTCATCTCGACACTGGCGCGCATGATCGCGGCGTGGAGGATCGGGTCGGCCTTCGATGCCTTGCCGGTGTTGGTCGAAACGCGGCTCTTCATGATCCCGACTGCCGCATCGAGCGCCGCGCGCGCGCCGCCGAAGGCTGCGGTGGAGACCGAGCGCACGAAGACCTGCGCCCAGGGAAGCGCGAAGAGCGGCGCGGTGTTCACGTCCTGCCCCGGGTTGGTGCAGTGGAAGCCGTCGATCGAGCGGTGCGTGCGATAGTCGGGCACGAACACGTCATCGACGATCACATCGTGGCTGCCGGTGCCCTGCAGGCCGAAGACGTGCCAGGCATCGCGATCGATCGTATAGTCGCTGCGCGGCAGCAGGAAGGTGCGCATTTCCAGCGCTCCGCCTTCTTCCTTTGGCGGCACGAACGCGCCGAGCAGGACCCAGTTGCAATGCACCGAACCGGTCGAAAAGCCCCAGCGTCCCGAAAGGCGGAAACCGCCCTCGACATGGGTGACCTTGCCCACAGGCTGGTAGGAAGATGAAACCAGTGTGCTGGTGTCCTCGCCCCAGACCTCGTTCTGCGCTTCCTCATGGAACAGCGCGATTTCGAACGGGTGGCAGCCGACGACGCCGAACATCCAGCCGGTCGACATGCAGCCCTGCGCGAGCAGCTTCTGCACCTCGAAGAAGACATTCGGGTGCATCTCGTAGCCGCCATAACGCTTGGGCTGGAGAATGCGGAAGAAGCCTGCCTCGTGAAACTCGCGAATCGTTTCTTCGGGCACGTCGCGCTCGGCAACGCAGCGTTTGGCGCGTTCCTTCAGCGTCGGAATCATCGCCCGCGCGCGCTCGATCAGCTCCTCTGGCGAGGGGGTTCCGGCGAGATTGTCATGGGCAAGGGCTGCGGTGGCCATTTCTCTAAACTCCCGATTGCGACTCGTTCAGTCCGGTCATCGACACATTCGTAATTTTTCTTGCCATATGGTACGCAAATCGTCAATTGAAAAGCGTGTTGAGCTTCGATATAGGCATTTTTCGAATCAGAATGAAGTGTTTTTTGGCATTTTGCATTCTTAAAGGAGGGGCATAGGTTGGCAGGCGCCAGGACCATCGATTTTACGGGGCAGGCGGCCATCGTCACCGGCGGTACGCGCGGGCTCGGTCGCGACATTGCCGCCGCGCTGGCCGATGCAGGCGCGCGGGTTGCCGTCTGTGGTCGCAGCGAACCCGATGACCTACCTGCCGGAGTCGAATTTAGAGCGGTCGATGTGCGCGATCCCGATCAGGTGGGCGAATTCGTTGCGAAGTTCGCGGGCGATGCCGGCCGGCTCGATGTCCTTGTCAACAATGCCGGAGGTTCGCCGCAGGCCGATGCCGCGACGGCGAGCCCGCGCTTCTTCGACTCGATCATCCGCCTGAACCTGAGCGCGGCAATGTATATGGCGCAGGCCGCGCATGCGCCGATGAAGGCGAACGGCGGCGGCTCGATCGTCAACATCGCCAGCGTCTCGGGCATCCGGCCGTCGCCCGGCACAGCCGCATACGGCGCGGCCAAGGCGGGCCTGCTCAACCTGACGCAGAGCCTTGCGCAGGAGTGGGGTGACGACGCGATCCGGGTCAACGCGATCATTGCCGGGCTGATGCAGACCGACAATGCCGAGCAGACCTATGGCGACGAGGCCGCACAGGCCGCTGTCGGCGCGTCGATGCCACTCGGGCGCATGGGGCGCGGGGGCGACATTGCCGATGCCGTGCTCTGGCTCTGCTCGGACATGGCGGCATGGGTCAGCGGTGCGCGGATCAATGTCGATGGCGGCGGCGAGCGGCCCTATTTCCTCGAACTGGTAGCGAAGTGAGCAAGCAGATGGGTATCAAGGCGCTGGGATATCTCGTGATCGAGACCGCCAAGCCGCAGGAGTGGGATCGCTTCCTGACCGGGATGGTCGGCGTGATGCGCGTCGATGGCGCGCCGGGCGGGGCGTTGCATTACCGTGTCGATGACCGCGTGTTCCGGTTTCGTATCGAGGAAGCGGGCGAGGAGCGGCTTGCGGCTGCAGCCTATGAAGTCGCCGACGCCGCCGCGCTTGCCGACCTGAAAGAGCGCATCGCTGCGGCGGGTTGCGCGGTAGAGGATGGCTCCGCCGATGATGCTGCTGCACGCGGCGTTTCAGCATTCTTCCGCACCAGCGATCCGGCGGGCAACGGCCTTGAGTTCTTCCACGGCGACAGCAAGGCTGACACGCCCTTCGTCTCTCCGCTCGGCGTGCCGGAGTTCATCACCGGCGAGATGGGCATGGGCCACGCGGTCTTTTCCGCCCCCGACTTCGACGCGAGCCTTGCGTTCTACCGCGATGTCGTCGGCTTCCACGAAACCGACATGCCGCGCTTTTTCTTCGGCGGCGGCGGCCCGGACGATCCGGGCATGGGCTTTGCCTTCCTCCATGCCGACAATGGTCGCCACCACTCGGTCGCGCTGGGCGAGGGGCCGGTGCCGCCTTCGGGCTGCGTCCATGTCATGCTCGAACTGCCCAACCTTCTCGAAGTGGGCAAGGCGCACGACCGGATGAAGGCGATGGGTTATGTCGAGAGTGCGACTTTGGGCCAGCATTTCAACGACGAGACTGTCGGCTTTTACGTCCAGACGCCCTCTGGTTTCGATCTCGAAATCGGTTGCGACAGCCTCGTGATCGACCCGGCAAACTGGGAAGTCACCAAACACGAAGGCATCAGCATCTGGGGCCACGAATGGGCCTGGCAAAAGGCGATCGCCGAGGAGCAGAACGCATGAGCGCGCAGCTCGACAAACGGATGAGCGCGGCTGAGATCGTCGCGCAGCTTTCCGACGGGATGACGCTGGGCATCGGCGGCTGGGGGCCGCGCCGCAAGCCGATGGCGCTGGTGCGTGAGATCCTGCGTTCCGACCTCAGGGACCTCACTGTGGTCGCCTATGGCGGCGCCGATGTCGGCATGCTCTGCGCGGCGGGGAAGGTGAAGAAACTGGTCTTCGCCTTCGTCTCGCTCGATGCGATCCCGCTCGAACCCTGGTTCCGCGCGGCACGACAGGCGGGCGGGATCGAGGTGCTCGAACTCGACGAAGGCATGTTCCAGTGGGGGCTCAAGGCCGCCGCCTTCCAGTTGCCGTTTCTGCCGACGCGTGTCGGTCTGGGCACCGATCTGGCCGAGCTGGGCGGCCTCAAGACGGTGCAGTCGCCTTACGATGACGGCGAAACGCTGATCGCGATGCCCGCATTGAAGCTCGATGCCGCGCTGATCCACGTCAACCGCTCCGACTGGCGCGGCAACGTGCAGGTCTTCGGGCCGGATACCTATTACGATGAATGGTTCGCCAAGGCCGCCGACAAGGCCTACGTCTCCTGCGAAGAACTCGTCGACAAGATGGAAGACCATTACCCGGACGAGGCGCAGGCGAACATCTTCGAGCGATGCTTTGTTTCCGGCGTGGTCGAAATGCCCTGCGGCGCGCATCCCAGCTCGATGCCGCCGCATTACGGCTGGGACATGAAAGCCTTCAAGGAATACACTGGCGCGGCCAAAGACCCGGGTGACTGGGACGCGGCGAAAGACCGCTTCGTCGGTGCTTCGGAAGAAGCCTACCTTGCAAATTTCGGCGGAAAGGAGGCGGTTGCGGAACTCCCGCTGCCGATATTCTGATGCGGAAACTCTTCCCAATATCCCGTTCGTGTCGAGCGCAGTCGAGACACGTTTGCGCAAACGGAGAGGTGATATGAGCGAACCCACCCTTGCCGAACTCTGCATCGTCGCCTGCTCCGAAGCGTTTCGCGGCAATGGCGAGATTGTCGCTACCGGCGTCGGCCCGGTGCCGCGCCTTGCCGCCAGCCTCGCCAAGCTTACGCACAGCCCCGAACTGATGATGACCGATGGCGAAGCCTATCTGGTCGAGCAGCCGGTGCCGATCGGCCCGCGCGATTATGACGACCGCAAGCCTGCCGGATATTTGCCGTTCAGCCGATTCTTCGATTCCGCCGTCTGGACCGGGCGACGCCATGCGATGGTCACGCCGACGCAGATCGACCGCTTCGGGCAGATCAACCTTTCGTACATGGGCGGCACCCATGCGCAGCCCAAGGTGCAGATGCTCGGCGTGCGCGGCTTTCCGGGCAACACGATCTATCATGCCAACTCGTTCTTTTTCCCGGCGCATTCGCCGCGCGTCTTTGTGCCGGGCGAGGTCGATATGATTTCGGGCGCGGGCTACAACCCGGCCAAGCGCATCGCAGGCGGCAACTATTCCGCCATCGACCTGCGTCGGATCGTGACCGACCTGTGCGTCATGGATTTCGGCGGCAAGGACAACGCGGTGCGCGTTGTGTCGCTGCATCCGGGTGTTACTTTCGAGCAGGTGCAGGAAGCAACGGGCTTCGCACTCGAACGCGGCGAGCTGACCGAAACGCCGATGCCGACCGCCGAGCAGCTGGAAATTATTGCAACGCTTGATGCGCATTCTATACGGGCCAGCGTGATAAAGGACAATCCGCCGGCAAGGAGTGCTGCATGAAGGACGACCTGGTAGAACCGCAGAAGGTCGATATCGACTACGAGACGCAGGAGCCGGTGCTTTACGAAGTTACCGATGGCGTCGCGTGGATCACGATGAACCGGCCCGGCTTCAACAACGCGCAGAACGGGCAGATGACCTACGCGCTCGACGATGCGTTCCAGCGCGCGGTCTCGGACGACGGCGTCGGCTGCATCGTGCTGGCGGGCGAAGGCAAGCATTTCTCTGCCGGGCACGACATCGGCACGCCGGGGCGCGACCTGCACCACGAGTTCGACAAGCGGCTGATGCTTCCCGGCCACACCAACAAGCCGGGTGCCGAACTGCTCTACACGCGCGAGCAGGAGCAATACCTCGGCATGTGCAAGCGCTGGCGCGAGGTGCCGAAGCCGACGATTGCGATGGTGCAGGGGGCCTGCGTGGCGGGCGGGCTGATGCTGGCATGGTCCTGCGACCTGATTGTCGCCAGCGAGGACGCGTTCTTTCAGGACCCGGTCAACCCGCTGATGGGCATTCCCGGCGTCGAATATTTCGCGCACGCGTTCGAACTGCCGCCGCGCGTCGCCAAGGAATTCCTGCTGCTGGGTGAGCGCATGCCCGCCGCGCGTGCCGAGCGGTTCGGCATGGTCAACAAGATCGTGCCGCGCGAAGACCTGCGCGAGACGACTGCCGCGTGGGCGGTAAAGCTGGCCGGGCAGGGCCGTCTCGGCAACTGGCTGACCAAGAAATCGGTCAACCATGTCGAGGAACTGCGCGGAAAGTCCTCGGCGATGGAAGCGGTGTTCCACATGCACCACTTCGCGCATGCACAGAACGACCTTGTCACCGGCAATTCGATCGGCGGCGTCACCGGCAAGTCGGCAGCGGCGTCGAACAAAAAGGACGCAGGCGAGGGCTGATGGGCGATCCGCTGCAAACCGTGCTGACCGAGCGGCTGGGCTGCCGTTACCCGGTGATCCAGACCGCGATGGGCTGGGTTGCCGAGCCCTCGCTGGTGATTGCCAGCAGCAACGCGGGCGCGTTCGGTTTTCTGGGCGCGGCGGTGATGACACCCGAGGAGACACGCGAAAAGATTGCGCAAGTCCGCGCGGGCACCGATCGCCCCTTCGGCGTCAACTTTCACATGTTCCAGCCGGGCGCTGCCGAGATTGTCGAAACGATCATCGAAAACCGCGAGCAGGTGCGCGCGGTCTCGTTCGGGCGTGGGCCGGACGCGAAGATGATCGCGCGGTTCAAGGACGCGGGCATCCTCTGCGTGCCGACAGTCGGCGCGGTCAAGCACGCGCAGAAGATGGTCCAGCTCGGCGTCGATATGGTCACGGTGCAGGGCGGCGAGGGCGGCGGGCATACCGGCTCGGTCGCAACCACCGTACTCCTGCCGCAAGTGCTCGACGCGGTCGATGTGCCGGTGATCGCGGCGGGCGGCTTTGCCGACGGGCGCGGTCTGGCTGCGGCGCTGGCCTATGGTGCGGTCGGCATCGCGATGGGCACGCGGTTCCTGATGACGCAGGAAAGCCCGGTGCCCGAGCGGGCCAAGGCCGCGTACCAGAAGACCGGGACCGATGGCATTGTCGTTACGACAAAGCTCGACGGCATGCCGCAGCGTATGATCCGCACCCCGCTGGTGGACCGGATCGAGCAGTCCGGCAAACTCGCCATGTGGCTGCGCGCGTTCGAAGCCGGGCGCGAGATGAAGCGCCAGACCGGCGCGTCGTGGGGAGAGCTGATCCGCTCGGCGCGCGGGATGAGCGCGCATGGCGAGATGCCGCTGGCGCAGGCGATGCTTTCCGCCGCCGCGCCGATGCTGATTCAAAAGGCCGTGGTCGATGGCGACATCGAACATGGCGCGATGGCGACCGGCGTGGTCGGTGGGCGGATCGCAGACCTGCCGACTTGCGCGCAGCTGGTCGAGGGGATCGCCAGCGAGGCGCGGGCACGGATCGCGGCGCTCTCAGGGGAAAAAGAATGGGCATAGAGACCACCATCACCGACCGCGTTGCCGAGATCGTCTTTGACGTTCCGCCGGTCAACGCTTTCGACTCCGAAACATGGATGGCGATCCCGAAGATCGTCACCGAGGCGGCGAGCAACCCCGAGGTCAACTGCGTCCTCATCCGCGCCGAGGGCAAGGGCTTTTGCGGCGGTGTCGACATCAAGGAAATGCAGGCGCATCCCGAGCGCATCACCCTGCTCAATCGCGGCAACTATCTGACGTTCAAGGCAATCCGCGATGCCGAGGTGCCGGTGGTGGTCGCGGTTCACAAGTTCGTGATCGGCGGCGGCATCGGCATTTGCGGGGCGTCCGACACGATCATTGCGGCGGACGATGCATACTTTTCGCTGCCCGAAGTCGATCGCGGCGCAATGGGCGGGGCCAGCCATCTGTCGCGCATGCTGCCGCTGCACAAGGTCCGCGCGGCGTTCTTTACCGGCGGCAATATCCCCGCCGAAGAAGCCTACCGGCTCGGTGCGGTCGAAAAGGTTGTGCCGCGCGATGCGCTGGTCGAGGAAGCGCGCGCGTTCTGCGCCGTGGTTGCTTCGAAAAGCCGCAAGGCGCTGGTCATCGCCAAGGAGGCGCTCAACGGCCTTGAAGCGCGCGACGTCGATCGCGGCTATCGCTGGGAGCAGGGCTTCACGCTCGAAATGTATATGCACGAAGACAGCCAGAAGTCGCGCGACGCTTTCGTCGAAACCGGCAAGGCGGCGAAGTTCTGATGCTCGGCACCTCGTCACACAGCTTGTCATCCCCGCGAAAGCGGGGATCCAGGGACGGAGTTTGCACCATGGATTCCTGCTTTCGCGGGAATGACGAGGGGTGGAATAGTGGACCTGACCTATACTCCAGAACAGCAGGCATTCCGCGCGGAAATTCGCGAATGGCTCGCCGCGCATGTTCCGCAAGAGCCGCTGGTCACGCTCGAATGCCGCGAAGGCTATGACCAGCACGTCGAGTGGGAGCGCACCTTGGCCTCGGGCAACTGGGGCATGGTGACATGGCCGGAAAGCTATGGCGGGCGCGGGCTTGACCTGATCGAGTGGCTGATCTTCGAGGAGGAATATTACGCCGCCGGAGCGCCGCTGCGCGCCAACCAGAACGGCATTTTCCTGCTCGGCCCGACGATCATGGAATTCGGCACCGACGAGCAGAAAGCCCGCTTCCTGCCGCCGATGGCGCGCGGCGAGACGATCTGGGCGCAGGCCTGGTCCGAGCCCGGCGCGGGCAGCGACATGGCGGCGATAAGCTCGAAAGCCGTGCGTGACGGCGACCATTATGTCCTCTCGGGCCAGAAAACATGGTCGAGCCGCGCCGCTTTCGCCGACTGGGGCTTCGGTATCTTTCGCACCGAGGAAGGCAGCAAGCGCCACAAGGGCCTGTCGTTCATCCTCTTCGATCTCAATTCGCCCGGCGTCACTCGTCGCCCGATCCGCCAGCTTCACGGCGAGACCGGCTTTGCCGAGCTGTTCTTCGACGAGGTGCGCGTTCCGGTCGAAAACCGGCTGGCGGACGAGGGGCAGGGCTGGCACGTCGCGATGGCGACCGCCGGGTTCGAGCGCGGGCTGATGCTGCGTTCGCCGGGCCGCTTTCAGGCCACCGCGCGGCGGCTGGTCGAGTTTTTCCGCGCGCATCCCGAGGAAGGTTCGCCCGCGGTACGCGAGGCGGTGCTGCAAGGCTGGATGGGTGCGCAGGCCTATGCCTGGAATACCTACGCTGTCGCCGCGAAGATCATGGCCGGCGGTTCGATCGGCGCCGAAGCGAGCCTCAACAAGATCTTCTGGTCCGAACTCGACCGCTCGATGCACCGCGCGGCGATGCAGCTTCTTGGCGCTGTGGCGGAGCTGAAGACCTTCGCCGATGGCACCATCAACCAGTGGCTCGAAGGCTATATGTTCTCGCTTTCCGGCCCGATCTACGCCGGATCGAACGAGGTCCAGCGCAACATTACCGCCGAGCGCTTGCTTGGCCTGCCGCGTGTGGGAGCGGGCTGATGGACTTTCGCTATACCGAAGACCAAGCGACCTTGGCCGAAGGCGTGCGCGATTATCTTGCGGGCACGCACGGCCCGGAAGTGCTGCGCCAGCTCGATGCGGGCGAGAACCGCGATCCGGCAATCTGGCAGGGACTGGTCGAGATGGGCCTGCCCGGCCTGCTTGTGGCCGAAGAGCTTGGCGGGCTTGGCCTTGGCCTTGTCGATGCGGTGCCCATCGCCATCGAATGCGGGCGTGCCTGCCTTGCCGAGCCGCTGGTCGAAACCGCCTTCGTCGCCGCGCCGTGGTTAGCGCGGCAGGGCGAGACCGAAACGCTTCGCGCGATTTCCGCTGGCGAGCACAAGGCGGCGCTTGCCCATGTCATCAACCCGTGGGTGGCGGACGGTGAGGGCAAGCCGCTGCAATCGGTCGATCCCCTGCGCAATCTTGTCTGGGCACCGGCGCAATCGACCGCAGATCCTTACCTGCTCGATCTCGGCGCGCTGATGTCGGCCGCGCAGCTGGTCGGGCTGGCCGAGGCGATGCTCGATCAGGCGGTCGAATATGCCAAGGTGCGTACCCAGTTCGGCCAGCCCATCGGGGGCTTTCAGGCGGTCAAGCACCAGCTTGCGAATTGCGCCGTGGCCATCGAGTTCGCGCGGCCCGTACTGGCGCGCGCTGCCGTCGCGCTTGAACAGGGCGAGCCGGGCGCATCGCTCCACGTCAGCCATGCCAAGGTCGCAGCTTCCGATGCCGCGACCGGCACCGCCGAAACCGCAATCCAGGTCCACGGCGCGATGGGCTACACCTACGAGGTCGACCTGCACTTCTGGATGAAGCGCTCCTGGGCGCTCACCGGAGCATGGGGATCGCGCGGCTATCACATGCAGCGCATCGACGATGCCGTGGTCGGCGGTACGCAGCCCATCGGCCCCGAACACACCTTTGCCTGAAGGACACAGAATGCCCGAAGCCTATATCGTCGATGCCGTGCGCAGCCCTGTCGGGCGCAAGAAGGGCGGGCTGGCGCATGTCCACCCGGCGGACCTTGCCGCGCACCCGATCCGGGCGCTGGTCGAGCGCGGCGGCTTCGATCCGCGCGCGGTCGACGATGTCGTCTGGGGTTGCTGCGATACCATCGGCCCGCAAGCGGGCGATATCGGGCGTACCGCATGGCTCGTGGCGGGGCTGCCGCAGCATGTTCCCGGAACGACGATAGACCGCCAATGCGGCTCTTCGCAACAGGCGGTGCATTTCGCCGCGCAGGGCGTGATGTCGGGCACGCAGGACCTTGTCGTGGCGGGCGGCAGTCAGGCGATGAAC
>JAWKXP010000036.1:0-10518 GCA_041396945.1 Sphingomonadaceae bacterium | reverse complement strand
TTATGGACGCACAACAACGCCAAAAACCGCGCAAATGCGTCGTTTCATGGGTTTATATGGATGTTCTCGGAAGAGCTAGCTGGCGGTGGGAAGTCGACTGGCGTCGAACCTTCTTTTGTGGATGCCGCTCGGTTTGCAAGGATTTTCTGAACTTTTGAACGCGTGATCGAGTGCGGTCTTTTGTCCGGCCTTTCGTTGCGCACTTTTTGGATGTCGCTGGCCGTGATGGTGATGCGCGGATCAAGTCCCAATCTCTGGGGCGAGCTCGAAGCTCTGAGAAGGTTCCAGGTTTCTTGACCCCGATCAGATCGATCATTTGCCCATTCAGTTCATGCCTTCCTTACAACCCCAACTGTCCGATACCGATCAAAGCCGCTTAATGATCAGGCGACACCCACCAGTACCGGATTCCTGTAATCCTCTTGCCTCGTAAGCATGGCCCAAATCCCACGAGCCATTTTGCCAGCCAAAGCCATGGCAACAAGCATGCGCGGTTTCCGTGACAACATGCGCGCAAGCCATGTACCTTCCGCTGCGCCCTTTCGCGAAGCCCAGTTCACGACAGCCATTGCACCTGTCACCAGGAGACGGCGTATATCGCGCTGTCCCATTTTCGATGTTTTGCCGAGACGCTGTTTGCCACCGCTGGAGTTTTGCCTCGGCACCAGGCCAAGCCATGCCGCAAAATCGCGACCTCGTTTGAACTGGTCCATTGGCGGGGCGAAAGTCTCGATTGCCAATGCACCAACCGGACCAACGCCTGGCATGGTTTGCAGGCGCCGGGATGTTTCCTGCTCTTTCGAGATCGTACCGATCCGCTTTTTGAGATCGTTGATCGATATGGTGAGTTGCGCAATGTGGTTCAGCAGGGCGCGGCATAAGTCTCGCGCCAGTTCCGGCAGGTCTGTGTTCGGGTCATCGACCACTGCCTCGAGGCGTGACAAATAACCAATACCTTGGGGCGCAATGTACCCGAACTCATATAGGTGGGCACGTAAAGCGTTGATAGCTTCGGTCCGCTGGTTCACGAATTTTTCCCGTGTACGGAACACGATGGCACGGGCCTGCTGTTCCATGGTTTTGGGTTCAACAAAACGCATGGTCGGGCGCAGGGCTGCTTCAACGATAGCTTCAGCGTCAGCGGCGTCGTTTTTCTGTCGCTTCACAAAGGGTTTCACGTAGCGGGGAGCAATAAGCTTCACCTCGTGGCCGAGCCGTACCAACTCGCGGGCGCAATGATGAGCGCCGCCGCAAGCCTCCATTGCGACCAGGCAGCGCGGATGGTCAGCCATGAAACGCTGAAACATAGGCCGCGTGAACTTTTTACGAAAAACCACTGTCCCGTCAGCGGCCGCGCCGTGCAGTTGAAACACGTTCTTCGCCAGATCGACCCCGATAATTACTACGTCCGTCATGGTTGCCTCTCCTATCCCGATGGCTAATGCACCGTAATGCTGGTGCATTATGACACCGTTGGGGAGAGCGGCATCCACCCCATCTCTGGCGAGTGCCACACTTCTGCAATCCTATCGTCAGGAAGAAAGTGTGGTTGTTTCCTTCAACTCAGAAAGCTTCTGGCAATTGTCCGTGCATAGATTGCGACGCCATCGATCAGTGGGAGCGGGTATGGGTGCCGCGCTCGAAGATGCGGGGTATGATGTGCTCAACCAGGTCGTCCTCAACCAGGTCCTGTTCCGGGCCGCGAGTGACGCAAAGACTTTGGCGATCAAGGATGCCGCAGCCGCCTCGGGCGAAATTTGGTTCGGCGGCACCGTGTGGCGCGGGCAGCAGGCATCGCGCATCAGCGCATCGTCCTGGCGTACCCGCGACGAGCACGTCGACCTAGCGATAGCCAAACTGCGAGAGCTGAAGGAAGGCCATCAAGCGAGCGCGAGCGAGCCATCATAGTGAGGGGCTGTTCATCGACGCGATCCGACCCTGCGAGGCCATAGGCTTCTGACGGCCCACCTCCGACGGCCGGTTTGCGGGGCGCTAGCCTGCCGCTTGCGCACGCATCGACGCCCCCTTTTGCAATCTAGACCAATGCTTACGAGGTGGTTGGCCGCGCACGCTGCATCTCTGCGACTTGTCGATTGATATAAGTGAGCAATTGCTTATTTTAGTCGCCATGGCACGCGAATCGACAAATGAGAAGGCGCTCGGCCGCCCCGTCAACTCCGAAGCGCGCGCGCAGCGACGGGCGCAGATCCTCGATGGCGCGCGTGCCTGCTTCCTGCGCAAGGGCTTCCATGCCGCCACGACCGCGGAGATCAGTGCCGAGGCAGGCGTCAGCGTCGCCAACCTCTACCAGTACTTCCCCGCCAAGGACGATCTCGTCAAAGCCCTGATCGAAGACGACCTTGCTGAGGACCTTGCCCTCGTGCGGCTGGTCGAGGAGGCGGGCAGCCTGCGCGAAGGGCTCGAGAAGATCGGCGTTCTGCTTGCGGCAGACCCGGACTATGTCGAACAGACCCGCCTCAAGCTCGAGATCGTTGCCGAAGCCGCGCGCAATCCCCTGATCGCAGCGGTCGTCGAAGAAGCCGACGCGAAGATGGTCAAGGCAATGGCCACGCTGCTCGAACGCCGTCAGCGCGAGGGGGAGGTACGCAAGGACGCGGATGTGCTCGTCATCTCGCACCTCATTCTTTCGCTTTATGACGGGCTCTACGGAAGACTTGTCTTTTCCTCGGAGAACGCCGTCGCGATGACCCTTGCCGCAAACCAGATGATCATCGCCGCCTTCACCCGGGGGTCGCAGCCCAGCGTCTGACGCTGCGCCCCCGAGCCTCTTGTCTACCCCGCCTTCCCGGCGGGCTTTTTTTGGAGTTAAATGTGAGCAAGCCATCACTTATATTAAGCGGCTTGGCCGCCTCCGTTCTCGCCTTCGCGGTTTCCGCCTGCAGCGGCGGCAAGGAACCTGTTGCCAATCCCCCGCGCACCGTGCTGGTTGCCCCGGCGACTGCCTCCGAAGGCGGCGAAGCGCTCGCGATCGGAACCGTGCGCGGCGAGAACCAGGCTATGGTCGCGGCCGCCCAGGGTGGCCGCGTCCAGGCTCTCTACGTCGATGTCGGCGCGCGCGTCACGCAAGGCCAAGTGCTCGCGCGGCTGGATGCCCAAGCGGCGCAACTGCGCAGCCGCCAGGCCGAGGCCGAGGCCCGTCAGGCCGGAATCGTCGCCGAGGAACGCGCACGCAACGCCGAGCGCGCCGCCAAGCTCCACGCCGACGCTGCCGCCACCGACGCCGAACTCGAAGCGGCCCGCAGCGAGGCCCGCGCTGCGGCCGCTGCCAGCGATGCCGCCCGCGCCGCCGCCGCAGCAGCACGGCACGATGCCGCCGAAGGCGTGCTTCGCGCGCCCGTCAGCGGGGTCATTGCCGAGCGCCGCACCAGCCTTGGCGCGGTGCTCGCACCCGGCGAGATCGCCTTCGCGATCGAGGGCGCGGGCGAACGCCTGATCGATGCCGCCCTGCCCGAAACGCTCGCCCGCACCCTGAAGCCCGGCGATGTGGTGGCCTTCCGCCACCCCGGTGGCGCGGGCGAGGCGCGGGTCACCGGCATCAGCGCCCGCGCCCACGGCGGCGGGGGCGGGCGGATGGCGGTGCTCACGGTGATTGCGGGCGATCCCGCGCCCGGCTTCGTGGTCGACCTTGCCCTGCGCAGCGATCCGGGCGCGGCCGTCAGCGTTCCGCTCGCGGCCGTGCTCAAGGGGCGCGGGGGGAGCATGGCCGTGCTGGTGGTCGGTGCCGACAAGCGACTGCGCCAGGCGCCCGTCGCACTCAAAGGCCTTGCCGGATCGCAGGCGCTGGTCACCGGCAAGCTTGCCCCGGGCGAGTTGGTGGTCGCCGCGGGCGGCGAGTTCCTCGAACCCGGTCTCACCGTCCGGCCGCAGCGCGCCCAGCGCTGAGCCTGCCTCTCCCTCTCCTAAGGACCGTCTCCATGCCGATCACCGCCGCGGCGCTCAAGCGCAGCCGCTTCACCCTTGCCGCCGCCATCGCCCTGTTCCTCGCAGGGCTGGTCGCCATGCTCGATTTTCCCGCCACCGAAGAACCCTTCGTCGAGGTGCGGGTGGCAACCGTCGAGGCCTATCTGCCCGGCGCCAGCAGCACGCGGGTGGAGCAGCTCGTTGCGCGTCCCGTCGAAGACAAGCTGCGCGAGATCGCCGACATCAAGACGATCGAGACGACAGTGCGCCCCGGCTCGCTGATCACCACGGTGACGCTGCACGACGGCACCCCGGCGGCGCGCATGCCCGCGATCTGGCAGAAGCTGCGCGCCAAGCTCGCCGAAGCCCGCGCCGGGCTGCCCGAGGGCACCAGCGACTACGTGATCAACGACGAGTTCGCCCGCGTCGCGGTGCGCAGCCTGGCGCTCACCGGCAAGGGCTACAGCGCCGGCCAGCTCGAGGACTGGGCCAAGGCCGCGCGCGACCGGCTGCAATCGGTCGAGGGGGTGGAGCGCATCTCGCTCCACGGGGTGCGGCCCGAGCGGGTGTTCGTCGAGCTCGCGCCGGAGCGCCTCGCCGCGACGGGCCTCACCTATGACAGTCTCGCCGCGCAGCTCGCCGAACGCAACATCGTCGCCTCGGCAGGGGCGATCGACACCGGACGCCGCCTGCTCGCGATCGAACCGAGCGGCGATCTGCCCGACGAGACCGCGCTCGGTGCCATTCCCGTCGCGCTGCCCGACGGCACCAGCCTGCCGCTGAGCGCGCTCGGCAGCATCGCTCGCGGCCCGGCCGATCCGCCCGAGCTCGCCGCGCTCTACAATGGCGAGCCTGCCGTGGTGCTCGGCATCTCGATGCGCCCCGGTTCCAACGTCCTGAGCTTCGCCGACCGGCTCGACGCGCGGATCGCCGAGGTCTCCGCCGATCTTCCGGCCGGGATGAAGCTGGGCGACGTCACCGATCAGTCCGAAGTGGTGGCGCACGATCTAACCAAGGTCGGCCAGACCTTCCTCGAGACCGTCGCGGTGGTGATGCTAGTGGTGGTGCTGTTCCTCGGCTGGCGCGCAGGGCTGGTGACCGGCGTGATCGTGCCGCTCACGGTAATGGGCACGCTGCTGGTGATGCGCCTCCTCGGCATCGAGCTCCACATAGTCTCGATCGCGGCGGTGATCATCGCACTGGGCCTGTTCGTCGACAACGGGATCGTGGTGGTCGAGGATTACCAGCGCCGCCTGGCGCTCGGCGAAGACAGGCGCGCGGCGGCGATTGCGACCGGCCACACCATGGCCGCCCCGCTGCTCACCTCGAGCCTTGCGATCATCTTCGCCTTCGCGCCGCTCGCCGCCGGGGTCAGCGATACGGCCGAATACATGCGCAGCCTCGCGATCGTGCTGGCGGTGACACTGCTCCTGTCGCTGCTGCTGGCGCTTACCGTAACCCCGCTGATGGCCGAAATGTTCGCCGGTGCGCATGACGATAGCCATGAGGATAGCGGCTGGCTCGCGCGGGTGCGCGGCTGGTATGAAGGCAAGGTCCGGCAGGTGATTGCCCATCCCTCGCTGGTGGCGGGCGCCATGGCCGGGCTGCTGGCGCTCTCGTTCGGCCTGTTCGCGACGATCCCGTCCGAACTCCTCTCGGAAAGCGCCCGCCCGCAGGTGCAGGTGCCGATCGAGCTCGCCCCCGGCGCCTCGACCCGCGCGACGCTGGAGGTGGCGCAGAAGGCCTCCGCCCTGCTTGCCGACCGCAAGGCCTTCCCCGAAATCGCCAGCAACGTGGTCTATGTCAACGATGGCGGCCCGCGCTTCATCCTCGGCCTCAACCCGCCGCTCGCCGCGCCGCACCGGGCCTATGGCATCGTCAACCTTGCCGAGGGGGCCGATGCGCCCGCAGTGGTGGCACGGCTGCGCAAGGTGCTGGGCGAGCGCTTTCCCGATGCGCGGATCGAGCCCAAGCGCTTCTCGCTCGGCGTCTCGGAGGCCAACACCGCGGTATTCCGCCTGACCGGCCCCGACCGCGCCGAACTCGAACGCGGTGCCGCGGCGCTCAAACAGGCGCTCGCCAAGGTGCCGGGCGCCGAGGACGTGCGCGACGATGGCGAGGGGCGGATCGTGCGCCTCGCGGTAGAAATCGACCAGTCCCGCGCGCTCACTGCAGGGGTCAGCTCGGCCGCGGTCGCCCGCGCGCTCGACACGGCGACCAGCGGCCTGCCGGTCACCGTCCTGCGCCAGGGCGAGGCGCAGGTGCCGGTGGTGCTGCGCGCGCCCGCCGCCGACCGCACCCTGCCCGAACGGCTCGGCGCACTGCCGGTGTTCGGCACCAAAGGCGCGGTTGCCCTGCACGAGATCGCCGACATCCGCCTCGACGACCAGCCGAGCGTGCTGCTGCGCCGCAACCAGAGCCCGGTCATTACCGTCACCGCGCGCGCGCCGGGGATGACCTCGCAGGGGATCGTCGATGCGGTGCAGCCCGCCATCGACGACCTCAAGCTCGCCCCCGGCCACCGGCTCGAACTGGGCGGCGACATCGAGGAGGCGGCCGATGCCAATGCGGGGATCGAGCAATACTTCCCGCTCGCTCTCCTCGGCATGGCGGGGCTGTTCCTGTGGCAGTTCGGATCGCTCAGAAAGACCGCGATCATCATGGCCTCGATCCCCTTCGTGCTGATCGGCGCCTCGGTGGGCCTCAAACTGAGCGGCGAGGCGATGAGCTTCACCGCGACGCTGGGCCTGCTCGCGCTCGCCGGGATCATCGTCAACAACGCGGTGCTGCTGCTCGAGCGGGTGCAGGAGGAACGCGAGGCCGGGCTTGGCCTTGCCGATGCAGTCGCCGCTGCCGCCGCCGTGCGCCTGCGCCCGATCGTGATGACCAAGCTCACCTGCATCACCGGGCTTGTCCCGCTGTTCCTGTTCGGCGGCGCGCTGTGGCGGCCGATGGCGGCAGCGATGATCGGCGGGCTCGCCCTGGGCACGCTCATCACTCTCGTCCTGATCCCCGCCCTCTACGTTCTGCTGTTCCGCGAGCGGCAGGCCGCAAGCGCCGCCTGACGCCCTGATCCGGAGTTTACCGTCATGACTTTCTCGTCCCGCCTTCTCGCCCTCTCGCTCGGCACCGCGCTGCTCGCTGGATGCGCGGGCGCGCCCCCGCCGCTCCCCGCTCCGCCGCCGCCGCCTGCCGCATGGTCGGTCGATGACCCGGCCATCGCTCTCGGCGAGGTGCGCCTCGACTGGTGGCACGCCTTCGGTTCGCCCGAGCTTGACACGCTGGTGGCGCGCGCGCTTGCCGCCAATCACGATCTCGCCGCCGCCGAGGCCAACCTCAGGGCCGCGCGCGCGCTCGCTGGCGAGGCGCGCCGTGCGCGCGGGGTGCGCGGCGGGGCGAGCGCCGGGGTGCAGCGCCTGCGCGAATCCTCGCAGGCCCAGCCGCCGGTGTTCATTACCCCCGAACCCTTCCCGGATCAGACCATCGCCAATCTTGGCGTCGATTTCGCTTGGGAGATCGACCTCGCCGGCGGCAGCGCCGCCAACGCCCGCGCGGCCGGAGCGGAAGCTGTCGCGGCCCTGTGGGAGCGACGCCGCACCGAGGCCGCGGTCGCCGCGCAGGTGGTGCGCGCGTGGCTCGATCTTGCGCGGGCGGAGCAGCTCGCATCGCTCCTGCGCCAGCGGCTCGATGCGATGGACCGGATGCTCGCGATCGGTGCCAGCCGGGCTGCCCGGGGTGCGGCACTGGCGAGCGATGTAGCCCCGCTCGAACGCCTTCGCGCCGAGACCGCGGGCGAGCTGCCGCTGCTCGACCTTGCCGCCCGCAACGCCTTGCGGCGGATCGCGGTGCTGACCGGCGAGGACCCGGTCGCCGGCGCGCGGGCCTTGGCGGAAGGCGTCCCCCGCGCGCCCGCGACTCCGCAGGCTCTGACTGTCGGCGACCCGCGCCAGCTCCTTCGTCTGCGCCCCGACGTGCAGATTGCCGAGGCGCGCTTGATCGCCGCCTTCGAGCGCGCCGGTGCCTCGCGCGCGGCGCTCTATCCCAGCCTGTCCTTGGGTGCGGGTGCGAGTTTGCTGGCAGCGCCGGGTGCGCTCGACGAATCCGGGGCGTTCCGCTTTTCGATCGGGCCGTCGATCAACTGGGGGATCTTCAACCTCGGTCAGGTGCGCGCGCGTATCCGTGCCTCCGATGCCGCGAGCGAGGCGGCGGCCGCGCATTGGCAGGGAAGCCTCCTCGCCGCGCTCGAGGAAGCCGATGGCGCGATCGACGCATGGCGCAGCGCCCGAAGCGCCGCCGCCTTGGCCGAGGCCGCTCGCAGCGCCGCGGCGCGTGCCGCCGCCACGGTCCGCGCCCGCGCTCGGGCGGGCGCGGCCAGCGCCTTCGAACTGGCCGAGGCCGAGGCTAATCTCCTCGCTGCAGAGGCGGGAAACATCACCGCCGAAGCGAACCAGCGCGAGGCATGGGCTAACGTCCACCTCGCTCTTGGGGCTGGCTGGACACCCGATTAATGGGTCGGACGGACATTCGCTGACCTGAACCCGGCAAACTGGTCCGTTTTGAGTGAGAAATTCCCGGTTAGGTTTGGCAGTTGCCGAACGAGGGAGTTTCGGGATGAAGAAGTCGCGTTTTAGTGAGCAGCAGATCGCCTTCATATTGAAGCAGGCGGAGGATGGAACAACGGTCGAGGAGGTCTGCCGCAAGGCAGGGATCTCGATCCAGACGTACTACCGATGGCGAAGCAAGTATGGCGGACTGATGCCGTCGGAGATGAAGCGCTTGAAGCAGCTTGAAGAGGAAAACATCCGGCTCAAACGCCTGGTGGCGAACCTCAGCCTCGACAAGGAGATGCTGCAGGATGTCATCAAGCGAAAGCTGTAAGGCCTGATCGGGCCCGTGAACTGGTAGGCTACATGCAGGCCAGTTACGGTGTCTCCGAGCGGCGGGCATGTGACGTGTTCCCGACCAATAGGGCAACTGTCCGATACAAATCCCGCCGCCCCGATCAGGCCAGTCTCGAAATGCGGATCAAGGACCTTGCCGCGACAAGGGTGCGCTATGGCTATCGGCGCATTCATGTCCTGCTGCGGAGAGAAGGGTGGCAGATCAACCACAAAAAGACCCGACGGATCTATCGGGAACTGGGCCTGCAACTGCGCAACAAGACGCCCAAGCGCAAGGTCAAGGCAAAGCTGCGGGAAGACCGAGTTCCGGCAACGGCTGCCAACGATTGCTGGTCGATGGACTTCCTCTCCGACCAGTTGTTCGATGGCCGGAAGATCCGGGTTCTGTCGATAATCGACAACTACACCCGCCTGTCTCCGGCGCTCGACGTTCGCCTGAGCTACCGCGGCAGCGACGTAGTCGATACGCTGGAGCGCATCGCTGTCCAGTATGGGCGGCCAAAGCGCATCAGGGTCGATCAAGGTCCCGAGTTCATCTCGAAGGATCTCGACCTATGGGCCTACCAGCATGATGTTGTGCTGGACTTCAGTCGACCGGGTAAACCAACCGACAATGCCTTTGCGGAGTCGTTCAACGGCCGGGTCAGGGCCGAGTGCCTCAACGCAAACTGGTTCTTGAGCTTGGCCGATGCTCGGCATAAATGTGAGGCGTGGCGGCAGGATTACAACCACGTCCGCCCGCACAGCTCCCTCGGCAACCAAACCCCGGCGGAGCGCGCTTTTGCATCAGGGCAGGCTAGCCTGCCCTGATGCAAAAAGAGCCGGTCTCTCTCTCAGGGGCCGGACCAAAGAAGGGGCCAGGCTCAAAGGAGCCGGTTGACGTGACCCCCAGCTTTCCCCCAGCTGGGATTAGAGCCGGGCGGTTGTTTTGCGCATAAGCGCGGTTGAAGCAATGGGCTGCGTAGCGGAGCCCGTAGGGCGTAGCGAAGCAGGCCATTGCTTATCCAGTTCAGCGGCGAACGCCGCCGGTGTTGCGTAACCGAGAGACGAGTGTGGTCGCTCCCGATTGTAGTCTTCGACCCAGGCCGCGATCTCGACACGGGCATGGGCCATGCTCAAGAACAGCGTCTCGTTGAGCAGTTCGTCGCGCATGCGGCCATTGAAGCTCTCGACATAGCCATTCTGCATCGGCCTTCCGGGCGCGATGTAATGCCACTCCACGCCGACCTCGCCGCACCATGCCAGCACAGCGTTGCTGGTGAGCTCGGTGCCATTGTCGCTGACGATCATGCCTGGCTTGCCGCGCTGTTCGATCAGTGCGGTCAGCTCGCGAACGACACGGCGACCAGAGATCGAGGTGTCCGGCACCGCTGCCAGGCACTCCCGGGTCACGTCATCGACCACGTTGAGCACCCGGAACCGTCTTCCCGAAGCCATCTGGTCGTGAACAAAGTCCAGGCTCCAGCGCTGGTTCGGCAGCGCCAGAACCGGAGCAGGTGCCCTTGTGCCAACAGCACGCCTGCGGCTACGTCGTCGCCTGACCGCCAAGCCTTCCTCACGGTAGAGCCTCTGGGTCTTCTTGCGGTTGATCATGATCCCCTCCCGGCGCAGCAGGATATGCAGACGGCGATAGCCGAACCGGCGACGCTGGTTGGCCAGCTCGCGCAGCTTCTCGCGAAGCTCGGCATCATCGTCC
>JAWKXP010000035.1:0-10947 GCA_041396945.1 Sphingomonadaceae bacterium | reverse complement strand
CATCGCCTGCGCCATTGCATCGGCGACATCGCTGCTTGGCTTGCCGGTTGCTTCGGCCTCTTGCCAGACCGCAAGAAGCCTGTCGGGAATGCCGTCGATCTTGGCTTGGACCGCCTCGATCCCGCAGGGTTCGCCCGACTGGCGCGCGAAATATTCGAGCGCAACCGCGATGATTCCGCCCCCGCTGATGACATAGTCGGGCGCGAAGAGAATGCCGCGTTCGGCGAGCATCCGGCCATGTTCCGGCCGCGCCAGCTGGTTGTTGGCCGCGCCCGCAATGATCTTCGCCTGCAACGCGGGGATCGTCTCGTCGTTGAGAATCGCGCCGAGCGCGTTTGGCGAAAGCACGTCGCATTCGAGACCGAGGATCGCCTCGGCGGAAACCGCCTCAGCGCCGATCTCTTCAGCCAGCGCCTGTGCCTTAGCTGCATCGACATCGGCCAGCGTCACCCGCGCGCCCTCGCCCGCAAGGATGCGCGCAACGCCGCCGCCGACGCTGCCAGCCCCCTGAACCGCGACATGCACACCCTCGACCGAATCGCACCCCAGCTTGTGCGCCACCGCCGCCTTGATCCCGAGCGCCACCCCGCGCGCGGTGAAGGGGCCGGGATCGCCGCCCGCTGCAGCTGCATCCTGTGACGGCAGGCCGGAGACATGCGGCGTCTGCTGCGAAATCGCGACCATGTCGGCCTCAGTCATGCCGACGTCTTCAGCCGTCACATAGCGGCCGCCCAGCCCGTCTATCGCCTTGCCGAACGCCGCCAGCACCTCAGGCGTCTTGGTCCGCGAAGGATCGGCGAGGATCACCGCCTTCCCGCCGCCCATCGGCAGGCCCGCCATCGCGTTCTTGTAGCTCATCCCGCGCGAGAGGCGCAGCGCATCGCGCATTGCGCCAGCCGGGTCGGCATAATGCCAGAAGCGTGTGCCGCCGCCTGCGGGACCAAGATGCGTCGAGTGCACTGCAATGATCGCGGTCAGGCCGGATTCGCGATCATGCACGAGTTCGACCAGTTCGTGGTCGTCGTAGTCGGGTTCGGTCCAGAAGGCAGGCACAGTCATCCCCGCTGCAAGCGTGTTTTCGGCGCGAAAAGGGGAGAAAATGGGGCGATCAACGGGATTTGAACCCGCGACCTCCGGTACCACAAACCGGCGCTCTAACCAACTGAGCTATGATCGCCACATGCCCCATGCGCATGATGGAACAGCGCAGGTAGGCAAGCTCGCGCGGCCTCGCAAGCAGCGATTGGCACGGTGGCGCGCTCTTGCACAGGCAGGCGAAAATGCAAAGCAAAAACTGTCGCTGTTGACGCAGGACGCAACAAAATTTCGCGACGGTGTTGGGGTCGCACGCTGCGAGCTGCGCGAATCGCCAACTACATCTCCTTAGGAGCAGCAATCACCGCGCAGGCCAGACGCTTGCCCGCCGCGCCCGAAGGCTGGCTGGTATAGTCGTCCTTGCCTTCGTGGATTACCAGCGCCGTGCCATCGGCGTCGTTGAGCGTCGCCACCCCCGGCCCCATCGTCACGAAGGGATTGAGGACGTGCGCGCGCAAGGTGCCTTCACCATCGGCGAACTGGTTGGGCATGTCGCCCGCGTGCGGGCCAGCCGCCTCCTTGAAACCGTGGCTGTTGCTGCGCGGAGCATAATGTCCGCCGGAGGTGGTGAAACCTTCCGCCGGGTCGCAAATGCCCTTCTCGTGCAAATGAAAGCCATGCTCGCCCGGCGGAAGGCCGGTGACGTTCGCTGCGATCAGCACGCCAGCGGGCGTTTCCTGGAGCACAAGCGTGCCGACCTGCGCGCCGGAGGCATCGACAACCGCGACATGCGGCGGGTCTGAGGGCGCCGCGTGTTCGTCTGCCAGCGCTGGCGAAAGGGCCAATGCGGCGGCACCGGTTGCGGCGAGTGAGGCGATGATATTCTTAACCAAGGTGTAAACTCCCGAGCGTCTGTCGATCCTGTCTAGACGCCAACAGACAGCACAGACCACAGGTTCCCTGCGATTTTTCCCGAAGAGGCAGGCGGTGCGGTTAATTCCGGTTAACCATAGCCGCTAAGCGTCCGTCACGAGATGCAAGGTACAAGGCAGGTACCGGACTGCGCCTTTCGGGCGTGCAACCAATGGGGGCCGGAATGAAATCTGCACTCGCACGGTTCGATCCTACAACCGCCAGCGATACCGCCGAACGCCGCCGCGAAAAGCGGCACAAGGCGAAATACACCGCGATCCTGCAGGATTCGAGCGGCGATCGCAGCGAAGTCCAGCTGCTCGACGTATCGACCAGCGGCTGCAACATTCGCGGCGACCTCGACCGGTTCAGGCCGGGCTCGTTCGTTTCGATCGGGATCGGCGAAAACGTGCTGCTCGGCGCCATCATCCGATGGGTGCGCGGCGAAGAGGCAGGCATGGAATTCCTGCGCGCCATCCCCGCCGAGCGCGAGGAATGGTTCGCGATCATGGACGCGCGATTCTGAAACGAAAACGGCGGCCACTGGGACCGCCGCATTCCTTGAATATCAGCAGGGCGCTCAGTTCTTCTTGAGCGTCAGACCACCAAAGCGCTTATTGAACTGCGCCACGCGGCCGCCGTCCTGGATCTGCGCCTTGCCGCCGGTCCATGCCGGGTGCGAAGTCGGATCGATTTCAAGCACCAGCGTTTCGCCCTCGCTGCCCCAGGTGGAGCGAGTTTCGAACGTGGTACCGTCGGTCATCTGAACCGTGATGGTGTGATAATCGGGATGCGTATCGGACTTCATCGGTCAAACCTTTTGCTGGCCGGTTCCGACCGGCCTCGTTTGGGAAGCGGCGCGCATAGCGGCGAATGACCTTGAAGGCAACCCATTGGCCGAAACATTAGGCCTTCCCGTGCGATAGACTTGCATGACTGATTTCAAAACTCCGACAATTGTCTTCGCAGTGGCAATCTCCGCCTGCGTCCTTTCACAGCCTGCCGCTGCGCAGGACGAGCCCACACGCGTGCGCATTTCGCTCGGCCCCGAGCTCGCCCCGCCCTACCCCGGCGCGAGCAAGCACAGTTTTTCGCCATTCTTCGATCTCGATACGGCAAAGGGGGACGAACCTTTCGCGCATGAGGCCGCCGACGAGAGTACCGGTCTGCCGCTGGTCAATTTCGGCGGGATATCGGTCGGCCCGATGATTGCGATCACCGGCGCGCGCGACGCAGACGATACCGCGCCCGGCCTGCGCGAGATCGGCACCACCGTGGAACTTGGCGGTTCGGTGACCGCAACGATCACCCCGCAGCTTTACGCCTTTGCAGAGCTCGGGCGCGGCATCGGCGGGCACGAGGCATGGACCGGGCAGGCAGGCATCGATTATGTGATGCGCTCGGGCGACGACTGGCTCGTCTCGTTCGGCCCGCGCATGACCTATGGCGATGGCAAGCACGCGCGCGCCTATTTCGGCGTGACACCGGGGGAATCCGCGCTGACCGGACTGGAGGCCTACGATCCGGGCGGCGGCATCGAGACCGTTGGCGTAGCAACGAGCACCACCGTCGCTCTCAACGAGCGCTGGGGCATGACCGCCTATGCGCGCTACGACAGGTTGATCGGCGATGCGCGGCATTCGCCAGTGGTCGCTGCATTTGGCGAGCGCGACCAGTTTTCCGGCGGACTTTCGCTGAATTACACGTTTTGGTGGAAGCGCTAGCCCCTAGGCAGGCGCATCGGCGATCATTGCGGTAAACTTGACGTCGCAGGTGGTCTTGCCATCGACCGAGGCTTCACCCCAAAACTTGCAGACCCGCGCGCGTTTCTGGACGAAACCGGCCTTGAGATCGAGCAGCACGCCCGGCTCGACCGGATTGCGGAACTTCGCCTCTTCGATCGCCATGAAATAGACCAGCTTGCCGGAACCCGCGAGCTCGAGCGTCTCGACTGCCAAGATGCCAGCAGCCTGCGCCAGCGCCTCGATCTGGAGAACGCCGGGCATGATCGGGCGACCGGGAAAATGCCCTTGGAAAAAGCCCTCGTTGAAAGTGACGGCCTTGATCGCGTGGATTTCCTCGTCTCGCTTGAGCGAGGCGACACGATCCACCAGCAGCATCGGATAGCGATGCGGCAAGGCGGCGAGAATTTTCGCGATGTCGTAAATTTCGGCGCTCTCGCCTGCCTTGCCGTCACTCATGATGCCCCCTTGAACCTTCTGATGCGGAATAGGCCAGACACCGTTCGTGCTGAGCCTGTCGAAGCACTGCTTTTCACTTCCGGCACACAGCCATGAAGAAAATGCGGTCCTTCGACAAGCTCAGGACTAACGGGAATTGAAAGGCCCGCCTCCCGATCTTTAACGGCCCTGCGGTGCCGCCGCTGCCGGGGCAGCGCCCTGCTGTGCAGCCTGCGCTGCGCGGGCTTCGCGGATCTGGCGCGGTTCCCAGCCCTGCGGCGGGACCAGCTGCGCCGAGGGGAGCAGCGTGTTCAGCTCGTTCAGGATGTCCTGGTTGAGGTTGTAGGCCTGCGCGTTGACCGCAAGGATCGCCTGCGGGTTGAGCAGAAGCGAGACCTTCTTCTTGTTCATCGCGTTCTTGACCGCCTGGTCGAGCTTGTCGTCGATCTGCTCCTGCACATAGGCACGGCTCAGCGCGACCGGCGCGAGGATGCGCTGCAGTTCCTGCTGCCCGCTCTGTTCGAGCTGCTGGATCGTCGCGGCCTGCTGCTGCAGCGCCTGCTGGTTCGGCTTGGCGGCCTGGCTGTCGGCCTGGAACTTGTCGACCATCGGCTGAAGCTGCGCCTGCAGCTGGTTGCGGCGCTGTTCTGCCTGATCGAGCTGCGGCTTGTAGGTCGTGCGGCGCTGCGTCTCGGCGGTCTGGAAGGCCGATGAATTGGCGATCACGGCATCGAGCTGCGCGACGGCAAGGCCCTGCACCACGGTGCCCGACTGGGCGATGGCGGGCTGCGCGACGGCGGTGCCGAGCATCAGGCTGGCGACAATCGCGGATTTGACGGCGGTTTTCTTGAACAGGGTTTTCATCAGAATTGTGTTCCCACGTTGAATGTGAATGACTTGGTGTCGTCCCCCTCACGCTTCAGGAGGACTTTAGAGAAGTCGATCCGGAAGGGACCGAACGGCGAATTCCAGTTGACGCCGATGCCGACCGCCAGACGCGGCTTCCAGGTATCGCCAAGGTAGGTTTCCTTGAAAGCGAAGTTGGAGCCGAGGGGCTGGTTGTCCGCCGAGGTCAGGCAGGCCGGCGGCATCGGGTTGATCGAATTGGTGGTTGTCGACGAGGCAGAGGCGACACAGACCCCGTCATCGTTGAGTTCGGCAGCGTCGATCTGCGTATAGAGCGCCTGCCCGTCGGCATTGCGCGAGGGCAGGAAGACGCCGTCCGGCCCCGTATCGAGCGTGACGGGGTCGCGAATGCCCCAGACCGCACCGGCATCGACGAAGATCGAGGGGCGCAGGCCAAGCTCGCGCGCGCCCGAACCCAGCGGAATCTCAAGTTCGGCGCGGGCAAGGTAGTAATACTTGCCGCCCAGTGCGTCGTCGCTGCGCTGGCGGTTGCCATCGCCCAGCGTCTCGCGAATGCCATCGCCATCGAGATCGAGGTACGGCTGGCGAATGACGCGCGGGCCGATACCGCGAATGTCGAAACCGCGCATCTGCGGCTCGCCAAGATAGAAACGGTCGGTCAGGCGCACATCGTCGATGCCCTGCGTGGGGTCGCCACTGTTATCGAGCGGCTTGATGATGCCGCCCTCGCCCTGCACCGAGAAGATGAAGCCCGCACCGACAGGCCAGTAGTGCGCGGCATTACCGCGCAGGCGGCCGTACTTCACCGAACCGCCCAGCCCGGCGAAATCGGCGCTGACCGAGGCCAGCAGGCCGCGCGTCGGGCGGATGCGGTTGTCGAGCCGGTCGTAGATCAGCGAGAGCCCGAGGATCGAGCTGGTGCGATTGCCCAGCGCTTCACAAAGGTAACGCCCGGCAAGGATGGGTTCGCAGGTCTCTACCCCGTCGCCGTCCAGGTCGAAAAAGAACTGGTTACGGTCGAGCGTCACCTTGTCGTAGTTCAGCGTGTAGCGGCCGACAAAGGTCATGAATTCGCTGAGCGGCAGGCCGGCGCGAAGCTGGAAACCGGTGGTCACCTGGTTGTAGGTGCGGTCGCGGTTGTTGGTCAGGAAGCGGAAGCTCGAATAGTCGCGGCGATAGATGTCGAGACCCATCGAGACATTGCGATCGAAGACATAAGGCTCGGTAAAGCTCGCCTCGACCGACTTCGTGTAGCGCGAGTAAGATCCCGACAGGCCGACCGTCTGGCCACGCCCGCGGAAGTTGCGCTGCTGCACCGAAGCCTGGAAGATGAAGCTTTCCAGCGAGGAGAAACCGGCGGAAAGCTGGAGCTGTCCGGTCGGGCGTTCCTCGACGTTGGCCTCAAGGATGATGCGGTCGGGCGCGGAGCCCGGCTTCTGCTCGATCTCGAACTTTTCCTGGAAATAGCCGAGCGAGTTGATGCGGTTGGTCGAGCGCTTCACCTGCAGCGAGTTGAACGCGTCGCCCTCGCCGATACGGAACTCGCGGCGCACAACCTTGTCCTGCGTCAGCGTGTTGCCGTTGACGTCGATCCGCTCGACATAGACGCGCGGCGCTTCCTGGATCACGAAGGTCAGACCCATCGTCAGGTCGTCCTTGCTGCGATTGTAGCGCGGGCGCACGTCGGCAAAGGCATAGCCAAAGGTGCCGGCGGTCTCGTTGAGGCCTTCGATGGTGTCTTCGACGAGCTTGGCGTTATACCAGTCGCCGGTCTTCATCGGCAGGCGCGCCTGCAATGCTTCGCCGTCGAAATCGCGCAGCTGGCTGTCCACCTCGATGTCGCCGAACTTGTAGCGTTCGCCTTCCTCGACAACGTAGGTGATGATGAAGTCTTTCTTGTCCGGCGTCAGCTCGGCCACGGCGGACACGACGCGGAAATCGGCATAGCCTTCGGTCAGGTAGAACTGGCGCAGCTTTTGCTGGTCGAACGCAAGGCGGTCGGGGTCATAGCTGGTGTTCGACGAGAATATCTTGGTAAGCCCGGTCTCCTTGGTCACCATCTCGCCGCGCAGCTTGCCGTCGGAGAAGACCTCGTTGCCAATGATGTTGATCTGGCGGACCTTGGACTTGTCGCCCTCGGTGATCTCGAACACGATATCGACGCGGTTCTGGTCGAGCATGACCATCTTCGGCTCGACCGTCGCGGCATAGCGGCCCTGCCGCTTGTACAGCTCGATGATGCGGGCGACGTCGGCGCGCACCTTGGAGCGGGTGAATATCTGGCGCGGCGCGACCTTGATCTCGGGCAGGATCTTGTCGTCCTTGATGCGCTTGTTGCCTTCAAGGATGATGCGGTTGACGACCGGGTTCTCGGTCACCTGGATATCGACGAAGCCGCCTTCGTTGGTGACCTGCACGTTCGAGAAGAGCTCGGTCGCGTAGAGGTCTTTCAGCGCCTGGTCGGCGGCGACCGTCGAATAAGGCTGGCCGACGCGCAGCTTGGTGTAGGACAGGATCGTCTGCGGTTCGAGCCGCTGGTTGCCCGTCACGTTGATCGCGCGGATGGTCTGGACGCCCGGCTCGGCAGGCGCTGCTTCGCTCGCGGTGTCCTGCGCGAGAGCCGCAACCGGCGCACCGGCGAGGACGGTGGTGCAAAGCAGCACTGCGGCGAACGGAGCTGTGTTGCGGCGATTGGCGCTGCGTTCCAAATCCAGTCCCATCATAATCTAGCCAAATCCTGTCGTAGTCCGGACGGGCGGGAATCCGCCGTTGCCCGGTCAAGCCGGCGCCCCGCGATTAATCGCAGCCCTCTGCCTTATGCAGCACAGCCAATCAAGCACTGTTCCCGGCAGGCATCGCGATCTCCAGAGGCCTGTGTCCGGCTATCCCCCGAAAATCGGGAGCGAGACCAGATCGTTGATCGTGACGAACAGCATGAGAGCCAGAACCAATGCCAGCCCGGTGCGGAACGCCCATTCCTGACTGCGCGCCCCGAGCGGCTTCCGTCGCACCGCTTCCGCTGCGTAAAAAGCCAGGTGCCCGCCGTCGAGCGCAGGGATTGGCAGGAGGTTGATGAATGCCAAGTTAATTGAGATCAGCGCGGCAAAACTGACGAATTGCGACCAGCCGAGGCTGAACCGCTCGCCGGAGAATTTCGCGATCTTGATCGGCCCGCCCAGCTCCTTGACCGAGCGTTCGCCGGTGAAGATCTGGCCGATGCCAGTGGCCATCAGCTTCATGATGCCAAAGGATTGCTCGACCCCAAGCGCGACCGATTCCACCGCTCCGACCTTGACTAGCTCGACCTTGCCCGCGCCGATGCCAAGGCGGCCTATGCGCGATTCATTGCCGAAGCGGTCGACATCGATGTGTTCGGCGATCTTGACCGGGATCGTGATTTCGCTGCCGTCTCGCTGTACATCGAGCATCACGGTGCGCCCCGGAAACGGCACGACATAGCGCGGGATATCGGTGAAGCTCTCGATGGCATTGCCGTCGATCGCGGTGATCCGGTCGCCGACCTTGAGGCCCGCTTCCTGCGCGGCGGAGGTCTCGGCAAACTCGGCGATCTCGGGTGTGGCGACGACCTTGCCGTAGACCATGTTGAACGCCGCGAAGATCGCGATGGCGGCGAGCAGGTTCGTCAGCGGCCCGGCGAGCACGATCAGCGCGCGTTGCCAGAGCGGCTTGTGATGGAAGGTCTGCGCCTTTTCTTCTTCGCTCAGCCCGGAATCGGCTGCGTCGGTGTCCGGCATCGAAACGGCGTTCATATCACCGGCGAACTGAACATAGCCACCCAGCGGCAATGCCGAGTTTCCAGCAGGTTCCGCGCTTGTCGGTCCAGCCGAACAGTTCCTTGCCGAAGCCGACCGAGAACGCATCGGCCTTCACGCCGAACCAGCGTCCGACGAGGTAATGGCCGAGCTCGTGGACCACGATCAGCGGGCCGAGCACCAGCAGGAACGCCAGGATTGTCGTCAGGAGCGACGGGGAATCGAGCACGTCAGGCAGCCTCCATCAATTCGCGCGTCTTGGCCCGCGCTTCGGCATCGACCGCGAACACATCGTCGAGCGTCTGCGGGCGCGCAGGGGTATAGCGCGCCAGTACATCCGCTGCTTGTGCCGCAATTGCGGTGAATGAAATCTGACCGGCAAGAAATGCGGCAACCGCCTCCTCGTTCGCGGCATTGAGCACAGCGGGGATCGCCCCGCCTGCTTCGGCAGCCTCGCGCGCCAGCCTGGTGGCCGGGAACCGCTCCTCATCGGGCGCGCGGAACGTCAGTTCGCCCCATGCGGCAAGGTCGAGCGGCGCGCAGGGCGTTTCCATCCGCGCAGGCCAGGCCAGTGCCGAGGCGATCGGCACGCGCATGTCCGAGGGGCCAAGCTGCGCCAGTGTCGAACCGTCGCGATATTCGACCATCGAATGCACGACCGATTGCGGGTGGACGATAATCCCCAGCCGCTCCAGCCCGACCGGGAAGAGGTGGTACGCCTCGATCAGTTCGAGGCCCTTGTTCATCATCGTCGCCGAATCGACCGAAATCTTGGCGCCCATGTCCCAGTTGGGATGCTTCACTGCCTGTGCGGGCGTGGCGGCGGCAAGTTGCTCGTGGCTCCAGTCACGGAACGGGCCGCCCGATGCGGTGAGCGTGATCTTGCGAACATGCGAGAGCTGGTTGCCTGCAAGACACTGGAAAATGGCGTTATGTTCGGAATCGACCGGCAGCAGCGTCGCCTTGTGCGCGGCGACGGCGGCGGTCATCACCTCGCCTGCCGAGACCAGCGCTTCCTTGTTGGCGAGCGCGACGGTGCCGCCCTGCTCGATCGCCGTCATCGTCGGGGCAAGGCCCGCGCAGCCGACGATCCCGGCGACGGTCAGGTCCACCGGGCGCGATGCCGCTTCGACCAGCGCTTGCGGTCCGCCCGCGCACACGATGCCGCTGCCGGACAGGGCCTCGCGTAAGTCGCCAAGGCAGGTTTCATCACCGACAACGGCAATCTCCGCCGCAAACTCGCGCGCAAGCTTTGCCAGTTCGGCGGCGCTACAATTCGCGGTCAGCGCCACCACGCGCCACTTCTCGCGCTCACGCCGCACAAGGTCGAGCGTCGATGCCCCGATCGACCCGGTCGCGCCGAGGATCGAGATCGAACGCGTCGTCACAGCGCGCGCGCCAGGGGGATAAGGACACCCATCACGAATAGCACTGCTAGCAGACCGTCCACCCGGTCGAACAGCCCGCCGTGCCCGGGTATCAGGTGCCCGGAATCCTTGACGCCCGCGCGGCGCTTCATCCACGATTCGAAGAAGTCGCCCGACTGCGCGATCACGGCGACCAGCGCACCGAGCACAATCACACCGGCAAGTCCGCCGAAGAAATGGCCAACGACGAAGTAGGTGTCGTGGTTATCGGACGATTGATCGGCGAAAGCCATGGCAAACCCGGGATCGACCATGCGCGAGAGTAGCACGCCGATGACCAGCGAAGCACCGGCAATCCCCCCGATCAGTCCCGCCCAGGTCTTCGAAGGGCTGATCCGCGGCGCGATCTTGGGACCGCCAATCAGCCGCCCGAACGTATAGGCGCCGACATCGGTCGCAATCACCGCTCCGACCAGGAGCAGCACCCAGAACATGCCCAGCGGCAATTCGCGCAGTGAAATGAGCATCGCGCAGCCGATCCCGGCATAGACCGCCCCTGCCGCGCGCCAGATCGTGCGCTGCGTACCCGGCGGATGCATAAGCAGCGACAGCGCGCTCCATTCGAACCACACACCGACACCGACGACGAGCACAAAGATCACCCAGGCCATCCCGCCTAGCCAGAGCGCGGTTCCGGCAATGGCGAGCATCACCAGAGCGGAAACGGTGCGCACGCCAAGGTCTGAGGATTTGGGGGGCGCGTTCATTCAAAAATCCTCCCCCATCGGGGGAGGGGGACCGCGAAGCGGTGGA
>JAWKXP010000034.1:0-12697 GCA_041396945.1 Sphingomonadaceae bacterium | reverse complement strand
TGGAGCTGCGCGTCGATATCAAGCGCCCGCAAGGCGGCGTGCATGCGTACGGTGTCCGACAGGAACAGGTCTCGCGTGCCGGTGCTCAGAAACGTCGGCGGAAAGTCTGACAGATCACCGAAGAGGGGCGAGAGGTAGGGATTCCGGTAGTCCTGCCCCGGCGCATAGACCGCGCTGATCGATGTCAGGTCAGAGCCCGACAGCACCATGTCGAGCCCGCGATTGGCATAGAGCGAATCGCTGCCGTTGGTCATGTCGAGGTGCGGGGTGTGCAGGATCGCGCCAGCGGGCATCGGCAATCCCTCGTCACGCGCGCGTAGCATCAGCGCGGCGGTGAGGTTCGCTCCGGCTGACGAACCCCCGACGACGATGTTCGCTGCACCGTGGCTTTCGACCAGCGCACGATAGACCGCCAGGCAATTGTCGAGCGGCGCGGGGAACGGATGGTCTGGCGGCGAGCGGTAATCGACCGAGCAGACGCGCACGCCCAAATCCCCTGCCACGCCCGTCGCCTGCGCGCGGCAGGCATCGCCGAACCCGACGATATAGGCCCCGCCATGGATATCGAGCAGGACGTGCGGGTCGACTTCGGGAACCGATGCCGGGCGGATGTCGTAGACGGTCACTCCATCGATCTCGCGGTCGGTCACTTCCGCATCGACGGTGGCCGCCTTGGCCTGCATTGGCCCCGTCATCGCCGCGTTCATGCCTTGCGCGTAGCGGCGCCAACCGTCGAGGTTGCCGACGTCGGGATAGCCCGGAAACTCGCGCTTCGGCGCGGTCAGGATGGCGCGCGCTTGCTCGCTGATCCCGGTCGGCAAAGGAATATCGCGCGCGGGAACGTGCAAGGTGTTTTCGTCCGCCATCAGTTGACCGCCTGCACCTGTCCGCCATCGATGCGATAGTTCGCACCGTTGACGAAGGCCGCCCTTGGGCTGGCGAGGAACGCGATCAGCGCGCCGATGTCCTCGGGCCGTCCATAGCGGTCGGACGCGCAGGGGAAGATGCCGAGGTCCATGAACTTCTGCTCCCTTTCATCGAGGTCCTCCGGCCAGCCTTGCGCATCGCCCATCGTCGTCAGCGTACGCTCGAACATCTCGGTACGGGTGCAGCCGGGGCTGACGGTGTTCACGGTAACACCGGTGCGCGCCAGTTCGAGCGAAAGCGAGACGGTCATGTTGATCACGCCTGCCTTGGCTGCGCAGTAGGCTGCCGCCTGCGGGGTAGGTGCCGCGCCGCCGCCGCTTGCTACATTGATGACCCGACCCCAGCCGCGCTCGCGCATGGCGGGGACGAAGGCGTGGATCATGTGCACGGCGGAAACGAGGTTCTGCTGGAGCACGCCTGCCCAGACCTCGGGCGAGTCATTGAACCAGCCATTGAGCCCGCCGCCTGCGGCTTCGTTGCCGCCAATGTTGTTGACGAGGATGTCGATCTCGCCACCCGCTGCCTCGATCACAGCGGCCGCGCCTTCATCGGTGGCCAGATCGCCGATCGCGACCGATGCCGATCCGCCCTCGCTGGAAATCGCGGCGACGACTGCTTCGGTCCGCTCGCGATTGCGGCCATGGACGATGACATGCGCGCCCTCGCCAGCCAGCGCTAACGCTGCACCGCGCCCGATACCCGAACTGCTGCCGGTGACCAGCGCACGCTTGCCCGTGAGATTCAGTTCCACCGCATTTTCCTCTCAACCCAACACATAGCCGCCATCGGCCGACAAGGTCGCCCCGGTGACGTAGCCCGCGCGCGGCGAGCAGAGCCAGACCGCAGCTTCGGCGACTTCTTCCGGCTCGGCGATGCGGCGCAGAGGCACGCGGGCGATGTGTCCGTCGAGATGCCCCGGATTCTTCTCCGCTGTATCCCGCAAGGCCGGAGTCCACATCGGGCCGGGTGCTACCGCGTTGATGCGGATGCCCTTGTCGCCGTAGTCCAGCGCGGCGCACTTGGTCATGCCGTAGATCGCCTGCTTGGCGCCGAGATACCACGACAGGCCAGCCTCGCCCGTGGTTTCGCGCCCCGAGCCGATATTGACGATCGCCCCGCCGCCCTGATCCAGCATCGCCTCAATCTCGTACTTCATGCACAGGAACGTGCCATCGATGTTGGTGCGCGCCAGCCGGCTCCACTCCTCGTCGGCAATCTCGGCGAAGGGGGTGCGCGGGATGAACGCCATGGCGTTGTTGATCGCGCAATCGAGACCGCCGAAGGTATCGACCGCGAACCGGACCATCGCCTGCACCTCACCGGATTGACCGATATCGACGCGGATGAACGCCGCTTCGCCGCCGCCTTCGCGGATCATTCGGGCGGTGTCCTCTGCTGTGTTCTCGTCGATGTCCGAGACAACGACTTGCGCACCCTCGCGAGCCAGCAGCATGGCGCATGCTCGTCCGAGGCCTCGGCCTGCTCCGGTGACCAGCGCGACCTTGCCATCCAGCGGTTTGTCCATTGTCGTTCCTCTTGCATCCTGTCCAAGCGGTTCGCACCATCTTGTTGGCAAGCTTCGCGCCCGACAAGGCGCAGTTCATGAGGGTTACCATATCGTGGCATATCGGGTGGACCGGGATTGTCGAAATCGCCCCGGCGGGTAAGCACGCGGCGGAACTGGGGGCTTGGGGCGTCGTGGCAGAAAGAACAATCGAGGATGGCCTGCCGGTGCGGCGCAGGATCGCAGCCGTCATCTCGGTATCCTGCGGTTCGGTCCTCTATACGCTCGATGCCAATGTCGCGAACGTGGCCTTGCCCACCATCGCCCACGAACTCGGGATCGCCGAGTCGACGGCGGTCATCATCGTCTCGGCCTACAACCTTGTCCTTGCCATGAGCCTGCTGCCCTTTGCCGCGCTGGCGGACCGCTTCGGGTTGCGACGTGTGTTTACAGGCGGGCTGCTGTTCTACCTTGTCGCGGCCGTCGGATGCTATCTTGCGGGGACGCTGCCGCTGCTGCTGGTGGCACGGGCGATGCAGGCTTTGGGCGCGTCGCTCCTGCTCTCGGTCTCGCTGGCGCTGGTGCGCGCGATTTATCCCGATGCGATGCTCGGGCGCGGGATGGGCTTGAACACGATGGCCGCCTCGCTGGGCGCGGCGCTGGCACCGGTGCTGGGCGGCTTCATCGTCGAGACGCTGTCATGGCACTGGGTCTTTGCAGCAGGCGTTCCCCTGGCTGCGACCGGCCTGCTATTCGCGCGCGCATTGCCCGATCCGCATGGCACTTCGCGCGGTTTCGACACGGCAGGCGCAGCCTATTGCGCGGTGACGTTCGGGTTGCTGATCGTCGGGTTCCAGTCTCTCGGCGAAGGGTTGGCGTTGCCGCTGGCGCTCGGTGGAGTCGTGGCGGGTCTGGTGATGGCGATCGTACTGTTCAGGCACGAACGCAGGGTCGCAGCGCCGGTCCTGCCGGTAGACCTGCTGGCCCAGCCAAAGCTTTCGCTCTCGGTGGCGGCGGCGCTGCTGGCGGTGCTCGCCTCGACTTCGCTGCTGCTCTACGTTCCGTTCCGCCTGCATGAGTTTGGTTTTAGCGCGGCAACGATCGGCGTGATGATTGCCCCCTATGCCGGGGCGGTTGTGTTCGTCGCGCCAGCGGCGGGCATGCTCTCGGACAAGCTCTCGCCGCAGTGGCTCGGCATTGTCGGGTTGGGCATCGCAACGGTTGCAGCGGCGACTTTCGCGTTCCTGCCCGACGCGCCGACCTATCTCGACGTCGCCTGGCGCGCGGCGCTCTGCGGTGCGGGCTTCAGCCTGTTCTTTTCGCCCAACGGCCGCCTGATGATCGCCTCCGCCCCGCGAGACCGGGTGGCAGGCGCAAGCAGTCTGCTTTCGACGACGCGCATGTTCGGGCAGGCGCTGGGCTCGGTCTTGCTCAGCGGCCTGCTGACGCTGGGGCTGGGCAGCGGCGCGCCCGCGCTCGTCGCAGCGGGGCTGGCTGCGCTGGCGCTCGGCTGCGCAGTGGTGCGGCTGGCGGTTTCTCCCGACTGACCGCCGCCTCAGCGCGGGTGGTGCGCCAGTCCGAGCAGCGCCGCGCCCGCGTCGTCCGCATCGCGCCGTCCTGCGGTAAAGCCGAACGCGGCATAGGCATCGGCTTCGACCGGCGTGGTTATCGAGGTATCGCGCACGCAGGTGCGGTGGCGGATTTTCCAGCGCCCCTCGCGCCGCTCAAGTCGGTCGATGAAGCGCCCGATCAGCTGGTTCATGCGGTCGGGCTCGCCATCCGAAGGCGGCAGGCGGAAGAAGGCGATGAAGAACGTTTCGGCGCGTGCCGTAGCACCATCGACCCGGATCAGCGACTGTCCCAGAATGTGAGACATCGCCTCGGTCCTCTCGACGATCTTGCCCGCCATGATCGCTGCATATTCCGGCCCCGGTGCCTTGACGTTGCCGTGATCGTCGAAGCTGTCTTCGCCGGTATAGCAGGCAGCCATCATCGCCTCGTCGGCGCGGTCGCAGGCGTGGCAGTATTCGGCGAGCAGGGTGCGGATTTCGTGGTGGTCGAGCATCTCCCCAACGCGCGGATCGAGATCGGTCATCGGCTCAGCTCCGCAGGAATTGCGTGACAGGCCCGGCGAGCATCGGCCAGTCGCTGAACAGGCCTTTGCCGTCGCGCATGCGGTCGGCGAAAATGTCGATGTCCCACGGCGGATCGACCAGCCGCGCATTGGGCAGGCGTTCGGCGACCTGCTCGCAAACCCAGCCGGGGTGATAGAGATCGCGCGGGGAGCCGCGCAGGATATTCACCGGCATTGTCAGCCGCGCGTAATCCGCCTCGACCATTCCGCCGACTGGCGCGTCCTTGGGCGGGACATAGCCCCAGGCCCATTCCTCCATCTTCGCGATGAAGTCCTGCGGCTGCCAACCCAGCATGTAGTCCCTGTTGCGCGGATTGCCTTCGACCTGCTGCTGCCAGATCGGCATCGCGGCAACCGCCTCCATGCCTTGCAGCGCGGCAACCTCCGCCGGTTCGCAGCAATAGTAGGATCCCAGTCGCATCATCGAGACCAGCCCGCCGCTGATCCAGCAGAGCATCATGCGTGCGACCAAGGACGGGTCTTCTTTCGCCGCGAACATCGAAACACGCGCACCAGCGGAGCCGCCGACCAGCGTGACCGGGCCGATCTCAAGCGCGCGCACCAGTTTGGCCAGCATCTGCCCCTGCATCCCGGATTCGCTCGGTCCTTCGAAATGCAGGTCGGACTTGCCGCAATTGGGCCGGTCCCAGGTGAGCACGCGAAAGCCTTCTTCGGCCAGAAGCGCTGCCAGCTCGGGAATGCCGGGAATATCCTTGGAATAACGCCCGCCCGGCGTCAGCACGACAGTCTGCCCGCCTGCCGGGCCGATCAGGTCGTACTCGATCCCGACCCCATCCAGTTCGATCCTTGCCATGTCCTCTCCCTATGACTTTGACATCCGCGCCCTGATCGCGCGGCGAATTGTTTCGGCAATGCGTTGCGCTTCGCCGGGGTCCATCACGTCGGCCACCGCCGATACCGAAACTGCAAGCTGCAGAAGTCCCGAACGCGGCTCGACAGGGACGCCAACGCCGACCAGACCCTGTGCCACTGACCCGGCGCTGATCGCGTATCCGAGTTCGCGCGCTGCCTCGATGCGCTCGCGGATGACGTCCGCCTGCCTGCCTTCGCCGGGAAACTCTCGCAGTCTTGAGGCATTCGAGGCCATTACCTCGTCAATCTCCACATCCTCCAGCGTGGCGAGGATCGAGACACTGCCTGCACCGATGCCGAGCGGAAGGCGCTGGCCGATGTCGAGCGGCATGGCACGGATCGTTGTCGATCCCTGTGCGCAGAGCAGGCAGACCGCCTCGCAATCCGAACGCGCCATAAGGTAGCTGGTCAGCCGTGTCTCGCGTGCGACCGCTTCGATCGTTTCACGCCAGTGTTGCTGCACCTGCGATTCTGCCTGCGTGGCGAGTCCCAGCTCGAACGCCAGCATGCCGAGGAAGTAACGCCGCCGATCTTCCTGATGGCGCAGCATGCGCTCCTCACAGAGCGATCGCAGGATGCGGTGGGTGGTCGAGGTGGAAAGGCCGGTGACGGCGGCAACCTTGCTGAGCGTTGCGCCGGTTCGCTGGAACTGCGCAACCGCGCGGATGACGTCCATTGCCCGGCGAATCGCCTGCGCGCCGCCAGTTGCGGCATCCTCGGTTCTCGGCGATGTAACGGCCATTTCCATCTATATTCCCATTATATGGCAACAAGAATCAATCCTGGTTGATTCGTATCAGCACTTCTCCATCAATTACAATGAAAGCGGCGAATCAAGTTGCCGTGTTGTGGGAAAGGGCTGTCATGGAATTCGGCTGGTCACAGGAACAGGAGGCACTGCGCGACAGGCTGCAGGCATTCCTGGACGCCAGCCTTCCCGCAGACTGGGAAGCGACGGCCTCGCTCAGCCCCGGTTCGCAGGCGGTGACCGACTTCTCGCGCGAATTCTGCCCGCAGCTTGCCGATGAGGGGCTGCTCTGTTCGCACTGGCCGGAGGAGCATGGCGGTTCGGGCGCGTCGGCTTGGGATCACTTCATCATCGGCGAGCGCCTCTGGGAAGCAGGCGAGCCGCGCGGACCGCAATATTACAACGTCAACTGGATCGGCCCGACGATCCTCGCTTATGGCAGCGAAGAGCAAAAGGCCGAGCATCTTGGCCGCATGCGCACGGGCAATGTCGTCTGGTGCCAGGGTTTTTCCGAACCGTCGGGCGGGTCCGACCTTGCCGCGATCCGCACCCGCGCGGTGAAGCAACCCGGCGATGACGGGCGCTATCTGGTCAACGGCCAGAAAATCTGGACCTCCTACGCGCGGCTTTCCGAATACTGCTTTCTCGTCGCCAAGACCGGCGATGCACGGCGCGATGTTTCGGTCTTCCTGCTGCCGATGGATCGTCCCGGGATCACGGTGCGCCCGATTTACTCGGTCGTCGGTGATGGCGACCTCCACGAAGTCTTCTTCGACGACGTTGAGGTTTTCGAAAATGAGCGCCTCGGCCCCGAAGGCAAGGGCTGGGAAGTCATTCGCTACTCGCTCGATTTCGAGCGCGTGGGCATCCCGCGCTATGCGCTGGCCATCAAGACACTGGACCGCGCCGTGGCCGAACTCCAGCGCGGCGACGCATTTGTGGCCGAGGCAGAGCAGGATGCCGCGCTGGCGCTAACCAAGTGCGAGGCGGCAAGGATGCTGGTCTACGAAGTGGTCGACAAACGCATGCGTGACAGGCCCGATACCGGTTCGGCGAGCGTAGCGCGTTTTGCCACCGTCTGCGCCGAGCGCGCGGTGGCTGACTTCGTGCTCGACTGGACACCGCACCTCTTCACCTCGGACGAAGCGCCGATGGTCGCCACGCATCACAAGCGGGCGATCGCAGCGGGGCTGGCTGCAGGTGCCGCCGAAATCCAGCTCAACCTCGTCGCGCGCGACGTTCTTGGCCTGGGGGTCTGACGCGATGGATTTCACGCTTTCCGAAGACCAGCAAATGCTGATGACCGGGTTCGAAGGGCTGCTTTCGAACTACCGAAGCGCGCCGCACGGACAACATGGTTATGTCTGTTACAGCCCGGAATTCCAGCAGGAACTGCGCGACAGCGGGTTCCTTGAGATTGCCAGCCAGCCCGGCTTCGGTCTGCTCGAAGCGGCCATGCTGGTCGAGGAAGCCGCGACATGTCCGATCTCGGTCGAGGCGGCGGCGTCGATGATGATCGGCCCGCTGGTCGGCGATGCAACCGGCCCGGTGGCGCTGGTCTGGCACGCAGGCAGACCAGTACGGTTTCTTGCTCAGGCGCGTACGCTGTGCCTGTTCGAGGGCGATGATGTGCTGGTAGGCGATGCGGCACCGCGAGACATCGAAGCGCTGGATAGCGTCGCTGCCTATCCGATGGCGCGGTTGCGGGCAAAACCTGCGGGGCTCGAACGGCTGACCGGTGCCGACGCTGCCGCCATCCGTCGCCGTGCACAGATAGGCATTGCGGCGGAAGCGGCGGGCCTGATGCGCGGCGCGCTCGACAACACCGTGGCCTACGTCAAGGAGCGCGAGCAGTACGGCCAGCCGCTCGGCCATTTTCAGGCGATCCAGCATCGTCTGGCCGAGGACGCGCAGATCGTCCGCGCCGCCAAGCTGCTGGCATTGCGCGCCGCCTTTGAGGACAGTGATCGTCAGGCCGCAATCGCCTGCCTCTATGCGCAGGATGCCATGCGCAAGGTGATCTACGATTGCCACCAGTTCTCCGGCGCGATGGGCCTCACACTCGAATTCCCGCTGCATCTCTGGACCTATCGCCTGAAGGTCCTGCAGGGCGAAGCGGGCGGACGCGCGGCGCAAGGGCGTGTGGTTTCGCGCGAGACATGGGGCGCGTCGCAGGTCGGCGCAGCGGCAGAGCCAGTTGCAGAGGGAGTAGCCTGATGGCGCGGGAAATGGTTTCGCAGGGCAACGGCATTTTCGAGTTCACGCCGCAGCATCACCACAACAACGATGTGAAGACGAAGTTCGTCGATGCGCTGTTTCGCGGTGCCTGGGACGAGATCGAACCGCTCGTCCATGCCGAGTTCGAACTGCGCGAACCCGCCGCGCTGTCCTACGGCGGCACATACAAGGGGCTCGAAGGCTTTAAGGAATGCTGGGAGCTCATCCCCAACGCGGGGCTGCAAACCGAATACCTCAACACGCTGAATTGCTTCTTCACCGAAGACCCGAACAGCATCGTAGTCGAGCTGGAATCGCGCGGCACGGTCACCCAGACCGGCGAGAAATTCGCCAGCAAGATCATGGAACAGTTCGATTTCAAGGACGGCCTGGTCGTCGCCATCGTCCTTTACTGGTTCAACATTCCAGCTTTCGACTGACCACGGGAGAAACCGATGTCGATCACAGTCAAGCCGCTCTCGGACGATCTCCCGTTCGGCGCGCGCATTACCGGGGTGACCATGGCGAACGTCGGCGATGCCGATGTCCAGCGCGAGATCAACGAAGTCTTCACCGATCGCGGCATGATCATCTTCGAGGAGATGGAGCCGACCAACGCGATGCAGATCGCATTGAGCGAAGTTTTCGGCGAACTCGAAGACCACGCCATCGGCGAAGACATGCCATTGGCCGACGATGACGTGCGCGGGATGACCGACTTCGAGTACCTCGATATCTTTACCATCAACGGCGAGGAAATCTCCGGCTGGGTGCCCTGGCATATCGACGCATGTTACGCGAAGGAACTCAATCGCGGCGGCATCCTGCGCGCGCTCGTGATCTCGCCTGAAGGTGGCAGGACGGGCTTTGCCGACGGTATCCAGCTTTCTCGGGCCATCGACCCTGCGCTGCGCGACCGGTTCGAGAACCTCAATGTCATCTACCATTCGCACCTGATGTTCACCGCCTTGAAGTTCGGGCGTCCGGCGGACTTCAAGGCGATCAAGCTGCGCCAGATGATGGTCGACATGATCGAACACGCCAGGGCTGCGCCGCGCACCGTCCATCCGGCGATCTGGACCCGCGAGACCGGCGAAAAAGTGCTCCACGCCGCGCCATGGCAGGCCGCCGGGATCGAAGGAATGGAAGGCCCCGAAGGCGACGCGCTGCTTGAGCAACTCTTCGCCGAGATCGAGGCGAAGATGCTGCCCTACTGGCACAGCTGGAAGCCGACCGACATGGCGATCTGGGACAACTGGCGCTTCCTGCATGCCGCCAGCGGCAATCCGGCGAAATACCCGCGCCGCATGCAACGCACCACGATCAAGGGCGACTACGGCCTCGGTCGCTACGAGGACGAGAGCAACACGCAGGTGCCAGTCGGCATCGATGTCTGAAGACAGCAACCGGCCCTGTCGAAACCAACGTCTGGCCGGACATTTTGGGAAGGGGAGAATCCGATATGAACAAGGTAGCAATTCTGGGGCTTGCAAGCGTTAGCACGCTGGCCTTCGCAACGCCCGTCTACGCGCAGGAGGCACAGGGAGCCTCGACTGACGATTCGGTCATCATCGTTACCGCGCGTCGCAAGGAAGAGAGCATCCAGGACGTTCCGCTGAACATCCAGGCGGTCGGCGGGGATGATCTTGAAAAACTGCAGATCCGTGAATTCGAGAACCTGACGGCGCTGGTTCCGGGCCTCTCGCTCGATATCGTTCCCAGCGGCATCGGTGGTGTCGCGACGATGCGCGGCATCGATTTCAGCTCGAATGCCAGCGGCTCGGCAACATCGGTCGAATTCTACCGCAACGATGCACCGACCACCCCGAGCGTCGTGCTCAAGGGGCTCTATGACATCGGCCAGATCGAAGTCCTGCGCGGTCCGCAGGGCACCTTGCGCGGTCGTGCGTCACCTTCGGGTTCGATCACGATCACGACCAAAAAGCCGATCCTTGACGAGGCTGGCGGCTATCTCAGCGGCACCGTCGACGACCAGCATGGCTGGAACGTCAATGGCGCGATCAATGTGCCGATCATTTCCGAAAAGCTTGGTGTGCGACTGGCCGGCTTCGTCGATGAAGGGCGCGGCAGCGGCGTTTACGGGCTCAATGTCCAGACCGGAGAGATCGATCGCAATATCTTTGCCGACACGCAGTCGCTGCGCGCGAGCGTCCGGGCCAACCCCTTCGACGATGTCCTGCTGCTCGACTTCAATTACGAAGTGATCGATGTGAACGCGCGCCAGTTTCCCAATGGTCCGAATGGCGATTCCAGCCGTTCCGAATCGTTCAGCAACGTCAACCCGGCGGCGGGTGCGAGCCCCATCCTGATCCGCCCCGGCGACGACCTCTCGGCTAACGGATTCGCCTCCACCAGCGAATCGACGAGCAAGATCTATAACTGGCAGGCACAGCTGAACCTGTTCGGCCAGTCGCTGGTCTATGTCGGCTCGCGTACCGATGTGGCCATCGATTCTTACGCCAGCGACGATTACGCCAACCTCTTCGCGGTCAACGAAGTCAACGGCACACCCTTCGGCCAGACCAACGTGATCGACAATCACCCGACCCGCAGCCACGAACTGCGGTTGCAGAACGATGACCGCGTGCTCGGCATTTTCGACTACGTCGTCGGTGCGCTCTGGCTGAAGCAGGGATCGCCGACGGTGCTACTGCGCGCGACCGGTATCGGTTCGCCAGCCGGCCTTCTCGCGGTCAGCCGCAGCGGCACATACCGTTTCCGGGTGGCAGAGGAGGAATCCTACTTCGGCAACCTGACGGCCCATATCACCGACAGGCTCGAAGTCTCGGGCGGTATTCGCCGCATCAAGGCGTCGCAGTATTCGGGTGTTGCGCTTGGCCCCGAGACAGCAGACATTGCGCAGTACGACGACTCGCGCACCGCCGGTTTGACAGTCTGCTACGGTTACGGCGGCGGCGCGGATGTCGGCTTTGCCAGCACCTATGATTTCGCGGGCTGCGACAAGGCGCGCAAGGCGACGATCTACAACGCATCGATCAAGTATCAGGTGACCGACAATGCGATGGTCTATGCCAGCTACGGCACCTCATGGCGGCCGGGCAACTCGATCATCGGCTATCGCGGAGCCGTCGGGCCGTTCCTCAACCAGTTCCTCAATCTGGCGGACGAGGAGTCCGAATCCTACGAAATCGGCTTCAAGACCTCGTGGATGAACGATCAGGTGCGGTTCAATGTTTCCGCCTACAGGCAGACGTTCAAGAATTTCCCCTACCGTCTGGGAACGCCGGTCATTTCGCTCGTCGCGCCCGACACGCCCAGCCTCACCTCGGCCTTTAATTTCGTGGTTCCCGCCGAGCCGAAGATCAAGGGTTTCGAGGCCGAACTGAGCTATGATCCGTCAGACAACTTCTTCCTTTCGGCAAATGTCTCCTATGCCGACAGCAAGATCAGCGGCGCTTCGGTCCCCTGTGTCGATATCGACAACGACAACATTCAGGATTCGGTCCCGCCGAGCGCAGCGGACCTTCTCGCGCAGGCGGGTGCGAACCAGGTCGATATCTGCCAGACCGACCTGACCGCTTCGGTCGCGCCGAAATGGCAGGGTTCGGTGCAGGCCGAATACAGCATGCCGTTCGGGGCCACGACCGAAGGCTTCATTCGCGGCCTCGCAAGCTGGAAGGGCAGCAGCGTTGGAGAACTGACCAATCAGTTCGACGATGCCAAGAGCTACTCGCTGATCGACCTGTTCGCAGGTGTTCGCGATCCGGACGGGGCGTGGGACGTTACCCTCTTCGCGAAGAACGTCTTCGATGTGCGCCGTGTGACATCGCGGACCGGCTCGGCTCAGTCGACCGTCCTGCTGGTCGATCCGGCAACCCGGACCAGCGCGGCCTTCGACAATACGCAATATGTCGGCATCGACGTAACGCGGCCTCGCGAATTCGGCGTGACTGTCCGCGTGGCTTTCGGTTCGCGCTGACACGATCGCCAAGCATCCAACTGGAACCAAGATGAACCGTATGAAATGCCTTTCTCCGGCCCGCTTCGGCGGGCTCCTTCCCGCCGCCATCGCGCTCTGCGCGGTGGCGGCACCCTTGCCAGCCAGCGCTGCGGCCTGCCGGGCGACGGATTTCACCGACAACCCATTGTCGTCCTGGAGCGAGGTGCAGCGTCTGTCCTTCGTTACCGAGATGACGCGGACCGAGTATGACAAGCTCAAGGCCGCGCCGGAAGACAGCCCGAACCACTATACGCTCATCACCCAGAGCGAAGGGATCAGTGAGGCGCGCGAAGCGGCCTATAAGAAGCTGGA
>JAWKXP010000033.1:0-12705 GCA_041396945.1 Sphingomonadaceae bacterium | reverse complement strand
GTGCCTTCGCGCTCGGCCATCATTTCGGCCACACCGGCCACGCCGATGTCGATGGCGATGTGCTCGTCCATCAGGTCGGGCGCGATGGCGAGGTCGATGTCGTCGGGAACGCGGTTGCTGGCGTGGTCCGCCACGATGAGGATGCCGCCAAAGCGCGGGCGACCGACCAGCCGCCACGCTTCGTTTTCGATCACCTGAGAAGGCCGCCCTTGATCCACCATTGCGGCTTGCCAAAGCGCAGCCGCTCCATCGCGTCAAGCAGCGCGTCGTGTTCTTCGAACAGGGCAAAACAGGTCGCGCCCGATCCCGACATGCGCGCGACGACGGGATCGAAGGTCTCAAGCGCCGTCAGGACATCGCCGATGGCGGGGCACAGGCCGATTGCAGGCGCTTCAAGGTCGTTGCGCCCGGCCAGCGCAATCTCGCGCGGCGAGCCTTCGGGCATCGGCCCGCGATCCTCGCCGTCCCATGCGGCAAAGACCGGCCCCGTGGTCATCGGCACGCGCGGATTGACGAGCAGGACCGGCTTTCTGGCGAGATCGTTTGTAACAGGCCGCAAGTCGGTGCCCTTCCCGCGCCCGATGCAGACGACCGAATCGACGCAGGCCGGAACGTCCGCGCCCAGCTTTGCCGCGCGTGCGTGCCAGTCATCGGGCAGGCCGTCCTCGCGCTCGATCATGCGGAAGACCGCACCCGCATCCGCCGAGCCACCACCCAGCCCCGCCGCGACGGGCAGGTTCTTTTCCAGCGTGATCTTCCAGCCGCCATCGTGCGGCAGCGCGGAGAGCGCCTTCGCAACGATGTTGCCGAAAGGATCGCCGATCTCGCCCGCGAATTCCCCGGTGACGACAACCTCGTCGAACTCGGCAGATTCGGCGACAAGCTCGTCGCCCTCGTCGACGAAGGCGAACAGCGTTTCGATCTCGTGATAGGCATCATCGCGCCGCGCACGAACATGCAGGGCGAGGTTGATCTTCGCATAGGCCGTTTCGGCGATAGTCATGGGAACGCTCACTGTGCGCATGACCGTGACATGACAATCGCCTAACGACTTAGCTTTACACGATTTTGCGTTGCAGCCCGCAACCGGCCTGCATCACATGTTCGGGTAGTTCGGCCCCCCGCCACCTTCGGGTGCGACCCAGTTGATCTGCTGGCCCGGATCCTTGATGTCGCAGGTCTTGCAGTGAACGCAGTTCTGCGAGTTGATCTGGAAGCGCTTTTCGCCGGTGTCCTCGTTCTCGACATACTCGTAAACGCCTGCCGGGCAGTAGCGCGTCGACGGCCCGCCATAGACCGGCAGTTCGACCCTGGTCGGGTACTCCGGATCGCTGAGCACGAGGTGGCAGGGCTGGTCCTCGGCGTGGTTGGTGAACGAGAACGAGACCGAGGTGAGCCGGTCGAAGCTGATCTCGCCATCGGGCTTGGGGTACTTCACCGGCTGGTGCAGGTCGGCGCGCTCGGTCGCCTTGTAATCCGGGTGGTGCTTCATCGGCCTGGCGACGCCGAAGCCGAACAAGGTGCGCAGCCACATGTCCGCACCGGCTAGGACCGTGCCGAGTTCGGTGCCCCACTTTGCGACCAGCGGCTCGGCATTCTGGACCAGCTTGAGTTCCTTGGCGATCCAGCTGTCGCGGACCGAGGCATCGTATTCGGCCAGTTCGTCCTTCTCGCGGCCCGCCTTGATCGCGGCGGCAATCGCGTCGGCGGCGAGCATCCCGCTCTTCATCGCGGTATGGCTACCCTTGATGCGCGGCACGTTGACGAACCCTGCCGAACAGCCCGCCAGCACGCCGCCGGGGAAGGCCAGCTTGGGCACCGACTGCCAGCCGCCCTCGTTGATCGCGCGCGCGCCATAGGCAACGCGCTTGCCGCCTTCGAGGATGGCGCGGATTTCGGGGTGCTGCTTCCAGCGCTGGAATTCCTCGAACGGGAAGACGTAAGGGTTCTTGTAATCGAGCGCGCAGACAAAGCCGAGCGCGACCTGGTTGTTGGCCTGATGGTAAAGGAACCCGCCGCCCCAGGAATCGGTTTCGCTCATCGGCCAGCCCTGCGTGTGGATGACGCGGCCGGGGACGTGCTTGTCGGGGTCGATGTCCCAGAGTTCCTTTAGGCCGATGCCGTAGATCTGCGGCTCGCAATCAGCTTCGAGGTCGAATTGCTCTTTCAGCCGCTTGGTCAGGTGGCCGCGCGCGCCTTCGCAAAAGACAGTGTACTTGCCGTGCAGTTCCATGCCCGGCTGGTAGTCCGCTTTCTGGCTGCCATCGGCGGCAACGCCCATGTCACCGGTCGCGACGCCATAGACCGCGCCGTTTTCGTCATAGAGCACTTCGGAAGCCGGGAAGCCGGGGAAGATTTCGACTTCCAGCGCCTCGGCCTGCTCGCCCAGCCAGCGGCAGAGATTGCCGAGCGATCCGGTGTAGTTGCCATCGTTGGAAAGGAACGGGGGCTGGATGATATGCGGAATCGGGACCTTGCCCTTCTTCGTCATATGCCAGTGCCAGTTGTCCGTGATCGGCGTTTCCGCCATCGGGCAGTCCATCTCGCGCCATTCGGGCAGCAGCTCGTCGAGCGCCCTGGGATCGAAGGTTGCACCCGAAAGGATATGCGCGCCGATCTCCGAGCCTTTTTCGAGCACGCATACCTGCAGTTCCGGGTCGACCTGCTTGAGACGGATCGCAGTGGACAGGCCAGCCGGGCCGCCCCCCACGATCACGACGTCGTATGGCATGGATTCGCGTTCGCTCATGTCTTCTCGTTCCCCGTTGGCAACACTTTCGCGCGCTTATTGCCGCGCTAATGCCGCGCTATTGCACCGTTACGCCTTGATTGCTGGCGCGCGGCAGGTCAAGACCGCAAGATGGATAGGTTCGGCAATACCGGCATGGCGGATGCGATCGCAGGCGCGCTCGACTGGTGGCGCGAAGCCGGGGTCGATTGCAACTTTGCCGACGATGCGCAGTCTTGGCTGGCCGAGGAACAGGAGCCGCAGGCCGAGGCTGCGCCTCCCGAACGAAAGCCAGCGCCGAAACCCGCCACACCTGCGCCCGAGCCTGAGGCGCCGAAGCTCGACAAGGCCAGTATTCCCAACGCGTTACCAGCTTTCCAGGATTGGTGGCTGGCCGAACCGCTGCTCGCCGACGGCCCGCCCTCGCGCCGGGTCTCGCCGCGCGGGACGGCAGGGGCGAAGCTCATGGTGCTGGTCCCCGAACCCGAGCGCGAGGACCGCGAAACGCTGCTCTCCGGGCCGCAGGGCAAGCTGCTTTCCGCCATGCTCGCGGCAATGGGAATCGCCGAGGATCAGGCCTATCTCGCCAGCGCCCTGCCCCGCCATACGCCGGGCGCAGACTGGGCAGCGATTCACGCGCTCGGCATGGCCGACGTCATCGCCCGCCACGTCGCGCTGGCCGCCCCGGAAAGGCTCATGATTCTGGGAACGAACGTCCTGTCGCTTTCCGGCCACGAACCACCGCAAGGCCCTGCTGTTTTACGTATTTTTAACCATGAAGGTGGATCAGTTCCTTTGCTAGCCGCACGGGGACTTCCAGCCTTGCTGGAGCAACCGAGATGGAGAGCTGCCATCTGGCGCTCTTGGCTTGACTGGTAGCCCCGGGTTCGTGCGGCAACGGAACATGGATTGGATCGAGGCCGACGTGACGAAGATCAGGAAATTCAGGCACCTAACGCTCGCTGCCGCCGCCCTTGCTGGCACGGCGTTCGCCAGCAGCGCGGCCTATGCGAACAGCGCAGCGGTCGACTATTTCCGCAACCGCGCAGACCGCTCCGCCGTACCGTCGGTGCTGAGCAAGGACGACCGCGACTTCTACCGCGACCTGCACGCCGCGATCGACCGCGAGGAATGGTCGCGCGTCCAGCAGATGCTCGCCTCACGCGGCGAAGGCCCGCTGCACCAGCATGCACAGGGCGAATATTTTCTCGCTCCCACCTCACCCAAGATCGAACTCAACGACTTGCAGGCATGGCTGAACAACGGCACCAGCCTGCCGCAGTCCGAACAGATCGGCCGCCTTGCGATCAAGCGCGGTGCCGAAACGCTGCCTTCGATGCCGCGCGAGCAGACGATGCAGCGCCTGCCCTCGATGTCGAAGCGCATCCGGCCAAGCACCACGAACGACGGCACGATGCCCGGATCGGTCTCCACCGGCATTGTCGATCGCATCAAGAACGACGATCCGGTCGGCGCGCAGACCCTGCTCGATGGCGTCGATGCAACGCTGAGCCCTGCCGCCCGTGCCGAGTGGCGCACGCGCGTCGCCTGGAGCTATTACATCGAGAATCAGGACGCGGCCTCATACCGCCTTGCCCAGCTGGCAACACAGGGTTCCGGCCCTTGGGTTGCCGAGGCATGGTGGACCGCAGGCCTTGCCGCATGGCGTCTCGGCGATTGCGAGGGCGCGGCCGATGCCTTCCAGCGCACCGGCGGGCTTGCGACCAATGCCGAACTTTCCGCCGCCGGATATTACTGGCAGGCGCGCGCCAACCTGCGCTGCCGCGAACCGGGCAAGGCGACCGAAGCGCTGCGCGGCGCGGCGCGTAACGATGAGACGCTTTACGGCATGCTTGCCGCCGAACAGCTCGGCACCGGCCTGTCGCAGCATCATGCCGATGCCGATTTCACCCAGCAGGACTGGCAGCAGCTGCGCGGCGTCGCCAACGTGCGCGTTGCGGTGGGTCTTGCCGAGATTGGCGAGGACGGGCTGGCCGACGAAGTGCTGCGCCATCAGGCGCGCATCGGCGATGCCGGTCAGTACGAACCGCTTTCGCGCCTCGCGCGCGACCTTGGTCTGCCCTCGACGCAGCTCTGGATGAGCTACAACGCGCCCTATGGTGCGCGCCCCGAACCCGCTACGCGCTTCCCGACACCGAAATGGACGCCGGTGGGCGGCTGGCAGGTCGACCCCGCGCTGGTCTATGCCCATGCGCTGCAGGAATCGCTGTTCCGCGCGACAGTTGTCAGCCCGGCGGGCGCGCGCGGCCTGATGCAGATCATGCCCTCGGCTGCCAAGGATCACGCCTCCCCCCTCGGCGTTCGCGGCACGGCGAGCGATCTCAACAAGCCCGAAGTCAACCTCGCCTTCGGTCAGCGCCACATGCAGATGCTGCGCGATTCGCGCGGGACGCAGGGCCTGCTGCCCAAGGTCATGGCCGCCTATAACGCCGGTCTTTCGCCGATCACCCGTTGGAACACCGAGATCAACGATCAGGGCGATCCGCTGCTCTGGATGGAATCGATCCCCTATTGGGAAACGCGCGGCTACGTGAACATCGTGATGCGCAATTACTGGATGTACGAGCGCCAGGCGGGCGGCCCTTCGGAAAGCCGCATGGCACTGGCTCAGGGCATGTGGCCGACTTTCCCGGGCATTTCCGGCTCGGAAGGCGTGCGCATGACCAGCAACGGGGCGCTGCTGCGTGGCCGTTGACGAGACGCGGCAGTTCAAGCCGATCAACATTGCCCTGCTGACCGTTTCCGACACGCGCACCGCCGACGACGACACCTCTGGCGATATCCTCGCCGAGCGCATCAAGGGCGCAGGTCATCGCCTCTCTGCGCGCGCCATCGAGAAGGATGACGCGACCGTCATTGCCAACCGGCTCAACAACTGGATCGACGATCCCGCGATCGACGCGATCATCTCAACCGGCGGCACCGGATTGACCGGTCGCGACGTCACTCCCGAGGCACTCGACCTGGTGAAGGACAAGGACATCCCCGGTTTCGGTGAAGTGTTCCGCTACATCAGTTTCCAGACCATCGGCACCTCCACCGTGCAATCGCGCGCCTGCGCGGTAGTCGCGCGCGGCACCTATATCTTCGCGCTGCCCGGATCGAATGGCGCGGTGAAAGACGGCTGGGACGGCCTGCTCGCCGAGCAACTCGACAGCCGCAACCGCCCTTGCAACTTCGTGGAACTGATGCCGAGGTTGCGCGAGAAATAGACGCGCCGCGCAAGCTGACTTGCGCATATGTTCTATTTTTGTTCTAATACACGGATGTCGTCCGATGTCTCGAATCGTGGACGCGGCGCGCAGTCTTGCGCGGTTCCGCAACGCTTCGGCCTTGCCGCGCGCGAGGCCGATGGCGACTGGCGCGATGTGGAAAAGGTTGTGGACGGCCCTGCGGACAAGCAGCGGACAACCGTGACCGAGGAGCATCCGAAGACGATCCTTTCGTTCAACAGATCGCCCGATATCCCGTTCGACCGCTCGATCAACGCCTATCGCGGCTGCGAGCATGGCTGCGTCTATTGCTTTGCACGCCCGACGCATGCCTATCACGACCTCTCGCCCGGTCTCGACTTCGAGACGAAGCTTTTCGCCAAGCCCGATGCCGCGCGGCTTCTGCGCGAAACGCTGGCGAAACCGCGTTACCGCCCTGCGCCGATCGCGATGGGGACGAACACCGATCCGTACCAGCCAATCGAGGCGCAGTACCGCATCACGCGCGATGTGCTCGAAGTCTGCCTTGAGGCGCGTCATCCGGTCATCATTACCACCAAGTCGGACCGCGTGCTGCGCGATCTCGACCTGCTCGGCGAAATGGCGCACCACAGTCTCGTCGCTGTTGGCATTTCGGTGACCAGCCTCGATCCGGTGCTCTCCGGAAAGCTCGAACCGCGGGCAAGTGCGCCCGCCAAGCGACTCGCAGCCTTGGGGAAACTGGTCGCGGCGGGAGTCCCAGCGCATGTCTCGGTCGCCCCAGTCATCCCGTCGATCACCGACGAGTTTATGGAGAAAATTCTCGAACGCGCCGCCGACCTCGGCGTCACCTCGGCCAGCTGGATCATGGTCCGCCTGCCGCACGAGGTCTCCCCGCTGTTTCGCGAGTGGCTCGACACGCATTTCCCAGAACGCGCGGGCAAGGTGATGGCGATTATCCGCTCGATCCGGGGCGGGCGCGACAACGATCCGGAGTTCATCAGCCGCATGCGCCCCTCCGGCGTCTGGGCAGAGCTGTTCCGCACCCGTTTCCGCCTTGCCTGCAAGCGTCATGGCATCGAACGCAACCGGCAAATCGCGCTCGACCTCACCCAGTTTCGCCGCCCGGACCTTACCGGGCAGTTGTCATTACTGTAGGGCGTGGCACAACGGGCATATGACCGACGCACCGCTTACAATCGAAAGCCGTGGCGAGATCGAGATCCTCTCGCTTAACCGCCCCGACCAGCTCAACACCTTCGACGAGCCGATGGCCTTTGCCATGCGCGACTATTTCGCCGCCCTGCCCGATCGCAAGGAGGTGCGCGTCGTCATCCTGCGCGCAGAGGGCCGCGCGTTTTGTGCGGGCCTCGACCTTGGCGGCTGGGTCAACGATGGCTCGCGCGGCACCTTGCAGCATTTTTGGCGGTTGCAGCGCTCGCTGGCAGGCGTTCTCGAACTCATGCGCGCCTGTCCGCAGCCGATCATAGGCCTTGGTCACGGCGCGGCCTGCGGCATGGGCTTCTCGTTGCTGCTCGCCAGCGACGTTCGGATCGCCGCGCCCAGCCTCAAAATGAACGCGGCCTATATCAAGGTCGGCCTCGGCGCCTGCGACCTTGGCTGCAGTTATTTCCTGCCGCGTATGGTCGGCGCGTCGGTGGCAAGCGAGTACATGCTCACGGGCAAGTTCATGTCGGCGGAAACCGCGCTTTCGCATGGCCTGCTGAGCGCAATCGTCGAACCTGACGCGCTGCTCGATGCAGGGCTGGCGATGGCCTCGGACATGGCCTCCAACTCGCCGATGGGCCTGCGCTTGACGAAGGAAGGCATCAACCGCAATCTCGACGCGCGCTCGCTTTCGGACGCCATGGCGCTGGAAGACCGCCAGCAGGTGATGATGCTGATGAGCGAGGATTTCGCCGAAGCCGTCGCCGCGTTCCAGGAAAAGCGCGCGCCCGCATACAAGGATCGCTAACCAGCCCCCGGTCCCGCCTTCTCCGTTCATGTCGAGCGAAGTCGAGACACGCCTGCGCCAACGTGTCTCGACTTCGCTCGACATGAACGGTGCGTTGCAAAATGCGTCAGCCGCGAAACCGGATAAGGCGGCTATCGGCCACCGCCGCCGTGCGGTGCGGCAGGGCATTGGCGATGTAGGCCGGGTCCTTGAGCATTTTGAAGAAGGCCACGGCATCCGGGTAACCCATCACAAAGGCCTCGTCCCACTCGCCCGGCGGGCCGGTGACGGTGCATTCGAGGGGCGCAGACCAGACAAACCCGCCACCCAGCGCCTCGACTATCGGCAGCAGGGCTTCCTTGTAGGCCCCATATGCATCCGCCCCGGTCTTACCCTTGCCGTGGTTCGCGTGCCCCTCCGGATAGTCCGCGAGTTCGCGAAACTTCAGCAGGTTGAGCATATTGAGCGGCGTGTCGCGCGGCAGGTCCTTGAATGCCTGCCAGTTCTCCGGCGATGGATCGACATAGCCGCTCACCTCACGCCTCCAGCTTGTAGTCGGCAAACTGGTCGCGCAGGTCCTTCTTGCTGATCTTGCCCGAGGCGGTGTGCGGGATTTCGTCGACGAACTCGACCGCGTCGGGCAGCCACCACTTTGCGACCTTGGCCGCCAATGTCGCGCGCAGCGCATCGGGATCGACATCCTCGTCGGGCTTTTTCACAACAACGAGGATCGGGCGCTCGTCCCATTTGGGATGTGCGATGCCGATGGCCGCCGCTTCGGCCACGCCGGGGTGCGCGATGGCGGCGTTCTCAAGCTCGACCGAGCTGATCCATTCTCCGCCCGACTTGATGACATCCTTGGTCCGGTCGGTCAGCTGGATCGTGCCGTCCTCGTGCATGATCGCAACGTCGCCGGTATCGAACCACTGGTCCTCGTCGACGCAGTCTTCCTCGCCCTTGAAGTAGCGCTTGAGCACCCAGGGCCCGCGCACCTGCAACGCGCCGGACGTCTCGCCATCGCGCGGCAAGGGCTTCTTCGGATCGTCAAGATCGACCGTGCGCACTTCACAGCCGAATAGCGCGCGCCCTTGCAAGGCCTTCACCGAAACCTGTTCGTCGAAGGAGAGCTCGTCCCAATTCGAACTTTCGAACGCCACCGAAGCAACCGGCGACGTCTCGGTCATCCCCCATGCGTGGCCGATGCGGATACCCGCCTTCATCAGCCGCTCGATCATCGCGCGCGGCATGGCCGAACCGCCGGTCAACGCGTGGGTGATCTGGCTGGGCAATTCAATGCCCTTCGCGTCGCAATATTGCGTCAGCGCCAGCCAGACGGTCGGCACGCCCGCGACGTAGTTGATCTTTTCCTTTTCGATCAGGTCGATCAGGTTCGCCGGCTCGTTGTTCGCGCAATAGACCAGCTTCGACCCCACCGCCGCCGCCGCCCAGGGAAAGCCCCAGTTGTTGGCGTGGAACATCGGCACCACCGGCAGGATCGTCGACTGCGCATCGACGCCCAATGCCTGCCGCGTCATCACTGCCCAGGTGTGCAGCATGTTGGAGCGATGCTCGAACAACACACCCTTGGGATTGCCCGTTGTGCCGCTGGTATAGCAAAGCATGCAGGGATCGCGCTCGGAGCCCATCGTCCATTCGGCATTGCCGTCCTCGGCCCCGATCCAGTCATCGAACGAGACGGCATGCTCGCCCGAATCGAAGCAGATGTAGTGCTCGATCGTTGTCCAGCGCTCCTTCATCTTGTCGACGATCGGCTGGAACACCGCGTCATAGAGCATGAAGCGGTCTTCGGCGTGATTGGCGATATAGTCGAGCTGCTCCTCGAACAGGCGCGGGTTGATCGTGTGGAGTACGCCCCCTGCCCCGGTCGCGCCGAACCAGCTGACGAGGTGGTTGTTGTGGTTCATCGCCAGCGTTGCCACGCGGTCGCCCGGTTGCAGACCCATGCGCCGCAGCGCCTGCACCATGCGCAGGGCATCGTGGCGGATGCCGCGCCAGTTGGTGCGCGTTTCGCTGCCGTCGTTCCAGCGTGTGAGGATTTCCCGGTCGCCATGGTCGCGCGCCGCATGGTCGAGCAGCATCGAAACCCGCAGTTCCCAGTCCTGCATTCCGCCGATCATTGCAATCTCCTGTCTGGCGGCTCAGGCCACCAGTCTCAGGTGATCCTTGCCGCGTCGTGCCGTCATCGAGACATTGCCGATTCCTTCGATGCCTGCAAGCTGGTCGGCAAGATCGCCATCGAGATCGAAGCTGCGACCGAGGCGGACCAGCCGCATTGCGCCGCCGCCCATGAGCAGGCGCGCGATGGCTTCGCCGTGTTTGCCCTCGCTTGCCTTGAGCATGAGCGAGACGTGCTTGATCGCCTCGACCGTTTCGACATCGAACTCCAGCAGCATGCGCGCTTCGACGCCCGCTTCGGCGAGTGGCCGCGCGCCGCGCACGGTGACGCGCGGCGGCTCGTCGGGGTTCGGGCGGTCGAGATCGACGTTGAGCAGGACGCAGGTGCCTTCGGCGGCCCATTTCTGGAAGGATTCGACCAGTCCTTCCTCGAAGCAGGAGGCGGAGAATTGCCCGCCCTGATCCGAGAAATCGGCCATGACGAAATCCTTGCCGCGCCGCGTCTTGCGCTTTTGCACGCCTTCGACCAGCGCCGCGAGAACTGCGCCTTGACGCCCGTCCTCATTGACCGGGCCAGCGTCGGCGGAGGCCGTGGACATCACGCTGGCATAGGAACGCGCGCCATTGGCCGACGCGATGGAGCGGTATTGCTCGACCGGGTGCGCGGCGAAGTAGAAGCCGAATGCCTCGCGCTCTTTCGCCATCTGGTCCGCGCCGGACCATTCCTCTGCCTCGGCAAGCCGCAAAGCAGGTTCGTCAAGCGCCCCGCCGCCGAACAGCGCTTCCTGCCCCGAGGTACGACTGCGCTCGGCCTCGTCGGCGACGGCAAGCAACATGTCGGCATTGGCGAGCACCTTGGCGCGGTTTGGCTCAAGGCAATCGAACGCTCCGGCCGCCGCAAGCCCTTCAAGCTGCCGCCGGTTCATCGAGCCCGCAGGCACGCGGCGGAACAGGTCTTCGAGGTTCTGGAACGCACCATTCGCCTCGCGCTCTGCAACGATGGCGTCCATCGCCTTTTCGCCGACATTGCGCAGACCAGCCAGCGCATAGCGCACTGCGTGGCCCTCGTCGGTCTGCTCGACCATGTACTCGGCTTCGGACCTGTTGATATTCGGCCCGGCCAGCGCGATCTCGTTCTTGCGCATGTCGTCGACGAAGATCGAGAGTTTCTCCGACTGGTGCATGTCGAAGCACATCGAGGCGGCGTAGAATTCGTGCGGATAATGCGTCTTCAGCCAGCCGGTCTGGTACGCGAGCAGCGCATAGGCGGCAGCGTGCGACTTGTTGAAGCCGTAGCCCGCGAACTTGTCGATCAAGTCGAACAGCTCGTTGGCCTTGTCCGCCTCGATATCCGAGACCGCCTTGCAGCCTTCGACAAAGCGGGCGCGCTGCTGGTCCATCTCCTCCTGCTTCTTCTTGCCCATCGCGCGGCGCAGCAGGTCGGCGTCGCCGAGCGAATACCCGGCGAGGATTTGCGCGGCCTGCATCACCTGTTCCTGGTAAACGAAGATACCGTAAGTCTCGGCAAGGATCCCTTCGAGCTTGGGGTGCGGAAATTCGATCGCCTCCAGCCCGTTCTTGCGGCGGCCGAACAGCGGGATGTTGTCCATCGGACCCGGGCGATAGAGCGAGACCAGCGCTATGATGTCGCCGAAATTGGTCGGCTTCACCGCCGCGAGCGTGCGCCGCATACCTTCCGATTCCAGCTGGAACACGCCGACCGTGTCGCCGCGCTGGAGCAGTTCGTAAACCTGCGCATCGTCCCAGGCGAGGCCGTCGAGATCGACCGTAATCCCGCGCCGCGCCAAGAGGTCCACTGCCTTGCGCAAGACCGACAGCGTCTTGAGGCCAAGGAAGTCGAACTTCACCAGCCCCGAATCCTCGACATATTTCATGTCGAACTGCGTCACCGGCATGTCCGAGCGCGGATCGCGGTATAGCGGTACAAGTTGCGACAAGGGCCTGTCGCCGATCACCACGCCCGCCGCATGGGTCGATGAATTGCGCGGCAGCCCCTCAAGCTGGACCGCGAGATCGACCAGCCGCTTGACCTCGGGATCGCGCTGGTATTCGCCCCGGAAATCCGCCGCGCCGTTGAGCGCGCGGTCCAGCGTCCAGGGATCGGTCGGGTGGTTCGGCACCATCTTTGTCAGCCGGTCGACCTGACCATAGGGCATCTGCAGGATGCGCCCGCAATCACGCAGCACCGCGCGCGCCTTCATCTTGCCGAAGGTGATGATCTGCGCGACGTGATCGTGGCCGTACTTCGCCTGCACATAGCGGATCACCTCGCCGCGCCGCGTTTCGCAGAAGTCGATGTCGAAGTCAGGCATCGAGACGCGCTCGGGATTGAGGAAGCGCTCGAACAGCAGGCCCAGTTTGATCGGGTCGAGATCGGTGATCGTCAGCGCCCAAGCGACCAGCGAGCCCGCGCCCGAACCACGCCCCGGCCCCACCGGGATGCCATTATCCTTGGCCCATTTGATGAAGTCCGCAACGATCAGGAAGTAGCCCGGGAACCCCATCCCCTTGATGATCCCGATTTCGAATTCGAGCCGGTCCTCGTATTCCTTGCGCTGCTCGTCGGTGAGGTCTTCGTACGGCTCCAGCCGCTTGGCGAGGCCAGCCTTCGCGTCCTCCTCCAGCATCCGTTCCTCGCCCGCGATGTCGCCGGC
>JAWKXP010000032.1:0-19706 GCA_041396945.1 Sphingomonadaceae bacterium | reverse complement strand
TCTCGGCCAAAGGCACCAGCGACCGGATCTTTGCACTGATCGAGGCGCGGTTGTCCGATCCCGACCTCAGGACGGGCATGATCGCAGCCGAACTCGGCATTTCGCTGCGCACGGTGCAGAATGCCTTTGCCGCGCTTGCGACAACACCAAGCGCCTATATCCAGCAGCGAAGGCTGGAACTGGCAGCCGAACGGCTGGCCGCGGGCAGCAGCGAGCGGATTACCGAAATCGCTTACGAGATCGGTTTCAACGACAGCGCCTACTTCACCCGCTGCTTTCGTCAGCAATACGGCAAATCGCCAAGCGAGTGGCGCGCGCGTGCATCCTGACGGTTGCGCGTAAATCCAGATGCGCTGCGCGTCAGTGCAAGACAGCTTTTCCTGAATCGGACAGTCTGACTCACTGCATGCGGCCCGATGGCCGAAATAAACAAGCATGGGGAGATGGTCATGAAGTTCAGATCGGCAAAGGTATTGCTGGCCGCCACCGCACTCGCATCGGGTCTGGCCGCGCCTGCATTTGCACAGGAAAGCACCACGGGCGGCATCGGCGAAATCGTTGTCACCGCGCAAAAGCGCGCGGAAAACGTGCAGGACGTTCCCATCGCGATTTCCGCTTTCACCGCCGACGCCCTTTCGGAACGCGCGGTGACGAGCGTGGCCTCGCTCTCGAACATCTCGCCCAACGTCACGCTTGACGCGGGCACGCCGTTCTCGGGCTCTTCCGCCGTGCTGTCCGCATATATCCGCGGGATCGGCGCGAACGACTTTGCCTTCAACATCGATCCGGGCGTCGGCATCTATCTCGACGGCGTCTACCTCGCCCGCTCGGTCGGCGCGAACCAGGACCTGCCGGACGTGGAACGCGTCGAAGTGCTGAAAGGACCGCAGGGCACGCTGTTCGGGCGTAACACCATCGGCGGCGCAATTTCTATTGTGACGCACGATCCGGGCGACGAATTCCGCTTCAAGGGCGATGTCACCGTCGGCCGGTACAGCTTTATCCAGACGCGCGGCACGGTCGACCTGCCGCTGGGCAATGGCGTCAGTTCCTCGCTCGCGTTCTCGACCAAGAACCGCAACGGCTATGTCAAGCGCATCCCCTTCCCCGGCGCGCAGAACTTCGATTCGACGCCGATTACCAACTACAAGGCGGCCGGGTTCGACAACATCGGCTATGGCAGCGAAGGCGGCGACGACAGCTAGAACCTGCGCGGCAAGATCCGTTACGACAACGGCGGGCCGCTGCGCCTGACCGTGACCGGCGACTATTCGCGGATCGACCAGTCGCAGCTTGCCAACACCTTGATTTCCACAGTGCCCGCGGTCTTTGCAGGCACCTATAACTGCGCCATCGCGGGTATCGCGGCGGATGCCTCATGCGGTGGTGGCCCGCCGGCCTTTGCCTACCTTGGCGGCATTGGCGGCCTCACCTCGATCTTCGACAATCCGACCGTGTTCGGCGTCAATGTCGATGCCGATCCGAATAACGACCGCCTGCCCTATGACGACAGGTTCCTGACCGGCGACATCGACACCAGCTATGCCAACGGCAACAACTATTCCAAGCTGAAATCCTACGGCGGCGCGGGCACGATCGAGTTCGATCTGAGCGACGATGTCATGCTGCGCTCGATCACGGCCTACCGCGAGCTGCACTGGAACGTGGGCATGGATATCGACGGCTCGCCGCTCAATTTCCTGCACACCAGCTTTACGATGAACCAGTGGCAGTTCAGCCAGGAATTGCAGCTCAACGGTTCGGCGATGGACAAGAAGCTGAACTACGTTCTCGGCGCTTACTACTTCAAAGAAGCGGGCGACCTGCACGATTATGTGACCTTCGCCGAAGGCCTGCTTCAGGTCGATGGTCCCAACGACCTTGCCACCAAGAATTATGCCTTCTTCGGCCAGATCGATTTCAAGCCGACCGAACAGATCGGCGTATCGATCGGCGGGCGATATACCCACGAAAACAAGACGTTCGAAGGGTTCCAGTCGGATGCCAACGGCCTGACCTACAAGATCCTCAATCAGATCGGGGTGCCGCCCTGCGCATCGATTGCGCCGATTTCCGAGGATTGCCGGATCGCCGCAGGTTTCCCCAATCCGGGCGAACCGCTGCGCTATTACATCGCCGGAACGCAGCGCAAGAAGTTCAGCAACTTCTCGCCCAAGGTTGGCCTGCAATATCATCCCAACGACGATGTGATGCTCTACGGATCGTGGTCGAAGGGCTACAAGACCGGCGGCTGGACCACGCGCCTGTCCAACCCGCTTCCGACCGCGCCGGACTTCGACGAGGAAAAGGCAACGACCTGGGAACTGGGCGTAAAGTCCACGCTGATCGACCGGGCGCTGCAACTTAACGCTGCCGTCTTCACCACGAAGTACGCTGGTATCCAGCTCAACTTCCAGCAGGGCGTTTCGCCGACCATCCAGAACGCCGGCGATGCCCGGATCAAGGGCTTCGAAGTCGAACTGACGGCGGCACCGACCGAAGGGTTCCTGGTCAATGCCTCGGTCGGTTACACCGATTCGAAATATACCTCGGTCCTTGCCGGAGCGCAGGTTGCAGCCAATCCGTTCCAGGCTGGCGTGTTCCCTGGCGCAGACCTTCCCAAGACACCGAAGTGGAAGTTCAACGTCAGCCCGCGCTACGAAGTCCCCGTGGGCGGAGATGCCTCGGTGGTAATCCTTGCGGACTACACCCACACCTCCAAGCTGTGGAACGACACCGAACGCGCCTTCCTGCTCCAGCGTCCGGCGACCGACATCCTCAACGGGTCGATCACCTTCAAGTCGGGCGGTGCATGGGATCTGACCGCGGGCATGACCAACATCACCGACGAGCGCTATCTCGTGACCGGTCAGGCCCAGATTGCCGGTGGCCAGTTCTACGGCACCTACAGCCGCCCGCGCGAATGGTACGTCAAGCTCGGCCTCGACTTCTGATCCAGCGAGGGGGCAGGTTCGCCTTGAGCCTGTCCCCGGACCACAACGGAGAGAAAAAGATGCCCGAAACCGCACATACCGAATTCTGGAAAGACATTCCGGCGGTCGACAAGGTCTTCCGCGAGGGTGGTCTGCCCGAAGTCTACATGCCCAAGATCGCCGAGGGCGACGAGCGTTACTGGGTGCCGATCAGCGAGACGGTTTCTTCAAAGCCGGTCTGGATCAGCCCGTCGAAGAACATGTGGGCCGACGTGCTGATGTCGAAGGAAGCGGGGCTGGTGAACCGGCATTACCACCCGCACCCGATCTGGGCCTACACGATCAGCGGCAAATGGGCCTACCTCGAACACGAATGGACCGCGACCGCAGGCGATTTCGTCTACGAAACGCCGGGCGAGAGCCACACGCTGGTCTGCTACGATCATCCCGATCCGATGAAGGTCTTTTTCGTCGTTTCCGGCCCGCTGATGTGGCTCGACGAGCAAGGCAATACCGTCGGCCACTATGACGTCTTCGATTACATGAAGGCCGCGCGCGAGCATTACGACAAGGTTGGCATCGGCGCGGACTACGTCGATACGCTTATTCGCTGAGCCGCGCCAATCGCGGCCAGAATAACAACCTGCCGGGAAAGGAAATTGCTGTGTCCACCATGAAAGCCCCGCCTTCGGGCGCGTACAAGATCGTCGCCGTTCCCGAACTCTATGGCGAGATGATCGGCAAGTACGGTGTCGAGGGCACCTATGTTGGCGCTTCGGAAGAAGAAAGCCCCTGGGTTCCCTTCGGTGACAATGCCGCGATCCGCCATCTGGCATTCGACGTGCGAGAGAACGTCTACGTCAATATCCTCTGGATCAAGAGCCCCGGCGTGATCGGCACCCACAAGCATCGCGGCCGGGTCTGGGCGGTCGGGCTCGAAGGCACGTTCCGCTATCTCGAATACGACTGGGTCTGCGGCCCCGGCGAATTCATCACCGAAACGCCGGGCACGGCTCATACGCTGGTGACGGACGATCCGGGCGGGATGAAGGCGCTGTTCCACATGCAGGGCGCGAACGAGTTCTTCGACGAGGACGGCAACCACACCGAGACCCTCGACGTCTGGTGGTTCATGAATCACTACGAGAGCTACTGCAAGGAGCACGGGATCAAGCTGAACCCGGCGCTCTACCTGTAATCGCGACGATGGGGGAAAGAGGCATGAAAACGCTCGATCAGTTCAACATCGCCGGGCGCTCTGCGCTGGTCACGGGTGCGGCATCGGGCATCGGCCTTGCCTATGCCGAGGCGATGGCCGAGGCGGGGGCCAGCGTCACGCTGGCCGACCTCGACATGGCAGGCGCCGAGCGAGAGGCCGAGCGCCTGCGCGGCGAAGGTGCCGACGCCCGTGCGGCCCATGTCGACATTTCGCAACTCGATCAGGTCGCGCGCGCTTTCGACGACCACCTCGCCGCGTTCGGCGGGCTCGACATATGCTTTGCCAATGCCGGGTGGGATGCGGGCGACGGTTTCTGGTCGCCCGAAGGCGCACGCAACCCGGACGGGCGGATCGACCGCTACGATCCGGACAAGTGGCGGCGCTCGATCGATATCAACCTTTCGGGTGCCTATTACACCATCCGCGAGGCGGTGCGCTGCATGCGTGATGGCGGGCGCAAGGGCGCGATCATCGCCACCGCCTCCAACGCTGGCATAATCAACGAGGCCATCGTTGGCATTCCCTACATGCCCGCCAAGGCGGGTGTCCTGCACCTGGTGCGCCATGCCGCGCTCGAACTGGCCGAGTTCGGTATCCGCGTGAACGCCATCGCGCCCGGCCCCTTCGTCACCAACATCGGCGATGGCTGGGTCAAGAAGAACCCCGATGCCAAGACCGCCTTCGACAAGACAATACCCTTGGGCGCAATGGCGGAAACCGACCAGATCAAGCCACTGGCGTTATTCCTTGCCTCGGATGCTTCCAGCTATGTGACGGGTGCCCACGTTGTCATCGACGGCGGGGTCCAGCTGGGGAATTTCAAATGAGAGCGATACTTGCCCTGGCCGCGTGCTTCGGCATCGCCACCACCGCCTATGCCGCGCAAAAGCTGGGCGAGGTCCAGCCCGAACGCGCGCCGGAGCAGGTCTATGCCAAGGTCTGCGGTTATTGCCACGGTCGCAATGTCGGGCCGATCATCCTCGGGCGGCAGCTTCCGCCAGAGGCGATCACCACGATCGCGCGCCACGGCCAGACCGGCATGCCCGCCTTCCGTCCCACCGAAATCACCGACAGCGAACTGGCAGCGCTCGCCAAATGGATTTCGACCAGCAAGCCTTCCGACAAGGAGCACGGGCAATGAGTGGTATCGAACTCGACCGCCGCATGATGCTGGGCGCGGCGGCGCTGGGCGCTGCCGGTTTCGGGCTGGCATCGTGCAGCAAGGAACCGGCAACTCTCGCCCCCGGTGTGTCGAAGGGCGATTTTGCCGGGGCGATCAAGGCAATGCGCTCGGTCGTCGGCGACGAATGGTGCTTTGGCGATCCCGAAGCGGTGAAGCCGTGGAGCAAGACCTACATCCCCGATCCCACCGGCGTCCATGTGCCGGTCGGCGCGGTTGCACCGGCCACGGTCGAGGACGTGCAGGAAATCGTCCGCATCGCCAACAAGTTCAAGCAGCCGATCTGGACCGTATCGACTGGCAAGAACATGGGATACGGCATGGCCGCCCCGGCGACGCCCGGCCAGATCGTGCTCGACCTCAAGCGGATGAACCGCATTCTCGAAGTCGATGCGGACCTTGGCACGGCGCTGCTCGAACCGGGCGTCACCTATCAGCAGCTCAAGGATTACCTTGAGGAGAACAACATCCCGCTGTGGATCGACGTGCCCACGGTCGGCCCGATCGCCTCGCCGGTCGGCAACACGCTCGATCGCGGCGTTGGCTATACGCCCTATGGCGAACACTTCATGTTCCAGTGCGGCATGGAAGTGGTGCTGCCCAACGGCGAGATCATGCGCACCGGCATGGGCAGCATCGAGGGATCGACCGCCTGGCAGGCGTTCAAGTGGGGCTACGGGCCCTATCTCGACGGCCTGTTTACCCAGTCGAACTTCGGCGTCGTTACCAAGATGGGCCTCTGGCTGATGCCCAAACCGCCGGTCTACAAGCCGTTCATGATCCGCCACGACAATATGGAAGACGTGCCGCGGATCATCGAAGCGATGCGACCGCTGCGCGTCTCCAATCTGGTCGCCAACTGCAACCTGATGATGAGCGCGTCCTATCAGCTGGCGATGTTCAAGCGGCGTAGCGAGATTGTCGCAGACGATGCGCCGCTTGACGATGCCTCGCTCAAGAAAGCGGCAAAGGCCAACGGGCTGGGCATGTGGAACACCTATTTCGCGCTTTACGGCACCGAGGAGACGGTGGCGGGCGTCGAGCCGATTATCCGCGCGACCTTGACGGCGAGCGGCGGCGAAGTGCTGACCGAGGCGGAAATGGGCGACAATCCGTGGTTCCACCATCACAAGACGCTGATGGAAGGCGGGCTCAATCTCGACGAGATCGGCCTGCTGCGCTGGCGCGGCAATGGCGGCGGGCTGGCCTGGTTTGCACCGGTTGCTGCGGCCAAGGGCAAGGAAGCCGAGCAGCAGACCGCGCTCGCGCGCCGTATCCTCGAAAAGCACGGGTTCGACTATACCGCAGCCTACGCCATTGGCTGGCGCGACCTGCACCACATCATCGCGCTGCTTTACGACAAGTCGGTTCCCGAACAGGAGAAAAAGGCCGACGAATGCTACCGCGAACTGGTCACCGAGTTCGGCAAGAAGGGTTGGGCCAGCTATCGCACCGGGGTCAACTCGATGGCCTTGGTTGCCGAGCAGTACGGCAAGGTCAACCGCGACTTCAACCAGACCCTGAAGGACGCGATCGACCCGAACCACATCCTTTCGCCCGGCAAGTCGGGTATTCTGTGATGGGCGATTTCCTGCTCGGCAATTCGTCGCGCGTCGCCAAGGGTGAACAGGAGGCATGGCAGGAATGATGCGTTTCGAAGGAAAATCGGTTCTTATCACCGGCGGGGCCACCGGCATCGGGCGCGCCACCGCGCAGGCCTTTGCGCGCGAAGGCGCATCCGTCCTTATCGGCGATGTCGACAACCGCGCCGACGAAACCGTTGCGCTGATCGCACAGGAAGGCGGCAAGGCGGCCTTCCTGCGGGCCGACGTGACCGATCCGGCGGCGATGGATGCGCTGGTTGCCGAATGTGTCGGGCAATTCGGCAGCATGGACGTGGCGTTCAACAACGCCGGGGTTTTGCCCCCGCAACGCCCGCTGCACGAAATCCTGCCCGAGGAATTCGACCTTGCGATGAATGTCGACCTCAAGGGCGTATTCTATGCGATGCAGGCCGAAATCCGCCATTTCCTGAAGACCGGCAAAGGCGCGATCGTCAACACCGCATCGGTCGCCGGGATCGTCGCCGACCCGAACATGGCCGCCTATGTCGCGGCAAAGCACGGCGTGGTCGGCCTGACCAAGGCAGCGGCAATCGAATACGCACAGCAGGGCATTCGCATCAACGCCATCGGCCCCGGCTTCGTCGTCACCCCCCTCACCCAGCATTGGGCCGACAGCGCCGAATTCAGAAAGGCGTTCTTCGCCCAGAACATCAGTGGCCGCGCAGCCGAACCGGAAGAAATCGCGGGCACCGTGCTGCACCTGAGTTCGGACGAAGCAAGCTTCATCAACGGCTCGCTCTTCGTGATCGATGGCGGCCAGACCGCGCATTGATCGCTGGCGCTGGCAGTTTCGGGCTTCGACCTCAATAGCGACGACAATCTCGCCGATCCGCTCCCGGCGGCTATCCTTTCAGGGCAGCCGTCCTGCAACCTCGGGGCACCGCCAATTCAAAGCGCCTGCACCTCTCTCCTGTTATCACCGCACAACAGGTCCGTCATAGTTATTACCTATGGCCGCAAGCTGGAATTTGTGCATTCTCATCGGAATTGGGAACGAATACCCCCTGTCCGTTGCCCAACGAGAGGAAAAGCCGATGGCCATCAGCCTGTTGCCCGACAACCCCGCCGCATGGACCTATCGCCGGTTCGAGGAGCTCTACGCGATCCCTCGCGAGGAGCGGGAAAAGCTTCAGCTTGAGGCTGTCCGGATCAATTTCGCGCGGCTGCGCGACCGCATCCCGGCGCTCAGGAAACTCGCCGACCGGCAGGGTGTCGAACATATCGACAAGCTCGAAGACGTGCTGCCGGTCTGTTTCGATCACCGGGTGCTCAAGAACTACCCGTTCCAGATTATCGAGAACCGCGATTTCAGGAAGCTGACGGGCTGGCTGGACAAGCTGACCGCGCACGATCTGACCCGCGTCGATCTCGACGGGCTTTCGACAATCGAGCAATGGCTCGCCCGGTTGGAAACCTATGGCATGCTGGTCACCTATTCGAGCGGGACGACCGGCAAGCTCTCGTTCGTGCCGCGCTCCTATGACGAACTCGGCCCGTGGAAGTATCACTTCTACAGCGTCAACCGCGCCTCCAGCGGCGTCGATGCCTGGACCGAAAAGCTGCCGACCTTCTTCCCCGGCTATCGCGGCGGTTACCAGACGATGCTCAAGATGATGAGCCTGTTCAATGTCGAAATGGCGGGCGGTGACGCGAACTACTACACGCTCTACGACACCCATATTCCGGCCGATCTGATGGCGCTTTCCGGTCGTTTGCAGGCTGCGGAAGACAAGGGCGAGATCATGGACCTTGGCCTTGACCCGGCGCTGCTCGAACAACGCGAGCAGATGATGCAGCAGGGGCGCGAACGCGAGCAGCGGATGGAGGAATGGTTCGGCAAGCTGATCCGCGAGTTCAAGGGGCAGCGCGTCAAGATCGGCGGAACTTTCGCCGATCTCTACCGCGTCGCGCGTGCCGGGCTCGACAAGGGCATGACCTGCGAGTTCGCGCCCGGATCGATCCTGCAGGGCGGCGGCGGGATGAAGGGCTACAAGGATGCGCCCGACGACTGGGAAGAGCAGGTGAAGGACTTCTTCGGTGTCGATCGGCTTGGCAACCAGTATGGCTTTTCCGAATGCATCGGCAATGCCCCGCTCTGCGAGCACGGCTTTTTCCACTTCCTGCCCTACACCGTGCCTCTGCTGATGGACGGCGAAGGCAAGGCGATGTCGCGCGAAGGCGTCCAGAAAGGGCGGCTGGTGCTCGTCGATCCGATCCCGACATCCTACTGGGGCGGCTTCACATCCGGCGACGAAGTGACGATGCATTGGGATGACGACTGCGCCTGCGGCTGGAAAGGCCCGCGCGCTGCCAAGACCATCCGCCGCTTTGCCGAAAGCGAAGGCGGAGACGACAAGATCACCTGCGCAGGCTCGCAGCAGGCCTATAACGAGTTCATGGAATTCGTTCAGGGAGAAGCCTGATGGACACGGTCCTCAACATTCCGATCATTGCGCGCGGCCATGTCATCATGCCGGGCGAGGATGCCGTGCAGTTCAAGGGTCGCGGCGGGGCGGACTTTCGCCAGGCCGATCCGCACAAGCACATTCACGACCTTGTCCTCGGCGACACGGCAAAGCTGCGCGACCTGCACGATACGCCGATGGCGGAAATCATCGATCTGCTGGCGGAGCTGGGCAATCGGCTGGTGCTTGAGGACAACCCACTCTTGCAGGAAAGTTTCGAACTGGCGCTCAAGGCCGGGGGGCTGGCCGAACCGATCCTGCGCGGTGTTTACGATGCCCTGCCGCAGATGTTCGAGAGGGGCGCACTCGCCGCGCTGGCGGACAAGACCATCGGGCTTGCCTATCTCGATGGCTGGGTGCCGGGCAGCGGCGACTATGACTGTATCAGCATCCGCGCCGTCGGCACCCGCCAGCTTCACATCACGGCGGGCAACGTGCCGGTGGTGGCAGCCCTCACCATTGCGCGCGCCGGCCTCACCAAGTCGGACCTGCTGATCAAGTCTCCGTCGAACGATCCGCTTACCGCCAATGCCATTGCGCGCACGCTGATCGACCTGGCGCCCGACCATCCAGTCACGAAACATATCGCCATTGCTTACTGGAAGGGCGGCGACGAATTCATGGATTCGCAGATCGTGCGGACCAGCCGGATCGACAAGATCACCGCCTGGGGCGGGATGAGTTCGGTCAGGCACATCCAGAAGTTCCTGACGCCAGGCATCGATCTGACAGCGCTCAACCCGAAATACTCGATGTCGATGATCGGTCGCGAGACTTTCGAGAGCGCGGCGGCAATGGACGAGGCGGCGATCGGCCTTGCGACCATCGCGGGCTTCTACAACCAGACCGCCTGCGCCAATACGCGCATTGTCTATGTCGAATGCGACGCTGAAGACGAGGACGAGATCGAACAGGTTGTCAAACTCGGGCGCAAGATGGTTGCCGCCTATGGCGACCTGCCGCCGCTGCTCTCGACGCCGTTCCCGCATCCCAATCGAGAGCTCGAAGCCGAGATGGAGGCAGTCGCGCTCGAAGACGATTTCTATCATGTCGAGGGCGATACGCTGATCGGCGGGTTCATCGTTTCCAAGTTCAACGACCGCGTCGAGTTTTTCGACAAGCTCAACAATCGTGTGGTCAATTTCGTCCCGGTCGATGACCTCAATGATGTAATCAAGTGGTGCGATGACACCACCCAGACCGTGGGCATCTATCCCGAGGAACGCCGCGCCGGGCTGCTCGACGCCTTCGCGCTTGCCGGGGTGCAACGGCTGGTGCCGCTAGCGGGCGGTGATCCGATGACGGTCTATGCGGGTATGCACCACATGCCGCCCGGCTCGCCGCACGACGGCATCGAGCCGATGCGCCGTTCGGTGCGCTGGGTGATCGACATGCGGCCTGCGCGTCATGCAGTGCCTCTGAGCGTGGCGGCCGAGTAATCCGGCGCGCGATCTGGTGGATACGCAGCATCTCAAGGCCTTCCTGAAGATCGCCGAAACCGGATCGATCAGCCGCGCTGCGGAATCGCTTGGCATCGCCCAGCCCTCGCTCAGCCAGCAGTTGCTGCGACTGGAGGATGAGGTCGGCATCCGGCTGTTCGATCGAACCGCGCGCGGCGTGACCCTTACCGAGGCAGGCAAGATTTTCCTCGAGCGTGCGCACCAGATTCTTCAGGCGACGGAACTGGCGATTGCCGATGCGCAGCACCTGCGTGAAGAGGCACGCGGGCAGGTCGTATTTGCCATGCCGCCGTCGATTGCGAGACTGATCGGCGCTGCGCTTGTCGAAGCGCTCGCAGAGAAAGCGCCGCGCGTAAAGGTCAGGATTGTCGAGGCCTTCCACGGAACGATCCGCGGCTGGCTGGAAGCAGAAAAGATCGACCTTGGCATCCTTTACGACCTTGGCCCGCTCCGCCACCTCGCGGCAAGGCATCTGGCCAGTGACGAACTGGTCCTGATAACGCCCAGGGCCAGTGAAGAGCATCGGGGCGAAGTCAGTCTCGCCGAGCTGGCGGGCAGGCCACTGATTGCACCAGGGCCGCAACATGGCTTGCGCCAAGTGATCGATCGCGAGGCTGCACGCGCGGGTGTCGCGCTGGATATCGTGCAGGAAATTGATGCGCTCGATACGATCACGGAACTGGTGGCACGGGGGCAAGGCATCGCCATCCTGCCACATTGCTCGGTGATGGACCCTGTCCGGCCGGGTGCGCTTAGTGTCACGCATTTCGCGTCAGGGGGCTTGTGGCGCGGTTTCAGCCTGATGCGTAATCCTTCGCATGTGCTCACGCATGCATCGGTGCAGATGGAAAGCCAGACTCGCGCTGTCATTGCGAGCCTTGTCGCCGAAGGTGGCTGGCCCGCGCGCCTGCAAGAAGCTTGAACGAAAGGAGGTCGATATGACGCAAGGGAGAAGGCTGTCCGGCAAGGTCGCGCTTGTTACAGGAGCAGGGCGCGGCATTGGCCAGCAGATCGCGCTGCGACTGGCCCGCGAAGGAGCCGGCCTGATCGTCCATTACAGTGGCAGCGCAGCCGGAGCCGAAGAGACGGTGAAAGCTGTCGAGGCAGGCGGAGGCGAAGCCTTCGCAGTTCAGGCAGACATTGCCCGGCGCGCTGAGGTGAAGGCAATGTTCGACCGGATCGATGCGAAAACCGATCGTCTCGATATCGTCGTCAACTCGGCAGGCGTCAGTGGCGGCGGATCGCTCGCAGAGCTCGATGAAGACCAGCTCGAATGGATGCTCGGCGTGAACCTGCGCGGGCCGTTGTTCGTGGCGTCGGAAGCGGCAAGGCGGCTGGGCGAAGGCGGTCGCATCATCAACCTCGGGTCGAGCCTTGGCGAATTCCCGATTGCGGGCTCGGGCATCTATTCGGCAACGAAAGTCGCGATCAAGAGCATGACCGAAAGCTGGGCGAAGGAACTCGGCAAGAAGGGGGTCACGGTCAACACGGTCATTCCCGGAGCTACGGCTCCCGGCATGATGGACAGCGCGCCGGAAGGGTATCGGAGCCTGTTCGAGAATGCCTCACCGTTCGGTCGGATCGGCAAGGCCGAAGAAATCGCTGCCGTGGTAGCATTCCTCGCATCGCCCGAGGCCAGCTGGGTTTCCGGTGCGCATATTCTCGCAAACGGTGCCGCCAACATGTAAAGGCAAAACAGGCGACAACGCGCAAGGAGAGGGAGGGGGATTTGGCAACATTCGTGCTTGTGCATGGCGGGGGGCATGGTGGCTGGTGCTACAAGCCGGTCGCCAGCCTGCTGCGTCAGCAAGGGCACGAGGTCTATGCCCCGACCCTGACCGGATTGGCGGATCGCAAGCACCTGTTATCACCAGATCTAGGACTCGACACCCACTTCGCAGATGTCGCCAACCTTATCGAGTTCGAGGATCTCTCCGAAGTCATCCTCGTTGGCCACAGCTACGGCGGCATGGTCATAACCGGCGCGGCCGATCGCGTTGGCAATCGGATCGCGCAACTTGTTTTCCTCGACGGTGCAATCCCTCTGAATGGCGAAGCGCTCGTGGATGTCTCACCGGGACTCCTTGCGCTGGCAGGCACAACCAGGACAGTCGATGGCGTGGAATTGGGCCTCTGGCCTGATGAAGCGGCAACGATGATCTACGGCCTCAACGGTTGCCAATATGAGCAATGGGCAATGGCGCGACTGACGCCCCATCCCTGGAAAACCGTCCTCGACCCGCTTTTCCTTACCAATCCCGATGCCGTTGCGGCATTGCCGCGCACGATCATCAATTGTCCAGCATCCCTCGCCAACCGGCCTGACACAATCCGCTCGCGTTGGTCGAAGGCCGAACGCGTCTGGGAGATCGACACGGGGCATGACCTGATGCTGACCGAGCCGGAAGAAACGGCCAGGATGCTGCATCTTCTCACGGGATGAGATTGGCGTATGTAGGAAGCCGGGAGCTGAAACCATGGCAAGATCGCAATCAGGACACTGGTTTCAATCGGAGTGCATTGGCAGCTCGCCCGAAAGCTGCATCAACGACGAGGATGAGCGGAACGTGTCAGTCTTTTACGCGACCGGTCGCATTCGAACAGTATGGAAGGCGCTATCAGCCATGGTGATGGTCGCACTTGCCAGCATTCTGCCGGGATTGGCGCTGGCGCAGGACGGAGCCGGTCTTTCGCGCGAGGCAACGGCGGGATACTGGGCCGCCAGCTGGGTCGCTCATCCCGAGGCCGGGTCGCAAAAGGCGGGGGTGTTCCACTTCCGCAAGGCATTCACCCTCAAGGCTGTGCCGGGCACATTCCCCGTTCGCGTTTCGGCGGACAATCGCTACCGCCTGTTCGTCAACGGACAGTCGATCGATGTCGGGCCTTCGCGCAGTGACCGCATGCATTGGCGCTTCCGCGAACTCGATCTCACGCCATATCTGCGCAAGGGAAACAATGTCGTGAGCGCGATCGTCTGGAACTGGGGCGAGCATGCCCCGCTCAGTCAGATGACTCACCGCTCCGGCTTCCTGCTTCAGGGTGAAAGCGACGAAGCAAAAAACCTCAACAGCGATGCCAGCTGGAAAGTGCTGTGGAACCGCGCGATCACATTCGAGCCGGTAACCGGCCCGGCTTCAGGTGGGTTCTATGCAGCTGCACCCGGTGAAGTGCTCGATGCGCGAGCCTACCCATGGGGCTGGGACGAAGAAGGCGGCAACGAACTTGAATGGGTGCAGGCAGAGCTGGTCGAGCGCAACGCCCAGATGCGTGGTGGCGACATCACGGGCAATGCCGGCCATTGGCAATTGGTGCCCGATCCGCTCCCTGCAATGGAAGAGACGCCGATCCGCTTTGCGGAAATCCGGCGCCATGAAGGCGCTGTGCCTCCGGCAAAGCTGCTGGCGGGCGCGGCGGATTACACGGTTCCTGCCAATTCAAGCGCAACGCTGCTGCTCGACCAGCGCCATCTGACAAATGCCTACATGGTGCTGAGCGCCAGCGGCGGCGCGGGTGCGACGGCTACGATCACCTATGCGGAAGCGCTATACGATGCCGAAGGCAACAAGGGCGATCGCAACGAGATCGAAGGCAGGACCATTCGCGGCCTTGCCGACCGGATAACCTTCGACGGGGGTGCAAACCGTGAGTTTCACAGCCTGTGGTGGCGGACATGGCGCTATGTCCAGCTCGATATCCAGACCGGCGACGAGCCGCTGGTGCTGCACGATATTCATGGCGTCTTTACCGCATACCCGTTTGAACAGAACGCCGGTTTCTCCAGCGATGCAGAATGGATCGAGGATGTTTGGGAGATCGACTGGCGAATACTGCGCCTCTCTGCCTACGACCACTTCATGGACACGCCTTACTACGAGCAATTGCAGTATGTCGGCGACACGCGGCTTGAGGCGCTGATCTCGCTTTACAATTCAGGTGACGGACGCCTCGCTCGCAATGCCATTGCGTTGTTCGACCAGTCACGCACGGCCGACGGGCTGACTGCCAGCCGTTATCCCTCTCGCGTGCGGCAAAACATCCCGCCCTTCTCGCTGTGGTGGGTTGCGATGGTGCACGATTACTGGATGCTGCGAGACGATCCCGACTTCATCGCGCAAATGGTGCCCGGCACGCGCGGCGTACTATCGTGGTTCGGGCAGCATGTGGACGAAACCGGGATGCTGGGACCGATTCCCTGGTGGGGCTTCCTTGACTGGAACCCGGCCTATCCCATGGGCATGGCCCCGGGCAGCAAGAACAGTCACTCGACCGCGCTGACACTGCAATATGCCTATGCACTTCAACGCGCCGCCGAACTGGAAGAGGCACACGGCATTTCAGCCGTCGGTTCGCATTACCGGGAACAGGCAGCATCGCTGATCGCTGCTGTGCGCAAGCATGCGTGGGATGCCGGGCGAGGCCTTTTCGCAGATACGCCGGAACGCAAGAGTTTCAGCCAACATGCCAATGCTCTGGCAATACTGACCGATGCGGTGCCAGCACAAGAGCAGGCAGCGGTCATGGGCCGCACCCTCGACGATGAGAGCCTGTTGCAGGCAACCTACTATTTCCGCTTCTATGTGGACGAGGCAATGGTGCAGGCCGGTTTCGGCGATCGCTATCTCGAACGGCTCGAACCCTGGCGCGAAATGCTGCGCAAGGGTCTTACGACAACGCCCGAAACACCCGATCCCTCGCGTTCCGACTCACACGCCTGGTCCGCGCATCCCAATTACCACCTGCTCGCCAGTGTGCTGGGAATCAGGCCTGCCTCCGAAGGGTTCGGGACTGTGGAGATTGCCCCGGCGCTGGGTAAGCTCAATCAGGCGGCTGGGTCCATGCCGCATCCGCTCGGGCAAATAAGCGTGTCATTTCGTCGCGAGAACGGCCGATTGCAGGGAGAGGTATCGCTTCCCCAAGGATTGACAGGCGAGCTGGTCTGGAAAGGAAAGAAAGTCCGGCTCACCTCTGGTTCGCAGCAGATCACCGTGCGCGACTGACTCCTGGCTGAAAGGCTATTCTCCGCGCGCCATGTCGAAGCTGAAGCCAAGGTGATCGTAGAAGCCGCTGGGCATCGGATCGAACGTCACCTGATGCGAACGGTCGCCAATTTCCCCGAGCCGGCCTGCGACTTCCTCGGCGCTCCAGTCCGGCTGGTAGAGGCCGCGGGTTTCGGCAACCCAGGCCTTTGCCATGCGCCCTGCCAGCGCGATGAACATCTCACCCGACGCGGTGCAACTCTCGTGCGCAAGGTAAGCGACGGCAGGCGCAACCTTGTCCGGCCCCCACGGCGGAAAGTCGTCGGTATCGCGACCTTCGGCGAGACGGGTCTTTGCTGCCGGGACGATGCAGTTCGCGGTTACGCCTTGTTCGCTGCCTTCCTGCGCCAGCGCATTGGCAAGCCCGATCAGGGCCGCCTTGCCGGTGCAATAGGCCGAAACGTTCTTCTCGCCATAAAGCCCGGCGATCGAGGACGTGAAGACGATGCGCCCATAGCCCGCATCGCACATGCGCGGGAACGCGGCCCTGGCCATATGGAACGCGCCGCCAATATGGACATCAAGCACGGCGGAAAAGTCTTTCCAGGCCAGCTCGCGAAACGGGCCATGGCGGTTGATCGTGGCGTTGTGAATCAGGACATCCACCCTGCCCCATGCGTCGAGCCCCACCTCGACGATCGCCGCACCGCCTTCGGGTGTGGCCACGCTGTCACCATTGGCGATCGCTTCGCCGCCGGCCGCGACGATCTCGTCCACCACCGCTTGCGCCATGCCGAGATCGGCCCCCTCGCCGCGCCGGTCGGTGCCGAGATCGTTGACCACCACCTTGGCACCGCGCGAGGCAAGCAGCAGCGCGTATTCGCGACCGAGACCGCCCCCTGCGCCGGAGATGACGGCAACACGGCCATCGAAGCGAAGCTCTTCCATTTTCCCTCTCCCAGTCGCCACGCGCGATCAGAAACCGAAATCGAGCACCTTGCCGTCGAAGTTGCCGCCGAGCTGGTTGGTCGCGGCGGTCAGCTTGTCTTGCCCAACGCCGGTCAGGTAGCCGTCGATCACCTTCTGGTAGTTGGCGAGCAGCCCTTCGACGTCTTGCCCCAGCCGCATGAAGTCGAACCCGTCCGCGTGCAGCCCGGCCTGCTGTTCGGGGATGTTGGCATAGTCCTGCTGCGGGATCGCGGGATAATCCGTGCTGTCCCACGGCAACACCGTCGGCTCGCGCGGAGCCACGTGGTCCGATCCCTCCGGCACATGGGTCAGCGACCAGATTTCAAACCTGCAGGTCTCGGGCGTGAGCGGACGGATGCGGTAAGAGGCCATGCTTGAGAACATCGGCAGCAGGAAGAAATTTGGGAACAGGAACTCGATGGCGTGGACGTAGTGTGAGACTTTCACGGTATTGAGATCGGGAATGTCCTCGCCTGCCGCTCGCAGCCGGGTGGTTATTTCTTGCTGGAACGCTCCATACCACGTCATCATCGCCTGCTCGGGATCCTCGGGCAGGTCGATGTCGACGAGTTCCTTGGCGATGGCGACTTCCTTGGCGTGCACCATGCCTGCCATGCCTTCGCTCAACAGTTCGAGGTGCTTCACCTGAGCGCGGATGTTGTCTCGCGGAGAAAGGTTGGGATCGATCGAAGCGCCGATGCCATCGGTTTCATTGCCATACATCGAATTGTAGATGACCGGCGCTGCCCGTTGAAGCTGCGGATGCGTCTTCATCGTGTGATAGCCTTCCTGGAAGGCTTCCATCGCGACTTTCCAGTTGGCGGGCAACTCGGTCGCGAACCACCATTCGGCCTTGAGGTCAGAGACATTGTGCGCATCGAAGCGGTCGGTCAGCGGACCGATAGTTTCGCGGTAGGACGGGGCGTCATCATCGAAGTTGATGAAGACACAGCCACCCCAGGTTTCGGACCGCACCTCGGGCAGCGCCAGCGCATCGGCATCGAGCTGGTCCTCGGCGAACATGTGCTTGCCATAGACGAAGGTGTTCTGCCCCTCGGCATTCCAGCGCCAGCCGTGGAACGGGCAGATGAAGCCCTGCTTTGCGCAGTTGCCCTGCCCTTTGCCGAGCCGCACCCCGCGATGGCGGCAGGCGTTCTCGAAGGCCTTCACGCCATTCTTCGTGTTCACGATCAGGACCGATGTGTCGAAGATGCGGTATTCGATCCAGTCGCCGAGATCGGGGATAGAATCCAGCCGCGCCGCCATCTGCCAGATACGCGGCCAGAGCCGTTCCTTTTCCAGCGCGAAAAAGTCCTCGTCGTAATAGCGCGCCGCCGGAATGCGGTCGCGCCGCTCGATCAGGTGGGCAAGTCCGGGACGGTCGTCCATTCAGTCGGTCCTCACCACGCGGAAGCCCCAGGAGTGCCCCACGAATGCAACATGGCGCGGCGCGCGGATCGCGGCATAGGTCGAGAACGAGGCATTGCCGTATGACCCCCCGCGCGAAGGCCGCGCATCGCAATCGCCTTCGGTCCAGGTCGATCCGTCTGTCGGCGCGCCTTCATAAGTCATATTGAGGCAGTCGGCGGTCCATTCCCAGATATTGCCTGCCATGTCGTGCAGGCCCCATGGGTTGGGCTTGTAAGTGCCAACCGGCGAGGTCCATGCGTAGCCATCGCGGCACTGAAAGCGGTACTTTGGCCCGGAAGGCGCACCAAGCGCATCGGCCTGATCGAGATCGGGCTGGTTCGAATATTCGCAGGCTGTTGCATCCCACTCGTCGCCCCAGAAATAGGCGGTCGTCGTCCCGGCACGCAGCGCATATTCGTATTGTGCTTCGTTGGGCAGCGCGTAGCTCTGGCCGGTCTTCTTCGAGAGCCACTTGGCATAGGCCTCGCCGTCCTCGCTGCTGACGCAGACCACAGGGTGATTGTCCTCCTGCGGGAAACCGGGCGAGCGCCAGGAAAAGCCACGCGCCTTTTCGTAGATGAAGTGCCCATCGACCTTGTGCTGGGTGTAGCAGGAGTCCGATGCGCGATAGCCGGTCTCGTCGATGAAGGCGCGGAACTGGGCAATGGTGACGGGGTACTTCGCCATCGCGAAGCCGTTCTTGAAGGTCACCTTGTGGATTGGCTCGGAGCGCCCGGCCTGATGCTCGGGCATGCCGAATTCGATCTCGCGCTCCGCCTCGATGCCCATCTTGAACGAGCCGGCAGGCAGCGGCACCATTTCCGGGCAGCCAGCACAGTCGGTGAAGGACTCGTCCGGCTGCCCCGCGGATGCGGAGGTCGCCACAGCGCCCAAGGCGGCGGCAAGGAACAAGATGCGGCTCATTGTCCGGCCTCCTTGAAATAGTCGGGCGTGGGATGGAGCGGGATATAGGTGAACAGCGGCGTCTCCCAGCCAGCGCGCATCACGAGGACGGCGGGTTTCGCCGGATCGGCCAGCTTGAGCGGAAAGGTGCGCGCGACATAGTTGTCCTGCGGCCCCAGTTCCTCAAGCGAGGCTTCGAACTCGGCGATATTGGCGATGTTCTTCGATGCCACGACCTTGGTGGTGATCTGCTCGATCCCGATCGGCGTGATGTGAACATAGGTCAGGTGGAACTGGCCGGGTGCTTCGAACCGGCCATAGGTGGCGAGACCCGGCTGCCTGCCGGACTCGCAATCTGCAAACTTGCGCAGCCCCTCGTCGGTCAGGAAATTGCTCGACCAGAGCTTGCGGTAATAGTCGATGTTCTCGACATTCAGGCTTTCCAGCTTCGCATAGGCCGCCTCGCGCGCCTCGCTGATGCCTTCACTTTCCGTGATGAGCGGATAGTGGTTTGGGTTGCCAACGGGCGCGGCCCTGAGCTTGTCATATTCGGTCCGCGTCATTTC
>JAWKXP010000031.1:0-21793 GCA_041396945.1 Sphingomonadaceae bacterium | reverse complement strand
GCCCACCGGCGAAGTCGGCGAGATTGTCGGGCGCGGCTCGCTGGTCGGCGCGGGCTATCATCTCCTGCCCGATGTCGATGCCGAGACATGGGCGTACGGCTGGCACCACACCGGCGATGTCGGCAGGCGCGACGAGCACGGCTTTTACTACATCGTCGACCGCAAGAAGGACATGATCGTCACCGGCGGCTTCAACGTCTTCTGCACCGAGGTCGAGGCCGCCGTCACCGAAGTGCCCGGCGTGCGCGAATGCGCCGCCATCGGCATTCCCGACGAGAAATGGGGCGAGGCCGTCACCGCTATCGTCGTCGCCGATCCGGCGAACATGCCGACCGAAGAGGCGATCAAGGCGCATTGCAAGGAGCGCATCGGCAGTGTGAAGGCTCCAAAGAACGTCTATTTCCGCGACGAAATCCCGCGCACCGCGGTCGGCAAGTTCGACAAGAAAACGATGCGCGCCGAATTCTGGGGCGACGCCGCGCGCGGCGTGAATTAGGCCCCGACAACATCATTGAGCACAGGACATCCCATGACCGACCAGACCAGCACCTCCCCCGCCCCGTCCGAAATGGGCCGCATTTTCGAAGCGCAGAAGGAGCACCAGTGGGCCGTCAAGGCGACCGGTGCAGAGGAGCGCAAGGCCAAGCTGACGAAGCTTAAGGAGGCGGTTGAGAAGCGCGCCGATGCCATAGTCGCTGCCGTGCTCGAAGACACGCGCAAGCCCGAGGCGGAAATCCGCACGACCGAAGTCATGGGCATCATGGGCAATATCCAGCGCAACATCGACAACCTCGATGCGTGGATGCAGCCGCAGGAAGTCCCGACCTCGATGAACCCCGACGATCAGGCGATGATCGTCCACGAGGCGCGCGGGGTCTGCCTGATCCTCGGCCCCTGGAACTTCCCGCTCGGCCTGACCTTCGGCCCGCTCGCCGCCGCGATTGCTGCGGGCAATTGCTGCATGGTCAAGCTTACCGACCTCTGCCCCGCCTCCGCGAAGATTGCGGGCGAGATCGTCCGCGAAGTCTTCGACGAGAACGAGGTGGCGCTGTTCGAAGGCGATGTCGATGTGGCGCAGGCGCTGCTCGACCTGCCGTTCAACCACATCTTCTTCACCGGCAGCACCCGCGTCGGCCAGATCGTGATGCAGCAGGCGGCCAAGCATCTTGCCTCGGTCACGCTCGAACTCGGCGGCAAGTCGCCGGTCATCGTCGACCAGAGTGCCAGCATCGACAAGCTCGCCGCCGACCTTGCAAATGCCAAGCAGTTCAACGGCGGACAGGCCTGCATCTCGCCCGACTATGTCTTCATCCGCGAGGACCAGCAGGACCAGCTTGTCGAAGGGTTCCGCCGCAACGTGGCCGCAAACCTCTATGACGAGGGCGGCACGATCCGCAAGGAAGGCATCGCGCAGATCGTCAACAAGCGGAACTTCGAGCGCGTCAAGGCGCTGTTCGACGATGCCGTGGCGCAGGGCGCGACTGTGGCAGCGGGCGGTACGCTGGAGGAGGAAGACCTCACCATTCACCCGACGCTGCTCACCGGCGTCACCCCGCAGATGAAGATCATGCAGGAAGAAATCTTCGCGCCGGTCACTCCGGTGATGAATTACGACACGCTCGATCAGGCGATCGAATACGTCGAAGCGCGCGACAAGCCGCTGGCGCTCTACATCTACAGCAACGACGAGGCGATGGTCGAAGACGTGCTTTCGCGCACCTCATCGGGCGGCGTGACGGTGAACGGCGTCTTCTCGCACTATCTTGAGAACAACCTGCCCTTCGGCGGCGTCAACCAGAGCGGAATGGGCAGCTATCACGGCTACTTCGGCTTCAAGGCATTCAGCCACGAACGCGCGGTTTACCGGCATCGGTAAGGGAATTCAAACACCCCTCCCCTTGAGGGGAGGGGGCGGGGGTGGGGGAGCGCCACTCGCGCCGCGAAAGACGACATCTCCCCACCCCACTGCGACTAGGCAGCAAGCTGCCAAGTCTCGTTGCCCCTCCCCTGAAGAGGAGGGGCAATTTGTTCCTCACCGCCGCTGCATCGACCAGCGGAAGAGGTGCGCCTTGCCCGATAGCGGGGCGCTCACCGGCGCTTGCGAGACAAGCCGCATTCCGCGCCGTTCGAGTTCGCTGCGGATTGCCACCAGATCGCTCCAGCCGGTCAGCCCTTCGATCTCTGCTGCTTGCGGCAGCCGTCCGCGAAGGCCTGCCCAAAGCGCGCCATGCTCTCGCGCCACGTCGATTGCCTGCACGCCCTGCGTGGCCCCGGCGAACGCCTGCGATTCGGCGATCCCGCTATCGAATACCACCAGCCGCGTAGCCGCATTGGCCGCACTGCCCGCCAGCGGTACGGCTACCACCGCGCCCACCGTCGCGGTGCCCTTGAGCATCGTCCTGCGATCGATGCGGCTCATTTGCCCTTCCCCAGATAGGCCGCGACGGCATCGAGTTCGGCGTCGGTGATATCCACCCGCGTCTGCGGCGGCATTGCAACCTTGCCGTTGCGGACGACGGCCTTGACGTATTCGGCGGTCAGGTCTTCGCGGTTGGTGAGCAGGCCCATCTCGGGCGAATTGCCCGCCTTGACCTGCTGCACAGTCACGAGGTTGGTGCCCATTCCGCCGGGCAGGTGGCAATAGCCACAATGGTTGGAGAACAGGGCTGCGCCGTCACGACCGGCTGCATGACGATCCCCGCGCGGGGCCTCGTCGCGGATCGTATAGGGCGGCGGTGGCGGCGGACCGCCTTCCGGGCCGGCAGTGGCGACCTTCTGTTCGTCAGGCGAATCCACCCGCTTGCATCCGGCCAGCGAGAGCAGCGCCACCGGTACAGCAGCGGCGATCAGGATCTTGCGGTTCATGCCACCTCTCCCTTCTTGCCACGCTCTTCGCGATAGGCCAGCGGCCAGACGCCCTGCTTGCCCGGCGCGATGATACCGTTGGGATCGATCGCGTCCTTCACCGCTTCGTTAAGGCGGCGCTGGGCGCTGTTGTTATAGCCATAGGTATCGTTCACCTCGTCCATCCAGCCTAGGTGCGCGCGGTATTCGCCGTAACCCGCCTTCGCCGTCGCATCGACCAGCGTGGTGAAAAGCTTGCGCATGTTGGCCAGTTCGTCGGGCTTGTCGCGGTCGAACATCAGCATGTTGATGTTGGTCGCAAAGCGCCCGCTGATCGTGAAGCTGGCGTAGAAATCGACATCGTGATCGGCGATGATCTTGCGGCTGCGCTTGAGCTGGTCGAGCACATGTTTGCCCGTCGCCGGGACCACCGGCGAAAAGCCCATGTGGCCCGAGCGGCCGCCGACCCAGTCTCCCATCTGCAGGGCAACGGCGGAGGGCACGCCCATCGTCGGGTCCATCATGTTGAGCGGCTCGCCTTCGCGCCACCACTCCTCCCTGGGCGCTGCATCGAGGTGCTGCTTGAACGCGGCCTTGATAACCTCGGCGCGCGCCTTGTTCATCGCCTCGTCGCCATAGAGGCGCACCTGCACCTGCCAGAAGCCGAGCTTGTGCTCCTTGAGCAGTTCCTGAACGCGCCATTCGGGGATTGCCGAGGGCTTGTCCCAGAAATCCTTGCGCTGGCCCATCAGCACGATCTTGCCGAGCCATGAGGGGATAAAGACGTTCTGGTCGATCACGCCCTTGAGCTTGAGCGGCGTCACCGTGTCGATGACCCAGCCGATGTCTTCCTCGTTCGGGATGTCCCAGGTCAGCACCATCGAGGTTTCGGGTGCGGGCTGGAGCCAGAGGCCCGCCTTGGAAACGACACCGAAGTTCGACTGCGTGAACATCTTGGTCCAGTCCGGCCCATACGAGAGCGGGAAGAGGTGGAAGGCATGCGCCCCGTCCATCGCGCCCATGCCGGTGCGCACGAGCTCACCCGAAGGCAGCACGACTTCCATGCCGCAAAGGTTCTGCGCGTGCTGGCCATAGGGCGTGTAGCCCATGCCGTGATCGAGCGCATTGCCGAGCACCGAGCCCCAGCCATTGCCGGGAACCGACATCCAGAGCGGAGCCTTCTCGCGCTGGATGTGATCGTAGAGATCGAAAAAGCTGACCCCGGGTTCGACCACGCAATAGGCAAGCTCGGGATCAAGTTCGAGCACCTTGTTCATCCGGCCAAGGTCAAGCACCACCGAGCCCGGCATGCGCGGCGCGTTGGCGCCATAGCCAAGGTTCTTGCCACGCGAGACCGGCCAGAGCGGCGTCTTGTGCTCGTTGGCGAGGCGCACGACCGCCTGGATTTCCTCGACCGAGGCAGGCGCGACGGCGGCGGACGCGGGCCACTGTTCGGTCGGGCCGGGATTGTAGATGTCGGCATAGGCATCGCGGTCGGCGTCGGACGACATGACCCAGTCCTTGCCGACCGCTCCGGCAAATGCGCTCAGCGCAGCATCGAATTGCTGCGGGCTGATGCGCGGGGGGAGTGTCAGTTTCATGCGCGTCTCTCCTAATATCCTGATAGCTTGGCGGCGCTCGGCGCGTCGATGGGAATGCCGGCCTCGCGCTTGGCCAGTTCGTCGGCGCGCGTGCGGCGTTGCAGGTCGATGAGCCATGCATGGATCGCGGCGCTGTCTTGCTCGGTGAGAATATTGTCCCAACGCGGCATGCCGTTGTCGACCAGCAACCCGCCGCGCACGATTGCCGCGAACTGTTCGTGCGTGCCCGGCTGCATGCGGCGCAGGTCTGGCGTGATCGAACGGTGCTGGTTCGAATGGCACAGCGCGCAGCCGACCGAGAAGAACAGCCCCTCGCCGCGCGCGATCATCTCGGGCGTGACGCCTTTGCCCTGTGCGGGCGGTTCGGGTGCGACTTCGAGATCGGGCAGCAAGTCCGGCATTGGCACTTCGCCGCCACCAAGAAGCGAGGCGATGACGTCCCATATTGCTGCGCGCTGATAGGCCGCCAGATAACGCGGGACAGGGTATCCGCGCCCATGTGCAGCCCATCACCGGCAGCATTACTGCTGCCCGTCCTTCGCGGTCATGGCGCAGCAGGGGATCGGCAATGCTGTTTCGATCGACTGCAAAGCACGCTCTTCATCATCGAAAACCCGCAACGCCCCGAGCAAGATTGCCCCTGGAACAGCAGCAGGCCGAAGCGGTGGTCAGCACCCCGCCGCGATCCTGCCAGCCTTCCATCAGCACGGCCCATTTCACGTCTCACCTGTCAGCGGATCGATGGCGCCGCAGTTCGCTCGAATAGGGTTTGGTTCAACCGGCAAGGCTGGCAAGCCTTGACCGCTTCGGCGACCAGCGGCGGCAGACCGGGCAATGCGGCCTCGATGTCCGGCCCGAACACCAGTGCTGCATCGTTGTTGATTGCCCTGGGAACCAGTGGCTTCGCGCCGGGAGTCATGAACATCAGGTTGCCCATGTCCGCCACGCCGGCGCATAAGCCGACCCGAGACCGGATCGTAGCTCGCCGGATGCCAGTTGCGCGCGCCGGGCGTCGCCGGGAACACGATCTTGGGTCCGGTCGAATAGTCCGCCGCCTCGGGGTTGGGGATCGGTTTGCCGGTCTTGGGATCGATACCCTTGGTCCAGTTCTGCCGGACGATCGGTTTTGCGCTCAACAATGTCCCGTCGCGACGATCGAGGATATAGAGGAAGCCGTTCTTGGGCGCGTGGGCACCACCGGGCGCTTCAGCCTCGTTCAACGGTCAGGATCGTCGGTGCTGTCGCCGTAAAGAGTCCCAGTCGTCACCCGGCGTCTCCCGCGATGACCACCAGGCGACGCGTCCCGTCTTCATCAGGCGCGACGAGCGATGGTGCGGCCTGATCGCCCTTGGGCGAGCGCTTGTGTGATGGTCCGCCGTTGCCGGTTCCGGCCAGCACATAGCCAGTTAGCGGATCGTAATGGGTCAAGATCCGGCGTGCCACCGCCGCCAGCCAATATCCCAGCGGCTATCCGGATCCCATGTCTCGACAGCCTTCTCAAGATCGGGATGGTCCTGCTTGCCCAGCGCCGGATCGCGCGGGACGGTATGGAAGCGCCATGCCAGCTTGCCGGTTTCGAGGTCTAAGCGCTGACATAACCGCGCGCGATATGTTCCGCCGCCATTGCCGATCACCACGACCGAGTCAGCGACTTCAGGCGGCACGCCGCCGGTGGTTACGCCAGGATCATCGACGATGTCGGCCTTCCAGGCGACCCGCGCCCGCCGGTTTTCGCGTCAGGGCATGAGCTGTGCATCGAGCGTGGCGACGCCAGACCTTGCCGGCCAGCGCAGAACGCGATTGGCCATCTGTCGCAGCAGACCGTGCGATTTGAAGCACCGTGTCGAAGCTTCCGGCTCGAAGCGCCAGGCTCCTCACCCGTCGCCGCGTTGAAGGAAGGCCCAGGCGCGGCCCGCCACGCCAGGAGTGTACATTACCCCGTCGACTACGACGGGCGTCGCTTCGAGCGCATGGTTGGTGCCAGCTCCGCCTGCCAGGCAGCCGAGTTCGCCAGCGTTCTCCGCGCCATCGCGTTGAGCGTCGAATGACCGTCTTGCGCATCGCCGCCGGACTGGCCCGGTCCGTCGCCGCGACATCCTGCACCGGCAGCGCGGTCTGCGCTACCCTGCGAGGAGCAGGCGGCGAGGGCAGAACAACAGGATCGTGAAATCCTCCCTCACCGGGGGAGGTGGCAGCCACAGGGGCTGACGGAGGGGAAGCGAGCGCAGCATACCCCTCCGCCGCCTTCGGCGTCCCCTCCCCGACGAGGAGGATCAGGCGCATTCTGTTCAACACGCCTCGTCCCACGGGCTCGGCATGTAGAACGGCACGGTGATGAAGTTCGCCTCGATCTGCTGGATGTTGCCATGGTCGATCTTGAAGATTTCCATGAGGTAGAAGGTATGCGGCCTGCGGATGAAGCTCTTGACCGTCTCGCCGGTGTCGGCTGGTATTCGTCAAGCGCCGTAGTGATCGATAAAACCATGCGCGAGGACGATGCCGCGCTCCTCGTCCACGAGCGGAAAGCGGCGCGCGCGCAGTTCGTCGTAGCGATACCAGCCCAGCCGGAACTGCTCTTCGCGGCCCATCTTGACGGTCGGCATGAAATCAGGATCGGCGTTGGTCGACCCGAAGCGATTCTCACGACCCGGTTGCAATCGGGCGCGAACTTCGTGTGGATTTCGCCATCGTTGAGTTCGAGCGTTTCGAAGTAGCCGTTTGCCAGCCTTACCAGCTCTTCGCGCGAGACCGGCGCTTCGGCTTCCGCCTCAAGGATCGGCTTGGTCCAGAACCGCTTGCCGGGCAGCACCAGCCCGGAATCCGAATCGCGCACGATTACCATTTCGCTTTCGGCAATCTCGCCCGCTTCGTTGACCTTCAGACGCAGGCTGAACGCCGATTCCTCGCCCGGTTCGATCACGGTGCCGAAATAGCCGACCCCGCCGGTCTTGGTATCGGCGAAGCGCAGCTGATATTCGCCAAGCCGCTCGATCGTCTTCCACACGCCGAAGCCGATCGGCAGCATGACGTTATTCTCGGACGTTCGCGCATCCTTAGCCCAGGGTACGCGCGCCGGATTTTTCGCGGCAAGCGCGGCCAGATAGCCGTCGAGGACGGAATAAAGCACAGACCGGTTCATCGACTCTCCCCATGCCCTTATACGGGCTTTGACGTCGCACGCGAACTGTCGCATACCTTACCGATTGTTACAATAGCGGGAGAGTGACGATGGCATACAACGAACAGGAAAATGCAAATCTTGCGCATGTGCGCGGGCTTTACGAGAATGTGCTGTTCCCGCTCGATTCATCGCGGGTCGACGATTACATCGCTGCGAATTACATCCAGCATTCCTCGCTTGCCGAACCGGGCGTTGCTGCGCTGAAGGCATGGCTTGACGCTCGGCGCGAGGATTCGCCCGATGCAAAGCAGACGATCCACCGCATGTTCGCCGATGGCGATCACGTCATCGTCCATATCGAGCTGCACCGCTGGAAGGACGATCCCGGCATGGCCGTGGTCGATATATTCCGGCTGGAGAACGGGCTGATTGCCGAACACTGGGATGTGCTGCAGGATATTCCGACCGATCCGGTCAATTCGAACACGATGTTCTGACGGGGAGAATTCCGATGCGTCCCATACTTGCCACTGCCCTCGCCTGTCTCGCCTCGGCCTGTGCCACGGTCTCTGCACCGCCCGCGCAGGCGACCGACTGCGCATACGCCCCAAAGGAGCTGGTCACCCGCTTCATGACGCAATTCATGGTCGAAAAGGACGTGCGCGGCGCTTTCGAAACCTACGTCGATCCCGGCTATATCCAGCACAACCCGATGGCGCAGACCGGGCGCGATGCCGCCATCGCCTTCCTCGAACCATTCTTCGCGAGCAACCCGGACATCGAGTACTCGATCAAACGCGTGATTGCCGATGGCGATCTTGTCGCGGTCCACTCGCATGGTCGTTTCAGTAAGGATGACCGGGGCATTGCCGTGGTCGATATCCTGCGGGTCGAGAATTGCCGCGTCGTCGAGCACTGGGATGTGGTGCAGCCGGTGCCCGAGAAATCGGCCAACGATAACGGGATGTTCTGAGCATGGTCTCCACCACCGGGCGGTTCGTTGACAGGTGCGTCGTCATCCTTGGCGGCAATGCCGGGATCGGGCTTGCCGCCGCGCGGCTGTTCCGTGCCGAAGGGGCCAAGCTGGCGCTCACCGGCCGCAACGCCGAAACGCTCGAAGCCGCAGCGCGCGAGGTCGACGGGCTCGGCATTCGCAGCGACATGGGCGTACTCGCCGAGAGCGAGGCGGCGATGGCGGAGATCGGCGAGGCTCTGGGCGGGATCGACGTGCTGGTGGTCAACGCCGGGGTCGGCGGGTTCGCGCCCGTTAGCGAAATCACCGAAGATTTCTGGGACGGCATCCACGACGTGAACCTGAAGGGCGCATTCTTCGCGATCCAGAAGGCTTTGCCGTTGATGCGCGATGGCGGCGCAATCGTGATTACCGGCTCGATCGGATCGCTCAGCGCGGTTCCGGGCAATGCCGCCTATGCCGCCGCCAAGGCCGGTATCCGCGCCGTCGCCCGCATCCTTGCCGCCGAACTGCTGCCGCGCAAGATCAGGGTCAACGTGGTCTCTCCCGGCCCGACAGATACCGAGATATTCAAGCGCGATGCTTCGAGCGACGAGATCGAAGGCATGCGCGAGTTCTTCAAGACCGTCGTGCCCGAAGGCCGCATGGGCGATTCCGAAGAAGTGGCGCAGGCCATCCTGTTCCTCGCTAGCACGCAGGCAAGCTTCATCAATGGCGTCGATCTTTATGTCGACGGCGGCTGCATCGAACTGAAAAGCTGAATCAGATCACGAAGTGATCGCCCGCCGCGCGCACGGTCATTTCGCTGATCGCAACGCCCCACGGCTGATCGATGACATGGATGATGGCATTGGCAATGTGTTCGGGCGCGAGCAACGCGTAATCGATGTTTTCGGCATCGAGCTTTTCGGGCGGATAGGTGCCCTCGTTTACGCGGGCGACCATGTCCATGAATTCGCCCATGTTCTGACCCACGCAGCCCATCCCCGCTTCGTTGTTGACGATCGTGGCGGACAGGCCGGTGGTGGGAACTCCGGTCGGCTTGATAACCGTCACCTTGATCTTGCCGCGCGCTTCCACGCGCATCGCTTCGGACAGGAACACCACCGCCGACTTGGTCGCGCCATATACGCCGCCGCCGACAACCGGATGGTTGCCGTAGATCGAGGAGAGGTTGACGATGTGCCCCCTGCCCTGCGCCATCATCGCGTCGTAGGCAGCGACCATGCCGTTGAGCACGCCCTTGAAGTTGATGTCGATGCAGCGGTCCCAGGCATCGTGCGCTGCCTCGTGGTCGGCGAAGAAGGCGAGCGGCATGATCCCGGCGTTGTTGATCATCACGTCGAGCACGCCATAGGCATCGCTTGCCGCTGCGACCATCGCCACCATGTCGGCGCGGCTGGTCACGTCGGCCCGCACCGCCTGCGCCGTGCCGCCCGCAGCGCGCACGAGTTCGACCGTTTCGGCATTGGCCGCTTCGTCGACATCGCCGCATGTGATGCAGGCACCGCGCGCTGCCGCCTTTTGCGCCACGAGCCGACCGAAGCCGCCGCCAGCACCGGTGACCGCGATGGACTTGCCCGAAAGATGATCGCTCATGCCGCGCTCCTCACAATTGCGACGGCATGCCGTCGATCAGGATGGTCTTCTTTTCAAGGAACAGTTCAAGCCCGTCCGGCCCGCCCTCGCGGCCAATGCCAGACTGCTTGAAGCCGCCGAACGGCAGGCCGAAATCGAGCCGCAGCCCGTTCTGCCCGACTGCACCCGTGCGCAGGCGACGGGCAATGCGGTAAGCCGCATCGTTGTCGTGCGTCAGGACCGAGCCATTGAGGCCATAGTGCGAATCATTGGCAATACGGATCGCATCTTCCTCGTCGTCGCAAGGGATCAGGCAGAGGACCGGACCGAAGATTTCCTCCTGCGCAATCCGGCTGCGGTTATCGACATTGGCAAACAGCGTCGGCTCGATGAAGTAGCCCGAATTGAGGTGCGAAGGACGACCTCCCCCCGTCACGAGATCGGCGGTCCTGCGCCCCTCCTCGATATAGCCTTCGACGCGTTCCAGCTGACGCTTCATCGCCAGCGGGCCGAGCTGCGTCGCCGGATCGCCAGAGTGCCCGACGACCTTCTTGCGCATTTCACCGGCGATGGCATCGGCGAGTTCGTCATGCCGCGCGCGCGGGACGATAGCGCGGGTCAGCATCGCGCAGACCTGTCCCGACATCTGGATGATCGTGTGCGAGAGCTTTTCGGCGGTTTCCTGCGTCGAGTAATCGTCGCGCACGATCGCCGCGGATTTACCCCCCAGTTCGAGCGTGCAACGCGCGATGCGTTCGCCGCAGACCGAAGCAATGCGCTTGCCCGCAACGGTCGAGCCGGTGAAGCTGACCTTGTCGATACCCGGATTGCAGACGAGGTGATCGCTCGCCTCGCGATGTCCGCAAACGAGGTTAACGACGCCGGGAGGCAGATCGGCAGCTTCGGCAGCCTCGGCAATGATATAGGCCTCAAGCGGCGTCTCGGGCGAAGGCTTCATCACCACGGTGCAGCCGGTGACGAGCGCATAGGCAACCTTGTTGGCCATGATCCCGAACGGGGCGTTCCACGGCGCGATTGCCGCGACCACGCCGACCGGTTCGTGCGCGACAAGGCCGACCGGCGCGCCGGTTGCCGCACGCTGCTCGACCCAGGTGAACTCCTCGGCAAAGCCCGCGATCTGGTCCAGCGTCATCAGCGAACCGCCTTGGATCATCGGCGAGATGGCCGCGAGCCCGCCGACCTGCGCCGTCCAGGCGCGCGCCAGTTCGTCGGCGCGGCCCTTGAGATGCTCGACCATGCGGCGGAACGCGGCAATGCGCTCGGCGGGCGGCATCTGCGGCCATGGGCCATGGTCGAATGCCTCGCGCGCAGCGGCAACGGCCTCGTCCATGTCGACTTCGCCCGCTTCGGCAACGCGCGCGACGACCTGCTCGCTATCGGGAGAGACGATTTCGATAACCCCGCCCGACTGCGCAGGTACCCAGCGCCCGCCGATAAAGAGCTTGTCGGGATGGGCAATGGTCACGCCTTCGGGGGTCATTCGGTCTCTCCTTGCGGCCATGCCCGGCCTGTAACGGGGTTGGGATAGTGATAGGGCGGCACGAATATGCCGGGGAAGGATTGGTAGGCAACCGTCTGCGGCGCATCGGGCGCCATTTCGGGCAACTCGGTTCCCATCGGCACCGCCTTGCCCTCCATATCGACATAATGCGTGACGAAGGCATGCAGCTTCACGATCTTCCACACGCTGTCCTCTCGGACATAGGCGTTCTCATAGACCGCATCCCCGGACAGCTTCTGCACGCCTTCGAACCCGACCTGCATGATCGCGCGCCAGCGGCCCCATGCGCGGTCGCCTTCGACGGTAATCAGCGGCTGCAACTGCATGTGATTGAACAGCGTGCCTTCCACCATCGGCGGCAGGGCCTTGAGATAGGCGCGGATGCGATCCTGCCCGCGAAACAGCCCGCGAGCAGCAATTTCCAGCGTGGCGTCGGCTGCGAAGAGGTCCGCCGCCTCGTCCCACTGCGCCTTGTCGACATAATAACCGTAGGCGGTCTGGAGGCGGACGATCGCGCGTTCGTCCTCGATCCGCGCGATCCGGGCTTCGAGATCCGTCATCGTGGCTTCCTCTCGTCAGGAGCAAGAAAAAGGGCGGCCCGCATGGACCGCCCTATGATCTTGGTAATACAAGGAAGGATCAGAAGTCCTTGCGCAGCGTCAGTGCCCATTCGCGCGGACGGCCAGCGTTGGCATAGGCCGTGCCGACAAACCCATAAAGCGCCTGGAACGGAATCTGTCCGAGGTAGTACTTGTCGAACAGGTTCTGCACCTCGAACGAGAGCGCGAGGTCGCGGTCCTCGTTGCGCCAGGTCAGCCGGGCGTTGCCCAGCGTACGCGAAGGCAGGTAGCGAACATCGCCGGTCGCCGAGGTGGTGCGACCGATGCCAACCTTGCTCTGGTACGCAAGGTCGAAGCGCGGCGTCAGCGAGCCGTTGCCGCCAAGGTCGGCCTCGTACTGGATGCCGAAGCTGGCCTTCCATTTCGGGTTGGTGATGTCGTCGTCGAGCTGGATCGTATTGCCAACCGTCGCGCCAAGGCTCTTCCATTTGCCGTCGATCCAGCTGAGCGCAGCATCGATCTGCAAGCCTTCGGTAGGCGTTGCGAACATTTCGGCCTCGATACCGTACATCTTGCCGTCACCGGTATTCTGCACGGCAGCGCAAGGGAACGGATCCTGACCGATCGGGAAGCCGTCAAGCAACGCACAGTCGGCGATCGGCAGCTGGATATCCTTGTAATCGTTATAGAAGCCCGAGATGTTGAAGCGCAGGCGGCGATCCAGCAGGTCGGTCTTGAAGCCGATTTCGTATGCGGTCAGCGTTTCGGGATCGAAGGTGCCGTTCACTGCCTGTGCGGTGGTGAACGGACGCGCGGTTACACCACCGCCCTTGAAGCCCGTGCTGATCGTCGCATAGCCCAGCACCGAGGGGCTGAAGCGATAGTCGACCGAAATACGCCAGTCGAACCGGTCGCCGTCATAATCGGCGCGGGTGCCCGCACCGCCGTTGTCGAGCAGGCCGACGCCGAAGATATCGACCAGCGGCGAGCCGTCGAACTGCTTGCGGAAGAAGGTGTAGTCCTTGTGCTCGTCGGTGTAGCGAGCGCCCAGCGTCACGTTCATGTCCGGCGCAGGATGCACGATCACCGTGCCGAAGACCGCCTTGCTGTCTGCGTTAACCGGGTCATCGCCCTGGAATTGCAGGTAAAGCGCCGGGTTGCCGATCGGCACGATGTAGCGAATGTCCTGACGGGTGAAATAGACCGACTTCTGGTCATTGTAATAGCCGCCGATGGTCCAGTCGGCGAAATCGCCGATCTCGCCGTTGACACGCAGTTCCTGGCTGAAGAAGCGGAACGAGATGTCGTTGAAACCGCCACCCCCGATCAGCTGGTTCGGCGTGTAATCGTCATCGGTACCAAAGACCTGATTGTATTTGCGGTAAGCGGTGATCGACTGAATGTTGATCGTGTCCGACAGACCGATCGTCAGGTTGCTCGAAAGGCCCCAGCCCTTGAACTTGGTGTTGTTCGGCATGTCATAGGCGGAAAGCGCCTGACCGCCGGCATCCATGTGCCAGTCGGCATAGGTGCAATATTTGCCGCAGGTAAAATCGGCACCTGCCGCAGCGGGCCTGCTCGCGAAAATCACGCCCCCGGCGTTGGTGCGGTTCTCGTATGTGTAGTCGCCGATAACGGTCCAGTCGATCGTATCGCTGGGATTGAAGCGCAGCGCGCCGCGAACGCCGGTGTAATCGCGCTCACCAAGCTTGTCGACGACGCAGTTGTCGGGCGTCGAGGGACGCGCGCCGATGCCCAGTGCGTTGCCGGGGTTGGCGCAGCCATAGTCGATCTGGTCGACATAGCCGTCCTGTTCCTTGTGAACGGCGGCAACGCGCGCGAAGAGGTTGTCGGTCAGAGCGAAGTTGGCATTCGCACGAATATCGATGCGATTGCGCGAGCCATAGGCCACCTCGACCATGCCGCTGGTTTCGTCCGAAGGCTTCTTGGAGAAAAGCTTGATCGCGCCGCCGATCGAGTTACGTCCGGTCAGCGTACCCTGCGGGCCGCGCAGCACTTCGACGCGCTCAAGATCGAGCAGGTCCATGATCGAGCCGGTCAGCGTCGCGTAATAGACATCGTCAACGTACATGCCGACGCCCGGCTCGTATGCCGGGTTGAAGTCATACTGGCCGATACCGCGAATGTAGACGGCCATCGACGAACCGAAAGCACCGCCCATTTCGGTGAGATTGACGTTAGGGGCCTGCGCCGCGATCTGCGAGATATCGCTCTGGTTGCGGGCATCGAGCAGTTCGGAATCGATTGCCGTGATCGAAAGCGGCGTATCCTGCAGCTTCTGTTCGCGGAACTGCGCGGTAACGACGATTTCGCGCCCGGCAGACGTGTCTTCGGCCTCCTGCGCCATGGCAGGTACAGCGCTGCCAAGCGCGATGGCGGACGCGCCGGTTGCGAGAATAATACGTGAATATGCCTTGCTGGCGAATGCCATGGCCGGTTCCCCTCCTTGCATGCTCCCGTTTGTCGGGAGCTTCCTCACATTTGTTAGTAAGGCATACAATTATTCGCTTGGCAAGAGTCGTGTAACAAAGATGCAATTCCGTCCCCGGCTGATGCAATTTCGCAACAATCGGGTCCGGACATGCCCGCAAGTCGCCTTGACGCGGCGGCACAACCTCGTAAGTCACACATACAAAATTATGGCCGGAGTGTACGTCCGGCACGGGACTATGAGGATATCGATGCGCATCAAGCTTCTTGCCGCCGTTGCCCTGCTGCCGCTCGCCGCTTGCGGAAGCCAGCCTTCACCGCCCGCTACCGAGGGCGTCACCGATGCGATGATCGCCTCGGCTCCCGATACCGAATGGCTCTCCTATGGCCGCGATTTCGGCGAGCAGCGCTTCTCGCCGCTGACTGCAATCAACGACGAAAATGTCGGCGAGCTTGGCCTCGCATGGTCGCACGACCTCGAAACGGCGCGCGGACAGGAAGCCACGCCGCTGGTGCATGAAGGCGTGCTTTACGTCACCACCGCCTGGTCGATGGTCAAGGCATACGACGCGAAGACCGGAGAGCCTAAGTGGTCGTTCGATCCGGAAGTGCCGCGCGATACGCTGGTGCGCGCCTGCTGCGATGCGGTGAACCGGGGCATCGCGCTCTATGGTGACAAGGCCTATGTCGCGACGCTCGACGGGCGGCTGATCGCGCTCGACAAGGACACCGGCAAGGTCGCCTGGTCGAAGGTCGTCGTGCCCGATCAGGACAACTACACGATCACCGGTGCGCCGCGCATTGCCAATGGCAAGGTCGTGATCGGCAGCGGCGGCGCGGAGTACCGTGCGCGCGGCTACATCGCCGCCTTCGACCATGTCACTGGCGAGGAACTCTGGCGTTTCCACACCGTGCCCGGCAATCCGGCGGATGGCTTCGAAAACGAGGCGATGGAAAAGGCCGCCGCAAGCTGGAAGGGCGAATGGTGGGAACTGGGTGGTGGCGGCACCGTCTGGGATTCGATCACCTACGATCCGGCCACCAACCTCGTTCTCTTCGGCACCGGCAACGCCGAGCCGTGGAACCCCGCCCCGACCGGGCGCGACACCGGTGACAGCCTCTACACCTCCTCGATCGTCGCAGTGAATGCCGATACCGGCGAATACGCCTGGCATTTCCAGCAGACCCCAGAGGATCGCTGGGACTATGACAGCAACGCACAGATCACGCTTGCCGACCTCGAAATCGACGGAAAGCAGCGCCATGTCGCGCTTCACGCGCCGAAGAACGGCTATTTTTATGTGCTCGACGCGGGGACAGGTGAATTCCTTTCCGCCGGCTCGTTCGCGCCGCAGAACTGGACGACCGGCATCGATCCCAAGACCGGGCGGCCCGAGATCAATCCCGAAGCGCGTTATGAAAAGACCGGCAAGCCCTTCATCGGCGTACCCGGCGCGGGCGGCGCGCACTCGTGGCAGCCGATGAGCTTCAGCCCGAAGACCGGGCTCGTCTATATCCCGGTCAACCTCGCCGCATTCCCATATGCCGCCGCCGAGGATTGGGAACCAAGCGACATCGGGTTCCAGACAGCGCAGGATTCAGCAGCCGTGGCAATGCCCGCGGACCCCGCCGCGCGCGGCGGCGCATTGGCCGCGACGACCGGCGCACTGGTCGCGTGGGATCCGGTGGCGCAGAAGGCTGCCTGGACTGTACCCTACAAGTCACCGTGGAACGGCGGCACGCTGGCAACCGCAGGCAACCTTGTGTTCCAAGGCGATGCCGAGGGCAATTTCAACGCCTATTCTGCCGATGGTGGGAAGAAGCTCTGGTCTACCCCGGTGCAGACCGGCGCGATGGCAGCACCGATGACCTATTCGATCGACGGCGAACAATACGTTGCGATCCTCGTGGGCTGGGGCGGCGTCTGGGACGTTGCGACCGGCGTGCTGGCGCACAAGGGTGGCAAGACGCGCAACATCAGCCGCCTGCTGGTTTACAAGCTTGGTGCGACGGGCCAGTTGCCCGCGCCCAAGCCGCTCAACAAGCTGCCGCTCGATCCGCCGCCGGTTACCGGCAAGCCCGAGCAGATCGCGCATGGTGCCAATGTCTATGGCCGCTACTGCTCGGTCTGCCACGGCGACGCGGCGGTCGCGGGCGGCCTGAACCCTGACCTGCGCCGCTCGGCAACGCTCAACGATGGCGAAACCTTCAAGGCGATCGTGATCGATGGCGTGCTTTCCGAGGGCGGTGGCAACGGCATGGTTTCGTTCAAGAAAGCGCTTAAACCCGCCGATACCGAAGCGATCCGCCACTACCTCATCAAGCGCGCCAACGAGGACAAGGCGCTCGGTGAAAGCTGACGTTCTGCTATGCCTTTGTGGAAAGCGAGGCATACAATACCCGTTCGCCCTGAGCCTGTCGAAGGGCCGTACTTCCTTCTGGCGTGCCACCAAAAGAAAGAGCGGTGCTTCGACAAGCTCAGCACAAACGGATTTGGGCCTTTCGAGGTCTGAGGCCTAAGTGGCCCAGGGCGCGATCAGCGTCTTGCACTGATGGGTGCGATGCTTGAGTGCTTCGAACGCTTCCGGCGCGCCATCAAGCCCGACGGTATCGGTAATCATCAGTCGCGGCTCGACCGATCCCGCTCCCAGCACGTCCAGCGATTCCTGGAAATCGGGCATCGTCAGGAAGGCCGAGGTCACCAGCTTCACTTCCTTGTTAAGCATCGCAAAGGTATTGAGCGTATCGGGCACGGTACACAGGCCCAGCAGCAGGATCGTCCCGCGATTGCGCACCTGTTGCACAGCCTGCGCGATCAGGCCCGGCACGCCGACGCATTCGAAGACGACATCGGCCTTGCCGCCCAGCGCGCGTTCCGCCGCGCCGACCGGGTCTTCGCGGTCGACAACAAAGTCATCGACACCCAGCGAAAGCGCGCGCTCTTTTTGCCAGTCGGCCACGTCCTGCACAACGACCTTGCTCGCCCCGCGTTGCCGTGCCCAGAACGCCACCGAAAGCCCGATGGGACCGCCACCGAGGATCAGCACCTTGTCGCCGCGTTCCATGCCCGAAAGCTTGACGCCGTGCAGCGCCACCGCGAGCGGCTCTGCCATCGCGCCATCGTCGAGGCTGGTATCGGCGGGCATCTTCACGCACTGATAAGGCCGCGTCAGGGCATATTCGGCATAGCCGCCGCCCTGCAAACCAAAGCCGGAGCACCACTGCGGCTCGCCCTTCGCGCAATGCTCGCAGGTGCCGCACGAGCGCAGCGGGCTGACCGCTACGAGATCGCCCACGGCGAGGCCTTCCGCGCCCTTGCCCAGCGCCACGACCTCACCGGCAAATTCATGCCCGAAAACATCGCCGCCTTTCGCGCCGAAGGTCTCCTGCTCGCTCATGTGCAGGTCCGACCCGCAGATCCCGCAGCGCCCGACCGATATGACGACATCGCCCTCGCCCGGCTCCGGATCGGGCACGGTCTGCACTTCGAGCGGGGCATGCAAAGCCTTGAATACAGCAGCTTTCATCGTTCGTTCCTTATACCACCGGCAGCACCGGCGCGGCGCTTTCGCGCGTTGTTGCAAGCAACTCGTCGAGCGCGGAGCCGCCGGGCCTCGGCTGCTCGCCACGCGCCTCGCCCGCAATCAGGCGCGCGAGCATCCGCCGCGCCTTGCCGCCGGGAATATCCGCCGGGATCGCAACGGGATTCATCTCGTTGATGTCGCGATTGCCCAGCGCTTCCTGCTGCGCCTCCAGCATCGGCTTGTCCTGCAGGGCGAAGGCATAGTCGATCGAACCTTGCCAGAAGCTCTCGACCTCCGGGTCGTCGATGCCGTGGTTGCGCACCACCGTCCAGTAATAGGTCGTGCGCGTCGGGCTGACCGGCGTCAGGTGATGCCCGGTGAAGACCCATGCACCTTCATCGCGCTTGCCGCCGACACCGGTGATCCCGACATCGAGCAGCAGATGCGCGGGCGCATCCCAGCGCATGTAAAGCCAGTGATCGACCGGCCTGTCGGGCGCAAAGCCAAGCTGGCTCTGCGCGAGCTGGTTCCAGACCGGCGACATCTCGCCATTCGGGCACCAGCGGTTGGCCCAGACGGTCGAACCTGCCTCCAGCGTTTCCAGCTTGCTGATCGTGATCGCCTCGCTCGAAAGCGTCCCTTCATGCAGGAAATCTGCATGGGTCAGGTCGAGCAGGTTGTCGGTCAGCAATTCGTAGTTGGCGTGAAGGTCGATGGTCCCGCGAATGGTCTTGAAGCCCGACGCCTCGTAACATGAGAAGTCGGGGATCAGCGCCTCGTCGGCATCCTCGGGATCGCCCGCCCAGACCCAGACGTTGCCCCACTTCTCGACCGCCGGCCAGGCATCGACGCGCATTGCGGGCGAGATCACGCCGCCATGGTGCGGGTTAAGCACACAGGCGCCGCTCTCGCCAAAGACCATGCCGTGATAGCCGCACTGCACCGTGTCACCAATCCGCTTGCCCATATGCAGCGGCGCGAACCGGTGCGGGCAGAGATTGCCGATCGCGACCGGATCGCCGTTCTCCTTGCGATAGAGCAGCACCGGCTTTTCGCAGATCGTGCGCGTGATCAGCTCCTCGCCCAATTCGTGCGACCAGCAGGCGACGTACCAGCAGTTCCTGAGGTACATGTGGGCGTCTCCCCTCGCCGTCAGACGTAGAGCTTCTCGTTGATCGGGATGCCATGCTCGCGGCAGTGGGTTTCGTAGTGGTTGATGAACCACCAGACATCCGCCGTCATCGCAAAGCTGCCGTCGGGGTTGTGGAACTCGATCGGCCCCTGCATCCAGCCGAACAGCTTCACGCCTTCGGGGTGCTCGGTGACGAGCGTATGGCTTTCTCCCGGCACCTCGAGGATCAGCCCGCCCGGCGTCGCCACCCAGTCATATTCGAGATAACGGACCGAACCTTCGAGGCAGACCATCACGATCGTGCCGCGATGCAGGTGGGTGCCAATCGCTGCAGGGCGCTTGACCCAGAGGATGTTCGAAAAGATGCCCTGGCGAACGTCGAAGGCGAGGTGCTTGATCGCCGCGTCTTCGCCGAAAGGAACCCAGGGACTGTCAACGTCGGTCTGCGCGTCGATATAGCGCCCGCCGGGGCTGAGCCGGTCCACGAGGTGCTTGTGTTCGAAGCCTACGTCGACGATCTCTGCAAGCGCCGAGGGCGGTCCAGCGGGTCGGTCGATAGTTGCCATCAGGTCTCTCCTTTTTGGTGACTGCGAAGTCTATTGAGCGAGGGCGCGTGCCTCAAGGTAAAGTGGCTTGCGGCCATGCTTTTCCAGCACGGCGGGCGCGGATTCGCGCAGGAACAGCGAGCAGAGGAATGCCCCGCCGGTCAGCGCGAGCAGGAACCAGAGCGTGGCGGAAAGGCCGTAGATGTCGCCCAGCACGCCTGCAATCGAGGGGCTGAACACCCCGCCGAGGATTTCGCCGGTGCCCATTACCACCCCGGTAAGCGTTGCCGTAAGTCGGGGGTCAACGGATTCGGCGGGGACAGTCGCCATGAACAGCGGGAAGATGCCGTTCAGCGACCAGCCGAAATAGAACAGCACCGCCAGCACCAGCCAGCTTGCGCCCTCCATGTATAGCGCACCGAGCGGCAGGATCGCGCCCATCAGGCATACGGCGAGGAACGTCGGCTTGCGCCCGATCTTGTCCGAAATCCACGGCACCACGAAGCTGTTGACGCCTGCGGAGATGCCGAGCGCGGCCATGATCCAGCCCATCGTCGTCTCGTCGAAGCCGCGTTCCTGTGTGAGGTAAAGCGGCATGAACGCCCAGGTGACGACGAGGTAGGAGACCAGCAGGATCGCCACCAGTGCGCAGAGCAGCACGTTGCGATTGCGGAAAGCTTCGCGGAACGTGACCTTCGGCGCGTGATCCTCACCCTCGTTTTCAAGCCCGTGCGGCGGTTCGCGCAGCGTGAACCAGATCAGCGCGGCGGTGATGAGACCGGGAATGGCGGCGATGTAGAAACCCGTGCGCCAGCCGAAGTAAGCAGCAATCGGCACAAGGATCAGCGGCGCAGCGGTCGACCCAAGCAGGTTCGAGCCAAGGTTCTGCCCCACGCCCATCGCCAGACCGCGCCGCTCTGGCTTGACCTCGGACACGATCATAGCGTGGCTGATCGGCATCACCCCGCCCTCGGCCATGCCCATCAGCAGGCGCGCGCCGAGCAGCAGCAGGAACCCGCCCGCCAGACCGGACAGGAACGAGCACAGACAGAACGCCAGCGTCGCGATAATCAGCAGCGGCTTGCGCGAGCCAAGCTTGTCCGAAAGCGGTCCGATGGCGAGGCCCGACAGCGCCCAGGTCAGCGAGAGGCCGGACGACAGGATGCCCACCTGCGTGTTGGTGAGCCCGAGGTCGGGCTGGATATAGGGCATCATGAAATTGGCGGCCTGCCGGTCGAAGAACAGGATGCCAAAATTGAGGCTGAGCAGCAGGACAAGCCAGCTCTGGTATTGCCCCGACCTGCGTGTTGGACCTGTCATTCGAAGTGCACTCCCATCCCGATTAAAGCGTAATCACGACCTTGCCGAACAGCGATCCGGACGACTGGTATGCATAGGCATCCAGCGCGTCCTCGATGGCGAAGCTGCGGTCGATAACCGGCTTGATCCCGTGGCTGTCGATGAAGGCGTTGAGATCGCCCGCCATGGCTTTCGAGCCGACGAAAATACCCCGGATCGACGCGCCCTTGAACATCAGCGCACCGGGATTCGGGCTGCCTTGCTCTGTCAGCACACCGATCAGCGCGATCTCGCCGTTGAAGCCCACCGCTGCCATGCTCTGATCCAGCGTGCCGATGCCGCCAACCTCGACAACGTGGTCGATACCGCCGGTCAGCCTAGCCGCTTCCTCGCCCCAGTTCGGCGTGGTGCGGTAATTGATGACATGATCCGCGCCGAGCGCTGTGACGCGTTCCAGCTTTTCATCGGAACTCGATGTGGCGACTACAGTGGCACCGGCGGCCTTGGAAATCTGGAGCGCGAGCAGCGAGACGCCGCCGGTTCCCAGCACGAGCACTTTGTCGCCAGCCTTCACCGGGCGCGGCCCTGCCATCAGCGCGTTCCATGCAGTCACACCCGCGCAGGGCAGGCACGCGGCTTCTTC
>JAWKXP010000030.1:0-27885 GCA_041396945.1 Sphingomonadaceae bacterium | reverse complement strand
ACGTGCAGATCTGGGGCACCGGTGGCATGAGCCACCAGTTACAGGGCCCGCGCGCGGGCTTGCTCAACCGCGAGTGGGATAACAGATTCCTCGACATGCTTGAGGCGGACAACGACGATGTGCGCAAGATCCAGCACATCGAATATTTGCGCGAGACGGGCAGCGAAGGCATCGAGATGGTGATGTGGCTGGTGATGCGCGGCGCGCTCGGCAAGAAGGTCAACCGGTTGCACCGCCACTACCACATCCCCTGCAGCAACACCGCCATCGGGCACATCGTACTGGAGCCAGCAGAATGAAGATCGCACTCGCCGGAGCCGGCGCATTCGGGGAAAAGCACCTCGATGGATTGACCAAGATCGAAGGTGTCGAAATCGCCTCGGTCATCTCGCGCCGCGCCGAACAGGCCGCCGAAGTCGCCGCCAAGTATGGCGCCGCGCATTCGGGCACCGAGCTCGATGAAGTGCTGGCGATGGATGATGTCGACGCGGTGATCCTGTGCACGCCGACGCAGATGCACGCCCAACAGGCGCTCGCCTGCATGGACGCGGGCAAGCATGTGCAGGTCGAAATTCCGCTGGTCGACAAGTGGTCCGATGCCGAAGCGCTGGTTAAAAAGCAGCAGGAAACGGGGCTCGTCTGCATGGCCGGGCACACCCGCCGCTTCAATCCCTCGCACCAGTATGTGAAAAAGCAGATCGAGGCGGGCGCGTTCAACATTCAGGCGATGGACGTCGAAACATTCTTCTTCCGCCGCAAGAACATGAACGCCAAGGGCGAGCCGCGCAGTTGGACCGATCACCTGCTATGGCATCACTCTGCGCACACTATCGACATCTTCCAGTACATGACCGGATCGAAGGTGGTGAAGGCCAACGTTCTGCAAGGGCCGCAGCATCCCGAACTCGGCATCGCGATGGACATGTCGATCCAGATGAAGACCGAGGTCGGCCAGATCCTGACCCTCGCGCTTTCGTTCAACAACGACGGGCCGCTCGGCACCTTCTTCCGCTACATCGGCGACACCGCGACCTATATCGCGCGCTACGACGATCTCGTCACCGGGCGTGAAGAGCCAATCGACGTTTCCAAGGTCGATGTCTCGATGAACGGCATCGAACTGCAGGACCGCGAATTCGTCGCCGCGATCCGCGAAGGGCGTGAGCCGAACAGCTCGGTCGCCGGCGTGCTCGATTGCTACCGCGTGATCGGGGAACTTGCCGCAAGCCTTGAAGAACAGGACGGATGGTCCTGATGCAACGGGAAATTGCCGGGCGTAATCTCAACCCCGTCGGCCTCGGCTGCATGGGGCTGAGCCATGGCTATGGCACGGCACTGTCGGAAGAGGATGGCATTGCGTTCCTCAACCGCGCGCTCGACATGGGCTATCAGCACATCGACACCGCCAACATCTACGGCGCGGGCAAGAACGAGGAGCTGATCGGCAAGGCCATCGCGCACCGCCGCGACGAGTTCTTCCTTGCTTCGAAAACCGGCATCCTGTTCGACGGGCCGAAGCGCGGCACCGATTGCAGCCCGGAATCGATGCTTGCCTCGCTCGACAAGTCGCTGGCACGGCTCAAGACCGATCACCTCGATCTCTTTTACATGCACCGTTTCGATTATTCTGTGCCGATCGCCGATTCGGTCGGCGCGATGGAGCGCGCGATCGAGGCGGGCAAGATCAGGTCTTACGGCGTCTCCGAATGGTCGTCCGCGCATATCCGTGAGGCGCACGCGATCCACCCGGTTGCAGCGGTGCAGACCGAGTTTTCTCTTTGGACGCGCAATGTCGAGCTTGGCGTGCTCGATACGACTCGCGAACTGGGCATCGCGCTGGTCGCCTTCTCACCCGTAGCGCGCGGAGCGCTGGGCGGCGCTTTTCGCGATCCGGGGACGCTGGGCGAAAAGGACATTCGCTACACCCACCCCCGCTTCAATGCCGAGAACTGGCCGAAAAACCTGGACCTGATCGACCGCTTCAATGCGTTGGCCGAATCTGCCGGCATTGCCCCCGCGCAACTGGCGCTGGCCTGGGTGCTGGCGCAGGGCGATCACGTCCATGCGATCCCGGGTACGACGAAGGGGCCGCACCTTGAGCAGAACCTCGCTGCGGCGGGGCTTGAGGTTTCGGCCGATGTGCTGGCAGAGGCAGGGCGGCTCATCAATCACCAGACCGTTTCGGGCCATCGCTATCCCGAGCCGATGCGCAAGACGATCGATACCGAAGATTTTGCGGAGGCCTGAACCTCAGCGAACTGGTTAATTTCGGGCAACCGCGAACAGTTGCAATTCTGTTAAGGGCAGGCGCGCAGAACCCCTTGTGACGCGATTGGGAGCGTCGCAACGCAAGGGGAGCAATTCGATGATCCGGATGGCCGCAATTCCGTCTGTTCCGCAGCGCCGCAAGGGCTTTGGCCCTTTCACCAGCGGCATCACCGCCGCCGCCATGGTCGGCATCTACATTGGAATGGCCAGCATCCTGATCGACAAGTTCTGATCGGCTGGCCAGCGGCGTGGGCCGCGCGCGCCGGGCAGTGGATCGCCCGCGCGCGCGGCCTTTCGCGTCAGTACTTTTCGAAAATCCAGATGTTGGCCGAATCCATGTCGATATCGGCACTCAGCTCGATTTCGCCTGCCTGCGCGCGGCGCAGGAGTTCGCCGACCACTTTTGAGGGATCGTCGGCCTCGATCTCGTAAATGGCAATGTAATCGGCGGGCGGCGTGTTCGGAGAAGCTTCGGGCATGGCGCGCCAGCGCTGGCCCGAGGTGAAGCCCGGCACCGCGCAGACATCCTTGAGATGGTGCGTATCGTACCACGCGTTGTATTCGGCATCGCGGCCCTCCTTGGCCGTGCTGGTTGCCACCATGATGTATTTTGCCATCTCCGCACTCTCCTTGCTTATGGAATTCGCCTGCCTGCGATAAGCGAGCGCCCCGGCGATTGGAATGCGCTTGTTGCCGGTCCCGCCCAGGCGTTAGATGCAGGCAAGGTTCAAGGAGAAGGAATGCCGATGACCAAGCTGCCGCGCCGCAAGACGATGATTACCGGGGCTGCCGGAGGAATGGGCCGTGCCTGCGCGCGCCTGTTTGGGGCAACCGATGACCTTGTCCTCACCGATGTATCCGCCGGGACGCTGGACGCGTTTGCCGCTGAACTGCGCAACGACAACAACAACGTCGTGACGCAAGCGGGGGACCTCGCCGACGAAGCCGTGATCGCCTCGCTGGTCGACGAAGTCTCGGACGGCGCGCCCTTCGCGCTGGTGCATACGGCGGGCCTGTCGCCCTCGCTCGCAGGCTGGGAAGCGATCATGCAGGTGAACCTCGTCGCAACCGAAAAGCTGCTGCGTGCGCTCGATCCGGTGCTGGTTCCCGGCTGCGTACTGGTGCTGATCGCCTCTTCGGCAGGGCACATGATGCCGCCCAATCCGCAGATCGATGGTCTGCTGGCCGATCCGCTGGCCGACGGGTTCATCGGTGCCATCGAGCAGACGATCAAGGGCATGGGCGGGGAAAGCTCGCCCGGCGGCATGGGCGGGATCAGCTATACCCTGAGCAAGCGCGCGATCCACACGATGACGCAGGCCCGCGCGCTCGAATGGGGGCCGCGCGGGGTGCGCGTGGTGAGCATTTCGCCCGGCATGATCCTCACGCCGATGGGAAAGAAGGAAGTCGAAACGCCGGGTGGAGCCGCGCTGCTTAACGCGACCCCCGTCGGACGCAGTGGCATGCCGATGGACATAGCGCTCGCCGCACGGTTCCTGTGCAGCGATCAGGCCAGCTTCATCTCCGGCACTGACCTCCTCGTCGATGGCGGCGGCACTGCGGGCATGAAGAAGATGATGGCCGCCGCGCAGGGCTGAACCGTTATTTGAGGTTAAGCCGCTTGTAGCTGTCGTCGTCGGGATAGCGCCCGCCCGGCTCGATCGGGATGCCCAGCATGCCCTGCGACCAGTCGGCGGAATCGGGATACTGGCGGAACCAGTCGGTCACGACGAGCCGCTTGGCGATGCGCCATTCGTCGCTGCGCTTTTCGAAATTGTCGACATAGCGGCCTGCGCCGATCACGTCGGACTTGGTCCCGTCGGGCGTATTGATGCGGTGGATGCCGTAGAAATAGGATTCGACGTCCGCCTTGTCGCTATCGATGGTGATGAGGACATTGGCAATCATGTGCATCGTCTGGTCCATGCTGCCCATGATCGGGAACGCCCACTCGATGAATTCCTCGGCATTGCCGGTGAACGACATGTGGTTGTCGACGCAGTCTTCCCAATAGGCGCTGCGGATCATGTCGGCATCGAGTCGGTCGACCCCGCGCGAATAGCGATAGAGGCATTCGCGGATCGCCTCGCGATCGGCCATTTGTTCGATGATTGTGCTGACAGCTGTGGTCACGCGCGTTCTCCCGTGCAATTCTTGTCCTCGTGCCGGACCCTTGCCGTGAAAACCCGAAGACGCAATGCCCGTGGCTGCGGGGGCGCTTGCACCTCGCCGTCGGAACATTCGCGTGCGCTGTCGGTTGGGACGAAAGGTGTGCATTGGCCGAAGGAAACCGTGCATGAGCGATCACGAGTCCGGCGACTTCGAGAACAGTGCGTCGGTCTGGCGCTACGCCAGGGCAAGCCGGGCCAAGCTGATTATCGATGCCGATGGCTATTTCGAGCTGATCCGCGAGGCGATGCTGGCGGCGGAGCAGCGAATATTCCTGATCGGATGGGACTTCGATACGCGCATCCACCTCGCCGCGGAGCGCAAGAGCGTGGCGGGCAAGCGCGAGCGTATCCCGACCCGGCTCGGGGCATTTGTCCGGCGACTGGCAAGGCGCAATCGCAGGCTCCAGATCAACCTGCTCAAGTGGAACATGTCGCTGCTGAAGTCCCTGTTCAGGGGGCGGATGATTGTCGATCTGATTCGCTGGGCGATGGCACGGAACATTACGTTCAAGTTCGATTCCGCGCATCCTACCGGGGCGAGCCACCACCAGAAGATCGTCGTCATCGATGACAAGCTTGCTGTTTGCGGCGGGATCGACATGACCTCCGACCGCTGGGACACGCGCGGGCACCTGCACGAGGACATCCGCCGCAAACTGCCGAACGGGCGTCCGTACGATCCCTGGCATGACATGACGATGGTGATGGAAGGCGAAGTCGCCGAAGCGCTGGGAGAGCTGGGGCGTGAGCGTTGGCAGATCGCGGGAGGCGAGCAGTTCGCTCCCTGTGCTGCGCAGGAGACCTCGCCCTGGCCCGAGCGACTGCAGGCCGAGTTCGAAAATGTCGAGTTCGGCATCGCGCGCACAAGGGCCGAGCATGGCGATGTCGGGCAGATCAGCGAGATTGAATCGCTCTTCGTCAAGCACATCAATCGTGCGAAGAAGTTCGTCTATGCCGAGACGCAGTACTTTGCCTCGCGCGTGATCGCCGAGGCCATCGCGCGGCGGCTGGACGAGGACGATCCGCCCGAATTCATCCTCGTCAATCCGCGCCATGCCGATGGCTGGCTTGAGCAACAGGCGATGGACAGCGCCCGTGCGCGGCTGGTGCAATGCGTCAAGGAACGCGATCACGCCGACCGCTTCCGGCTCTACATCCCCTATACGTCCGGCGGGACACCTATCTATGTCCACGCGAAGCTGACAATCATCGACGATGAAGTGCTTCGGGTGGGGTCCGCCAACATGAACAACCGCTCGATGGGGCTGGACAGCGAATGCGATGTGTTTCTCGATATGGACCGTCCGATGAACGCGCATATCGGCCCGGCGATCACGCGAATCCGCCATTCGCTGCTAGCCGAGCATTGCGGGCTGGATATCGGGGATATCCCCGGCCTGCTGGAAGAACATGGATCGATGCGGGCAATGATCGATGCCCTGCCAAATGAAGGCAAGCATCTTGCCCGGCTGCCCGACGAGGACTTGACCGACGTGGAGGAACTGATCGCCGACACCTCGCTGCTCGATCCCGAGCGGCCCGATGAAATGTTCGAACCTTTCAGCAAGCGCGGGTTGTTCCGCGACAGCGGTACGCTATTCAGGCCGCGGGGATTGAAAAGAAATTCAAGGAGTAGGGGCAAATGAGCAGTCTTGTGGGACCGGACGAAGACGATCCGCGCGGCAAGCCGCCCGTGCCCGAACATGTCCAGGACGCGATCCGCACGCTGATCGAGTGGACCGGTGACGATCCTTCGCGCGAAGGCCTGCTCGATACGCCCGCACGCGTCGCTCGCGCCTGGAAAGAATATTGCGTCGGCTACGAGGAAGACCCCTCGATCCACCTCTCGCGCATCTTCGAGGAAGTGGGTGGCTATGACGAAGTGGTGCTGCTCAAGGACATTCCGTTCCAGTCGCATTGCGAACACCACATGGCGCCGATCATCGGCAAGGCAGCGATTGCCTACCTGCCGGAAAATCACGTCGTCGGCATATCGAAGCTCGCGCGTGTGCTGCATGGCTATGCCCGCCGCCTGCAAATTCAGGAACGGCTGACCGCAGAGGTCGCGAACTGCATCTGGGAGCACCTCAAGCCGCGCGGTGTCGCGGTGGTGATCGAGGCGAGCCACGCCTGCATGACCGCTCGCGGCGTGCGCACGCCGGGGGTTGCGATGACAACCAGCCGGATGATGGGCGTATTCCTCGAAGACCCGCGCAGCCGCGAGGAAGTGCTCAAGCTGATGGGCTATTGAGGGCAGCACGGCGGGTGTTAACCCCGATCCAACACCTGCCTTCGGGAATTCCTAACCACTGCACCACAACGGGTTGTTAATCAGCCTGCGGCATTGCTGACCGATTGAACGGGGTCGCAATCCCATCCGCAACTGATTGGCAGAGATGCGCGTACTGACATGCCTTGCTTTCGAGCACGACCTGTCGCTGGTTTTCCTGGCGATAGCGATGTGTCTCGTTGGCTCGTACATTTCGGTCACGCTGTTCAGCCGCGCCCTGCGCGCGAAGCCGGGATCGCGGATGCACTGGATTTTCCTCGCCGCCGTGATGGCCGGTGCAGGAACCTGGGCGACCCATTTCATCGCGATGCTGGGTTACGAAGTAGCCGTGCCGATCCGGTTCGACGGAACGCTCACCATCGTCTCGTTCATCATCGCCGTTGTCGGCATGGCGCTTGGCCTGGCCATCGCCATCCCCGCATCGCCGCGCGTTGCGGCCATTGGCGGCGGCGGCGTGATCGGGCTGTCGATAGCTGCAATGCATTACACCGGCATGTTCGCCTACCGCGCCGAGGGCCTGATCGAGTGGCTGCCCGGCTATGTCATCGCTTCGATCGTGCTGGCCTGCGCGATCTCGATGGGATTGATCCATACGCTCAAGACCAACCGGCGCGGCGGCAAGTTGCTTGTGCCCACAGCCACGCTCGCCAGCGCCATCGTGATGCTGCACTTCGTTGGCATGGCGGCCTTCGTGGTCACGCCGATGCCGGGCGTCGATGCGGTCGCCAATGGCGAGGTCTGGACCTCGATGGCTTCTGCGGTTGCGGTCGTTGCGCTGCTCGTGCTCGGCACCGGCGTTTCCACGCATCTGGTCGAACAGCAGACATTCACCCGCTCACAGGACGAACTCGTGCATATCGCGATGCACGACGCACTGACACGGCTCGCCAACCGTCACCACTTCACCGAAGCGCTCAACAAGGAATGCCATCGGCTGGTGAGCGAAGGGGCTGGGTTCGCCCTGCTGATGGTCGATCTCGACCGCTTCAAGCCGATCAACGACACGTTCGGCCATCCCGCCGGGGACGAGGTGCTGCGCAAGGTCGCCGAACGTTTGCGCCGCGCCGTCCGCGAGGATGACCTGATCGCCCGCATCGGCGGCGACGAGTTCGCGATCATCCTGCGCAATATCGATGACCAGCAGCAGGTCGAAGGCATCGCAGCGCGGATTGTCGACGTGCTGCGCCGCCCGTTCCTCGTCAAGGGCGCGGTCGCCGAAATGAGCGGCAGCGTCGGCATTGCCTTCGCGCCCCAGCACGGGGACGAAGTCGCCGAACTGGTGCAGCACGCCGACCTTGCGCTCTATTCCGCAAAGGACGAGGGGCGCGAACGTTACAACCTGTTCCATCCCGACATGATGGACAAGATGAAGCACCGCCGCAGCCTTGAAGCGGACCTGCGCCGTGCGGTGACGCGCGAGGATTTCACCATCGTCTACCAGCCGGTGGTCGATGCCCGGTCAGGCCGGATCGTCAGCGCCGAAGCGTTGCTGCGCTGGAGCTGCGATGAGCGCGGCGAAGTGCCGCCATCGCTGTTCATTCCCATCGCCGAGGAGCTCGGGCTCGTCAGCCATATCGGCTCGATGGTGCTGCGCGGTGCCTGCATGGATGCGGCATCGTGGGACAGCGAGACTTCGGTCGCGGTGAATATCTCGCCAGTCCAGTTGATCGACCCGCGTCTGCCGCAGATCGTGCAGCAGGCGCTCGACGACAGCGGGCTCGATCCCCAGCGGCTGGAACTCGAAATCACCGAGACCGCGCTGCTCGGCAACGACGAGGTCGCTTTCCGCACACTGACCCGCCTGCGCGAGATCGGCGCGCATATCTCGCTCGACGATTTCGGGACCGGCTATTCCTCGCTCAGTTACCTGCATCGCTTTCCCATCGACCGGATCAAGATCGACAAGTCCTTCGTCCAGCGCCTGCCGCATGACAGCGGCAGCGCCTCGATCGTCGGGGCCATCGCGCAGCTTGGCAGCAGCTTCGACCTGAAGATCACGGCCGAAGGGATCGAGACCGAGGAACAGCTACGCTACGTTTCCGAGCAGGGCTGCCACCATTTGCAGGGTTTCCTCATCAGCAGGCCGGTGCGCTGTCATCAGCTTGCCGATTTGCTCGGAAGCCCGCTGCGCCTGCATGCCGCCTGAGGAGACCGGACTATGCACAGACTGCTCTACACCAGCCAGGCCTGCTTTCCCGATGGCCTCGACCCCGAATCCGAGGTGCGCAGGCTGGCCAGCAAGGCGGCCGAGTTCAATCAGGCCTGCGGCGTGACGGGCGCGCTGCTCTATGTCGAGGGAACCTTCATCCAGGTGCTCGAAGGCCGCTTCGCCTATCTCGAAGACACATTCGAGCGGATCTGCTGCGATTTCCGGCATGAGAAACTGCGGCTGCTTGACCTTGTCCCGGTCGATGGGCGGCTGTTCTATGGCTGGAGCATGGCCTGTCTCACGGTTGAGGGTGCACGAGAGGTCAGGCTCAAGAGCCAGATTCAGGAGGTGCGTTCGCTCGTCGGTGTCAACGCGCGTGATGCGGTGAAGGGTATTCAGGCGCTGCTCAAGGAACAGGAACCAGCCCGCATCGCGGCCTGATCTGCCGATTCAGACGTTCCGCGTCACCGGGATCAGCGCCCCGGTCATTGCGCCCGATGCGGGTGAGGCGATGAACAACATCACATCCGCAATCGATTCCGGCGTCACCCATTCCTTGGGGTCGGCGTCCGGCATGTCTGCCCGGTTGGTCGGTGTGTCGATGATCGACGGCAGGACGGCGTTGACCGTCACCGATGTGCCGCCAAGTTCGACCGCGAGAGCTTCGGTCAGGCGGTGAACGCCCGACTTCGACGCGGCATAGGCTCCCATGCCCATGTCGGCCTTGACCGCGCCGCCCGCGCCTATGTTGATGATCCGGCCCTGCGCCGATTTCTTGAGTTCGACCAGCGCCAGCTTGGTGATCGTGACGTTGGTTGTCAGGTTCATGGCGTTCATCTTCGCCCAGGTGTCAAGCGAACCGTCCTCCAGCGTTTCCCACGCAAAGCCGCCCGCGACGTTCACCAGCACGTCGATCCCGCCATGTTCGGCCACGACCTTGTCGAGCGCGCCCTGCGTCGCTGCCGCATCGGTCAGGTCGACCCCGCCGATATCGAGCGCGCCGTCGAGCGGGGAGGGGGCAGAACCGGCATAATCCACGCGCGCAACCTTGTCGCCGCGTGCTGCAAAAGCCTTCGCCACGGCCTGGCCCAAAACGCCAAAGCCGCCCGTTACGATTACCGATTGTGCCATTCTGTCCCCCGTCCGGTCGTTTGTTTCAGCTCAGAGCTGGTCGAGCATGTATTCGGCGGAGCTGACCTTGAAGTCGCCCGCGTCTTCGACATTGAGCTGCTCGACGGTGCCATCGTTGACCACCATCGACCAGCGCGAGCCGCGCTGACCGAGGCCAAAGCCCGATCCGTCCATCGTCAGGCCGATCGCCTGCGCCAGCTCGCCATTGCCATCGGCCAGCATCGTCACGTCGGAGCTGCCGTCGCGCTCGCCCCATGCGCCCATCACGAAGGCATCGTTCACGGCGGTGCAGGCGATTTCGTCGATGCCCTTGGCCTTGAGGTCAACGGCCTTGTCGACGAAACCGGGCAGGTGCTTGGCCGAGCAGGTCGGGGTGAACGCACCTGGGACCGAGAATAGCGCGACCTTCTTGCCCGCGAAGTATTCGCCAGACTGCACCGCGTCGGGGCCTTCGGCAGTGGCCTTCATCAGGGTCACGTCGGGCAGCTTGTCGCCAACAGAAATCGTCATGGTCTTGGGTCCCTTCCTCAAATGAGAATTGTTTGCAGGGTGGTATATAGGCGGCCAGCGCTTCGCGACAACGCCCCTTGGGGCGGGCATACGATATAAAGAAATCTTTATATTTGCCCGCGATACGCCTTCCCGCTATGAGCGCGAGCCTGACCGGGCGTTTGCGAACGGTTTTGCAAGCGCGCGCAACACGAATTGATCCAGGAGAACCTGACCCGTGGCCACCACCGCCGATACGCAGCACGATTACGCCATCGCCGACATCTCGCTCGCCGATTACGGACGTACCGAGATCGCCATTGCCGAAACCGAAATGCCGGGCCTGATGGCGCTGCGCGAGGAATTCGGCGAGGCGCAGCCCTTGAAGGGCGCGCGCATCGTCGGCTCGCTGCACATGACGATCCAGACCGCTGTGCTGATCGAAACGCTGGTCGATCTCGGCGCGGAAGTGCGCTGGGCGACCTGCAACATCTTCTCGACGCAGGATCACGCCGCCGCCGCCATCGCCGCGCGCGGCATCCCCGTCTATGCGATCAAGGGCGAGAGCCTGTCCGATTACTGGGACTATGTCGGCCGCATTTTCGACTGGTCGACTGAGGACGAGCCCGACCGTACCGCCAACATGATTCTCGACGATGGCGGCGACGCCACGATGTTCGCGCTTTGGGGCGCGCGGATCGAAGCGGGCGAGGAAATGGGCGATCCCGAAAATGCCGAGGAAATCGAGTTCCAGCGCGCATTGAAGGCTTTCGTGAAGGCCAAGCCGGGCTACCTCTCGCGCTCGGTCAACGCGATCAAGGGCGTTTCGGAAGAGACCACCACCGGCGTCCACCGCCTCTATCACATCGCCAAGGACGGCAAGCTGCCGTTCCCCGCGATCAACGTGAACGATTCGGTCACCAAGTCGAAGTTCGACAACCTTTATGGCTGCCGCGAATCGCTAGTCGATGCGATCCGCCGCGCCACCGACGTGATGCTTTCGGGCAAGGTCGCCTGCGTTGCCGGTTATGGCGACGTCGGCAAGGGCTCTGCAGCTTCGCTGCGCAATGGCGGCGCGCGCGTGCTCGTGACCGAAATCGACCCGATCTGCGCATTGCAGGCGGCGATGGAAGGCTATGAAGTCGTGACGATGGAAGAAGCCGTCGAACGCTGCGACATCTTCGTCACCGCCACCGGCAACGAAGGCGTCATCACCGGCGCGCATATGGAGGCGATGAAGGACAAGGCCATCGTCTGCAACATCGGCCACTTCGATTCCGAGATCCAGATTTCGGCGCTCGACAACTACGACTGGCACGAAGTGAAGCCGGGCACCGACCTCGTGACCTTCCCCGATGGCAAACAGGTCATCATCCTTGCCAAGGGCCGCCTCGTGAACCTGGGCTGCGCCACCGGGCACCCCTCGTTCGTGATGAGCTCCAGCTTCACCAACCAGGTGCTGGCGCAGATCGAACTTTATACGAAGGGCGCGGAGTACAAGAACGAAGTCTTCGTCCTGCCCAAGCACCTCGACGAAAAGGTCGCGGCGCTGCACCTCGACAAGCTGGGTGTGAAGCTGACCAGGCTGTCCGAGCGTCAGGCTGGCTATATCGGTGTGCCGGTCGAAGGTCCGTACAAGCCGGATCACTACCGCTACTGATCGCGCATTTGCGCGGCTTGCAGGGGTGCCGCATCGCGATGATCGCGGCACCCGTCGCTAGCCCGTTGTAATCGCCATCGCGACAACGCATAGCGCGTTGCAAGATGGACTTCGGCCAGACCTCATATGTGTTGATCGGATTGCTGCTCGCCGCCTGGACTTTGGCGGCGATTGCGGCGATTCTGGCTGCGCGCAAGCGGCAGAAAAAGGCGGAAGCGGGGATACGCCACGCTCGCCGTCTTTCGCGGATGATCGACGAATCGCCCGCGCTGCCCCTGCTGGTGCGCGCGGATGGCCGGATCGAAGCGCCGCAGCGGCTGGCCAACTGGCTGGGGCTGGACCGCACGCCCGAATATCTCAGCGAGCTTGACGGCGGCGACAAGGGCCTTGCCCCCGAAACACTAGCCTTGCTGGGCGATGCGGTGCGCCAGACGCAGAAGACCGCCACCGCCTTTCGCATGGTCGCCACCCCGCGCGGATCGAGCCGCAGCCTTGCCTTTCGCGGGCATCTTGCCGACCCGCAGGTCAGCCCCGGCGGCTCCGCGCTGGTCTGGGTCTTCGATTTCAGCGATTCGGAATCCGAACTCGTGCAGCTGCGAGAGGATGCCTCGAAAGCGCGCGCCGATTACAACGCGCTGGTCTCGCTGATCGAAGCCGCGCCGATGCCGATGTGGTTCCGCGAGCCTGATGGCAAGCTGCGCCTCGTGAACATCGCCTATGTGAAGGCCGTGGGCGGGCAGGGCGCCGAAGGTGTTATCGGCAATGGCGTCGAACTGGTCGAGGCGGTCGACGGCCAGTCGGCGCGCGACATTGCGGTCGCCGCGGCCAAGGCGAAGCAGGCAGCCACGCGCACCGTCTCGCTGACCATCGAAGGCCAGCGCCGCGCGTTCCGTGTCACCGACCTGCCCATCGGCAACGAGGGCATCGCCGGGTACGCGATCGACATCGAGGATCACGAGGAACTCTCCCGCTCGATGCGCGCGCTGGGCGATGCGCAGCGCTCGATGCTTGACCAGCTTTCCGCCGGGGTTGCGCAGTTCGATGCCAAAAAGCGGCTCGTTTTCGCCAACCAGCCCTTCCAGCGCATTTTCGCGCTGACCCCCGCCGATCTGGTCGAACAGCCCGAATTCGAACGCCTGCTCGATATCGCGCGCGAGCGGGGCCGCGTGCCAGAAGTGCGCGACTATCCCGAATGGCGGCGTGAGAAATCGGCATGGTTCCTCGCCAGCGACCTGCAGGAAGAGGCCTGGTCGCTTTCGGGCGGAACCCATCTGCGCATGGTCGCGCTGCCCTCGCCCGATGGCGGAATGCATCTCGTGGCGGAAGACCGCACCGAGCAACTGCGCCTCTCTGCAATGCGCGACACACTGCTGCGCACCCGCACCGCGACCTTCGACAGCTTGTTCGAATCAATCGCCGTGTTCGCACCTGATGGCCGCCTGCAGCTCTGGAACCGCCGTTTTGCCGAGGACTGGAAGCTGGAGACCGAATTCGTCGACACGCACCCGCATATTCGCGAGCTGCTCGAAAAGATCGGCGGACGGCTACGCACACCGGCCAAGACCAAGGCCATCGGCGAGGTCGTGCGCGCGGCCACGCTTGACCGCAAGCAGACCGCCGGGCGCGCAGCGCTCTCCGACGGGCGCACCTTCGAGTTCGCAGGCGTGCCGCTGCCCGATGGCAACGCACTGCTGACCGTGCTCGACATCACCGATTCGCAGCGCGCCGAGGAAGCCCTGCGCGAGCGCGCCGCCGCGCTGGTTGAGGCGGACGCGGTCAAGACGCGCTTCCTCGCCAACATGAGCTACGAACTGCGCACGCCGCTGACCTCGATCGGCGGCTTCGCCGAGATGCTGGACACCGGCATGGGCGGCGAGCTGTCCGAAAATGGCCGCGAATATGTCGATGCGATCATCGAATCGGTCGGCAGGTTGGGCGAGCAAATCGAATCGCTGCTGGACCTGTCGCAGAGCGAGGCGGGGATGCTGCCGCTGGCGGAGGATGCGCTCGATCCCGCCGCGATCCTCAATTCGCTGATCGAGGACCGCGCGGGCCAGTTCAACGACGCCGGGCTGACGCTCGACGTCCAGATCGAGGATGGCCTTCCGGGCCTTTGCGGTGACGAGCGCCGCCTTTCGCGCGCTATCGGCCACCTGATCGACAATTCGATTGCGGCGACACCCGAAGGCGGGCGCATCCTGCTTCAGGCCAATCCGGAAAAGATCAAGGGCGTGACGCACCTGCGCATCGTTGTGTCCGACAACGGCAAGGGCATGGATCCTGCCGAAATGGCCCGCGCGATGGATGGCCTCCCGCCTTCTTCTGGCGAGGGTACGGCGCGTCGTCAGGGGATCGGCCTGCCGCTCGCCCGGCAAATGATCGAGGCGCATGGCGGCACGTTGAAACTGATTACCGAGCCGGGGCAGGGCACCGCCGCGATTGTCGACCTGCCCGCCGCGCAATGACCGCGCAACGGGTCGCATTGCCTGACCTTGCGGCGATGGCGCGTCTCGGCGCGCGCATTGCCGGGGCGCTGCGTCCCGGAGATGTCGTTGCGCTCTCTGGCGGCCTTGGCGCGGGCAAGACGACGCTGGCACGAGAAATCCTGCTGGCCATGGGGCATAAGGGAGAGGTGCCTTCGCCGAGCTTCTCTATCATCGAAATCTACGAAGAGGGCACATTGCGCCTGCCCGTGGTCCATGCCGATTTCTATCGGCTCAAGTATCCATCCGAAGCCGAAGAACTCGGCCTCGACGACTATCGCGCCGATGCTGCGCTCCTTGCCGAATGGCCGGACCACGCGGGCGGCTTTGCCCATGAGCCGGCTTGCCTCTCGATCACGCTGGAAATTGCGGACGAAGGGCGGATTGCCATTGTCGAGGAGGGCCGCGATTGGCTAGGGCGGACGGCATGGACGTAGAGCTGCCGGAAGGCGTTGACGAATTTCTCGAATCCGCCGGATGGGGCGGCGCGGCGCTTGAGCCGCTGACCGGCGATGCCTCGTTCCGGCGCTACTTTCGCGCGCGGCAGGGCGAGCGGACCGCGATGCTGATGGATGCGCCGCCGCCGCAGGAAGATGTCGGCCCGTTCCTGCGCGCCGCACGCTGGCTCGATGCCAATGCCATGCGCGCGCCCGCGATCCTTGGCGACGATGAGGACAAGGGCCTCGTGCTGCTGGAGGATTTCGGCGAGGCGCGGATGCGCGATTACCTCGACCAGTGGCCGAAGGACGAGGAAGAGACCTATCGCGGCGCGGTCAATGCGCTGGTCGAACTGCACCAGCTGCCGCCGGGGCCGTTCCTCGATTATTCGATGAGTGAGTACCAGCGCGAGGCGCGGCTTTTTGTCGAATGGTACAGCCCGTCGCAGCGGCTTTCGGTGGATCGCGAAGGCTATGCCGCTGCATGGGAAGAGGTGCTCTCCCAGTTGCTCCCGCGTCAGCGCCCCGGCGTCACCGTATTGCGCGATTACCATGCGGAAAACATCATGCTGCTCGGCTCGCTGCAAAAGCAGGGACTGCTCGATTTCCAGGACGCGCTGGTCGGCCACCCGGCCTACGATCTCGTCTCGTTGTTGCAGGACGCGCGGCGCGATGTCTCGCCCGAGCTTGAGGCGCTGATGTTCGATTATTATCGCCGCCAGACCGGTGTCGATGAGGTCGAATTCCTCGCCGACTATGCCCGCCTCGGTGCGCAGCGGAACGCGAAGATCGTCGGCATTTTCGTGCGGCTGTGGAAGCGCGATGAAAAGCCGCGTTACCTCGACCTGATCCCGCGCGTCTGGAAGCTGCTCGAACGCGACCTCACGCATGCCGCGCTCAAGCCGGTGGCCGACTGGTTCGACGTAAACATCCCGCGCGAACTGCGCGATGCCCACGGCGGAACGTTCGAGGTATGAGCGCGCTTGCCAGCGATACCGCGATGGTGCTTGCCGCCGGGCTGGGCAAGCGCATGCGCCCGCTTACCGCGACGCAGCCGAAGCCGCTTGTCCGCGTGGCGGGGCGCGCACTGATCGATCACAGCCTTGACCAGCTGCACAGCGCCGGGGTCGAAAAAGCGGTCGTCAACGTCCACTACCTCGCCGATGCGCTCGAGGCGCATCTGGCCGCGCGCAAGTCCGGACCGGCGGTAACGGTTTCGGACGAGCGGGCGGTGTTGCTCGAAACCGGCGGCGGCATGATCCACGCGAAGGATCACCTGCCCGACCCGTTCTTCTGCCTCAACAGCGACAACATCTGGCTCGATGGCCCGCGCGATGCCTTTCGCGAACTGTCGAACGCCTGGAACCCGGAGCGGATGGATGCGCTGCTGCTGCTCGTCCCGCACACGCGCGCGCTCAATTATCGCGGCAAGGGCGATTTCCACCTCGATGCGGCGGGCAAGGTCTCGCGTCGCCGCTCGGGCCGGATCGCGCCGTTCATCTATTCGGGCATTCAGGTCGTTTCGCACCGCCTGCTGCGCGACGCGCCCGAAGGACCGTTCTCGACCAATCTGCTCTGGTCGCGCGCGATCGAGGAGGACCGGCTGTTCGGTATCTCGCACACCGGCGTCTGGTTCGAGGTGGGCGAGCCTGCCGCGATCGCGCCGACCGAGCGCTGGCTGACGCGTGAGTGAGCGGCCCGGCCCGAACGTCTATCCGATCGCTGCGCACCGCGGCTTTGCCGACGCACTCGTTGCCGGGCTGATCCCCCGCTATCGCGAAGGCGACCTTGGCCTTGCGCGACTGACCCTGCTCCTGCCGAGCCAGCGCGCCGCGCGCACCGTGACCGAGGCTTTCGTGCGGCTGACCGGCGAGCAGGGCATGCTGCTGCCGCGCATGGCGGTGGTTGGCGACCTCGATCTCGACGAGACGCTGGGCAGCCTGCTCGACCCGCTGGGTGCGGGCGCCGACATCCCGCCCGCTGCCGATCCGACGCGGCGCTGGCTGCGGCTCGCGCAAATCCTGCGAGAGGTCGAAGCAGAGAAAGGGCGCTCGGGTGCGGCGCTGCTGCGGCAGGCCTTCGAGGTCGGGCAGGCGATGGACCGGCTGCTGGTCGAGGGCATCACGCCGATGGACCTGGTCGACGACAGGATCGTCGGGATAGTCGGCGATCTTGCCGATCACTGGCGCGAATCGACGCATACCTTCCTGACGGTGCAGCAACACTGGCTGGCCGAACTGACGACGCGGGGCGAAGTCGATGCCCCGACGCGGCGCAATATGCTTTTCGAACATGCCGCGAAGCAATGGCAGGCCGTGCCGCCAGCGCATCCGATCGTCGCCGCCGGTGTGACCAGTGCCTCGCCATCACTGGCGCGGCTCCTGCGCGTGGTCAGCGAGTTGCCACAGGGCGCGGTGATCCTGCCCGATCTCGACCTCGATCTCGAAGCGGAGGTCTGGGATTCGCTCGGCGTGGCGGGCGCTCCGGAACAGATCGACGACCCCAAATTCGCACGCGACGATGCCGTCACGCATCCGCAGTACCACCTCAAACTGCTGCTCAACCGCATGGGCGTGGCGCGCGGCGAAGTGCAGCACTGGCACCGCGCCGGGCTGGGCAAGGGGCCGCCCGAGCGTAGCAAGGCAATCTCCAACCTGTTCCTGCCGCCCGAAGGCTCGGCCGGTTGGGTCGACCTGCCTGCCGACAAGCGAAGGCTGGCGGGCGTGCGGGTGATGGAATCCGCGCATCCGGGGGAGGAAGCGCAGGCCATCGCGATCCTTGTGCGTCAGGCTCTGGAGGAACCCGAACGGCGCGTGGCGGTCATCACGCCGGATCGCGGACTGGCGAGCCGTGTCGCAGCACAATTGCGGCGCTGGGGGACCGAGGCGGACGATACCGCCGGTCAGCCGCTCTCGCAGACCGCGCCGGGCAGGCTGCTGCTGCTGCTCGCCGAGGTAATTTCCGAAGAGGCCGCGCCGGTGCCGCTGGTCGCACTGCTGACGCACCCGCTGGTGCGGTTCGGCGATCTGCGCGCGGCATGGCTAGACAATGCGCGGGCCTTCGACCTCGAACTGCGCGGGCCGCGCCGCCTGCCGGGGCTGGCTCCGCTGCGCGAAGTCGCGAAAGAAGCGCGGGTTGCCGAATGGTGGGCCGGGGTCGAAACTCTCCTCACGCCGCTGCTCGCCGATGAGGAGGAGCGCCCGCTCGCCGATCTGCTCGATGCGCTTGCCGCAGCGGGCGAGGCGCTTTGTGGTGAGAACCTCTGGGGCGAGGCGGCGGGGCGCTCGCTGGCTGCGCTTGTCGAGGAATTGCGCGAAGCGGCGCGCGAGGCGGGCACGATGCTCGATCCGCGCGAGCTACACGCGGCGCTGCGCGATGCGATGGACCGCGTCTCGGTGCGGCCACCCTGGGGCGGTCACCCGCGCGTTTCCATCTACGGCCTGCTCGAAGCGCGCATGAGCCGCGCCGATCTCGTCATCTGCGGCGGGCTGGTCGAGGGCGTCTGGCCGGGCAATGCCGCGCCCGATTCGCTGCTGCCCCCGCCGGTGCTGCGCGTGCTGGGCGTGCCGGGGGCGGATTTCCGCATTGGCCTTTCCGCGCATGATCTCGCTGCCGCACTGGGCGCGCCCGAGGTGGTTTTGTCCTATGCGCTTCGCGATGAAGGCGCGCCAGTCGTGCCTTCGCGATTTGTGCTGCGCGTGCAGGCGCTCCTGGGCGAACTGGCGGACCGTCACCGCGAGACCGAGGCAGTGCGGCTCGCTCGCGCAATCGACTACGCAGATCCCGCGCCAGTCTATCCACGCCCGAAACCCCTGCCGTCGCCCGAACAGCGCAAGGTTTCGGTCTCGGCCACCGGGCTCGACCGGCTGCGCTCGGACCCATACCAGTTCTACGCCAGCTCGATCTTGGGCCTGCGCGCAGTCGACGGGCTCGATGCGGTGCCCAGCCCCGCCTGGCAGGGTTCAGCGGCGCATGACATCATGCAGGCATGGCACGAGGCGGGCGAGCCCGATGGCGAGCTTCACGCGATAGCCGTGCGCGAACTCGACAAGATGAGCGCACACCCGCTGATGCGCGCGCTCTGGCGGCCGCGCCTGATGGCCGCGCTCGACTGGATCGGCGAGCAGATCGCGCAGCAAAAGGGCGAGGGGCGCACCGTCGCGCTGGTCGAGCAAAAGGGCAAGCTCGACTATGACGGCGTCACGATCCACGCGCGCGCGGACCGGATCGACGCCTTGCCCGATGGCGAGATTGCCATCGTCGATTACAAGACCGGCCCGCCGCCCACGCCGAGGCGCGTCGAGGAGGGTTTCTCGCTTCAGCTTGGCCTCACCGGCTTTATCGCCAGCCGGGGCGGGTTCGCGGACCTTTCGGGCACGCCGACGCGGTTCGAATACTGGTCCTTCGCCAAGAACAAGGTAGGCGGCTTCGGCTATGTGCAGGAGCCGGTGCGCGATGCCGACAGCCGTCGCAAGACCGGCCCGATGCGCGAGGAATTCCTGACGGTCACCAAGCGCTATCTCGACGATGCGCTGGGCCGCTGGATACTCGGCAGCGATCCGTTCACCGCGAGGCTCAATCCCGACATCGGCGGCTATAACGATTTCGACCAGCTGATGCGGCTCGATGAATGGCTGCCGCATATGACCGCCGAAGACTGGAACGAGGCATGAGCGGCGGCGGCACGGTCCATCCGCTTGCGGGCAACCAGATGGCGGCGGTGCGGCCCGAGGATTCGGTCTGGCTTTCGGCCTCGGCGGGCACGGGCAAGACGCATGTCCTGACCTCGCGGGTTTTGCGCCTGCTCTTGCAACCGAAGGTTAAGCCCTCGCAGGTGCTTTGCCTGACCTTCACCAAGGCTGGCGCGGCGGAGATGACCGCGCGGATCAAGGGTACGCTGGCTGAATGGGTGCGCCTGCCTGCGCCTGATCTCGCGCAACGGATAGAAGCGATTGGCGCGGCGGGATCGCCCGAGAACGTGGCGCGGGCGCGCACGCTGTTTCCGCAGGTGCTCGATTGCCCCGGCGGCGGCCTGCGCATCGACACGATTCACGCCTTCTCGCAATGGCTGCTCGCCGCGTTCCCGCACGAGGCGGACCTCGTGCCCGGCACGCGTCCGATGGAGGATCGCGAGCGCAGTCTTCTGGCACGACAGGTGCTTGCCGAACTGCTCGTGGAGGCTGAGCGCGAACCCTTGGGCGATCCGCAATTGCTTGACGCGGCAGCGGACCTGTCGCTGCGGCATGGTCCCGATGCGGTCGAGACATTCCTGCTCCGCTGCGCGGCAAAGCGCGAAGCGTGGTTCGGGCCGGGCGGTTGGCAGGAGCCGATGCGGGCCAATGTCCTGCGCTTGCTCGGCCTGCCCAGCGATGCCGACGCGAGCTCAATCGCCGCGCTTTGCACCGATCAGGTCTTCGACGTGTCCAGCCTGCGCCGATGTCAGGAGACGCTGGTCCCGTGGGACACCAAGGCGGGCAAGGAAGGCACTGCGGCAATCGAGGACTGGCTCTACCTTGATCCCGCCGGGCGGGCGGAGGCCATCGACGATCTCTACTTCGGCCTGTTCACCAAGACGACCGACGCGCCCAAGCAGCTCAAGAATATCCTCAAGCGCGATCCGGACTACGAACGGTTCATCGAGGCGGTGCGCGAAAGCATCGCCGCCGTGCGCGACCTGCGCGTGCTGCTCGATCTGGTCGAGCGTCTGGTGCCCGCGCTGCGGCTTGGCCGTGCCTTTGCGATTGCATGGGAAGAAGCCAAGCAGCGCGAAGGCCTGATCGATTTCGACGATCAGATCCGGCAGGCCGCCGCCCTACTCAAGCGGCGCGAGATGGCGGACTGGATTCGCTACAAGCTCGACCGCCGGTTCGATCACATCCTCGTTGACGAAGCGCAGGATACCAACCCGGCGCAGTGGGACATCATCCTCGACGGGCTGGCGGGTGATTTCTGGTCGGGCCTCGGCCAGCGTGGCGATATCCTGCGCACGCTTTTCGTTGTCGGCGATTACAAGCAGGCGATCTTCCGCTTTCAGGGGACCAGCCCGGAAAACTTCGAGGCGGCGCGCAGGCGGGTGCGCGATGCGATGGACCTTGCCGCCGCGAATGCGCAGGACCTGCGCGTCAATGTGCGGGCGCGCAAGCTTGAGGAACTGGGGCTGGACCGCAGTTTCCGCACGGCCTCGAACGTGCTGCAATTCGTCGACAAGGCCATTGAGCAAATCGGTCACGAAGAGTTCGGTCTCGAGAAAAAGCCCGAGCCGCATTCGGGACAGGACCGCCCCGGCTATGCTGCGCTTTGGCGTCCGGTGGGGGCTGTCGAGGAGGGCGAAGAGGTTCAGGAAGCGGGCGAGAGTGAGGAGACATGGCTCTCCGAACCCGACCGCAAGCTGGCCGAGAACATCGCGCAGCAGGTGAAGGACTGGACCTCGCCCGGAGGCACCGGATTCACGCTGGTCAAGGGCGGCAAGCGGCGGGCGACGCCGGGCGATGTCATGATTCTCGTGCGCAAGCGGCGCGATCTGGCCGGGCTGATCGTCGCGCGGCTGCATGCGCATGGCGTGCCCGTTGCGGGTGTCGACCGGCTGCGCATTGCCGAGCCGCTGGCGGTGCGCGACCTGATGGCGGCGCTGCGCTTCGCCGCGCAGCCGCTGGACGATCTCAACCTCGCCTGCCTGCTCGTCTCGCCGCTTATTGGCTGGAGCCAGGAAGACCTGCTCGAACATGGCTATCGTAATTACGGCGTGAAGCTCTGGGATCACCTGCGCGAACAGCAGCATCCGGTGCTGGAGCAATTGCAGCAAATCCTGCGCAGGGCTGATTTCGGGCCGCCACAGGCTTTGCTCCACTGGATCCTCGCGGGCGAGTGGCAGGGGCGGCGCAAGCTTGTCGCGCGGTTGGGGCGCGAAGCCAACGATCCCATCGACGAACTGGTCAACGCCGCGCATGCCTATGCCGCAACGGGCACGCCCAGCCTTGCCGGGTTTATCGCCTGGTTCGATGCAGGCGAGGGCGAGCTGAAGCGCGAATCAGACAATGCCGGCGGGCTGGTGCAAGTGATGACCGTGCACGGCTCGAAGGGCTTGCAGGCACCCATCGTCATCCTCGCCGATGCCACCGGCAAGCCGGGTGGTGCAGGGCGGGGCGCGCTAGACCTGCCCGATCCCGCCGCGCCAGAGAACCGCGCGATCCCGCTGCCGCCGATCCGCCTCGAGGAGCGCGCCGGGCGGCTGGCCGACGAGTTTGCCAAGGCTGAGCAGGCCGACATGGAGGAACACTGGCGGCTGCTCTACGTTGCGATGACCCGCGCCGAGGAAGCGCTGTTTATCGGCGGCGCGCTGGGCGCGCGCGAGAAGGAGCCGCACGAGGACAGCTGGTACGCGCGGCTACGCTCGCTGTTCGGGGCGGATGAGTGGAAGGACGATCCGATCTGGTCGGGCAGGCTGGCATGGGGCAGCGAGGCTGCGTCAGTCCCGGCGAAGGCCGCCGAGCCCGCCAACGACGACGGGGTTGAACTCCCCGCGTGGCTCGACACCCCGCCGCCCGCCGAACCGCGCCCGCCGCGCCCGCTGGCACCTTCCGCCCTGGGCGAAGACGAAGCGCCCGATCCACCTTATCCTCCCGGCTCTGGCGCGGAAGCCGCGCGGCGCGGGACGTTGCTGCATCGCTTGCTTGAGCGCCTGCCCGACATCGCCGAAGACCGGCGCGAGGCGGCGGGCAGTGCATGGCTGGAACGCAATGCTCCCGACCTTCCAGCGGAAATGCGCGAGGCGATGCTCGGCGATGCGCTGGCAGTCGTCGCCAATCCCGACTGGGCGGAGCTTTTCGCACCGGGCAGCCTTGCCGAAGTGCCGATTGCCGCGACGGTTGCCGGACAGGTGGTCGCGGGGACAATCGACCGCCTTGTGGTTGGCGATAAGACGATCCGGCTGGTCGATTTCAAGACCTCGCGCCGTCCGCCAGCCGCGCTTGACGAAGTGCCGGTTGCGGTGCTGCGCCAGATGGCGGCCTATGCCGCTGCGCTCGAAGCAACATTCCCGGGCCGTGCAGTCGAAGCCGCATTGCTCTACACCGCCGCGCCGTGCCTTATCGCCATTCCCGCCGAGCGCCTCGCGATGCACAAGCCGCGTTTGCCGGGGACAGAGTAAAGCTTTGCACCTCGCGCCGTTGCATCCGCGCGCAACGCGCCTAGATTGACGGCAGAGACAATTCGCCAAGGAGTTCATCCCATGCCGACCAAGGCCGTCACCGATGCCAGCTTTCAGTCCGACGTGCTCGAATCGGACAAGCCCGTGCTTGTCGATTTCTGGGCAGACTGGTGCGGTCCGTGCAAGATGATCGGCCCGTCGCTTGAGGAAATCAGCGATGAGCTTGCCGACAAGGTGACGATTGCCAAGATGGACATCGTCGAGAACACGGACATTCCGGGCCAGATGGGTGTGCAGTCGATCCCGCTGATGGTGCTGTTCAAGGATGGCAAGCCGGTCGCGCAGAAACTCGGCGCTGCGCCCAAGAACCAGCTCAAGAACTGGCTCGAAGGCGAGCTCTGAGCTTTTCCGGGTTACGAGGGGATCGCCGCGATCCTCTCGGCCAGCTCTTCCCATAACGCGGGCGTCGATGCGCCGATCAGGCCGGGGCGCTGGTAGTAGTCCACGCGATAGGCTGTGCCGTCCATCCGTGCGGCCTTGCCACCTGCCTCGTTGAGGAACAGGATTCCTGCCGCGTGGTCCCATGGCAGGGTGCGGTTGAAGACCGAGAGGTCGTTTTCGCCCAAGGCCAGCCGGGGATACTGCTCGGCGGCGCAGCGCGGGATGTCGACCAGCCGGTAATGCGGGGCGATGTGGGTCTTCAGCACCTCGCGCTCCGCCTCGTTAAGGAAAATCAGCGAGATAGCAGCGACGGGCGGCTCTTCGCCTGAACCATGCGACGTGATGCGTTCGCCATCGACGAATGCGCCTTTGCCCGGTACGGCATGGCAAAAGCGGCCCGTCAGGCAATCGTGTATCCAGCCGCCGACAGTCTCGCCCTTGTCGGCCAGCGCGACGAGCACGCCGAACGGGGGATTTCCGGCAGCGAAATTGTTGGTGCCGTCTAGCGGGTCGATAATCCAGCACAGGTCTGTCGCCAGCGCATCGAGCACGGCGGGATCGTCATGCGCGCCTTCCTCGCCGACTATCGATGCGTCGGGCAGCAGGGCGGCCAACTGCTCCGCCAGGATTGCCTCGCTCTCGTGATCGGCGACGGTCACCACATCGTCGGCTGCCTTGGCGACGATTTCGTGGGTCGAAAGCGAGCGATAGCGCGGCAGGATCGCCGTTTCGCTTGTCTTGCGCATCGCGGCATGGACGGCTTCGGTGAGCTTGTCAGTCATCGCGGCACTTGTGCACGAAAAAGGCCGGCCCCGCCAATGCGGAACCGGCCTTTTCGATTGTCTGGTGAGACGCTTACTTCAGCTCGTTCTTGTCGAGGCTGGTCACGGTGCGGCTCGACTTTTCGCCGGGCGAAAGCGTGTCGGCCGGGATCACGACCATCTGCGAATCGACGATGATGCGGATCGCTTCGGGAGCGTCCTTTTCACCGACGACTGCGTAGATGCGGCCGATACGGCTGCCGTCGGCGCTGTAAACCATCTGGCCGGCGCGCAGCTTGAGCGGGGCAGCAGCGGCTTCCTGCGTTGCAGCAGTGGCCTTTTGGACTTCGACGACGTCGTCGGCGAGGGCGGGAGCCGAGGTGGCAACAACAGCAGCGGCAATGAGAAGCTTGATTTTCATGTCTTTATCCATCTTTCCAGGGGGAGAATCGGGGGTGATTACCCGGCTCCTATAATACCAACCTAGGTTACTAAAAATTGGTTTATTTGCAATGCAGCATGCAAAAATTGCAACATGACTTGCGTTCGGTCGTCCGACGATCAGGCCGGATCAGCTCCGGTAATCGGCGTTGATCGAGATGTATCCGTGCGTCAGGTCGCAGGTCCATACGGTCGCTTGGCCATCTCCAAGGCCGAGGTCGATCTGGATGTCGATCTCCTGCCCCTTGAGGTGGGCTGCGACCGGGGCTTCGTCGTAGTCGGCAACGGGCTGGCCGTCGCGCGCGGCCCAGACGCCGCCGAAACCGATGCAAAGCTTGTCGCGATCAGCCGGTTCGCCCGCCTTGCCGACAGCCATGACGACGCGGCCCCAGTTGGCGTCTTCCCCGGCGATCGCGGTCTTCACTAGCGGCGAATTGGCGACGGCAAGGCCGAGCTTGCGCGCGGATTCGTCCGAGACCGCGCCAGAGACCGAGATCGCGATGAATTTCTGCGCACCTTCGCCATCGCGCACGACGAGGTGGGCCAGCTGGCGGCAGACGTCTTCCAATGCTGCGGCAAAGGCATCGGCACCCGCATCGTCGAACGAGGCGAGGGGGGCATTGCCTGCCTTGCCGGTGGCGAAGGCGAGCACCGTATCGCTGGTCGAGGTGTCCGAATCGACGGTGATGCAGGAATAGGTCTTGCGGTTCGCGGCGGAGAGGCAGGCTTGCAGGAACGCGGGTTCGACTGCCGCATCGGTGAAGACGTAGCCGAGCATCGTCGCCATGTCGGGCGCGATCATGCCCGAGCCCTTGATGATGCCGCAGAGCGTCACGGTTTTCCCGTCGACCACCGCCTGCGCCATCGCGCCCTTCGCGAAAGTGTCGGTCGTGCCGATGGTATCGGCGGCATCCTGCCATCCGCAGGGCTCGGCATTGAAGACCGTTTGGAGGCCTGCCTCGGCCTTGTCCTTGGGAAGGGGCACGCCGATCACGCCGGTCGATGAGACGAACACGTCCGATGGCTCGCAATCGAGGTGCCGCGCCACCTGCGCCATGATCGCTTCGACCGCCTCGCGCCCGCGATAGCCGGTAAAGGCATTGGAATTGCCGGCATTGACCACCAGCGCGCGCGCCTTGCCCAACGCCGCCTGCTCGCGGCCAAGCTCTACCTCGGAGGAGCAGCAGACGTTCTGCGTGAAGACGCCTGCGACTGCCGTGCCCTCGGCGAGTTCGGCATAGGTCAGGTCGCAGCGGCCCCAGTCCTTGTACCCGGCACGCGCAATGCGCAGCGTCACGCCATCGATGGCGGGCATCTCGGGAAAGGGCAGGGCGAGCGGGCTGGTTTCGAGGTCCATCCGCCGCGCCTAGCGCGCCGGGCGATTGCGTCAAGCGTTCGCATTGCGCGCCGGGGCCGGGGCCTTGTCGGCAGCGAGGGGCTTCTTGCGCCGTGCCTCGATCGTGATCGCCAGCACCTGGGCAAGCGCGACGCTGGCCGAGATGGCGAAGGTCGCGGTCCAGATGCCGTCGAACTGGATCGTTGCGAAGGACAGGATCGGCTGGTGGATGGCGTAGAGCGGGAAAGAAAGCGCCCCCATCCACGAAAGCACCGGGGCAAGCGCAGCCGGGGCTTTCTCGTTGATCAGCAAGGCGAAGGTGAGCGGGATCACGGCAATCGCGAAAATCATTTCGGCCAGCGCGCGATCTGCGAAGCCGGGGATCAGCATGATAAGCGCGACCGGCAGCAGGAGTGCCACCCACCAGGGCACGAACGAGCGCGTCGGCTCGCCGACCCGCAGACGCCGCCGTGCCATCCAGATGCCCAGCACATAGGCAAAGCCCACGCGCGTCAGGCCAGCAGGCACGTTGCTGGTCATCGCGCCAAGATCGTTGGTGCCATAGACCGTGATCCAGAACGCCAGCAGGCCGCCCAGCACGATTGCCGTGCGCAGCAAGGCCGCCTCGGACAGGTGCCGCAGCACCAGCGCATGCGCAACGTTCGCCAGCAATTCGTACATCAGCGACCATTGCGGCACGTTGAGTTCAAACAGCGAGCGCCCGTGAACCGGTGCGGGGATCATGAAGGCGTTCGTCACCAACAGGAAAAGCAGCACCGAAATCGCCGACCAGTCGGTCTTCATGCCGTAAACCAGCGCCCCGATCAGCGCCCCGGCAACCACCATCGGCCAGAACCGCACCGCGCGCGCCTTGATGAAACCCCACGCGGCCCGCCGCGATCCGATCTTGTGCTCCACGCCGAGAGTGAGGACGAACCCGCTCAACAGGAAAAAATAGTCGACGAAGAGGTAGCTGAATTCGAGCGGCTGGAAGTAGCCGGTATTGAACCGCACATGCCCCAGCATCACGCAGAAAGCCGCGATTCCGCGCATGCCATCGAGCAAGGGTTGCCGGGCCGTGCTGCCAGTCTGGTTCGTCATCGCCGCTCCTGACTGGAAATCCCTAGGCAGGAATGGTTAACTTCCTGCCTATAACAGGGGCTGACTGCACTGGACGTGCGAGTCACGAATGCCTATCTGGAGCCGATGTTGAGCCGCTTCCTGCTGACCTGCCTTGCGCTGCTGACCGGGCTTTCCCTTGCCGGAACGTCCGCCGAAGCGCGTGCGGAGCGGGGATTTGGCGTCGAGGTCGGCCAGACGCTGGGCGAATACGAAGCGGTCGACCTACGCGCCCAGATGGCTGAAACTGCGGGGATTGCCCGGCAGGCAACGGACCGGGAAGATATCGGCACAGCCTTGACTGTGCCGCTTCACGCGACCGCGCATTCGGTCTTCACCGGGATAGACCGCGCCCGCGAATAGGACTGGCACCTCCGCGCCCATCTGCGCGGTCAGAGATGTCTTTCCTTTTTCAATGTTCGCAGGAATCCCGCCATGCTTGGTGCAATCGTCAAATCCGTTTTCGGCTCGTCCAACGACCGCTACGTCAAATCGCTCGACAAGATCGTCAGCAAGATCAACGCGTTCGAGCCCGATCTTGAGCCGCTCAGCGACGAACAGAT
>JAWKXP010000029.1:0-28899 GCA_041396945.1 Sphingomonadaceae bacterium | reverse complement strand
GCAAAAAAATTCCTTTTCCTTCTCGATCCAAGCCTTGACACCTGCCTTCGGAGGGCAGCGCTCTATCCAGCTGAGCTACGGGTGCTTGCCGAGCGCGAGCGGTTAGCAGAGGCGCGGGGGGGTTACCAGTCCCATAATGCTTGGTCCGCGCGTCAGCCTGCTGGCAGTGGTTCGCCGGTCTCATGGTCGAGGTTGCGGTAATCGCCGAGCATCAGGAACAGCACGGCGGTCAGCACAAACATCGGCAGGAGCGACCAAAGCACGAGATCATAACTGCGGGTTACGTCATAGACATAGTTAGCGGCGAGCGGGGCGATGCCCGCACCGAACAGCAGCATGCCGTTGATCGAGCCGAACAGCGTGCCGAAGTTGCGCGTGCCGAAATGGCGCGCGGCGAGATACGCGCAGCAATCGAGTTCCGCACCAACCGACAGGCCCATGATGACGGCCGCGAAGCCGGCCCAGGCTTGCGAATCCTGTGTCAGCAGCAGCACCGTCGTCGGGATGATTGGCAGCAGCACGGAAACCGCTGCGACCTTGTTGCCGTCAAGCCGGTCAAGCAGGAAACCGCCGACCAATCGCCCGGTGATCGATCCGATGCCGAGCAGCCCGGCCGTCGCGGCGGCCTTGGCAGGCGTCAGGCCTTCGCCGATCAGGACGGGCACGAAGTTGTTGGTCAACGCGCAGCTGGCGATGGCGAAGACGATCGAGGCGGCGGCGAGCTTGTAAAAGCGCGGGGTGCGGGCCTGCTCGCGCGCGGAGGGGGCGGCGAGCGCGCCGGGGAAGGCCTCGGGGCGCGCGGGCTTTGCGGCCTCGCGGAACAGCAGGAATGCAATCGGGAACATCACCGTCGCACAGATCGCCGCGAGCGCGACATAGGCAGTGCGCCAGCCGAATGCTTCGAGCAGGGTGTTGGTGAGGATCGGCCAGACCGCCGCGCCCAGCCCCGTGCCCGAAAGCGCGACCGCCATTGCCAGCCCGCGGCTCATGAAGAAATAGCCGTTGATTACCGCGACCCAGACCACCGGCAGGATCGTCAGGCTGCCCAGCGCCACCAGAAACCACAGACCCCACCATGACCAGATGCTTTCGTTCGCCAGCGAGAGCATCGCCAGCATCGCGCAATAGAACAGGATGCCGAACAGCCCGATCCGCCGCGCGCCCAGCTTGTCGATCAGCGAGCCGACCACCGGCCCGGCGAGCAATGCCATGACCGAAATAAACAGGAAACCGGCGGAAATCTGCGCGCGGGGCCAGCGGAACTCCTCCTCCAGCGGGCGGATCATCACACCCAGCGCATGGCCGTGCGCGGAGACCAGCATGATGCCGAGGAAACAGGGGACGATCACCGTCCAGTGCGCGCGCCACTCACGCCATCCTTCCGGCCCGACTGCTGCGGACATGCTCTCTCCCGTTTGTCGTTCTTCGTTGGCGTTCCTTGTTGCCGGGATTGCCCGCTTTGACCAGCCCGCGCGAACGCCGGGGCGATTAGCGTTTTGGCAAGGCAAATCGGGTAAGGGGGCAGCATGGACGCAAAGCCTTTCGATACTGCGGGCGCAAAGCCGCTCGGCAAACGACTCCCTGGCTCGGGCCGCCCCGAATTCGGGCAGGGCTCGGCTTCGGCGCTGAGCATGAAGTGGTCGGCGCTGCACGATGCCGCCGCGACCGTTTCGACGATTGCCGCCTTGCAGGTCGAGAAGATGACGCCCGAGATCCGCAATTTCCCGGCGGTGATCCGCGATGTCGGCGGGGATCGTCGGGCACGGGCAGAGGAAGGCATCGAAGACCTTTCAGCGATCATGGAGCCCGGCGTTGCCGCGCTGCTGGCTGCCTATGCGCGCGGTGCCAATCCGCGTGCCGCCGCCGTTGCCCTGACGCAGGAATTCGCCGCCGCGCGCAACGCGATCATGGCATTGGCTCCGGCAAAGGACGCCGTGCGCTCGATGCGCTTCACCTGATTTCGAAGCAGGCTTGAGAGTTCTTGCTATGTTCCTATAAGGGGGGCATGGCCACGACCGAATCGCCCCCCGCCATCCCGCTCGATGCCTTGCGCGCAGAGGATGTCGCGCGCGGGATCGCCCGCCTCTTTGCGCGCAACGACATCTGGTGCCTTGGCGAAATGGCGCTGCGTTGCGGCCGGCGGGCAGACCTGATGGGCGTCGATGCCAAGGGCAAGATCGTGATTGTCGAGATCAAGGTGAGCCGCGCGGACCTGCTCGGCGATGGCAAGTGGCACGAGTATCTCGATTTCTGCGACCGGTTTTACTGGGGGCTGGCGCCTTCGCTTGACCGTGCCTGCCTTGAGCAGGAGGCGTTCCTGCCCGAGCGCTGCGGGGTGATCGTCGCCGATGGTTATGACGCGGAAATCCTGCGGCCAGCGCCTTTGCTCGGGCTTGCCGCCGCGCGCCGCAAGGTCGAAGTCGAGCGGCTGGCGCGCACCTCGCTGCGCCGCATGACCCATGCCGCCGATCCGCACACCGTGCAGTGGGGCGGCGAGGCAGTGGGCGGCTGATGCCTTCGCGGCGCGAGCAGATGCGCATGACGCCCGAAGAGGTGCGCGCCTATCTTTCCGGGCAGCAGCGCATCGTGCTGGTGACCAGCGGACCGGACGGCCTGCCGCATCCGGTGCCGATGAACTACGGGCTGGACGAGGCGGGGCGGATTTTGCTGACCGCCTTCGCCAAAAGCCAGAAGGTGCGCAATCTCGAACGCGATCCGCGCGCAGCGCTATTGGTGGAATCCGGCGAAACTTATGCGCAGCTTCAGGCGGTGATCGCCTATGCCCATGCAGAGATCGTGCGCGAGCCGGAAGATGTTGCGCGGCTGATGCGACAAATCACCGCGTCCCCGGACCTTGCCGGAAGCATTGACGGCGCGATGAGCGAGCAGGTCCGCGCCTCGCTCGCCAAGCGGGTGGTGCTGCGCTTCACGCCGTTTCGCACCGTGAGTTGGGATCATGGCAAGCTCGGCGGAAGTTATTGAAGTCTGTTTCGGGCAAGCTGAAACAGCAGGGTGATTGGGCTGGCACCGAATCTCAAAAACACCCTAACCCCGCCGCGCAGCGACCCGCTTGAGTATTTCACGCTTCTCGCGCCGCCCTGCCATCGGCCAGTCGGCGATCTCCGACAAGGTCCGCTTGCACCCCGCGCAAAGCCCCGTGCCGGGCTCGATACGGCAGGTGCCGATGCAGGGTGAGGGCGGATCGCGGAACATCGTGTGCTCCAAGCATGTCGATTGCCGCGCGGCAAGGGTTGGAAGGACCTGCCCAAAGGGCTATGGGCGCTGCAACGCAGCATGTGACGGCAAATGGGCGATCAAGCGGCAAATCCCTGGATAGCAGCGGCAGTATCGGCGGCAGCGATGACCGCCATCGTCGCGCTGCGCTATCTCGCGACGAGCGGGGCGTTTGCATGGCTGACTGGCAAGGTGCGGCCCGGCCAGTACGAACCCTTGCGCGAACAGATGGCGATGGAGCGGCGCTGGTCGCTGCTTTCCGCCGCAATTTATGGCGTGCCCGCCGGAATCGTCGCTTGGGGCTGGCAGCAACACGGCTGGACCAGGGTCTATACCGACCTTTCCGAATACCCGCTCTGGTGGCTGCCGGTCTCGGTCTTCGCCTTCCTTGCCGCGCACGACACATGGTTCTACTGGACGCACCGCTGGATGCACGAGCCGCGCCTGTTCCGCATCGCCCACGCCGTCCACCATGCCAGCCGCCCGCCCACGGCATGGGCCGCGATGAGCTTTCACCCGATCGAGGCGCTGACCGGCGCGATCGTCATTCCCGCGCTCGTCTTCCTCATCCCCATCCACGTCGGCGCGCTGGGCGTCGTGCTGGCGGTGATGACGCTGATGGGCATCACCAATCACATGGGCTGGGAGATGTTTCCGGCGCGTATGGTTAATTCTTCGTTTGGACATTGGCTGATAACAGCCAGTCATCACAACCGGCATCACGAGCAATACACATGCAACTACGGCCTCTACTTTCGTTTCTGGGATCGCCTTTGCGGAACCGATCGCGGCTTGTCCCGGCCCTGACGCTGGCGCTGGCCGCGCCGCTGCTGCACGCGGCGAGCCTGCCTTCGGGCCATGTCAGCGCGACGGTGACCGGCCTGCGCTCGACCGAGGGCAAGGTGCTGGCCTGCCTGACCGCACGCCCGCAGCACTTTCCGCAGTGCGAGAAGGATCCCGAGGCGCGATCGCTGATCGTCAAGGCCGGTGCGCGCGTCAATCTCGACTTCGGCAATGTCCCCGCGGGCGAATATGCGATTGCGATCATCCATGACGAGAACGCCAATGGCCGCCTCGACAAGCGCCTGATGATGCCGCGCGAAGGCTTTGGCTTTTCGCAGAACGCCCCGGTCCGCTTCGGCCCGCCCAGCTTCGGCAAGGCCGCCTTCGAAGTCGATGGCAAGGGCGAGCATCAGTCGATCAGGATGCGCTATATTCTCTAGCTCTTGCAGCGTCCTGCCACGCGTCCTAATCGCAGATGGTGACGCAGGCGGGGCATCAATCGGACATCGACGAAGGCGGCGGGGCATTCTCGCCGTTTCGCTATCCGATCTTTCGCGCGATCTGGATCGCCAACCTCTTTTCCAACCTCGGTTCGACGATCCAGTCGGTCGCCGCCGCCTGGCTGATGACCGACCTCACCACCTCGAAACAGCTGATCGGGCTGGTGCAGGCTTCGGTGACCTTCCCGATCATGCTGATCGGCGTCTTCGCGGGTGCGATTGCCGACAATTACGACCGCCGCAGGGTGATGCTGGCCTCGCAGATCGGCATGCTGGCGACGGCTTCGGGGCTGGCGGCGCTGACCTGGGCAGGTCTGATTTCGCCCGGCCTCTTGCTCGCTTTTACCTTCTCGATCGGCATCGGCACCGCGCTCAATTCGCCCGCATGGCAGGCCTCTGTACGCCAGCAGGTGCCCAAGGCCGAACTGCCGCAGGCCATTGCGCTCAACTCTATCTCGTTCAACATCGCCCGCTCGGTCGGCCCGGCGCTGGGCGGCCTCCTGATTTCGGTCTGGGACATCTGGCTGGCCTTCGCGATCAACGCGATCAGTTATTTCGGGCTGATCTTCGTGCTGCTCTGGTGGCGACCCGAACCGCGCAAGGTCAGGGTCATGCCAATGTTCAAGGCCATCGGGGTCGGCCTGCGATTTTGCGCCACGACTGTCTCGATACGCCGCCTGCTGATGCGGGGCCTCGTGCTGGGCGCGGGAATCGCGGGATATCAGGCGCTGCTGCCCGCCGTGGTCAGCGACAGGCTGAGCGGCGACGAGTTCGATTTCGGACTCCTGCTCGGGGTTTTCGGCGTCGGCTCGATCGTCGCCGCGCCGTTCATCGGTACGATCCGGCGCAGGATCAGGCTTGAAGGCATTCTTGCGCTGGGTGCGGGCCTGTTCATCGCAGTAATGACGGTCATGGCCGAGGTTCATTCGGTAACCTTCGCCGTGCCCGCCGTCTTCCTGGGCGGCATGGCCTGGGTCGCGGTGCTCACCAGCCTTAACATGGCGATCCAGATGCGCTCGCCCGATGAAATCCTCGGCCGCTGCCTTTCGATCTATCAGGCGGTCACCTTTGGCGGGATGGCGGTCGGCTCATACCTCTGGGGCCTCGTCGCCGATGTCACCAGCCTGCCGTTTGCGCTTCACAGCGCCTCGATCTTCATCGTGCTGGCATTCCTTGCGCTGCACAGGTTTGCGCCGCTGCCAGCGCCACAAAGCGACAGCTTTCGACAACCATAGCCGTTGGCTGCGCCCCATCGCTGCGAAATTGCGCAAAAAAGCGATGCTTAACCGATATTTTACCACGTTGCGTCACAAAGCCCTGAACACGGGTAAGTGAGAAGACCACATGGACAATCTGCGCGGTCAATTCGGCGATGAAAGCGAGCCGCTGGGCGAAAGCCCCGATATCGACGCGTTCGAGGACGATACCGGCCGCGAACCGCCTCCGCTCGCCATCGGCCAGGACGAGCGCCGGATGCAGGTGCGCGCCTACAATTTCTGGGCGGGCCTGCTGCACGACAAGAATTTCCCCTCGATCGAGGAACTCGACGCCGCGTCGCAGCCGGATTTCGGCCCGTTCTCCGTGCTGCTCGACTTTACCAGCGGGATCGAGAATCCGGCGGTAGCCTTCCTCGGCGACCAGCTGGCGACCGAATGCGGCACCGAAGGCCCGATCGAGCGGCTCGACGACGTGCCCAGCCGTTCGCTGCTGTCGCGCATTACCGATCACTATCTGCAGATCCTCGCCAACCAGGCCCCGATCGGCTTCGAAGCCGAATTCGTGAACCAGCGCGGCGCGACGATCCTCTATCGCGGCATCCTGCTGCCCTTTTCCAGCGACGACGACACCATCGATTTCATCTATGGCGTCATCAACTGGAAGGAACTGGCCGACCAGGCGACGACCGACGAGCTGATGCTTGAAATCGAGCAGGCGCTGGACGGAACGGCTGGCGAAGAACGCGAATCGCTGCCGATGACCGACTGGGCCGACAGCCCGGGCGATGAAGACGTGCTCGACCTTGGCGCGGCGATGGAAGAGATGGACGAGGACGGGATGGAAATTCCCGAACCCGAATTCTCGGTCGACCGCCTGATCTCGACCGATGCCGACGAAGATGAAGAAGGCGAAAGCCTCGGCCTCGATTACGACAGCTTCGCCGCCGAGGCGGATGACGAGGAAGACGAGGACGACTTTGAATACGGCTTCGACGATTACGGCGAAGAGGAAGAAGAGGACGAGGAAGGCCACGACGGCTTTGCCAGCCTGACCTCGATCGGTGGCGGCTCGGCGAAGAAGGACGCGCTGCGCGCCAATCCGCTCGAAGACCTCGACAGCCTTGCCGGTGGCGGCGAGCATGCCGAAACGCCGATGGGCAACCCGATGCCGACCGAATACCAGCCGGCAGAGTTTGCACAGCAGGGCTTCGACGCGCCTGAATACGGCGATGCCGAGCCTGCCACGCAGATCGACATTCCCGATCTCGACGAAGACGAAATGGACCTTGCCGACTGGCTCGCCTCTGCCCGCGATCTCGCCGATGCCGCGAAGGCCAGCGAAGACCGCTCGCGCAAGGCACTCTACGACGCGATTGGCCGGGCTTACGACTTTGCGCTCGCCGCTGCGGCAGAACCCGACGAGTTCGCCCAGCTGGTCGAGGATTCGGGCCTGACGATGCAGGAGCGCGCGCCGCTCACGCCGCTGGTCAAGCTCGTGTTCGGTGTCGATTACGACAAGACCCGCCTTGCCGAATATGCCTCGGTCCTGGCCCATGCCCAGCGCATCGCCATCGAGCGTGGCGCACTGGCCGATCACATCGCCGAAACCTCGGGCGGCCTCAAGGCGATTGTCGCCGAAGAACGCCGCTTGCGCCGTGTCGATGCTGGCGAGCAGCCGGTCGAACGCACTGAGCCGCGCAATGCGATTGCCAACAAGCTGCGCAAGCTTGCGCCGCAAACGATCTCCGACATCCCGAGCGAAGGCAGCGAGTTCACCGTGCTGCTCGCGCGTCGCACCGAAGACGGCGAAATCGTGATCCTTGGCGAAGTGGCGGACGACGTCCAGCTGGTCGAACGCGCGGCGAAGAAACTGCTTGGATAACCGGGCCGGGCCTTCGCGCCCGGTTCCCAATAAAGGCACAAGCGGCTAGACTGGCGAAATGCCGTTCCTGGCCGCGCCGCCGCGCCTCAAGCCCTATTTCGGGTATCGCAATGAGCATCACCTCGTCATCTCGGCGCGGGCGCTGCGTGGGCGCGAGGCCGACTGGGACCGGCGCACGACCTTTGCCAAGATGCGCAGGCTATGGCGCGCTTTCGCCTCGCGCGAGGTGCCCGAACTTGTCATGTCGCTGGAAGCGCGCAATGGCGAACGCATCGAACGCGCCGTCGCCACAACCGGCAGCGAAGGCTTTTGCCACTTTACGCTCACCCTCGAAGACGGCTGGCCACTGCCCGCGCGCAGCGAATGGGAAACGGTAACACTGCGCTGGAGCGCGCATGGCGAGCCGCAGGAGGCAACCGGGCTGGTGCTTGCCCCCGGCACCGACCATGCACTCGGAATCATTTCCGACGTCGACGACACGATCCTCGAAACCGGCGCGCATGACCTTCTGCGCAACTGGCGGCGCGTGCTGGCGCAGATGCCCGCCGAACGCGAGCCAGTGCCCGGCTCGGTGGAGCTTTACGCGCACCTTGGCGGCACGGCGGCAGGCGCGCATTTCCCCGCAAGCGAGCGCCCGTTCTTCTACGTCTCGTCGAGTCCGTGGAACCTGTTCGACTATCTCGTCGCATTCAAAAAGGCGCATGGCCTGCCGTTCGGGCCGATGATGCTGCGTGACTGGGGCTTCAACCGCGCAACGCTCGGCAGTTCTTCGCACGGCGCGCACAAGACCGCCGCGATCGGCTCGATCCTCGATTTCTACCCCGAACGCCGCTTCGCCCTGATCGGTGACAGTACGCAGGCCGATGCCGAGGCCTTCGCCGCCGCTGTCGCTGCGCATCCTGGCCGCGTTGCCGGGGTGCTGCTGCGCAAGGCCCCTGGCGCATCGGTCAGCCCCGCCGAGGAAACCGCGCTTGCCGAGATAGAAGCTTCCAAGGTGCCCGTCTGGCTGGGCGAATCCTATTCGCTGGATAGGGACTTCCTGCGCAGGCTGGGACTTGCCAGCGATCACGACGCACAGACCGTTCTCGATACCACCGCAAACGAAGCAGACCTTCATTGAAGGTTCAGCCGCAAATGCCCTAATAGGGGCAATGCGCATGCTCACCCAGATGCTCGCCTTCGTGGCGGCGCTCGTCGTCATGGCTCAGCCGGTCGCGGCGCAATCGATCCTGCGCGATGCAGAGACCGAGGCGCTGCTCGACGACATGGCCGCGCCGTTGATCGAGGCGGCGGGCCTGCGCCCCGAAGATGTCGACATCGTCCTGATCAACGATTCCTCGGTCAACGCCTTTGTCGCGGGAGGGCAGGCAGTCTACATCAACAGCGGCCTCATCAACGCCGCCGATACCGCCGAGGAAGTGCAGGGCGTGATCGCGCACGAGCTTGGCCACGTTACCGGCGGCCATGCGGTGCTGAACATGGGCGCGAAATCGGCAACCAACATCAGCCTGCTCTCGATCCTGCTCGGTGTGGCAGCGGCTGCGGCGGGCGGAGGCGATGCCGCTTTAGGCGTGCTGATGGCGGGCCAGCAGGCGGCTATGGGCAAGTTCCTCGCGTTCAACCGCACGCAGGAAGCCTCCGCCGACGCGGCAGGAGCGAAGTACCTTTCTTCCGCAGGCATTTCCGGGCGCGGCTCGATCGAGTTTTTCAAGAAGCTGCAGAACCTCGAATATCGCTATGGCTATATCCCGCGCGACGGCGACGAGTATTACCGCACGCACCCGATGACCGGCGACCGTATCGCTACGCTGCAGGACACCTATGAGCAGGATTCGGCCTGGAATGCCGTCTCCGACGCAAGGATCGAGACCCGTTTCCAGCGCGCCAAGGCCAAGCTTTTCGGTTACCTTGCCGAGCCGAGGGATACGCTGCGCACCTATCCCGAATACATGACCGGCGTGCCCGCGCGCTATGCCCGCGCTTATGCCTTTCATAAGGACGCGCATCTCGACAAGGCGGTGGCCGAAGCCGACGCGCTGATCGCCGCGGATCCCGACAATCCCTATTTCATGGAGCTCAAGGGCCAGATCCTGCTCGAATCGGGCAAGCCCGACGAAGCGCTGGCGATGCTGCGCCGCGCCACCACGCTGACCAACAACGAACCGCTGATCGCCACCGTTTTCGGACATGCGCTTATCGCCACCGAAGACCCGGCGAACTTCGAAGAGGCAGAGCGCGTCCTCAAGGCCGCCGTCGCGCGCGACCGGCTCAATCCCTTTGCCTGGTATCAGCTTGGCGTGGTCTATGCCGCCAATGGCGATCTTGCCCGCGCCCGCCTTGCCAGCGCCGAGCAGCAGGCGCTTTCGGGCAATATGCCTGCCGCGCTGCGCAGTGCGAAAGCCGCCGAAGCGGTCCTGCCACAGGGCTCGCCCGACTGGATTCGTGCACAGGACATTGCGCTTGCAGCACAGGCCGCGATAGAGCGGCGCAAGAAAGACAGGTAACCCGGGGAATACGATGCACGACGATGGACCGCGCCTGAGCGGCATGATGCTGGCGGGCGGCGCGGTGGCCGTGGCGCTGATCGCCGGAGCCGCCGGCTGGGCCGGTGCGCGATATGGCTCGCAAGGGGCGATGGAAGAGGTCGTGCGTTCCTACATCCTCGACCACCCCGAAATCATTCCCGAAGCGATGGAAAATCTCCAGAACCGCGAGGCCGGAAAGGCGCTGGCCGAAGTACGCGGCGATGTCGAGCGCGTCTTCCCCGGAGCGGTCATGGGCAATCCCGACGGCAAGCTGGTGATGGTCGAGTTCACCGATTTCGCCTGTGGCTATTGCCGCAAGGCGGTCGAGGATGTCGATGCGCTAATCGCGGCGAACCCGGACCTCAAGGTCGTGATCCGCGAATTGCCGATCATCAGCCCGCAATCGGCAGAAGCCGCGCGTATGGGCCTCGCCGCCGCCGCGCAAGGCAAATATCCCGCATTCCACCGCGCGATGTTCGCTGCCGGCCAGCCCAGCCCCGAAGCCATCGAATCCGCCGCGCGCGCTGCCGGGCTCGACATGGCGCAAGCCCGCGCCTTTGCCGAAAGCCCGCAGGTCGAGATGGAGCTGTCGCGCAATATCCAGATCGCGCAGCAGCTCGGTTTTTCGGGCACGCCGAGCTGGGTGATCGGCGACAGGATGATTGCCGGGGCAGTGGGCGCCGATGCGCTGGCCGAAGCGATCGAAGACGCGCGCAGCTAACCGGCCCGGCAACACCCGATTTCGGGGATGAATTCCGCCCGCGATTTCGCGGTTTTCGGGTTTTGGAGTAAACGCGAAACCTATGGCGATGCTGCCCTTCCAGCCGATCCCGTTCTTTGCCAACAAGAACGCGGCCTTCTGGCGTCTCCAGCTGGCGGGCTGGGGCGGGGCAATGCTGCTGCGCGCGATGTCGGCAGTGGCAAATGACCAGCCGCTGGCCTTTCTCGTCCTCGTCCTGATCGCGACGATCACCGGCTTTTCGATCTCGCTGCTGCTCGCGGTGATCTACCGCCGCCTGATCGGCGAGCGTCCGCTGGTGACCTGGGGCATTACCGTGCTGATCCTGCCGTTTGCGGTGGCGCTCCACGCCTTTATCGACGCCTGGGTTATCTCGCTTTACCGCTCCGACAGCGAAGCGAGTTTTGCGCAGCTGTTCATCGGCGTGTTCTACCTCGATGCAACGCTGCTCGGCGCGTGGTCGGCGCTCTATTACGCGATCAACTTCTTCCTGCAGGTCGAAGTGCAGAACGACCAGCTGATCCGGCTGGAAAATCAGGCAACTTCGGCGCAGCTGGCGATGCTGCGCTATCAGCTCAACCCGCATTTCCTGTTCAACACGCTCAATTCGATCTCGACGCTGGTGCTGCTCAAACAGACCGAACCGGCCAACGCGATGCTCAGCCGTCTCTCATCGTTCCTGCGCTACACGCTGATCAATCCGCCTTCGGCGCGTGTGACGGTGGCGCAGGAGGTCGATACGCTCAAACTCTATCTCGACATCGAACGCATGCGTTTCGAGGAGCGCCTGCGCACCAGTTTCGATATCGATGACGCTGCCTGCAACGCGCTGCTGCCTTCTTTGCTGCTGCAACCGCTGGTCGAAAACGCGATCAAATATGCCGTCTCCGCGCAGGAATCGGGCGCGGAAATCAAGATCGAGGCCCAGCTTGTCGGCGAGAGGCTTCGGATCGTCGTTTCCGACACCGGTCCGGGGTTGAAAAGCGATGTAACAGGCAACAGGCTGTCTGGCATGACATTCGATGGCGGAGAGCCCGTGTCGACCGGTGTCGGCCTTGCCAATATCCGCGAACGGCTTGAACAGGCCTATGGCGAGAACCATCTATTTGAAACAGCCGAACCGCCCGACGGCGGCTTCTCCGTGATTATCGAGCTGCCTTACGAGAAAGGCGAGGCAGCAATGCCCCAGCGGCCCGAGCCCCCGAAGATCGCCGCTGCCGCCGAATGACGCAGGCCCGAGCAAGTTTAAGAGCGAGACCCGATTCATGACTATCCGCACCATCCTCGTCGATGACGAAAAGCTGGCCATCCAGGGCCTGCAGCTTCGTCTGGAGAAGTTTCCCGACGTGGAAATCATCGACACCTGCTCGAACGGGCGCGAAGCGATCCGCAAGATCAAGACCGAAAAGCCCGACCTGGTCTTCCTCGACATCCAGATGCCGGGTTTCGACGGGTTTTCGGTGGTGAAAGGCGTAATGGAGATCGAACCGCCGCTGATCGTCTTCGTCACCGCCTATCAGGAACACGCGATCCGCGCGTTCGAGGCCAATGCGGTCAATTACCTGATGAAGCCGGTCGACGAAGACCAGCTTGCCGACACCCTCGATCGCGTCCGCACGCGCCTTGCTGAAAAGCGTTCGGCGGATGAGGCGGAGAAACTCAAGTCGGTGCTGGCCGAAGTCGCGCCCGACGCGGTCGATGCCATTGCCGATGACGTCGACGCCGGGGCCTCGCGCTACGAGCAGATGATCAACATCAAGGATCGCGGCCAGATCTTCCGCATCGATGTCGATACGATCGAGCATATCGAGGCGGCGGGCGACTACATGTGCATCCGCACCGCCGACAATTCGCTGATCCTGCGCGAGACGATGAAGGATCTCGAACGCAGGCTCGACCCGCGCATGTTCCAGCGCGTCCACCGCTCGACGATCGTCAACCTCAACCAGGTCCGGCAGGTGAAGCCGCACACCAACGGCGAATGCTTCCTCGTGCTCGATTCGGGCGCACAGGTGAAGGTCAGCCGCTCCTATCGCGACGTTATCGCGCGGTTTGTGCATTGATTCGGTAACTTTACCGTCAGGCCAAGCGTGCTAGACTGCCGAAATGGTCGATGAACCCGCAAACATTGTGCTGCGATATCTGCGTCAGCTTGACGACAAGCTCGACAAGCTTGACGGGCGTCAGCAGGAGATGACGGCGGAATTGCGTTTGCTGAAGACGCCTATGTCCGCGTTCATGCAGCGGCTTGAAAAGATCGAACGCAGGTTGGATTTGAATAACTGACTGTCATCCTCCAAACCGTCGGCATGACAGACTTCACGCTCCCCGGATTCGACCTCGACGCCTTTGTCGACATGACCCTCAATGAAGACCTTGGCGTCGGCCTGCCTGGCGGCGGCGTCGATGTGACCAGCGATTCGGTTATCGGCGCGGATGACCGGTTTTCGGGCGTGATGGACAGCCGCGATGCGATCACCGTCGCAGGGCTGCCGATTGCCGAGGCATTCTTTCGCAAACTCGAACCCGGGATGAAGATCGAGATGCTCGTCAGCGACGGCGACCGCGTGCCCGCCGGGACCGACCTTATGCGCCTGACCGGCAATGCCCGCGCAATGCTCACCGCCGAGCGCTCGGCGCTCAACACCGTCCAGCACCTCTCGGGTATCGCGACGATGGTGCGGACCTACGTCGATGCGATGGGCGTGACCGACTGCGTGCTGCTCGATACGCGCAAGACGATCCCCGGCCTGCGCCACATCGAAAAGTATGCTGTGCGCATGGGCGGCGCGCAGAACCACCGCATGGGCCTCTGGGACGCGGCGATGATCAAGGACAACCACGTCCTCGTCGCCGGTTCGGTCGGCGAAGCGGTGCGCCGCGCGCGCGAGGCGGGCGTCGAAAAGATCATCTGCGAGGTGGACCGGATCGACCAGATCGAACCCGCGCTGGCGGCGGGCGCGCATCACCTGCTGCTCGACAATATGGGCCCGCCGACCCTGCGCGAGGCGGTCGGGATCGTCGCAGGCCGTGTGCCGACCGAGGCATCGGGCGGCGTCAATCTCGAAACGATCGGCCCGATTGCGCAGACCGGCGTCGATTTCGTTTCGGTCGGGCGGCTGACGCAATCCGCCCCGGCGGCGGACATCGGTCTGGATTTCACGCCGGTATGAGGAAGTTTTTTTCGCTCGCGGCAGTCGTTGGAGCGCTGTTCGCTCCGCTGCCCGCGCTCGCGCAGGCCTATCAATGCTCGGTGCCGCAGCGCATCCAGCTCCCCAATGCGCCGAAGCCCGATGGGCCGGTGCGTAAACTTCCGGTGGCGCACTACACCCTCGCCGCATCGTGGTCGCCCGACTACTGCAAGACGCGCGGGGACAAGGGCTCGATGCAATGTTCGGGGCGCAACGGGCGGTTCGGGTTCATCCTCCACGGTCTCTGGCCCGAGGCAGCATCGGGCCCCTGGCCGCAATGGTGCTCGACCACGCCACGCCCGCGCCCGCAAGTGCTGCGCCAGCACCTCTGCATGACACCCTCAGCGAAGTTGCTAGAGCACGAATGGGCAAAGCATGGCTCGTGCATGACCAGGCGGCCCGAAACCTATTTCAAGGTCTCCTCGATCCTGTGGAACTCGATCCGCTGGCCCGACGCCGATTACCTTTCGCGCAAGGACGGCCTGACCGCAGGCGACCTGCGCGAAGCCTTTGTCATCGCCAACCCCGACTGGTCGCGCGAGCAGATCGGCATCAGGAGGAGCCGCACCGGCTGGTTGCAGGAAGTGCAGCTTTGCTACGGGCGCGACTTCATGCCCGAGGATTGCCCGCGCAAGACGTTCGGCGCGCGCGACAGTGCGAAGCTCAAGATCTGGCGGGGTCTCTAAGGGGTTCACACGAAGACACGAAGAACACTAAGAGTTTTTTGCCCGCCGCAGGCGTAGAATCCAGATTCGGACCACACCATTCAGATAATTTGGCGGCTTCGCCGCAAAGCGCGACAGCTTGGTGTTCTTCGTGTCTTCGTGTGAATCAATCTGCTTTACCGCCGATCCCGGAAAAACCCCCGCAAGAGCTCGCCAGCCTCCGTTTCCCCCATCCCAGAATAAACCTCGGGCCGGTGCAAGCACTGGTCCTGCTCAAAGACCCGCGCACCCTGCTCGACCGCGCCGCCCTTGGGATCAGGCGCTGCATAATAGAGCTTGCCGATTCGCGCGTGCGCGATGGCTCCGGCGCACATCGCACAAGGTTCGAGCGTCACCCAAAGCTCGCAGCCATCCAGGCGTTCATTGCCCAGAGTCTGTGCAGCCCAACGAATCGCCAGCACTTCTGCATGCGCGGTGGGATCGTTGAGCGCGCGTGTCGCATTGTGCGCAGTAGCGATAACCGCGCCCTCCTTGATGACGACAGCGCCAATCGGCACTTCGCCCTCCCCCGCAGCCTTGCGCGCTTCGTCGAGCGCGAGTCTCATCGGTTCCGGAAGCGGCCAGCGATTCATGAGCCTCGACTGCCCTTCCCCGCTTGACCGATCAAGGGTGAATCGCTATGCGCGCGCCTTCCCGATCATATCGGCACACCAATTTAAGCGAGAAGAATAATGTCCCGCATCTGCGAACTGACCGGCAAGGGCCGTCTCACCGGCCACAACGTCAGCCACGCCAACAACAAGACCAAGCGCGTCTTCCTGCCCAACCTGCAGAACGTCACGCTGATGTCGGAAAAGCTGGAGCGCAGCTTCAAGTTCCGCGTCTCGACGCATGGTCTGCGTTCGGTCGAGCACAATGGCGGCCTCGACAACTGGCTGCTCAAGACCAAGGACGAAAAGCTCAGCGCCAACGCCCTCAAGGTTAAGCGCGAGCTCAAGAAGAAGGCCAAGGAAGCCGCCTGAGCGGCCTTCACGCCTTAATCCTTATCGGAAACGGATGAGCGCTCGGGCTTCCCGGGCGCTTTTTCGTGTGTGCGCGGCAGGTCGGCTGGGTCGACCGACAGCTCCCAAAGCAGCGTGCGCTGCATCACGGCAAGGTTATCGTCGGAGATCAGCCAGACGGTCAGCCGCCCGTCCTCGCGCGGTTCGATCGCCATGCCTTCGAAATTGTCGACCGGCAGCGTCGATGTGAGCTTCGCGACTTCAGTCAGCTGCCAGTCCTTGCCCGCTTCGATCCCGCGCGGGTCGCCGATGGCGATTCGCCCTGCAAAGCGCGTCGGCACTACCCAGACCGGGCGGCGGTAAAGCACCAGCACGCGCCCGTCGGGCATCTGCTCGGCCTCGGTCGGGCTGAACTCGCGCGGACCGACAACGGTGAAGCGTTCGCCCCTCACATCGCCCGTAGGATCGCTGGCAAAGCGGATCGCGGGGCGGCGGCGCGCATCGGAGAAATAGCCAAAGCCTTCGCGCAGCAGCACGAACGAGCCATCGGTAAGCCGTGCAATCGATTCGGGGCCGGAATTGGTGCCCCAGTCCTTCATCCCCGGCGGTGCACGGTGCGCTTGCTGGATCAGGCGGTCATCCTTGCCGAAGCGGTGACGAACGACCGAATTGGCAAATTCCTGCGAGGTCCAGATCGTGCCGGTCTCCGGATCGACAGTCGCGCCTTCGATGTCGCGCTCGCGCTTGTCGCTTTTGACCTCGCGATAGACCTCGGCGAACATCGACGGTCCCCCGCGCCTGCCCGGCGGGGTGAAGCGCAGGATGTTGCCCGAATCGCTGAAGGCCACCAGTTGCCCGTCGCCCATTGCGATCAGCGCTGAGAAGCCGCCGAACCGGCTGTGCCCGCCTTCCAGCGACCAGACATGCTCAAGCCGGAACGGGCCGAGATGCGGCGCAAGCGCCTCGGGCGAAGGCTTCGCGACCTCCTCGAAGCGCAGGTCGAAATCGGTCGAGGGCGGCGGCGCGGGTACGACCCACCAGAGGCCCGGCGTCAGGCCGATAATCACGATGACAAGGGCAAGCACGCGGCGCACCCGCGCGCAGTAGCGCAATGCTGCGCCGGTGCAACCTTAGTTCATCGGCCCGGTGAAGAGCAGCGGATCGAGCCGCGCCTTGTTCCACTTGAGGCCCCAGTGCAGATGCGGCCCCGTCGCGCGCCCGGTTGCACCGATGCGGCCGATGACCTGCCCCTGCTTTACCGTCTCGCCTTCGCGCACCAGCAAGGCGGAGCAGTGCAGGAAGGCCGAGTTCAGCCCCATGCCGTGGTCGATCATCAGCAGATGCCCTTCGAGCGTGAAGGGCGTTTCAGCGGCAAGGATCACCACGCCATCGGCAGGGGCGACGAAGGGCGTGCCGGTCCCGCCGGTCGCGATATCGATGCCGCCGTGATAGCTGCCGGGCTCGCCGCGATAGATCCGCTGCGAGCCGAAGCGCCCCGAAATGCGCCCCTTCACCGGCCAGATGAAGTCCTGCTTCCAGCCCTGCGCACCTGTCACCTTGGCTCGCGCCGCGCCGATCCGCGCCAGTTCGGGACGCCGTCGCTCCATGAACGAGGCCGATGGCCCGCCGCCCCGGCGCGCGGCATTGATATGCTCGATGTTCCAGGCGCGCGGCGAGATCGTCAGCGGATTGGAAACCTGCCGACCATCGGCGAGCGTCGCGCTGAGCGTCGTGGCAGGGCCTGCGTCGCGATCAAACGCAGCGAAAAACGTGCCATCGGGCGCGACCCCGACCGGCGCACCGCCCAGCGTCAGCGACTGCGTACCGCCGGGCGCGACGCCACGGATCCAGCCGCCCTGCGTCATCTCGCCGGCATAGGAGAAGGTCGCGGGGCGCGTTGGTTTGGGCGGAGGCGGTGGCGGCGGGGCCGGAGCCGCCTCGACCGTCGCGGGCATGGCCATTGCGCCGGGTGCCTCAGGCTCCTCGCTCGCGATACAGCCCGCTAGGACGACGCATGCGCCAAGCGCAAGGAAGCGCATCATGCCTGCCCCGTCAGCCGCCGGGTTGCGATCTCGCAGCTGGCATAGGCTTCCTGCCGCTCGACGCACCAGTAGCGCAGCGATTCGAGCGAAATGGCTTCGGCGGTGACGGCGCAAAGGACGTGGTTGCCGCCCTTGATGACGCGGAACCCGTTGGGGCCGTAGTGGAGCTTGGCGGTGCGATCTGGCGATGACATCAACATGGCGCCCGATTACCAGAGCAAGCCGTTCAAAACAAATCGCCCTGTCGTGTATTTTCGCTTTTCGGGCGCGGCTTTCGCGGTGCAGGGGGCGGCGAGCCCGAAGCGCCGACTGTGACCGGCAAGTCGCCATCTGCAAACTTGAGGACGAGCGCAGGCTCCTTCGCCGATTGCGCTTTCGAGGTCAGCGTCTGCCCTGCCGCATCGGTCACCCTTGCAAAGCCCCGCGCCAGCGGCTTGTCGGGGTCAAGCTGCGAGAGCACGCGCTCCAACCCGGCCAGCCGGTCCTTTGCCCCGGTCAGCCGCCGTTCGAGCAGCACCGGCGAAAGTCCCGTCCGCGCCAGCCGCTCGCCCGCATTGGCAAGCCGGTTGCGAATCAACGGCAGCGAGAGCCCGCGCGCCAAATCTCCCAGCCGCTCGCGCTCGGCCCCGGCACGATCCTTAAGGCCGCGCCGCAGCCGCTCGCCTGCCTCGTCAAGCCGCTGTGCCGCCTGCGCCAGCAGCGCCTCCGGCTTGGGCAAACGCTGCACCCGCGCTTCCAGCCGCTCGCGCCCCAGCGTCACCGGACGCAGCACCGAGCGGCGCTGGCGCAGGCCATATTCGTCAAGCTGTGCGGCAAGTTCGGCGCGCACCGGCACCGCCATTTCGGCCGCAGCGGTCGGCGTCGGCGCGCGCAGGTCGGCGGCGTGATCGGCCAATGTCGTATCGGTCTCGTGGCCCACGGCGGAAATGACAGGGATCGACGATTCGGCGATGGCCCGCACGACGATTTCCTCGTTGAACGACCAGAGATCCTCGATCGAACCGCCGCCGCGCGCGACGATCACAAGGTCGGGCCGCGCTACCGGTCCGCCCTCTCCCATCGCCGAGAATCCGCGCACCGCGCTCGCCACCTGCGCCGCCGCACCCTCGCCCTGCACCAGTACCGGCCAGACGACGACATGCACCGGAAAGCGGTCCGAGAGGCGGTGGAGGATATCGCGAATCACCGCGCCGGTCGGCGATGTCACCACGCCGATCGTGCGCGGCAGGTAGGGCAGCCGCCGCTTGCGCTCGGCATCGAACAGCCCTTCGGCAGCAAGCCGCGCGCGCGTCTTTTCGAGCAGCGCGAGCAAGGCCCCCTCGCCCGCGATCTCCATCGATTCGCAAACGATCTGGTATTTGGAACGCCCCGGATAGGTCGTCAGCTTGCCTGAGGCGATGACCTCGATCCCGTCCTCGGGCTTGAACGCGAGCCGCGAGGTATTGCCGCGCCACATCACCGCGTCGATCACCGCCTTCTCGTCCTTGAGCGAACAATAGAGGTGACCCGAAGCCGCGCGCTTCACCCCCGAAAGCTCACCGCGCAACCGCACGAAACCAAAGCGATCCTCGACCGTGCGCTTGAGCCGAGCGGAAATCTCGCTGATCGAGAGCGGCGCAGCGTTGTCGCCCGCCGATTGCTTCGCTACCAGCCCCGGAGCATCGGAATCATCGAAAGGCGAAGGGTCGGGCATGAATATCCTGCTTCTGGGATCGGGTGGACGCGAACATGCGCTGGCATGGAAACTGGCGCAATCCAGGCTCTGCGACAAGCTCTTCGCAGCACCGGGCAATCCGGGCATGGCGGAATGCGCCGAATGCGTCGCGCTCGATGCGGCGGATCACGCGGCGGTCGTGGCATTTTGCGAGGCGGAGGCGATCGGACTGGTCGTGATCGGGCCGGAAGCACCGCTGGTCGATGGCCTTGGCGACAGCTTGCGCGCAACGGGCATCGCGGTCTTCGGGCCGGGCAAGCAGGCCGCGCAGCTCGAGGGCAGCAAGGCCTTCACCAAGGCCGTTTGCGATCGCGCGAATATCCCGACCGCTGGCTATGCGCATTGCAGGAACGAGGCCGATGCGATGGCGGCGCTGGAGCGGTTCGGTGCGCCGGTCGTGGTCAAGGCAGATGGCCTCGCGGCGGGCAAGGGCGTGACTGTGGCGATGGCGATGGAAGAAGCGCAGGCTGCAGTGCGCGAGATATTCGAAGGCCGCTTCGGCGAGGCCGGTGCGGAAGTCGTGATCGAGGAATTCCTCGAAGGCGAGGAAGCCAGCTTCTTTGCGCTGACCGACGGCGCGACCGTCGTGCCCTTCGGAACCGCGCAGGATCACAAGCGCGTCGGTGAAGGCGATACGGGGCCCAACACCGGCGGCATGGGCGCCTACAGCCCCGCGCCGGTACTCGATGCATTGACGCAGGGCGAGGTCATGGCGCGGATCGTCGTGCCCACGGTCAAGGCGATGGCCGATGCCGGTACGCCTTATTCGGGCGTGCTCTATGCCGGTCTGATGCTAACCAGCGAGGGGCCGAAGCTGATCGAATACAACTGCCGCTTCGGCGATCCCGAATGCCAGGTGCTTATGATGCGGCTCGAGTCGGACCTTGGCGAATATTTGCTCGCCTGTGCCGAAAACCGGCTGGCGGCGATGCCTACGCCCGAGTTTGCCGACGATGTGGCGATGACGGTGGTGATGGCCGCGAAGGGTTATCCCGGCACGCCCGAAAAGGGCGGCGCGATTGCGGGCATCGACGAGGCCGAAGCGGACGGCGCGAAGGTCTTTCATGCGGGCACGAAACTGATCGACGGCGCGTTGGTGGCAAACGGCGGGCGCGTGCTCAACGTCACCGCCTCAGGCGCAACGGTCACCGATGCACAGGCCGCAGCCTACCGCGCGGTCGACAGGATCGACTTCCCCACCGGCTTCTGCCGCCGCGACATCGGCTGGCGCGAAGTGGAGCGGGAAGCGGCGGACTGATCCAATTCCCGTTCGTGTCGAGCGCAGTCGAGACAGGCTGGCAAGGCGCTCCCGTCTCTCGACTTCGCTCGAGACGAACGGGGGTCAGGGCTAACCCAGTTTCGCGTGCACCAATTCCTTAAGGTCCGCTTCGGGCCGCGCGCCGTAGTGCGAGATGATCTCGCGCGCGCAGATTGCGCCGAGGTGCAGGCATTCGCCCAGCGGCCTGCCTTCGACATGGCCGTGGAGGAAGCCGGCGGCGAACAGATCGCCCGCGCCGGTGGTGTCGATCACCTTGTCGATCGGTTCGGCGGGCACCATCGCATGCTCGCCGCCCGAAACCGCAACCGCGCCCTTCTCGCTGCGCGTCACCACCAGCACCGGCACCTTTGGCGCAAGCGCGGCGATCCCGGCGTCGAAATCGGCCTCGCCGGTCAATGCGCCCAACTCAACCTCGTTGGCGAAGAGAATGTCGATAAGGCCTTCGGCGATCAGCGCGCGGAAGTCGTCGCCGTGGCGCTCGATCACGAAGGCGTCGGAGAGCGTGAAGGCGACTTTGCGGCCTGCCCCGCGCGCGGCGTCGATGGCCTTGCGCATCGCGGCGCGCGGCTCTTCCGGGTCCCAAAGATAGCCTTCGAGGTAAAGCACCGCGGCATCGGCGATCATGCTCTCGTCAAGCGCGGCGGCGGGTAGGAACTGCGATGCGCCGAGGAAGGTGTTCATGGTGCGCTGGCCGTCGGGCGAGACGAAGATCAGGCAGCGCGCCGTCGGCGGCTCGCCGGGGCGCGCGGGCGTGGCAAAGTCGATGCCGCCCGCGCGGATGTCATGCGCGAAAACCTCGCCAAGCTGGTCGTCGGCGACCTGCCCGATGAAACCGCAGGTCGAGCCGAGCGCCGCGAGCCCGGCCAGCGTGTTCGCCGCCGAGCCGCCAGAAACCTCGCGCGCGGGGCCCATCTCGGCATAGAGCGCCTGCGCCTGATCCGCGTCGATCAGCGCCATGCCGCCGCGCGTCATGCCCATCGCCGCGATCTTCTCGTCCTCGCAGGGGGCCATGACATCGACGATGGCGTTGCCGATGGCGACGACGGCATATTTCGGATCGGACATTCTCGGCTTTCCCCGCAATTCGTGTGTGATCGGGCGCGCCTAGCGCTCGCCATGCCGCGCGGCAAGGGCGATGCCGATTGACAGGCCTCGCCCGAAGCGCGATTCGACGGTCAAGATGCCGACCGCCTTCTCCCTCGCCCTGCGGCAACTGTTCGATCGCTCGATCCTGCGCATCCTTATAAAATGCATCGCAATAACGCTGGCGATCTTCGTCGTGCTGGCGACGGTCTCCTGGTATGCGCTCCACTGGTTGCTGGACTGGGCCGGACTGACCGAGGAGCTTGTCGCGGGCGCGGATGGGATACGCGGCGCGCTCTCGATCGTGCTGATGGTGATCGGTGGCTGGCTGCTCTGGCGCATCCTTGCGGTGGCCGTGCTGCAGTTCCACGCGGACGAGGTGGTCAAGGCGGTCGAGGCGAAGCATTATCCTACCGCGCTCGCATCGGCGAAGACGCTGCCATTCAATCGTGAGTTGCGGATCGCCCTGCGCGGGGCCTTGCGCGCATTGGGCTATAACCTGCTGGCCGCGCCGGTTGCGCTGTTCCTGCTGTTCACCGCGATAGGCCCGGCGATCGTGTTCCTACTGGTGAATGCCGTTCTGGTGGGCCGCGAGTTAACCGAAATGGTTTGGGTTCGCCATGAAGACAAACCCGATGCACCTCTTCCTGTCGCCGGGCACACGATTCACGATGGGGATGATCGTCGCCGGTGCCTTCCTCGTCCCTTTCGTAAACCTGCTCGCGCCGGTATTCGGTGCGGCATTCGCAACGCACCTTGTCCATCGATCCGGAGCAATTTCGCATGAACCCTAGGTATCTGGCGCTCGCGCTGCTGGTTCCGAGCCTTTCGGCCTGCGTCTCCTCGGGCTCGGGGGCGACCGTCTCCGCCCCCGCCTATCGCGCCCCGACGACCGTGCGCGCACCCACACCGCAAGGCGCGCGCGATCCTCGCCTCGACACCTCGCCCGGCCTCGAAGGCGTGATCGGGGCGAGCGAAAGCCAGCTTGTCGGCCAGTTCGGCACGCCCCGGCTCAATGTCTGGGAAGGCGATGCCCGCAAATTGCAATTCTCCGGCACCGCCTGCGTGCTCGACATCTTCCTCTATCCGACCTCGCAAAGCCCCGCGCCCGTCGCGACTTGGGTAGAGGCCCGCCGCGCCTCCGACGGCAAGGATGTCGATAAATCGTCCTGCGTGCGTGCGCTGCGCGGCGGTCGGTAACCGCGATTTAAACATATTCGGCCATGGTCCGCCCTCGAATTTCGGGGGTTTTACAGACCATGAGCATGCATTTTCGCGATATCGCCGACCACGCGGCGGCTGACGGGGTGATCACGGCGGAGGAAATCCTTGCGCTGCGCCAGGCTGGCTGGAGCGACGGCAGGATCCGGCCCGACGAGGCCGAAGCGCTTTTTGCCATCAACGATGCCGTCTCCGACGTCTCCTGCGAATGGTCCGATTTCTTCGTCGAGGCGCTGGGCGAGTTCATCGTCAACACACTGGAACCCAAGGGCTACGTCACCGACGAGCAAGGCGAGTGGCTGATGGCGCGCATCGACCATGACGGCAAGGTCGACAGCCTCGTCGAGCTTGAACTGCTGGTACGCGTATTCGAACGCGCGCGACGTGCCGCAACGCCTGCGCGACCATGCGCTGGCCAGATCGAACGCGCGGTGCTCACAGGCGAAGGCCCCACGCGCTGCGGCGGCGGCCTCGAAAAGGGCAACGTCACCGAAGCCGAGGCCAAGCTGATGCGCCGCATCATCTTTGCCTCGGGCAGCGATCGCCCCGCAGGGGTCAGCCGCGCCGAGGCGGATATGCTCTATCGCATCAAGGATGCGGCGCTGGACTCGGCCAATTCGCCTGAATGGAAGCGCCTCTTTGTGCAGGGCGTCGGCAAGTACCTCGTCGGATTTGCCGACCATACCGCCGTCAGCCGCGAGCGTGCCGCCGAACTCGAAGCCTTCATGAACGACCATCGCCCCTCGCTCGGCCGCTTCGCCGCGCGCATGGCGAAATCGACCGTGAGCGGCAACTTTTTCGATTAATCGGCTATGCGCTTGGCATGAAGGACGGCGACGAGGGCCCATCGATCGACGAGCGCGTCGAAGCGGACCGCGCCGTCACGACCAACGAGCAGATGTGGCTCGAAGGCAAGATCGACGGCAACGACCAGGTCGATGAGTACTGATCAGGCGGTGCTCGACTTCCTTGAGGAAGATCGGGCTTTACCCGCTAATCGCGACTTTATGTATTGCCAGGTCGGCCGCCCCTCCCAACCCCGATAGCTTACCTGCACGATATCGGGTGGTTGGGGAGCGGCCTGAATATGCCATTATAAACGTCTATACCGTAAAGCTTTACCGCAGCCGCAGGCGCCGGTGGCATTGGGGTTGTCGAAAACGAAGCCGGCGGTGAAGTCATCTTCCTGCCAGTCCATCGTGCTGCCGATCAGGTACAACACCGATGCGGCGTCGATAAAGAACACGCCGCCCGGCGTCTCGATCCGCTCGTCAATCGGGTTCGCCTCGGTGACGTAATCGACCGAATAGGCGAGCCCCGAGCAGCCCCGGCGCGGGGTCGAAAGCTTGACGCCGATGGCATCCTCGGGTGCCTGCGCCATGAGCTTCGCCACGCGCTCCTCGGCGGCGGGCGTGAGCGTCACGGCGGCGGGCAGCTTGCGGGTCTTCGTATCGGTCATCACAGCATTCCCAGTTCGAGGCGCGCTTCGTCGCTCATCTTGGCCATGTCCCAGGGCGGGTCCCAGACGAGGTTCACCTCGCTGTCGCGCACACCGGGAACGGCGGCGACGCGCAGTTCGACTTCGCCGGGCATCGATTCGGCGACCGGGCAGTGCGGCGTGGTCAGCGTCATCGTCACCACGACCCCGCCATCGGCGTCGACGTCCACTCCGTATATAAGGCCAAGGTCATAGATATTCACCGGGATCTCGGGATCGAAGATCTCCTTGAGCGCGGCGACGACCGCCTCGTAGAGCTCCCCGCCGATGGCGTTGGGCGCAACGTCCGCAGGCTTTTCCTGCAGGAAGCCCTCAAGATAGTCCTTCTTGCGCCCCAGCTTTTCGCCCGCCGTTTCCTCGGGCGGCGCGATGTCATCGACGCGCGCGCGCGGCGGCTTGGTCGCCGATTCGACCACTTCCGCATTGGGCGCAGGCGCGGCAACATAACCCTTGTTCTCGTCCGGTTTATCCATCAGCCGAAAATCCTCCTCGTGCGCTCGATCCCCTTGAGGAGCGCCTCGATATCGCTTTCATCGTTATAGAGCCCGAAGCTCGCGCGCGCGGTCGCCGGTACACCGAGATGGTCCATCAACGGCTGCGCGCAATGGTGCCCGGCGCGGATCGCGACGTTTTCCTCGTCGAGAATCGTGCCGAGATCGTGCGGGTGCACGCCGTCCATCGCAAAGCTGACAATGCCTGCGGTCTCGGCCGGGCCGAAGACGGTGACATCGTTCATCCGGGTAAGTTCCTCGCGCAGCCGGGCGGCGAGCGCCGTTTCGCCCGCGTGGATCGTCTCAAGCCCGATGCCTTCGACATAGTCGATCGCGGCGGCGAGCCCGATCGCTTCGACAATCGCCGGGGTGCCCGCCTCGAAGCGTTGCGGCGTGGGGGCGTAGGTCGTTTCGGCAAAGGTCACGCGGTCGATCATCGCGCCGCCTCCCTGCCAGGGCGGCATGGCGTCGAGAATTTCCGCCTTCGCCCAGAGCGCGCCGATACCGGTCGGCCCGTAAAGCTTGTGCGCGGAGAAGACGTAGAAGTCGCAGTCCATCGCCGCGACATCGAGCGACAGGCGCGGCGCGGCCTGGCAGCCGTCGATCAGGAGCTTCGCGCCGACATTGTGCGCCAGCTCCGCCGCTTTCGCGACATCGAGCACCGAGCCGAGCACGTTCGAGACGTGCGCCAGCGCGACCATCTTGTGCCCGCGCTTCAGGATTTTCGCCGCCTTGTCGAGGTCGATCCGACCGTCGTCGGTCAGCGGGCAGACGTCGATCTTCGCGCCGGTGCGCTCGGCGAGCAGCTGCCAGGGCACGATGTTGGAATGGTGTTCGAGAGTCGAAAGCAGGATGCGGTCGCCCGCCTTGAGGTTCGCGAGTCCCCAGGTCTGCGCGACAAGATTGATCGCCTCGGTCGCGCCGCGCGTGAAGACGATCTCGCTTTCCTGCCCGCCGATAAACTGCGCCACGCGCCGCCGCGCCGCCTCGAACGCCAGCGTCATCTCCGCCGAGCGCGCATAGACGCCGCGATGCACGGTCGCATAGTCCGCACCCATCGCGCGGGCACAGGCGTCAATCACGGCCTGGGGCTTTTGCGCAGTAGCTGCGGTGTCGAGATAGTGCCAGGCCTCACCGCCGGGCGCGGTAAGGCCGGGGAAATCGGCACGGTGGCTCAGGGTTTCGGTCAGGGACATATCTGCGCCCCCCATTTCCCCATGCCCGGCCCGCGCGAGCATTTGCGCCTGAGGCCGAGCGTTTCGATTTTCCAGCGCATGTCGGTGCCTTGCGAGAGAACGGCGCGCCATTCCTCGGCGGCAATCGAATCGTCGAGCACCGGCTCAATGGTAACGGTCAGCACCAGCCGCTCGGCATTGCCCGGCTCGGGTACGAAATCGAGCTGCATCGTCGGCCCGGCTTCCATCGTTTCGGGATACTGGCCAACGAGCGCCTCGGCGACCGCCAGCGGGCTTGCATAGGTCTGGCGATAGGGTGTCTGCTCAAGATAGCGCGGCACACCCTCGCCTGCCCCATTCGAAGCACAAGCCGCCAGCGGAAGTGCCATCGCAAGCAGCAGCGCCCTCACAGGTCATCTCCGAGCACCGCCAGCGCCTGTTCGAGCATCGCGTCGCGCTCGTCCTCGTCCGGCATTTGGGCAAAGGCATCGGCGATGAAGGCGCGAACCAGCAGTTTGCGCGCGATGTGCGGCGGGATGCCGCGCGAAGCCATGTAGAAGCCCGCCTGCTCGTCCAGCGCGCCAATGGCAGCGCCGTGGGCGGCCTTTACGTCGTCGGCGAAGATTTCGAGTTCGGGCTTGGCGTTGGCAGTCGCGCCCGCTTCGAGCAGGATCGCCTTGAAGTTCTGCGCGGCGTCGACTTCCTGCGAGTCCCTGGGGATTTCGATGCGGCCGAGGAAATTGCCGACCGACTGGCCCCACTGCACCGAACGCACTGTCTGGTTCGAGGTGGCATGGGGCGCATGATGGACGCGGGTGACGATTTCCTGCGTGCCATCGCCGCCCAAGGTCACTCCGCCGAATTCGAAATGCGCGCCTTTTGCGAGCGTCACGTCTACCTCGAGGCGGGCAAATGGTGCGGCGGCAACTATCGCGAATATCTCGGCGCGCGCGCCCTCGCCGACATTAAGCCGCACGCGGTGCAGGCCGGGAATTTTCTCATTGAAGATCAGGGTTTTGGTGTAGGTCTCGCCCGGCGCGAGCGTCGCCTCGTGCCAGTCGTCGAGCACTTCGGGCGTGAGCGCCTCTAGCTCGGCGGCACTGGCATAGCGCCAGTCCTCGTCGCGCGTGGTTGGAAGGGTCAGCGTCATCGGGCCCTCCCCCCTCGGAGGAGGTAGCAGCACGAAGTGCTGACGGAGGGGGATTGGCTGGCGCTGCGCCAGCCCCCTCCACCACCTGCGGTAGTCCCCCTCCCCCGGCGGGGGAGGTATTCGCGATTCCGAGCCATCACGCCACCGCCTCGTAGCCCTGCTCTTCGAGTTCCAGCGCGAGTTCGGGGCCGCCGGTCTTCACAATCCGGCCACCGGCGAGGATATGCACGCAGTCGGGCTTCACGATGTCGAGAAGGCGCTGATAGTGCGTAATTAGCAGCACACCCTTGTCGGCGCTGCGCATGATCGTGTTGATGCCCTCACCCACCACACGCAGCGCGTCGATGTCGAGGCCGGAGTCGGTCTCGTCGAGCACCGCGAAGGTGGGATCGAGGATGCCCATCTGCACCATCTCGGCGCGTTTCTTCTCGCCGCCCGAAAAGCCTACGTTCACCGGCCGCTTGAGCATGTCGATGTCGAGCTTGAGCAACCCCGCCTTTTCCTTCGCGAGCTTGAGGAATTCGCCGCCCGAGAGCAGCTCTTCGCCGCGCCCCGCGCGCTGGGCATTGGCCGCTTCGCGCAGGAACTGGACGAAAGAGACGCCGGGGATTTCGACCGGGTACTGAAAGCCAAGGAACAAGCCCGCCGCCGCGCGCTCGTGCGGTTCGAGATCGAGCAGGTCCTTGCCCGCGAAGCTCACCGAGCCGCCCGTCACCTCGTAACCGGGCCGCCCGCCCAGCACATAGGACAGCGTCGACTTGCCCGCCCCGTTCGGGCCCATGATCGCATGGACCTCGCCCGCGCCCACTTCGAGCGTCAGTCCCTTGAGGATTTCCTTGCCGCCAACCGTGGCGTGGAGGTTTTCAATTTTCAGCATTCAGTTCGTCTCACAAAAATAGTCGTCATTGCGAGGAGCCGCAGGCGACGCGGCAATCCAGCCGCGTGACGCCAGAGGCCCTGGATTGCTTCGCTGCGCTCGCAATGACGAATAGGAGTATTTCGCCATCATCCCTCACCCGGCGCAGAATTCTGCCGATGCGCGCGCCGCGCTTCCTTCTTGTCGGCGATGCGCAGGCGCATGCCGGCGGTGATCCGCTGGAGCACGGCGTCGATGTCGGTGAGGATGTCGCTGGCCTTGATGTGCATCGTGCGGATGCCAACGGCTTCAAGGCTCTTGTCGCGGCGGCGGGTGAGCGCCTCGTTGTCGCCTTCCTCTTCGATGACGATCGCCATGCCGAGGTTGTGGCAGTTGAAATCGACAATCGCCGAGCCGACAACCGCGTGCCGCTTGAAGGTGTAGCGCCCGAGGTCCGCCTTGGCGAAACGCTCGGCCAATGCCTTGTGCGCCTCGGTCGAAAACCGCCGCATCTCGCGCGCCTGCTCGTGCAGCGCATCGAGCCGCGATTCGGAAATCTCCCACCCGCGGCCCTTCTTTTTGAGCGCGGGAGGTTCGGTCTGGTCCGAGGGGGAGCGGAGTTTGAGGGTCTTCTTTTCCGTCACCGCGCACTC
>JAWKXP010000028.1:0-29580 GCA_041396945.1 Sphingomonadaceae bacterium | reverse complement strand
GGTATCTGCATTACAGCCTACCATCATACCAACTCAATTACCAGCATACCAACAGGCTGCCCTGAACTTGATCGAGACAGGATGAGATGGAAATGAGCCAGTAATTCTCTGAAATTCAGTCGCTTTCGGGAGATTTTGAGACTGATTGGGAATGGCTGATATCAGAATGTTGGTCGGGGAGACAGGATTCGAACCTGCGACCCTCTGCTCCCAAAGCAGATGCGCTACCGGGCTGCGCTACTCCCCGAACCGGTCCGCGTCGGATGGCGATGGTGGGCCCGGCAGGACTCGAACCCGCGACCTAGCCGTTATGAGCGGCCAGCTCTAACCAACTGAGCTACAGGCCCGAACCACCAGCCGTTGCCATCCTGCAACGAACGAACCTGCCCCGACCGTCGCCGAGGCAGGCAGTGGCGCGTTATACTGCATGGGGGCGCTAGGCAAGCGAGACCGCGTTGAGCACGTCGGAAACCGATGATGGCGCGACGTTGCGGCGCTGGAGGTGCGCAAAGACCGCGCGCCACCAGTCGTAGAACGCGTCGAGGTCTTCGGCATTGCGCACATAGGGTGTGTGGCCGGGCGCGAGCGAGGGGCTGTGGAACGAGAAGACCAGCACCGGCAAGCCTTCGTCGAGCGCGATGTCGATACCGCGGATCGCTTCTTCTGCGGTGACGCCTTCGGGCGTGAGCGGGATGCGTTCGAGCAGGCCGAGGCGCGAGAGTACGCCGCGCACCGTCGGTATGCGCCAGAGGCGCGGGTAGATCGTGCCGCCCAGCTGGCGCAGCGGCCCCCAATAGACCGTCGTGAGCGGCAGTTCGAGTACCTCTGCCTCGCGGTCGATCCAGTAAGGCTTGAGCGGATGCTCGCGGAAATTGGGGCCGCCTTCGTAGCTGTAATCGAAGTTCGCGCGCACCGAGGTGTCGATCGTTACGCCGGTTTCGGCGAGGAGCTGCGCGGTATTTGGGCCGATACCATAGCGCCCGGCGCGATAGATGCGCGGGGGAACGCCGAAGTTCTGCTCGATCAGGTCGCGCAGGCGGACGAACTTCTCGCGCTCCAGCTCGGCAGGCAGGTTTCCGGCAAAGCTGTTAAAGGCGGTGAGGTCTTCGTCGAATGGCGGGCTCACCCAGGGATGCAGCTGCACGCCGACTTCCGCGCGCCCTGCAGAGACCGCTTCGCCCAGGGCTTCGGTGGCGTTCGTGGCGGAGGCAACGGGGTAGTCGATCAGGTAGATCGGCACGATCCCGAAACCTTCGCAAAACTGCTGGAATTTGCGCAGCGCGGGCACGGTCACAAGGCTGTGGCCTTCGCGTCCAAGCGGCGCGTTCCAGTTGAATTCCTCCTCGGTATCGACCGTCAGGATGAATTTCGGGCCGAATCCTTCCGGGAACGCGATTTGCGCGTCCGGTGCCGGGACATCCTTGATGTTCGCTGCTGGCAAGACTGCCTGTTTCCCCGGTTTACCATTGCGCGGCCCAATTGCCGCCAGATTACGTCAGGCAGCCATAGCGCGAAATTACTCACGATTGGCTAAGATTGCTCGCAATTTCGGTCAAGCCGGGGAGGGAAAGCCTGAGGATATCTCCGTCGCGTTCGAGATCGCCGCCTGCCGCGCGGGCCTCGGCAACCGCGAGGCGCAGGGTGAATCCGAGGCCAAACATGCCTCCGCCCAGAGGCGAAGGGCGCGAATCGGCGCGGGCGGCGAAGAGCGCGTCGTCGTCGAGCGAGGCGAGCGCCCTGGGCATTTCGATTTCGAGCGAGGGCAGTCCTGCGCCGAAGGATACGCGCAGGTCGAGCCATTCGGACGGCGCGGTTGCGCCCGCCATCGCGGCAAGGACGCGCCAGACCAGCCGGTCAAGCTCGGTGCGGGCGACCGAGACGGGGATGCGCTCGTCGTCGAGTCGCAGCGCAAAGCCGCTCTGGCGCGGCGCCGTATGCGCCTGAAGCTGCGAGACGGTGGTGGTGACGGCAGTGGCGAGATCTGCTTCGCCTTCCTCGATGTCGAGCGCGTCGGTCTCCAGCCGCACCAGTCGGTCGAGCTCCTCGAACCCGGCGAGTACCAGCGCGGTATCGCCCGCGATCATCGCGGCGAGCGCGCGGTACTCGTGCGGGGTGGGGCCGTAGAGCTGCTGCTGGATGACCTCGGCACTCATCTGGATGGCATTGGCGGGGGTGCGCAGTTCATGGAGCACCTGGCGCATGCGGTCGGATTCGGAAATGGGCGCGACGCCGGCGCATTCCTCTGCGGGAGCGGGGCGGCGGGCCTTGCCGAGATAACCCGTGAAGCGGCCGGTGAGCAGGTCGAACTGCGGCGCAGCGTCGATCCGCCAGTCGCCCTCGATCGCGGGTGCGCCGGTAATGGCGATGACTTCGCCGTCGATCGGCTGTCGGCGGCGGTGGCGGGCGTAAAGCGCGTCGCTGCCCTGCACCGGTTCGTCCGGCCCCATCGCCGCGAGGCGCAGGCCGACGAGCATCGGTGCATAGGCATCCTCGGCCCAGATAATGCGGCTTTCCGCGTCGGTTTCGAAATCGAAGGCCTGCGCGCGTTCGATCGCGGCGGGGCGCTCGGCATCGCCCAGCGGCAGGCGCGGCGAATCGCCGATGCCGGGCACGGGGGCAGGGGTGAGGTTCTTGCTGCGGTATTCCTCGATGCGGCGGACCATCGAGCCGATTGCGGTCGGTTCGGGGGAGGGGTCAGGCTGCGGCTCGGCGGCGGTCTCGTCAAGCTCCAGCACATCATTGGCGGGCACCTCTGGCTCGGGCGTTTCGGCGGGCTGAGCCACGGTTTCGCCGGGTGGCAGCCCACGATCGTGTACGCCCAGCCGTTCGAGCCGCGCCTCGACCTTCGCCCCGAGATCGCGGCGGTGGCGCAGGATGCCGCGCGCCTGGACGGGCAGGGCAGGCACAAGGTCGAGCCACTGCTCCTCGGTTAGCTGCGCGCCCGCAATTGCAGCCCCCGCGACCGGCGGCTCGCTTTCGGCCAGCATTGCGACAAGGCGCGGATTGCGCAGCCGCAGCCCGGCTTCGCGCAACATCTGCGCGCGCTCGCTGGCCGGAATCCCCTGTGTCAGCTCGCCCAGGCGCGTGTAGGCGGCATCGACCTGCTCACCGCGCTGTTCCACCGGCATCGTGCCCAGCAGGTCGAGCAGCTGGCGATACTGCACGCGCGCGATGACCTTGCCCTGCGCGGGGGTGCGCAGCACGGTCGCCAGTCGGTCGTCGAAATGCATCGGGTTCACGCGAACTCGCTCGGGTTGGGCCATGTCGCGAACAGCGAATCGCGAACGCATGCCTCCTAGCAGGTGGCCGCAGGTGCGACAGTGCGTTCTGCGGGCGCGTTGCAAAGCGGGACGAAATTGCTAAGGATAATATTGTTATCGCCGCGCGATTGTATTTTGCGCGAAATGCTGCTTTGGGGCACCGCAACTGGCGTGAAGCCGGATTCGGGGGAAATTATGGTAAATCTCGATGCAATCGACCGGCGACTGCTCGCCGAGTTGCAGGCCGAGGGACGCATCACCAATGTCGAGCTTGCTGAGCGTGTCGGGCTGACCCCGCCGCCGTGCCTGCGCCGCGTGCGCGCGCTGGAAGAAGCTGGCGTTATCAAGGGCTATCACGCCCAGCTCGACGGCTCGAAACTGGGCTTTTCGATCACCGTTTTCGCAATGGTCAGCCTCAAGAGCCAGGCCGAGGAATCGCTGCGTCAGTTCGAGGAGCACATGCGCGGGCTTGCCGAAGTGCGTGAATGCTACATGCTCAATGGCGAAATCGACTTCATCCTCAAGATCGTCAGCCGCGACCTGCAGAGCTTCCAGGAGTTCCTGACCTCGAAACTGACGCCCGCGCCGAATGTCGATTCGGTCAAGACTTCGCTGACGATCCGCGCCGCGAAGAACGAGCCGGGTGTACCGTTCGAAGAGGGGATTTAAAGAATCGGCTGGCGATTAACCCTGTTCGTGTCGAGCGAAGTCGAGACACGTTGAAGCCGCGCTGACCTGCCGTCTCTCGACTGCGCTCGAGACGAACGGATTACTTGCCGCAGAACGGATCAGATTTTCGCCGCCGCTTCGAGCGCGAGCACATAGCTCTGCGCTCCGTGGCCCTGATAGGTGCCCGCAGCAGCCATACCCACATAAGACAAGTGCCGGAATTCCTCACGCGTATGCGGATCGGACAGGTGGACCTCGAAAACAGGCGTTTTGATCGCCTTGATCGCATCGAGCAGCGCAATGCTGGTGTGGGTATAGGCCGCGGCGTTAAGCAGCACGGCATGCGCGCCTTCGGCCTGCGCCTCGTGCAGCCAGTCGACGAGGTGGCCCTCGTGGTTCGACTGGCGCATCTCGATCTCGCAATCGAGCTCGCGCGCGCGGTCCTCGATCATCCCGGCAATGTCGTCGAGCGTCTGCGTGCCGTAGATGTCCGGCTCGCGCAGCCCCAGCAGGTTGAGGTTGGGGCCGTTGAGGACATAGATGAGCTTGCTTGCCATGCGCCGGGTTCCGCCTTGTCTTGGAGCGCTGGCCGTTAGGCTGCCGCGTCGACGCGTGCAAGCGTTCTGCCCGGATCAGGCGTCGTCGGCAGCTTCCCCGTCGCCCGTCTCGCCGCCGCCCGCTCCGGCATCGGCTGTTTCGGGCGCCGCGTAGGTGTTGTCGAAATAGTCCGAAGTCGGATCGTCCCACGAGCCCGAATGCGTTTCATCCGCTTCGTCCTGGCTGTCGGCGGCGTCTTCGTCCTCGTCCGATTCTTCGACTGTGTCGCTGTCCTTGCCATAGAAGCTGGACAGCGCCTTCTTGCGCTTTTCGCGGGCAATCTGCCTTTTTTCCTGCTCGAACGCGAGTTCGGTGTCGGCTTCGGCCTGGTGCTGCCGGGCGCTCTGCTGCAATTGCGCATTGCGCTCGGCAAGCTCGGCTTCGCGGCTGTTACAGCCGGCGAGCGCCATGGCGGGGATCAGGCTGATGGCGATGGACAGGCGCGCACGGTTCGGCACGGTGGTCTCCGTCGGGACTGCTTGATTGCGGTTCGATGCAAAACCGTAGGGCGCGAAGGTTATTGTTTCGCTAATATCGCCCGAATTCTAGCGGTCCGTGCCCTTGGTCTTGCCCCATTGCCGCACCACCGCATATCCGAGGTAGCCGGTGCCGAAGAGCGCATAGAGCGGTTCGGGCAGGCCGTTGAGATAGCTGTTCATGCCGGTGGCGATGGCGCTCGCGGTCGCCGGGCTGAATGCGCCGATCATGCCCATCGGCAGCGCCCAGAGGATCATCGCGTACACCACATAGAGGAAACTGGGCCGCGCGCGGCTGGTCCACGGATCGGTCGAGTTCGATTCGGAAATGATCGCGGAAAGCCGCGTTTCGAGCATCTCCATCTCGCGCGTGCCTTCGAGCTTGATAAGCTCGAGCTTGGCCCGGTCGCGCGCCTCGGGATCGGGGATCACCTTGTCGATGATCTTGGTGACCGGACCGATAATTGCTTCGAGAATTGCCATTGTGGAGAACCTCACGGGAGAGTGAAGTTCGTTCATTTAACCGAATTGGTTCGTGTAGGAAAATGGTTTGTGGGCGGGGCGGTCTGTTGGAGTGGGCAAACTGAACTATCAGCTACTCGTCGCCCCGTGCTCGACACGGGGCTGGGCCTTTCTTCTCGGCAGACGTCGCAAAAAAGGAGCCCTGGCCCGCATCGAGTGCGGGCCGACGATTTGGCTAAGGGGTGGCAATTACCTGATAGAGCCCACTCCTACTTCGTCGCTTCTTCCTCCAGATGCGCGATGTCGCCTTCGGTGAAGAGGTATTCCTTCAGTTCCTTGTCGAAGGTGTCGTCATTGCGGCGCAGCCATTCGAGCGCCATCGCGGCATGCTCAATTTCCTCGCGCATGTTGTGCAGGAGGATCGCCTTCAGCGCCGGATCGTCGCAATCGTCGGCACGCTGGCGATACCAGTCGACCGCCTCCAGCTCCTCCATCAGCGAGGTAATTGCCTGATGCATCGCGAGGGTCTTGGCACTGAGGCGCTCGCGCGGGGCGTGGAGGGTGTCGCTGGCCATCGGGAAATCTCCTGTCGGTTGGTCTTGATCGACAGGAAACATAGCGACGCGCGCGCACGATGAAAGGGCCTTCGCGAGGAGACCGCGGGTGCGAATTCGCCAGTGTGGAGAAAGAGTTGGTCGGGACGAGAGGATTCGAACCTCCGACCCCCACACCCCCAGTGTGATGCGCTACCAGGCTGCGCTACGTCCCGACCGGAGCCGCGCCTATAGGCATGGCCTGCGCGCGACGCAAGTGCTGTAAATGACGCGCGCCTACGCAGCCTTGCGTTGCCAGCCTGCGCGATTGTTGCTAACCGCGCGCCTTGTCTTGAAAGGGGCTTGCATCGCGTCTTGCCCCCTATGCCGCACTAGCGGTGCAAGTGTCGAAAAAAGAAAGCAATTTCGCAAGATGAACACCTCCATCCTGACTCTTCTGGCCGCAGGCGCGGGCGATACGCCGCCCGCGTGGATCCAGTTCATGCCGCTGATCGCAATGGCGCTGATCTTCTGGTTCCTCATCATTCGCCCGCAGATGCGGCGGCAAAAGGAACACGCGGCGAAGATCGGCGGCCTCAAGAAGGGCGATCAGGTGATGCTCGGCGGCGGTATCGTCGGCAAGGTTACGCGCGTCGACGATGACTATGCCGATGTCGAGATTGCGCAGGGCGTGCGGGTCAAAACCGTCAAGAGCACCATTGCCGACATCATCCCGCCCGGCGCGCCGCCGGCGAACGACTGATCAGGTAACCGGCACCCGATGGCGAAGAGGCAGCACTGATGCTCGATTTCCCGACTTGGCGGCGCATCTGGCTTTGGGGCCTGACGCTGCTTGCGGCGGCTGCCGCGCTGCCTTCGCTCTGGACGATCTCCGGATCGCCCTGGCCCTCGGCGCTTCCCGATCCCGAGATCAACCTCGGCCTCGACCTTGCCGGTGGCAGCCACATCCTGCTTGAGGCGAAGCCCGAGCAGGTCAAGGACCAGCGCATCGAGAACATGGAAGAGGCTGTCGTTGCCCGCCTGCGCCTTGCCGAACCGCGCATCCGCATCGGCGACATCTCGCGCAAGGGCGGGCAGCTTTCGTTCATGCTGCGCGATCCCTCGCAGATCGATGCCGCGCGCGACGAGATCGAACCGCTGACCTATGGCGCGGGCCTGACCGGGCAGCGCGACTGGAACATCCAGGTGGTCGATGGCAGCCGCTTTGTGCTGACACCGACGCAGGCCGGGCTCGATCAGGCGGTCAGCAATGCGATGGATTCGGCGATCGAGGTCATCCGCAAGCGCATCGACGCGCTGGGCACGCGCGAGCCGACGATCATTCGTCAGGGCGACACCCGCATCGTGGTGCAGGTGCCCGGCCTTGACGATCCGCAGGCGCTCAAGGATCAGCTCAACCAGACCGCGATGCTGGAATTCAAGCTGGTCGATGTGAACGCTGCACCCAGCGATGTCGCGCAGGGCATCGTCCCGCCGGGCTCGCAGATCGTGCCTTACGCCAATCCCGAGGAATATGGCGTTCCCGCGATTGCCGTGCGCCGCCTCGGCGGGATCAAGGGCGACCAGCTGACCAACGCGCAGCAGTCATTCGATCCGCAGACCAACGAGCCGGTCGTCTCGATCACCTTCGACCAGCAGGGCGGCGCGAAATTCGCCAAGCTGACGACCGAAAACGTCAACAAGCCCTTCGCCATCATCCTCGACGGACAAGTGCTTTCCGCGCCCAATATCAACGAACCGATCCTCGGCGGATCGGCGCAGATTTCGGGCGGTTTCGATATCGACGAGGCCAACCGGCTGGCGATCTCGCTGCGGTCCGGCGCGTTGCCGGTGGACCTGACCGTGGTCGAGGAGCGCACCGTCGGGCCGGACCTTGGCGCGGATTCGATCAGGAAGGGCGTTCTGGCGATGGGCATAGGCTCGCTGCTTGTCGTCGCGCTGATGATCCTCACCTATGGCCGCTTCGGGATTTATTCGACCGTCGCGCTGGTCTTCAACGTGCTGATGATTCTCGGCATCATGGCGGTGATGAACACCACCCTGACGCTGCCGGGTATCGCCGGGTTCGTGCTCACCATCGGCGCGGCGGTGGACGCCAACGTGCTGATCAACGAACGCATCCGCGAGGAGCGCAAGAAGGGCAGACGCGTCGTCGCGGCGGTCGAGAACGGCTACCGCGAGGCGAGCCGCGCGATCTATGACGCGAACATCACCAACTTCATCGCCGGTGTGCTGCTGTTCCTCTTCGGCTCCGGACCGGTGCGCGGCTTTGCCGTGGTGCTTATCATCGGCCTGTTCACCTCGGTCTTCACCGCGGTGACGCTGACCCGCATGTGGGTCGCCGGGTGGCTGCGCAAGGCCAAGCCCAAAGACCTGAACGTATAAGGAGGCGAGAGAAATGAAACTGCTCAAGCTCGTCCCCGACGACACCAACATCGGCTTCCTCAAGTGGCGCGTGCCATTCTATGTGGTCTCGATCCTGCTGATCGCGGCCTCATGGGGCCTCGTGCTGACCAAAGGCCTGAACTACGGTGTCGACTTCGCCGGTGGCCAGGAAATCCGCGCGACCTTTACCGAGTCTGCCGAGGCCCCGGTCGCCGAACTGCGCGAAACGGTCGGCTCACTCGGCTATGGCGAACCGGTGATACAGCGCTTCGGCGCGCCCAACGAGGTGTCGATCCGCGTGCGCCTGCCCGCCGAGGCAGAGGGCGATCCCGGTGCTGCGCAGCGCATAGCCAACGAGATCGTCGGCAAGATTTCCGCCGCGCATCCCGACTTCCGGCTCGATGGCAACGACAACGTTTCGGGCAAGGTTTCGGGCGAATTCCGCGAAAAGGCGATCTACGCGCTGCTCGCCGCGATGCTCGCGATTGCGCTCTACATCTGGGTGCGCTTCGAGTGGCAGTTCGGTGTCGGAGCATTGTTCGCGCTGTTTCACGACGTTTCGCTGACGCTGGGCATGTTCGCGCTGTTCCAGCTTGAATTCAGCCTGCAGATCATCGCCGCGATCCTCGCGATCATCGGCTATTCGCTCAACGACACGATCGTCGTTTACGACCGCATCCGCGAGAACCTGAAGAAGTATCGCCGCATGCCGCTCGCCGAACTGCTTGACCTTTCGGTCAACGAGACGCTGGCGCGCACGGTGATGACCTCACTGACGCTGCTCGTCGCGCTGATCCCGCTGCTGTTCTTCGGGCCGGCCAGCCTGTTCGGCCTGACGATCTCGATCGTACTGGGTATCTTTGTCGGCACCTACAGCTCGATCTACATGGCCGCGCCGATCCTGATCTGGCTCAAGGTGACCTCGGACAGCTTCGTGCCGAAGGAAAGCGAAACCGAGCGGCAGGAGCGGATCGCAAGGGAACAGACCGCGCGGTCCTGATCTGGACAGCCTTGCCCACCCCGCTGCGACTAGCCTCGCCTGCGGCTCGGCAAGTCTCGCTCCCCTCCCGCTTGCGGGAGGGGCTGGGGGTGGGCCTTGACCTAACCCATCGCCTCGCGCCAGATTTCGACGATCCGTTCGGCGTTGCGCGTCCAGCTGAACTGCTCGACGTTGGCCGCGACGGTCTCGGGCGCTGGCGGATTGGCGAGCAGCTCCTGCACCGCATCGGCAATTGCCCCGGCATCGCGCTCGACGATCCGCCCGGCAGTCTCGCTCTTCACCAGTTCGCGCGCGCCGCCGATGTCGGTGATGACGATCGGCGTGCCGCAGGCGAGCGATTCGACCCAGGCATTGGCAAGGCCCTCGCTTGCCGAGGGCAGCGCCAAGACATCCGCAGCGCCGAGCAGTGTTGGCAGGATGTCGTGGCCGACAATGCCGAGAAAATGCACCCGCTCGCCCAGACCAAGGTCGCGTGCTTGCGAGCGCAGCGCCGCGTCATCCTCGCCGCCACCAGCAAGCGCGAGGCGAGCGTCCGGCAGGGCCGCCAAAGCCTCGATGACATAGCCCTGGCCCTTGCGCGGGATCAGCGCGCCGGGGGTGACCAGCAGCGACCCGCCTTCCGGAATGCCGAGCTTTTCCGCAATCGCCCTGCGTCCTTCGGTGCGGTCGATGGGCCGGAATTTCTCGCGGTCCAGCCCGGTGTAGTGGATGCGTAACTTGCCGGTATCCATGCCCATCGCCGCCATGTCGCGACCCAGCGCTTCGGAGACGGCGACGAGGCGGCTGGCCTGCGCGGCGGCCTCCAGGATTTGCGCCCGCGCTTTGGGCCGCGCGCCCCAGAAATGGATGTCCGCGCCGCGCGATTTGACCACTAGCGGAATGCCCAAGGCGCGCGCCACGGCGGCGGCGGCGGGGCCGTCGGGGAAGAAGAACGAGGCATCGACGAGGTCGAAGGGCTTCTCCGCATGGAGCCGCTTCGCCAGCGGCAGCACGGCGCGCACGATCCGGCCCGGATTGCTGTCGCCGCCAATGCGCGGGATCAGTGTGAAGCGCGGGTAATGCGTTGGCACCCCCAGCGTCTCCGCCTGTTTGGGGATCGCGCGCAGGCTGGCATAGGGTTCGCGCGTCGAGAGCGGCCAGGGCGGCATGCCGATGGGGCTGACCATAGTCAGGTCGACGTCGCCGCGTGCGACCACGCCGCGCATCTGGTTGCCGACGAAGATGCCGAACTGGGGACGCACCGGGTTCGGGAACAGCGTCGAAATCGAAAGGACGCGCATCAGAGCTTGCGCACCAGCATTTCGGCGACCGCGATCCATTCGGGGTGCTCGATCACCAGTTGGCGCTGGCCGGTGCCGGGCGGGAGCACGGCGACGCGGGTTGCATCGCGGTCGATCATCCGTCCGAAGGCAAAGCGGCCGCCGGGGCGCGGCACCAGCACGTCGCGGTTGACGAGGCGCGGGTGATCGGCTTGCGGTACTTCGCGCAGCCAGAGCTGGTCGCCCGCGCGGTATTCGCCCGCCGCTGCCTCGATCTCCATCGCCCGCCAGTCGCCATCGCCCGCCAGCGCCGAGGGCAGGATCGCATCGCGCGGGGAGGGAAGCGCTTCGGCGCCTGCGTCGGTCAGCCGCGCAATCACGCGCGTCGGCGCATCTGCCTCACCGCGCACTAGCAATTCGGGCTCAACCTCTAAAGCCGCGCCGATGCGGTTCATCCAGTCGAGCGAGAGGTTGCGCATGCCCGTTTCGAGCCGCCCGATGGTCTGTGCGGTCGTCTGCGGATCGCAGCGCGCGGCGACTTCGGCCAAGGTCAGGCCCAGATTCTTGCGAATGTCTCGGATGCGGTTGATCATTTCGCCCTCCTAACTAACCATATTGGTTTAACGCTTTCCTACAGGATCACCAAATGGCTACGCCGCGTTTTCCACCAATGAAGGAGAACGGGCATGAAGCGCGAACTGGTCGAACGCGAACTCACGAGTGAAGGGCCGACGCGGCGCGCGGCGCGGCGGGGCGGGCGCTCGGTGACTGTGAACCTTGCCGAATCGCCGCTGTCATGGCTGCACGCGCGGGGCCACCTGACCGATGCGCAGTTCGACGCGGGCGAACGGCTGCGCGCTGACTGGGAGTTCGCGCAGCTTTCGCCCTCGCTAACGATGCGCTGGGACCCGGTGCGCATTTCGGGGCAGGGCGGTGAGCGCGGGCTCAACGCCACCGAACGGCAGATGGCCGCGAAGCAGCGCTTCGATGGCGCGCTGGCGGAAGCGGGGGCGGGACTGTCCGATGTGCTCTGGCGCGTGGTCTGCGCGGGAGAATCGCTGGCCGATGCGGAAAAGGGACTCGGCTGGCCCGCGCGCTCGGGCAAGCTGGTGCTCAAACTGGCGCTGGACCGGGTGGCGGGGTTCTACCGGATCGGGTGAGAAGGCTCTGGCTCAGCCCTCGACTTGCTCCGCCAGTTCCAGCCAGCGCTCCTCCGCTGCATCCTTGTCGGTGCGGGCCTGTTCGAGGGCCTTGGTCAGCGTAGCGAACTTGCCGGGATCGCGGTTGTAGAGATCGGGATCGGCCAATGCCTCTTCATCCCGCGCAATTGCGGCATCGAGCTCCTCGATGCGTGCGGGCAGGAGGTCGTAATCGCGCTGGTCCTTGTAGGAGAGCTTGGTCGATTTCGGCTTGGGTGGCGGGGGCGCCTGCGTGTCTCGACTGCGCTCGACACGAACGGATTTCGGCGCTGATTGCTTCTTCCGCTTCGCTTCCCAGTCGGCATAACCGCCCGCGATAATGTCGACGGTGCCAGAGCCGTCCATGCCGAGCGTGATCGTGACCGTGCGGTCGAGGAAATCGCGGTCGTGGCTGACGATCAGGACGGTGCCCTCATAGTCGGCGATGACTTCCTGCAGCAGGTCCAATGTTTCGAGGTCAAGGTCGTTGGTCGGCTCGTCGAGCACCAGCAGGTTCGACATCCGCGCAAACTCGCGGGCGAGCAGCAGGCGCGAACGCTCGCCGCCGGAGAGGGTGCCGACCTTGGCGTCGATCAGGCCCGGATCGAACAAGAACTCCTTGAGGTAACCCTGCACATGCTTGCGAACCCCGCGCACATCCACCCAGTCGGAGCCTTCGGCGATCACGTCGCGTAGCCGCTTTTCGGGCGCGAGCAGGCTGCGCTGCTGATCGATTACCGTGCCGACCAGCGTCTTGGCGCGGGTGACTTCGCCCTCGTCGGGTTCGAGTTCGCCGGTCAGGATCTTGAGCAGCGTGGTCTTGCCCGAACCATTCGCACCAACGATGCCGATGCGGTCGCCGCGCTGGATGCGCAGCGAAAAATCGCGGATGATCGTGCGTTCGCCATCGCCCTCCGGGAGAGGGAAGCGCTTGGTTACGCCCTCCGCCACGATCACCGACTTGGTCTTGGTGTCGTCCGCCACGATCTTGAGCTTCGCCGTGCCGCCGGGCGTCAGCATCGCCGCCCGCTGCGCGCGCATTTCGTAGAGTTTCTCCAGCCGCCCGACATTGCGCTTGCGCCGCGCGGTCACCCCGCGTTCGAGCCAGTGTGCCTCAAGCTTGAGCCGCGCATCGAGCTTTTCCGCCGCGCGCGCTTCCTCGGCATAGACCTGCTCTTCCCAGGCCTCGTAGCCGCCGAAGCCGACATCCTTGCGGCGCAGCGATCCCCGGTCGAGCCAGAGCGTCGAGCGCGTCAGGCGGGTGAGGAACGTGCGGTCGTGGCTGATGACGACGAACGCGCCGGTGTAGCGTTGTAGCCAGGATTCGAGCCAGTCGATCGCGCCAAGGTCGAGGTGGTTGGTCGGCTCGTCGAGTAAAAGCAGGTCGGGCTCGCTCGCCAAGGCCCGGCAAAGCGCCGCCCGCCGCCGTTCGCCACCCGAGGCCGATGCCGCCTCGCGAGAAAGGTCGATACCAAGCTGGTCGGCAATCGCTTCGACCTCGTGGCGCGGCGGCGCATCGGGCGCGGCGATGGCGAAGTCCATCAACGTCTCGTAACCCGTGAAGAACGGGTCCTGTTCGAGCATCACGACCTTGATGCCCGGCTGGATCGTGCGCTTGCCCTTGTCCGCCTCGATCTCGTCGGCGATCAGGCGCAACAGCGTGGTTTTGCCCGCGCCGTTCCTGCCGATCAGCGCCAGCCGGTCGCGCGGGCCGATGTGGAGGTCCAGCCCGGTAAAGAGCCAGCCCGTGCCCTGATTCAGGCCAAGGCCTTCCCAAGAGAGGATCGGAGGTGTCGCCATGTGCCGCGCCCTAGCGATCCCAACGCAACCCGGCAACCGCATCTGCGTTTGGACAAGGCCAGCTATCCGAAAGGTCTCTGCAATGAAGTACAGCTCTCTCGTCCCCGCACCGCTTGCCGCGATACTGCTCCCCAGTCCCGCCGCCGCTGCCGAAATCCAGATCGCGGTCACCAACCCGGTGGTCGAACTCACGGTTACCGAGACCGTCATGTCCACACCCGATACTGCGCAGGTCGGTGCAGGCGTTTCGGTGCGCGCGCCGACCGCGCAGGAAGCCCTGCGTAGGAATGCCGAGCAGATGGACCGCGTGGTTAAAAAGCTGCGCGAAATCGGCATTGCGCGCGAAGACATCCAGACCTCGAACTTCAGCCTCAACGCGCAGTATCGCTACAACAACGGCACTGACGCGACCTTTATCGGTTATGACGCGAGCAATGCGGTAAACGTCACACTGCGCGACATGAACGGGATCGGGCGGGCGCTTGATACTTTGGTCGCAGCGGGTGCGAACAATGTCTATGGCCCCAACTTCAGCCTTGAAAAGGACCAGGACGCCAAGACGACCGGGCGCAAGCTTGCGCTGACCAATGCGCGGTCGCGGGCAATGGAATACACTCAGCAGTCGGGCTTTACCGGACTGCGGCTTCGGAAATTTCCGAAACCTACGAGACGCGGATGATGCGCCAGGGCGGCAACGAGATCGTCGTGACTACTGCTTCGAAGGATGCGGCAGGCACGGTGATCGAGCCGGGGCAGGTCGGCACGATGACCACGGTCACGGTCAAATACGAAATGACGAGGTGAGGATACTGGCGCGATCCTGACCGGGGCATTCACGGCTTGTTCAATCCGGCGCGATTAGGCAGGAAGGCATGATGCGGTCCCTGCTTCCCGTCCTCGCCCTTGCAGCTGCGGCTTGGCCTCGCCGTGCCGACGCTGCATGCCGACCCCGCTCCCGAGCAGGGGCAGGTGCGCAAGGAACAGCGCGCCGGCAACGTCCAGAGCCTGCGCCAGATCGAGCGCAAGGTGCTGCCCAAGATGAAGTCGATGGATTACCTCGGCCCCGAATACGATCCTGCCGCGATGGCCTATCGCCTCAAGTTCATCGAGAATGGCCGCGTGATGTTCGTCGATGTCGATGCGCGCACCGGCAAGATTCTTTCCTATTCCAAATAGGGTACAGGGCGGGCCGATTCCTTGACCCTCCGTCGCTTTCGTCGCATTGCGGGCCTGTCTGATAAGGGAGACCGGAATTGCGCATCCTGATCGTCGAGGACGAACCGACACTCGGCAGCCAGCTCAAATCGACGCTTGAACAGACCGGCTATGCCGTCGACCTGTCCACCGATGGCGAAGACGGGCATTTCATGGGCTCGACCGAGGACTACGATGCGGTAATTCTCGATCTTGGTCTGCCCGAGATCGACGGGCTGACGGTCCTGGGCATGTGGCGCAAGGAAGGCCGGGATTTTCCCGTACTGGTGCTGACCGCGCGCGATTCCTGGTCGGACAAGGTGGCGGGTCTGGATGCCGGGGCGGACGATTACCTCGCCAAGCCATTCCAGACCGAGGAACTGATCGCCCGCCTGCGCGCGCTGATCCGCCGTGCTTCGGGCAATACCTCGTCCGAGCTGATCGCGGGCGACGTGCGGCTCGATACCCGGTCGGGCCGGGTGACGCTGGCAGGCGAACCGGTCAAGCTGACCGCGCAGGAATACAAGTTGCTGTCCTACCTCATGCACCACAAGGGCAAGGTGGTCAGCCGTACCGAGCTGATCGAGCACATCTACGATCAGGATTTCGACCGCGATTCGAATACCATCGAGGTCTTCGTGACGCGCATTCGCAAGAAGTTGGGTGCCGATGTCATCACCACCATCCGTGGACTCGGCTACAGTCTCGACGACCCCGCCGACGCTCCGCGCAACTGACGCTCCGTCCGAGGGCGATCCTGCGCAGGAGGCGGCGAGGCCGGGGCATACCGGCTCGCTGAGCCAGCGCATGATGCTGATCGCGGCGGGCTGGATCACGGTCCTGCTGCTGGTCGGCGGGGTGACGCTCGACCGGACGCTGACATCGCTGATTGTCGACAACTTCGACGAGCAGCTCGGCTATATCATGACCGGGATGATCGGTTCGGCAGAGATCGGCCCGGACGGAGAGGTCTTCTTCAACCGACCGCTGGGCGACCAGCGCTTCCTTGAGCCGAACTCGGGGCTTTACTGGCAGATCAAGGGCGAGGGGCACGAGGATTTCCCCTCGCGCTCGCTCTGGGATCGCACATTGGAAGTGCGCGGCGATCACTTCGATGCCGAGCCGCATGTCTATGACAGCGTGCAGTTCCCGCGCGAGCCGCTGCGGGTGATGGAACGCTCGATCATCCTGCCGGGCAGCGAGACGCAGTGGTGGTTCACTGTCGCCGCCAGCACCGAGGAACTGAACGCGCAGATAGCCTCGATCCGCTCGATCCTGCTCTACAGCTTCCTTGTGCTTGGCGTGGGGCTCTTGTTGATGGCAGCATTGCAGACCTGGTACGGCCTGTTCCCGCTGCGCCATGTCAGGCGCGCGATCCAGAATATGCGCACCACCGGTTCGAACCGCGTGACCGAACCCTTGCCGCTTGAGGTGCAGCCGCTGGTCGAGGAACTGAACGCGCTGCTCTCGCATACCGAGAAACAGGCCGAGGAAGCGCGCACCCATGCTGGCAACCTCGCTCATGCATTGAAGACGCCGCTGACCGTGGTGATGAATGCCGCGACCGCAAAGGCGCCGGACCTGTCGGACACGGTGATCCGCGAGGCGGCGGTGATGCGGCGGCAGGTCGATCACCATCTCGCGCGGGCGAGAGCGGTTGGCAGGCGCGCGGCTGGGATGTCCCGCGCCAACGTCTGGACCAGCCTCGAAGCGGTGCTGCGCGCTGTCGTGCGGCTTTACGAAGACACACGCTTCGACCTCGACGGCGACCGCGAAGTCTGCGTCACGCTTGAAAAGCAGGATCTTGAGGAAATCCTCGGCAATGTGATCGAGAACGCGGCGAAATATGGCGGCGGCTCGGTCTTTGTCTCAGTGGATCAGGGCGACGATCCCGCGCTTTGCGAAATCTGGGTCGAAGATGACGGCATGGGCATCCCCGAAGCCGCAAGGGACCGCATCTTCGATCGCGGCGCGCGGCTCGATACCGGAAAGCCGGGAACCGGTCTCGGCCTCGCCATCGTGCGCGATGTGGTGGAGATTTATGGCGGCACAGTCGAGCTTGCCGAAAGCGAAGACCTTGGCGGGTTGATGGTGATCCTGAAACTGCCCCGCGCCGCCGAGGCAGCGGGCAGCAAATAGCGCTTACTTGCTCGCCGCCTGCTCGTGGTGGCGGATCACCTCGTCGATGATGAAGCGCAGGAACTTCTCCGAAAATTCCGGGTCGAGATTGGCATCGAGCGCCAGCTTCCTCATCCGCGCGATCTGCCGTTCCTCGCGGCCCGGATCGGATGGCGGGAGCTTCATCTCGGCCTTGTATTCGCCCACCGCCTTGGTGATGCGAAACCGCTCGGCGAGCATGTGGATCAGCGCGGTATCGATGTTGTCGATACTCGAACGGTAGCCGGCCAGAACCGGATCGGTGGAAGGTGCCTCGTTGCCCATGCCACGCGCGCTAGCATGACGCCTCGCGCAATGCCAGTTGCGCGATTTCGACTTGCTTACCCGAGGCCAAACGCGCAATGCCCCCGCACCATGAGCGCAGAGATAGTTCCCCTCAATAGCCGTAAGGCGCAGCCTACGCTTCAGCCGATCCTCTCGCTGACCGCGCCGGGCATGAATGCGGTGAATTCGGTGATTCTCGACCGGATGCAGAGCGAAATTCCGCTGATCCCGGCACTGGCCGGACACCTGATCTCCGGCGGCGGCAAGCGGCTTCGCCCGATGCTGACTGTCGCGGGCGCGGCGCTGTGCGATTACGAAGGCAACCGCCATCACAAGCTCGCTGCGGCGGTCGAATTCATCCACACCGCCACGCTGCTGCATGACGATGTCGTCGATGGCTCGGAAACGCGGCGCGGCAAGGAGGCGGCGAACATCGTCTTCGGCAACCCGGCGACGGTGCTTGTCGGCGATTTCCTGTTCAGCCGCGCGTTCGAGCTGATGGTCGAGGATGGCTCCTTGCGTGTGCTCAAGATCCTCAGCCGCGCTTCGGCGATCATCGCCGAGGGCGAGGTCGACCAGCTTGTCGCGCAGCGCAAGATCGAGACGAGCGAAGAACGCTATCTCTCGATCATCGGTTCGAAGACCGCCGCACTCTTCGCCGCCGCAACGCGCATCGCCGCCGTCGTTGCCGAACGCAGCGAGATGGACGAAGAGGCGCTCGACGGCTTCGGGCGCAACCTCGGTATTGCCTTCCAGCTTGTCGACGACGCCATCGACTACGATTCTGACGCGGGCGAATCGGGCAAGGACCGGGGCGACGACTTCCGCGAGGGCAAGATGACGCTGCCGGTGATCCTCGCCTATGCGCGCGGCAATGCCGAGGAGCGCCAGTTCTGGCAGGATGCCATCGCCGGGTTCCGCACCGAGGATGAAGACCTCGCGCATGCAGTCCACCTCATCAACAAGCACACCGTCGCCGCTACCCGCGAACGCGCGCGCATGTTCGCCCAGCGCGCCATCGACTCGATCGCCTGCTTCCCGGCGGGCGAAGCGCGCTCGGCAATGGCCGATGGCGCTTGCCGGATTATGAATCAGCTTTTGCTCGGCTGCGCGGCGCTATTGATTGATTGCCGCATGGCCGTAGGGTCGCGCCCGACCTTAAGCTGAATGCACACCATTCCATTTAATCGTAATTTTTGGTTGTAACCTAACCGGACCAATTGCTTATGCTGCCTTGCGCGAGCGGGAAGCGGCGGTGCTGATCGCGCCGCCGGGGGCGGGCAAGACGACGGCGGTTGCGCCTGCCTTGCTGAGCGAAGACTGGTGCGAGGGCACGGTGATCCTGCTCAGCCCGCGCCGAGTTGCCGCGCGCGCTGCTGCCGAGCGCATGGCGGACATGCTGGGCGAAAAGGCGGGCGAGACCATTGGCTATCTCACCCGGCTCGACAGCAAGCGCTCGGCGAAGACGCGGGTGCTGGTGATGACCGAGGCGATCTTCGTTGCGACGGTGCTCGACGATCCCGAGCTTGCGGGCGTTTCGGCAGTCCTGTTCGACGAGGCGCACGAGCGGCATCTCGACTCCGATCTTGGCCTCGCGCTCGCCATCGAGAGCCGTGAGGCGCTGCGGCCCGACCTGCGGCTGCTGGTCATGTCGGCCACGATTGACGGCACGCGCTTCGCCAGCCTGCTTGGCGATGCGCCGGTTATCGAGAGCGAGGGCAAGGCGCATCCGCTCTCGATCCGCTGGCTCGGCGCGCGGCCCGAACTGCGCGTCGAGGAGGCGATGACTTCGGCTATCCTGACCGCCTGGCGCGAGGAGGAGGGCGACCTGCTCTCCTTCCTGCCCGGCGTCGGCGAAATCGAGCGACGCGAGCGGCTGGCGGAGAAGCTTGCCCAATGCGCTGATCCTGCCGCCGGACGGCCAGTGCGATCCTGCCGCGCAGCGCGCCGCAATCCGGCGCGATCCTGAGGGGCGCAGGCGGATCGTGCTGGCGACCGCGATTGCGCGAGACTTCGCTGACACTGGACGGGGTTTCGGTGGTGGTCGATGCCGGGTTGTCGCGCCGCGCCGAGTTCGATCGCGCGGCGGGTGTCTCGCGGCTGGTGACGCACCGGGCCAGTCGCGCTTCGGCGGCGCAGCGGGCCGGGCGCGCGGCGCGGCAGGGGCCGGGTGTGGCCTATCGGCTCTGGGAAGAGGCGGCGCATACCGGGCGCGCGGCGTTCGATCCGCCGGAGATCGAGACCTCGGATCTTGCGCCGCTGGTGCTGTCGATGGCGCGCTGGGGATCGCGCGATCCGGCCAGTGCCGCGTGGCTCGATCCGCCGCCCGAGGCTTCGGTTGCTTCGGCGCGCGAGCGGTTGCTGGCGCTGGGGGCGCTTGATGGCGAGGGCGCGATCACCGCGTTTGGCGAACAGGTCGCCGCGCTGCCAATGTCGCCCGAACAGGCGGCGATGGTGCTGTTCGGCGCGCGGGCAGGGCAGGCGGAGGGGGCGGCGCGGCTGGCGCTGCTCCTGCAGGAGCGCGGACTGGGCGGGCGCGGCGAGGACCTGCTGCAGCGGCTCGACCGCTGGAACGGCGATAACTCCCCGCGCGCCAAGGCTTCGCGGCAACTGGCGTCGCGCTGGGCGGAACGTGCGGGAAAAGCTTGCGGGCGTGGAATGTGGGCGAGGCGGTCAACCCCGGCCTGTCCCTTGCCCTCGCGCGGCCCGACATGCTGGCAAAGCGGCGTGATGCTTCAGGCGAGCACTGGCTTTCGGCTGGCGGGCGCGGGTACATGCTCGATCCCGCCTCGCTGGCACGGGCAGACTGGCTGGCCATCGGAGATGCGCAAGGTCAGGGCCGGGCGCGCGCATTACCGGCGCGGTGGCGCTGGACGAGGCGAGATCGAGGCCGCTTTCGCCGACCGCATCGAGCGCCGTTCTCTGGTGCGCTGGAACGAGAGCGAGGGGCGCATCGAGGCGCGGCTTGAGAAGTCATTGGGCGCGATTGTCCTGTCGAGCGGACCGGACCCCGAGCCGGACCCGGAAGCGGTGCGCACCGCACTGCTGCAACGCGGTGAGTGACCTGCCTGCTACTCCCGCCCGCCTTACTGGCGCGCGCGGGCCATGCTGGGATCGCCGGGCTTGCGCCCGATGCGCTGGTTGAAACGGCGGACCTCTGGCTCGCGCCGTTGCTCGAAGGGCGGCGCGATCTGGCCGTTAGCAAGGGCAAACTCACCGAAGCGCTGCTGAACCTGCTCGACTGGGACGTGCGCGCCAAAGGCTGGACCGGCTGGCCCCGCGCGAGTCGCCAGCCCGGCGGGCACGCACGTTACCGACTACGACAATCCTGCCGGTCCTCGGTCGAGGTGCGCGGGTGCAGGCGCTGTTCGCTCGACCGGCATCCGCTGATCGGTGAGGGCACGCCGCTCCTGCTTGCTGACTTCCCCGCCGGTCGCCCGATCCAATCGACGCGCGACCTGCCGGGTTTCTGGCGCGGTTCATGGCGCGATGTGCAGCGCGAGATGAAGGGCCGCTACCCCAAGCACCGCTGGCCAGACGAGCCATGGACGGAAAAACCGAGCCTCAAGACCAAGAACGCCTTTTCAAAAAGCGAAGGCTGAATTACGGGAACCCTCATGACTGCTCGCATCTATCAGCGCCCGAAGAACGCCATGCAATCTGGCAAGGCCCTCATCGACCAATGGGTTCTTGAGTTTGCGCCCGCCGAAGCGAAAAAGCCCGATCCGCTGATGGGATGGGCTGGTTCGGGCGACATGCAGCAGCAGGTGCAGCTAAAGTTCGCCTCCGCCGAGGAAGCGCAGGCATATGCCGCGCGTTACGGCATCGACGCGCGCGTCCACGCCACCCCGCCTCGCGCGCTCAAGATACAGGCCTACGCCGACAACTTTCGGTAAGTCGGAAAAAACCACCCCGCTGCAGCTAGCCTCACCTTCGGTTCGGCAAGCCTCGCTCCCCTCCCGCATGCGGGAGGGGTTGGGGGTGGGCCAGCGACGCTTGCATTCATCCACCGACATCGCCATATGCGCCGCCGGGAGTCGGGCGGACGTTTGCGTTCGTTAACCTGGTCAGGTCCGGAAGGAAGCAGCCACACCGGATTGCGGCGGGTCGCTCGGCTCCTTTTTCCGTCCCTTTGCCGATCTTTTGCCTGACAAGCGCGGGGCGAGCGCCTACCATTGCCGACGATGGACGATTCTCCCGACATCTTCGAAAACGAGGACGAGCAGGACGAGCAGCCCTCTGCGGCGGAGCTTGAGGCTGCGGGCCAGTCGGCGCTGTTCGGTGCGCCCGAGCCTGCCGAGGAAGCGCAGGCCGAACCCGAGCCGCGCGTAGCCGAGGAACCTGCTGCCCCGCCGCAGGCTCCCGCGCCTCCCGTCGCCACTGCGCAGCCCTACCGCGTCCTCGCGCGCAAGTATCGCCCGCAGACCTTCTCAGAACTGATCGGGCAGGATGCGATGGTGCAGACGCTGGCCAACGCGATCAAGCGCGAGCGGCTGGCGCATGCCTTCCTGATGACCGGCGTGCGCGGGGTGGGCAAAACCTCGACCGCGCGCCTGATTGCCAAGGCGCTGAACTGCATCGGGCCGGACGGGCAGGGCGGGCCGACGATCGACCCTTGCGGTCAGTGCGAGCCATGCCTTGCCATTGCCGAGGGGCGCCATATCGACGTGATCGAGATGGACGCTGCGAGCCATACCGGCGTCGACGACGTGCGCGAAATCATCGAAGCGGTGCGCTATGCCGCGGTTTCGGCGCGCTACAAGATCTACATCATCGACGAAGTTCACATGCTCTCGCGCAACGCGTTCAACGCGCTGCTCAAGACGCTGGAAGAGCCGCCCGCGCATGTGAAGTTCCTATTCGCCACGACCGAAGTCGAAAAACTTCCGGTAACGGTGCTTTCGCGCTGCCAGCGGTTCGACCTCAAGCGCATTCCCGCGCCGATGCTCGCCGAGCATTTCGGCAGGGTCTGCCAGATGGAATCGGTCGAGGCCGACGCCGAAGCGCTGGCGATGATCGCCGCAGCCGCTGAAGGATCGGTGCGCGACGGGCTTTCGATCCTCGACCAGGCGATCAGCCACGCCGACCTCGATGGCGACGGGCGCGTCGATGCCGACAAGGTGCGGGACATGCTCGGCCTGTCGGACAAAGGTGCGCAGCGAGACCTGTTCGCGGCGCTGCTCGCGGGCGATGCCAAGGCGCTGCTCGATCTTGTCGCACACCAGTTCGCGCTAGGGATCGAGCCGGTGGCGCTGATGCGCGGGGCGATGGAACTGACGCACCGCGTGACCGTGGCACAGGTCAGCGGGCAGGCGGGCGACGCCGCTTCCGCCGAAGAGCAGGAAGCCATCGGCGGCTGGGCCAAGTCGCTTTCGGCGGGGCAGTTGCACCGACTCTGGCAGCTCCTGCTCAAAGGCTTCGATGAAGTGCGATCCGCCCCCGATCCGCTGATCGCGGCGCAGATGGCGCTGCTGCGCGTGATGCACGCCAGCGACATGCCCGATCCGGGCAGCCTTGTGAAAAAGCTCGAAGAGCTGGCATCGCAGGCCCCTGCCGCGCCACAAGCCGCGCCCGCTGGCGAGACCGCACCGCCGCCTTCACAGGAAGCGCCGCCCTGGCAATCGCTGGTCGAATCGGTCGAGGCAGCAGTCGGCCCCGGTATTGCCGACATGATGCGCCTGCAGGTCCGCGTGGTTGCCCTTGCACCCGGTCACCTCACCTATTCGCAGCCCGATGCGTTCAGGGACGATATCGCGCCGCAGCTTCGCGATGCGCTGCTAAAGGCGACGGGCGAACGCTGGCAGGTCGAGAAGGTTGCGGCAATGGGTGCGCCGACGCTGGTCGAGGCCGAAGAAGTCGCGCGCAGGGCCGCCGAAGAATCTGTGCGCTCCGACCCGCTGGTCGTAGCCACGCTTGATGCATTTCCCGATGCCGAGATACTCGGCGACGAAGAGGGCGCGCGCGTTGCCGGCGCCCGAAACTGGAGCAATCGCAGATGAAATCGATGGAAGAGATGATGAAGGCCGCCCAGCAGGCTGCCGAAACCATCCAGAAGCAGATGGGCGAGACGCAGGCCAAGCTTGACGCGCTTGAGGTCGAGGGCGTCGCCGGTGGCGGCATGGTCAGGATCCGTTGCTCAGCCAAGGGCCGGGTTATCGGCGTGTCGATCGACGACAGCCTGATGACCACGGACGAAAAGCCGATCCTCGAAGACCTGATCGCCGCCTGCCTACAACGATGCGCGCGTCAAGGCCGATGAGGTCGCGGGTGAGGAAATGGCCAAGGCGCAGCAGGGCATGGGCCTGCCGCCCGGTTTCAACCTTCCCGGGTTCAACTGACCGAATTGCGCGGTCCGCGACATTGAATGTTCAGTTTTGGTCGCTATTTTGGCCGGTGAAAGGAAACCCTGCCCATGCGCGTTGTTGTCTTTGACGAAGAGAGCCTTGAGCCGATCACTGTCGTCAACCTTCCGGGGCTGACCGACCGCAACCTGCACGAACGCCGCCACTGGCGCGTTTCGGTGCACGATGGCGCGAACCGCCCGCGTAAACCGGCGGAAAATCGTTCGGTTTCCGATGATTACCGCTTTGTCGATCTCGAATTCGAGAAGATCAGCCGGGTCACGCTGACTCACGGCGAGCAGATTACCTGGATGTGCCTCACCCGTGCGACCGAGCTTGCGATGCTGCTCACGCCTGACTGGCTGCCCGGCCAGCGCCCGGCGATCGAGCAATTGCAGCACGAAAACGAGCGCCTTGCGAGCCTGATGATCGGCTCGCTGACTTCGCGCGACTGAGCGGCGCAGCCCGCCTAAATTAATGTAACCGACGGCAGTAAGCGCCAATTTGGCGGCCTATTGCCGTTTGCGTCCACAACTTGTCCGGCTGGGGCATTGCGCCGTGCAGGCCCGCCACCCATATTCCGCCAGAACTAACGCGTCTGCCGCCCCGATGCGGTGCGCCAGCAGAATTTCGAGAATGCCCATGATGTCTTCCTATCCGCTCCTCCCGCTTCGCGACATTGTCGTCTTTCCCGGCATGGTCGTGCCGCTTTTCGTCGGCCGCGAGAAATCCGTGGCCGCGCTCGAAGCGGCGATGGCGGGCGACAAGGACATTTTCCTGCTCGCGCAGCTCGATCCGGCTTGCGACGATCCCGACCGAGAAGACCTTTACGACACCGGCGTTGTTGCCTCGGTGCTGCAGCTGCTGAAGCTGCCCGATGGCACTGTGCGGGTGCTGGTCGAGGGCCAGGACCGCGCCGCGCTGACCGCGTTGCATGCCGAGCCCGTCGGCGATGACGAGATGCTCGTCGCGACGGTCGAAACGATCGAGCCGATGGGCGCGTCGGGCACCGAAGTCTCGGCGATGATGCGTTCGGTGGTCGATCAGTTCCACGAATACGCAAAGCTCAACAAGAAGCTCTCGCAGGACGCTACCGACCAGATGGGCGACATCGACGATGCGGCAAAGCTTGCCGATGCGGTCGCCGCGCAGCTTTCGGGCAAGGTCTCCGACAAGCAGGCGCTGCTGTCCGAAAACGATCCGATGAAGCGGCTGGAAATGGTCTATAGCTTCATGGAAGGCGAGCTTGGCGTCCTTCAGGTCGAGCGCAAGATCCGTGGCCGCGTGAAGCGCCAGATGGAAAAGACTCAGCGCGAATATTACCTCAACGAACAATTGAAGGCGATTCAGTCGGAGTTAGGCGGCGAGGCCGAAGAGGCCGACGAGCTGGCCGAACTCCAGCAGAAGATCGACACGCTCAAGCTGTCGAAGGAAGCCAAGGCCAAGGCCACGACCGAGCTCAAGAAGCTCAAGTCGATGCAGCCGATGTCGGCCGAGGCGACCGTCATTCGCAATTACCTCGACGTACTGCTTGGCCTGCCCTGGGGCAAGAAGTCGAAGCTCAAGAAGGATATTCGCAAGGCGCAGGAAATCCTCGACGCCGACCACTACGCGCTCGACAAGGTGAAGGACCGCATCGTCGAGTACCTTGCGGTGCAGGCGCGCACCAACAAGCTGAAGGGGCCGATCCTCTGCCTCGTCGGCCCGCCGGGCGTCGGCAAGACCTCGCTCGGCAAGTCGATTGCGCGCGCCACGGGCCGCGAATTCGTGCGCCAGTCGCTGGGCGGCGTGCGCGACGAGGCCGAGATTCGCGGCCACCGCCGCACCTATATCGGTTCGCTGCCGGGCAAGATCGTCACCAACCTGCGCAAGGCAGGCAAGTCGAACCCGCTGTTCCTGCTCGACGAGATCGACAAGCTGGGCCAGGATTTCCGGGGCGATCCGGCATCGGCGCTACTCGAAGTGCTCGATCCCGAACAGAACGCGAAGTTCCAGGATCACTACCTCGAGCTCGATTACGACCTGTCGGACGTGATGTTCGTCTGCACCGCCAACAGCCTCAACCTGCCGCAGGCGCTGCTCGATCGCATGGAGATCATCCGGCTCGAGGGCTACACCGAGGACGAGAAGGTGGAGATCGCCGAACGCCACCTGATCGAGAAGCAGGTCGAGGCGCATGGCCTCAAGGACGGCGAGTTCACGCTGACCACCGAGGGCCTGCGCGACCTTATCCGCTATTACACGCGCGAAGCAGGCGTGCGCACGCTGGAGCGCGAAATCGCGCGGCTGGCGCGCAAGTCCCTGCGCAAGATCCTCGAAGGCGAGACCAAGGCGGTCACGATCACGCCGGAAAACCTTGGCGACTTTGCCGGAGTGCGCAAATTCCGCCACGGCATCTCCGAAGAGGAACATCAGGTCGGTGCGGTCACGGGCCTTGCATGGACCGAGGTCGGCGGTGAGCTGCTGACCATCGAGGCGGTGACCGTTCCCGGCAAGGGCGCGGTCAAGACCACGGGCAAGCTCGGCGAGGTCATGAACGAGTCTGTGCAGGCCGCCTTCAGCTTCGTGCGCGCGCGCAGCCCGGCCTATGGCATCAAACCCTCGGTCTTCCAGCGCAAGGACATCCACATCCACCTGCCCGAAGGCGCGGTGCCGAAGGACGGCCCCTCGGCTGGCATCGGCATGGTCACCTCGATCGTCTCGACGCTGACGGGCGTTCCGGTGCGCAAGGACATCGCGATGACCGGCGAGGTCACATTGCGCGGGCGGGTGTTGCCGATCGGCGGACTGAAGGAAAAGCTGCTCGCTGCACTGCGCGGCGGGATCACGACTGTGCTGATCCCGGAGGAGAACACCAAGGATCTCGTCGAGATTCCGGAGAACGTGAAATCGGGTCTCGAAATCATCCCGGTGCGTCACGTTGACGAGGTGCTTGCCCTCGCGCTGACCGAGGAACTCGATCCCGTCGAGTGGACCGAGGCGGACGAGCTGGCCAGCCAGGCGGCCGCGCCGGTCCATCCCGGTTCGTCGCCGTCGGAGACCGCACACTGAATATTGTGCGCTGCAGCGAATCGGGCGTGTAAAAACGGGAGAAATCGGTGCGATTGCGTTTGTCGATAGCAATCTCGGCCCATTTCCAGTCAATCGCGCTCATTTTTGCAGGAATTCTGCCGCAAATGCCCCGAAAACCTTGGATTTGCCTTTGACTTGGGGGGCAAAAGCCGCTCAAATCCGGCGCCTGCCTAGCAATAGGCGAGTAACGAGTTTTCAATCCACTTATTAGGTAGAGGGGGATACCCGAACATGAACAAGAACGATTTGATCGGCGCCGTTGCAGACGCCAGTGGCCTCACGCGCAGCGACGCCACGAAGGCTGTCGAAGGCGTTTTCGATTCGATCACCGGCGCGCTGAAGAAGGGCGACGAAGTTCGCCTCGTCGGCTTCGGCACCTTCTCGGTTGCCAAGCGCAAGGCGTCGACCGGTCGTAACCCGCGCACGGGCGAGCCGATGCAGATCAAGGCTTCCAACCAGCCGAAGTTCAAGGCCGGCAAGGGCCTCAAGGACGCGGTCAACTAAGAGCGATCCCGCGCCGATCTGGCGCGGATGGTTTCTGAAAAGACCAAAGAAAAACCGCGCTCGGGGGATTGCCCGGGCGCGGTTTTTCCTTGCCGACAGCCGGCCGTCGGATCAGTCGGCTACGCGGATGAGCGCGGTCGGGGCGGCCGTGCTACGCTGGTTTATGCGCCAGGTCAGGGCATCGCCGGTTGCCGAGGAGACCGGGCCTTCCTCGGTGTTGTTGGCGAGGATCGCAGCGTCGGTCGTGATCGTGAAGGTGCCGTCCATCACCGGCATTTCCGGCATGTCGTCCTTCTTCGCGCCTTCCATCATCGCCGCATTCATGAAGCCCTGATAGGGGCCTGCCGTCGGCGCAAATCCGGGCGCTTCGACGCGCACGGTGCCGTCGTTGCGCAGCATGACCTGCACGAACGGGTTGGCCATCGGCACGCCTTCCATCACCGGGAACAGGAAGTCATGATCGAGGCGTCCGGCAATGCTGAACTCGACATCGAACATGCCGTTGCCGCGATAGGAAACGCGCTTCCAGCCTTCCTGACGGCGCAGGCTGGCGGCGAGCTCCTCTGCAGCCTCAGGTCGACTGGGATCGAACCCGCCGAACATCGCCGCCATCTGCTGGGCTTCGACATCGCCCTTCTCTTCGCGCGTTTTCTGGCGTTCTTCCCACGCACGCATCTGGCGGTCCAGCTCGGCGCCGCTGCATTCGCGCTCCGCTCCGCTTGGGCCGCTGCAGGGCTCGGGCTCGAAGACCGCATCGTTGCCCTTCTTGGCCTTTTTCGCGAAGTCCGACAGCGTGAGGAAATGCATTTCGCCGGAATAGGTGAAGGCAAATCGCCCGTCGCGGCGGATGTCGAGGTTCGAATTGAATTTGCCCGGCATCAGCATGCAGGCGGAAACCATGAGGCCGAGCGCGATTACAGCACCGATGGCCTGAAGTCGTTTCAGGCGCGGTCCAATTGCGATCTGCTTTGAATTCATGGCTGTTCCCCGTCAGTTTTGCCTTGTCGCGACGGCATAGAGCGAAATTGCTGCGGCATTACTAACGTTGAGGCTCTCCATCGCTTCGCTGATCGGCAGGCGGGCGATCGCGTCGCAATGCTGCGTGACATTCTGGCGCATGCCTTCGCCCTCGGCACCGAGCACCAGCGCGACCGGCCCGGCAGGCAGGGCATCGGCCAGCGTATCGTGTGCCTCGCCATCGAGGCCGATGCGCCAGTAGCCGCGCTCTGCCGCTTCATCGAGCGCGCGCGAAAGGTTCACCACGCGCACCCAGGGCACGATTTCGAGCGCCCCCGAAGCGGATTTGGCGACGACGCCTGATTCGGGCGGGGCGTGGCGGTCCTGCGTGACGATGGCGCAGGCATTGAATGCTGCCGCGGAGCGCAGGATCGCGCCGACATTATGAGGATCGGTCACCTGGTCGAGCACCACGAGGGGCCGTTCGGGATCGCCGTCGAGGACGTCGCCGAGGTGCAGGTCTGCCAATGGCTCGCATTCGAGCACGAGCCCCTGATGCGGTGCGTCGCGCGCGACGAGGCGGGCAAGATCGGCAACATCGGCCCATTCGACCGGGAAATCGGGCGGCAATTCGCCATCGAGCGATTCGACGCCCTCGCGCGTCGCCCAGAGCTTGCGGTGCTGGCGTTCGGGATTGAGCAGTGCTGCTTGTACTGCATGGCGGCCCCAGAGGCGCACCGTGCCCTTGCTTGCTCGCCCGGAGCCGCGCCCGCCTTGCATCCGGCCCGCGCGGCCGCGCAACGCACCCTTTTTCTTGCTTCCGCCGCCTTTGGCCACCTGATTCTCCTGCCTTCGATCACGCTTTCCCGGCGCTGTGCCAGCCACCCCATTGACAGGCAAGGCTCGCTTCGCCATTAGCCCGGCCTCTCGGCTAGAGAGCCCCGCAAGGGGTACACATACGGGAACTCCCGTTGCCGTTGAAACGGTGTGGACAGGTGGCCGAGTGGTTAAAGGCAGCAGACTGTAAATCTGCCCGCGCAAGCGTACGCTGGTTCGAATCCAGCCCTGTCCACCACCGTTGGCCTGGCTCCCCTCTGAACAGTCCTGATGCCGCCCAACGTTGCGGGGATCGCGCGCACCTCCTAAGGAAAATGCATGTCCGGTGAAATCCTCGACAATCAGGGGCGCGGCGAAGCGTCCTGGCGCTGGCCCGCAGTTCATCCCGAAGCGCGCAAGTTTGCCGCGATCTCAGCGGTCCTGTGCCTTGTCTGCGCATTCATGGCCTGGGAGACGCTGGCCTGGCCGCTCGGCGCGCTGACCTATTTCATCCTTGCGTTCTTTCGCGATCCGCAGCGCGTGACGCCGCAGGACGAGCGGTTTATCGTTGCGCCTGCGGACGGACTGGTGACGCTTATCGGCAAGGTTGCGCC
>JAWKXP010000027.1:0-30501 GCA_041396945.1 Sphingomonadaceae bacterium | reverse complement strand
AAGCCGCGCCACGTGCAATTCCCGACGTCCGTCATCATGCGCCGGAGAGTGCGCAAGGCATCCCGGAACGCAGGCCGGGCGCTGCCATAAATTTCGGCACCGCCCGGGCGTCGCTCCCGACGCAAGCGCCGGGTCGATCAGAGATCAGAACTTGGTGCTGATGCCCACCTGCACAAGACGCCCGACCGTGTTGCCGTTGCGAAAGCCCGACTGGTTGCGCACCGGTTCGCCGCCGACATTGCAGATTGGCGGGTATTCGTCGAACAGGTTGTTTACAGTCACGGTCAGCGACTGCCCGCCGTCGCTTGCAAAAAACGGCAGGACCAGCTCACCGAAAACCGATTTGACATCGCGGCTCTGACTCTCGCTATGGCTCGCATCGAAACGCATCTGCCAGCCGACGCCGATGTCGGCCTTGACGCCGTCGAAGCGTTTGGTGGTCAGGAACATACCACATCTCGGCCGGATGATCGGGTACGCGCCAAAACTGCAAATCCGCAGCCCGTAGTATCGCAGTCGATAGCCCCGGTCGCCCCGCCAAATTCCCTTCCCCACTTGATTACCAACTGATCGATAGGTAGTCAATTGGCTAGACCAATACGAATTGGCCCGGTTCGCATTTCACGCGCTGGCCAAAAAATCGGGTGGAATGGGCGAAGGGAGAAACCAGATGAACAGGATAGAAATCATGGGCATCGCGCGTCGTGGAGTCGCAGTAATCGCCGTGATTTCCGCGCTTGCCGGATGCACCGTCAATGGCGGCGCAGATCGATCGATTGCCGCGCCTGCTGGTGATCCTGTCGACTTCGCGCAGACCTGCAGCGTCGATTCGATTCGCGCGATCTCCGCATCGCTCGAATCATCGAAGGTTGTTCCCGGCAAGATCGCCAACCAGCCCGGCCCGTTCCTGCCGGATGGTGTGCAGTACACCGCCGCGAAAGACGGGCTGCCTGCGTTTTGCCAGGTTACCGGCAGCTACGTGACCAATCCGGAAACCGGCAAGACTGCCAACTTCCTCGCCACCTTCCCGGAAAACTGGAACGGCAAGTACCTGCAACTCGGCTGCGGCGGGCATTGTGGCACTTTTGCGGTCAGCAACCCGGCAATGTTCACGATTGCGATCACCAATCAGGGTACGCCCGGTCAGATCCTGCGTAAGGGTTACGCAGCGTTTGCCACCGACCAGGGCCACACCGAAATGTCTGGAGGGTCCTGGGCTATCGATGCCGACGGCAGTGTTAGGCAGGATCGCGTCGACGACTTCCTCTGGAGATCATCGAAGGTGCTCACGAAAATGGGCAAGGAGTTCACGCGTGCTTTCTATTCGCGCCGCGCCGGCTCGAAACCTGAAATCGCCCGCTCCTATTTCTCCGGCTGTTCGGGCGGCGGCCGCGATGCGCTGGTGGCAGCATCCTATTTCCCCGAGGAGTTCGACGGGATCGTCGCCGGATCGCCCTACAACATTTCTGGCAGGGCATTCCATGGCGCGGGCACGGCCATTGCCACCTTGCGGACCCCCGATGCGGCAATTTCGCAGGGCAAGATCGACCTCTTCAATCGCATCGTCATGGATCAATGCGATAGCGTTGACGGCGTGAAGGACGGGCTCATCCAGAACCCGGCGGCCTGCAACTTCCGCCCGGAACGCGACCTGCCCAGATGCGAAGCGGGAAATTCAGGCGATGCCTGTTTCACCAAGTCGCAAATCGAAACCATGAGCGCGGTCCTGACCGCAGCGACCGATGAGCAGGGCAAAGTCATACAGCCCGGTTATCCAGTCAGCGAGATGCAGTTCTGGTTCGCCCCGCCGGGCAAGCCGACCGATCCCGATGCCGAAAACCCATGGTCCGATGCCGTCGGTGTGCAAAGCGGCGGCCTCTGGTCGCTGGCCAATGCCGTGATCAAGATATTCGGGCATGGCAACGATCCCGACTTTCGGACCCGCGATTCCTTCTCTTTCCGCAGCGGCGGGTCGGGACCGATTACCGATTACCGCATCGTTTTCCCGCGATCGGTTGTCGATCGGACGATTGAAGGTTCGCGCAAGGGGTGGGGTCACGATCCCAATAATTTTGTCAAACTGATCAAACAGGATCGCAAGCTGCTGATCTGGCATAACCTCAGCGATGAGAAGCTGACGCCTTACAACTCGTACAATCTTTATCACGAACTCGCGCAGCGCCATGGCGGACTTGAAAAGCTGCGCGAAGACGTGCGCCTGTTCGCCTTGCCGGGGACCGCCCATTGCAGCGGCGGAGGAATGCCAGTCGGCCCGGGCAGTTTCGATGCGTTGTCTGCGATGGAAGACTGGGTGGAAAAGGGCGTGGCTCCTAACTCATTGCTCGCCACGCTTTATGAACCCACGCCAATCGGCTCGGTCGATTTCTCCAAGCCGCTGGGACGCACGATGCCGCTCTGCGCCTTCCCGCAAATGGCGCGTTACAAGGGCGCAGGCGACGTCAACGATGCCGCCAACTGGACCTGCCCGTCGGGCGACACGCGTATGTTGCAGCTCGGCGAAAGCGGCAGGCGGGCCGGAGTGATGCAATGATTGCGCGTGTTTTTCGGCTGTTGGCCGCAGGCGCCTTGCTCGTGTCGGGAGCGACATCGGCCCTCGCCGGGACAGTCGAGGTCAGGGTCGAAGCAAACAAGCCCGGCCCTGTCATCAGTCGCAACATCTTTGGCCAGTTTGCCGAACAGCTTGGCCGGGGCATCGACGAAGGCGTCTGGGTCGGTCCGGAGTCGGACATTCCCAATGTGCGGGGCATCCGCAAGGATGTAGTGGCCGCACTGCGCGATCTGAAGGTTCCCAATGTGCGCTGGCCGGGCGGGTGCTTTGCCGACCAGTACAACTGGCGCGACGGCGTCGGTCCGCGCGAGACGAGGCCGGTTCGCTCCAACATCCACTGGGGCAGCCCGGTCGAGTCCAACCAGTTCGGCACGCACGAATACATGGACTTCATCGATCAGATCGGCAGCGAAGCGCATATCGTCGCCAACCTCGGCACCGGTTCGGCGCGAGAAGCCGCACAGTGGCTCGAGTACATGACCAGCGATAAGCCGACCACGCTGGCGAAGGAACGCGCCGCCAATGGCCGCAAGCAGCCGTGGCGCGTGAAGTATTTCGCCTATGGCAACGAAAGCTACGGCTGCGGCGGCCCGATGAGCGCCGAGACCTATGTCGAGCGACTCAAGATCTTCGCAATGTACGCGCGCAATCTGAATACCGCTCAAAGTGGTGCGATGCCGCGTTTCCTGAAAGGCCCCGATCCTATGATCCGGCTGGCAGTCGGTCCGGCCCATGACCAGACCGACTACACCGAAGCGGTGATGAAGGCCTGGGCCGAAACGCCGAAACGGGACCGCCTATTCGACGCGATGTCCTATCATTACTACACGCCCGGTCCCAAAGGTTCGATGCTCGATCCGGCGACCGGCTTCAGCGAAGCGGACTATGCGGGCTTCCTAAAGAATACCTACGCGGTGAACGACCTGTTCGCCCGCCAGATCGCGATCATGGACAAATACGATCCGGAGAAGGAAGTCGCGCTTTCTTTCGATGAGTGGGGCGTTTGGCTGGCCGCGCGAGAGGGGACTTCGCCACTTTACCTCGAACAGCAAAGTTCGCTGCGGGATGCCCTTATCGCTTCGGTCCATATCAATATTTTCGCCCGCCATGCAGATCGCGTGCGCATGGCCAACATCGCGCAGATGGTGAATGTGCTTCAGGCGATGGTGCAGACCGACGGGCCGAAAATGCACCTTACGCCCACCTACCACGTCTTCCGGATGTACGTTCCGTTCCAGGACGCGACCTCGCTTCCCATCATGTACGATCCCGGCGAGTATCGGCATGGCAAGGCTGTCCTGCCTGCAATCGACGCGATCGCAGGACGCACTGCGGATGGCGCCGTAGTGCTTGCAGTCACCAACATCGATCCGAACCGCTCGCACAAGCTAGCGCTGGACATTGCCGGGGTAGATGTCCGTTCGGCGACTGGCGAAGTGCTTACGGCTCAGGCGCTGGACGCTGTAAATACCTTCGATAATCCAACGTCCGTGTCGCCCCGCGAAATCCGTGCCGGGTCTGTTGACGGGGCGCTTTCGGTCGAACTGCCTCCCGCCTCCGTGACCGTCTTGCGCCTCGCGAACTAGAATGGAGGGAGCACCCGACGTGGTTATCGAACGCGCCGAAATAGTCATCAAACCCGGCATGATGGATGCATTCATGGCGCGCTTCCTGGCCGAAGCCTTACCGCTGACACGGCAGTTTACCGGGTGCCTGTCATTCCGGGCGTTACGCGGCGTCGAGCATACCGATCATGTGATGTTCCTGGCCGAGTGGGAATCGGTAGAGGCCCATCTCGCCTCGCGCCCCGAACCGGCGCATGAACAGTTCCGGCAGATCGTGCTGCCGTTCGTCGAACGCCCGGTCGGCACCGTCCACTTCGAACCGATCGGATGATGACATGAAAAAGCGATTAGTCCGCACCATGGGGATAATGACAGCATCGTTCGGCCTTGCTGCCTGCGCCACAATTGAAACACCTGTCGGTTTCGTCGACAATCCGGAGCCAGGTTTGCAAGGCCAGCAGATCGCGAGCGACAATCCCGGAACTGTGCTCGCTCTCCCCTATTCCAAGGGCGTGCGCGTGGTCGGCCATTCGCCGGTTTCAGGCCGCGATTCGAATGTGCAGATGGTCTGGGCCGGTGATTGCGCCTACCTCGCCAGTAGTTCGCCCAACTTCCTCGGCTTTGGCGTCAGCGCGCCGGAGGAAACCTTCGGCATAGCGGTAATCGACGTCAGCGATCCGTCAGACCCGAAACCGACAGGACTACTGCGCGGACCCGGCTCTATTCACGCGGCAGAGACGGTCGATGCGGTTACAGCGCCCGACGGCAGAATGGTTCTGGCGGCAGGTGCCTATCACAATGGGCACGGCAGTGCTGCACCCAATGACCAGCCGGCTTGGCTCGAAATCTACGACATTTCGGATTGCGCCAATCCGAAAAAGACGGCGCAAGTAGCCTGGCCGGACAATTCGCACACGGTGACGATCTCGCCCGATGGGAGATATGTTTACGGCACGACCATGAACCCGTTCACCGGCGCAGGCGGGCTTCAGGTCATGGATATTTCGGACATGGCGAAGCCGCGGTTTGTCGGCAAGTTCGAGGCGAAGCGCGCAGACGGCAGTGTTTTCGGTTTTGCTGCCCACGAAATCACTTTCAGCGCCGATGGCAGGCGCATCTACGCGGGGGTAATCTCGTCGAAGAGCGATCACTTCAACGATGGCATTCCGCTGATGCCGCCCTCTGCAAAGTTGCTCGGCAATGAAGGCGGCGGGGTACTGATCCTCGACAACAGCGATTTCGTGGAGCGCCGTGATGATCCGGAACTGCGCCTCGTCAGCGCCATCGCCAAGGCCGGCTGGCATGCGGTGATGCCTGCAAATATCGCAGGCGTCCCTCATCTCGTCGGCGGTCCGGAACTCACCGCGTGTCCGGCGACATGGCCGGTCATCACCAATATTGCCGATGAAGCCAACCCAAGCATTGTTGGAGAGTTCAAGCTGGCGATGAACCGGCCGGAGAACTGCCCGCGGAAATCTGCTGCCGAGCTGGCCGGTGGCGGGATCGTCCCGTCGCCGGGTACAGCTACGCTGCATTACAACGACGTCGATAGCGCCAGTGATACGCGACTGGGACTGTTCAATTTCATGTGGGCGGGCCTGCGCATTGCCAATCTCACCGACCCCGCGAACCCGACCGAAATCGCCTATTTCAAGCCGGGCGATGCCTGCACGGGACATGTCCGTTACCGACCGGAAAGCGGGCACATCTGGCTGACCTGCGCGGCCTCTGGTTTCTGGGTGCTGGAGCTTTCGCCACAAGTGAGAAAACTGGCCGGACTGCCACGATTGCCATGACTTTCGGTAAGAACTGAGGATACCGAGAATGAAGGAATTGCGCCTTGTAATGCTGACCGCTTGCCTGTCGGTGGCGGGATTGTCGCCCGCTCCGGCTTTGGCCGACGCGCATTCCCACACGGGCCTGACCTGTGATGAATCGATCAAGACCGGCTTCAGACCGGACGACCATACAACGGTGGTGCGGGTCCGGCTGTTCCGCGCAGGGGAACCTGTCGCGCTGGAGCGCGATGACCCGGCACGCTCCCCAAGAGCTGCCAGCGACGTTTGCCTGGTCAAACTGGTTGTCGGGCCGGGCAATCCGGGGCCGCAAGGCGCGCCCTCCACTTCGCCGGGAATCGGCATCGAGGTCTGGCTGCCCGCGCATGACAAGTGGAACAGGCGCATCCATGCGATGGGCGGCGGCGGCTTTCAGGGTGGGCGTCACGCCACTCCAAATGGAGTTGGCTCGCCCTTCGCCTTCTACATTGCCGATCGTGAGGGCGCGGTCACCTCGACCACCGACACCGGTCATGGCGACGATATTGTCCTTGGCGCAGGTCAGCCGCGCGGCGATTTTGCGCTCAACCCCGACGGTTCTTTCGCAAGCAACCTCTGGGATGACTTTGCAGTGCGCGCGATCCATGAACAGGCCGTCCGCACGAAACAATTGACCGAGGCGTTCTATGGCGAGCCGGCCCGGTACGCCTATTGGGAAGGCGGTTCCACCGGGGGCAGGCAGGGGCACATGCTCGCGCAGAATCACCCTGACGACTTCGACGGGATCATCGCCAACTACCCGGCCCTGAACTGGAACCCTTTCGTCGCCGCAATCCTTTATCCGCAACTGGTCATCCAGCGCGATCTTGACGGCCAGCCAATGACCGAAGCTCAGATGGATCTTGTCTCGAACGCGGCTATCGCCAGCTGCGACAGGGTTAGCGGCAAGCACCTCGGTTTCATCCTCGACCCCTCGCAATGCCGGTACAATCCGGTCAAGGACCGCGCGGTGCTATGCAAAAGCGACGGCGGCAGGAACGCAACCCCCGACTGTGTCACGCGCAGGCAGGCGCGGGCGATCAACAAGATCTGGTTCGGACCGACGCGTGATGGTTCCGTGCCGGATCCGGCAATGGACAATGGTTGGAGCATGCCTCGTACGCAGGGGCACGTCTGGTACGGACTCGCGCGGGGCACCTCGCTATGGAATGCCTATATCACCCGCGCCTTCGGCTTCCCCGCCGGTGTCGCCAACCCGGGCAACCCGCCATCGCTTGGCTCCGACATGATCGCGATCTTGGCAGGCGATCCCTCATTGGCGGACCCCGGCTTTGTCAACGCGTCGGCTGACGCCAGGAGCGCCTGGAAAGACCTGAGCTATGAAGAATTCGCCGCGCTGCTTGAGCAAGCCATCGCGAATGATGACGAAAAGTACGCATCGATCAGCGCCAACGACCCCGACCTGACGGCATTTCGGGATCGCGGTGGCAAGATGCTGTACTGGCATGGCCTGAGCGACGAACTGATTCCGCCGCAAGGCAGCATAGCCTACTACGAGACTGTCCTTGATGCGATGGGCGGCGCCGATGAGGTACACGACTTTTACCGGCTCTACCTCGTGCCCGGAGCCGGGCACGGCTCGCCCAACGGCACCTCCAATCCGCTGGCCAACCCACCGCAGATGGGTTCGCAACTCTACCCGCTGCTGATCGACTGGGTCGAGAACGGAAAGGCTCCGGGAGCAATCACCATGAATACCCCGCCGCCGGGCCAGCCGGGCAGCCTTGGTGTCAGGACCTGATGCCCCCGCCCCCGCAGGCAGATGCGCAGGCGATGCAGCTTTGCCCGCCTGCGCTTATCCGGAGAAGATCACGCATGTTTCCGGCGATCCATTTGCGGCGGAAAGTTACACATGTCGGTGATGGATGAGCGCGTAGCAGAACTCCTGACCGGGTATTCGGACCGGGAAGCCAGCGTCGCGCACCTGCTTTGCGACCGCTACGAGCCGGATCGACGTGCCTTTCGGATTGTCGGCCCGGACCTGTCAGCGCGCGACATCACCTATGGCGAATTGCGCGAAGAATCGGAGCGCTTTGCTGCTGCACTGCAATCGCTTGGCATCAGGCCGGGTGATCGCGTCGCCACCTTGATGGGCAAGAGCAGGCGTTATCTCGTCGCGCTGATGGCGATATGGCGAATTGGGGCGGTGCACGTCCCACTGTTCACTGCCTTTGCGCCGCCAGCCATTGCCTATCGGCTCGACGGTAGTGGCGCGAAGGTCGTTGTCTGTGACGAAAGCCAGCGAGGCAAGCTCGCACCGGGCGATGACATCCCGGCAAACCCGGACTGGCAGGTCATCACGACAGGTCCGCCAACGGACGAAGCGCTCTCGTTCGATGCGCTGCTGGAGGCCGGCAATGCGGGCATGGCCGCTGCGAAGACGGGCGGCGATGCGCCGCTGATCCACATCTACACCTCGGGCACGACCGGAAATCCAAAGGGCGTGATCGTTCCGGTGCGCGCGCTGGCAGCGTTCCACGCCTATTGCGAGTTCGGATACGACCTGCGCGAGGACGACGTCTTCTGGTGCGCCGCCGATCCGGGATGGGCCTATGGCCTGTACTACGCGATCATCGGCACATTGCAGACCGGCGTCCCCTCGATCCTGCTGGAAGCCGGTTTTTCGGCAGAACTCACGATGGCGGTGCTCGCGCAAGAAAACGTCACCAACTTCGCCGCCGCGCCAACGGTCTATCGCGCGCTGCGCAGTTCCGGTGTGCCGGTGCCAGAAGGCCTCGCCTTGCGCTGTGCATCGAGCGCGGGCGAGCCGTTGACACCCGAAGTCAACGAATGGACGCAAAAGGAATTCGGTGTCCTCGTCCATGACCATTACGGCCAGACCGAGGCCGGGATGCTCGTCAACAACCACCACCATCCGCAAGTTGCTCGGGACCTGAAGGCGGGCTCAATGGGCTGCGAAATGCCTGGCTGGAAAGCTGTCGTGCTGGACGAAGAGCGCGACGAGGAATTGGGGCCTGGAAAGATGGGACGCCTGGCAATTCGCCTCGCCGACAGTCCGCTCGCCTGGTTTAACGGCTATCATGGCGACGCGGCGAAATCGGCTGGGAAATTCACTGCGGACGGCGCCTACTATCTCACCGGCGATACTGCGATGGTCGACGAAGATGGCTATTTCACGTTTTCGGCACGCGACGATGACGTCATCATCATGGCGGGATATCGCATTGGGCCGTTCGAGGTGGAATCGACCTTGGCGACGCATGAGGCTGTCGTTGAATCTGCGGTAATCGCCGTGCCCGACGAAGTGCGAGGCGAGGTGATGGAAGCCTACGCCGTACTGGCGGAAAATCATGCGGCTTCCGAAGAGCTTGCATCCGATCTCCAGCAATGGGTAAAACAACGTTTCGCGGCCCATGCCTTCCGCGCGGTCCACTTCATAAAGGAAATGCCCAAGACGCCGAGCGGCAAGATCCAGCGCTTCGTGCTCAAGCAGCGACGGCTGGAGGAACTGGACGGGCCCGCATGACGATGTCCGTTCATGAGGCCGTGTCGGGCCGTCGTTCGGTCAGGGCGTTCCTGCCGGATCCGGTCCCGATTGAGACAATTCGCGAGATACTTGCCATCGCCTCACGCGCGCCGTCGGGGACGAATATCCAGCCCTGGCTCGTCCATGTCGTGACAGGCGAAGCGCGCGACCGCATCGCGCGTGCCGGTCGCCGCGCTGCCGAGGCCGGTGAGATGGAACTTGAATACCAATACCTGCCAGAAGACATGCAGGAACCATGGCTCTCGCGCCGACGCGCGATCGGCCATGCCTTGTTCGAGAATTACGGCATCGCCCGTGACGATTTTCCCGCACGCAAAGCGGCGATGCTGCGCAACTACGACTTTTTCGGTGCACCGGTCGGACTGTTCTTCTGCATGGACCGCGCCCACGCATTGGGAGCCTGGCTCGATTGCGGCATGTTCATGGAAAACGTAATGGTGGCCGCGCGCGGCTTTGGCCTCGAAACCTGCCCACAGCAGGCCTGGTGTGACATCGGACCTGTCGTGCACCGCGAGCTCGGCATTCCGGAATCGCACATCGTTTTGTCAGGAATGGCAATGGGCCGTGCGGACCATTTTGCGCAGGTCAACGCCCTGGACAGCACGCGGGTCGGCGTGGACGAATTCACGAGATGGCATTGAGGGATCGCTAGTGGCAGAAACACGCAAGCGCATTCGCGAAAAACCCGAAGTGCGGCGTGCCCGCATCATCGGTGAGGCGTTCCGGATTATCGGAGAGTTCGGTTATCACGGGTTCACGGTTCAGGGGCTGGCCGAGCGATGCGGGCTTACCAATGCCGGGCTGCTCCACTATTTCGGGAGCAAGGACGACCTGCTTCTGGCACTTCTCGACGAGGTGGAACTGCGCGGGGAAGAATATGTCACTCCGCTTGTGGTCGCGCTGGATCATGACGCACCAGGCCCCGATGAAATGCCGACAGCCATCGTCAGGATCATGTGCGCCATGATTGAGCCGGTCGTGCAGCATCCCGAAGAGGCAAGGTTTGTTTTTGTACTTAGGTCGGAGGCGATGGAGCCCTCGCACCCGGCGCACAACTGGTTTATGGCGCGAGACCGTGAAACGATCGACTTGCTCGTCCACATGCTTGGCGCGCTGGACAACGAGTGTCATCCCGTCGCCCGTCAACTTGTAGCCGCTCTCAATGGCCTCGTCGGGCAATGGTTACAGTCGAACATGGAGTTCAACCTGATGGCCGAAGCCGAGAGCATGTTCTCGCTTATCTTGACCAGGCCGTTTGGCTGAGATCATTGCTGCATCGCTATATCGCATAAAGCTCGCCACGGATTTCCTTCGATTCCCTGCTGCATGACCGTTCTATTGGCTCCGCGCAGACAGCGCAGCTCCTTCGCAATCAGCCCGCCTCAAGCCATTGCTTTAAGCCCGTTTCGCTGACTGATCGCCGCGCAATGCGGTAGGAACGTCTTGCCGAAGCAGTCGAGACACGTCCGCTTGTAGGAACGGTGGATATAGAGCCCGAACGGCCGCCACTTGGGCGAGACCAGCTCCAGTGAGGTTGTGAGAAAGCGCGGCAGGACGGAAAACTGCGCGTCCCAACGCTTTTATTTCGATTTTTGGAAATATGCGGAAGTTGGTGGAAGCTTCCGGATAATGGGATGGTAGCGGAGGAGGGACTTGAACCCCCGACACGCGGATTATGATTCCGCTGCTCTAACCAGCTGAGCTACTCCGCCATACCAGCGCTGCACCGCGGCATTTTCGCGGGTCAGGCGGCGCTCTTTAGGGCTGCCCCCTGCCCCGGTCAACCACCGAAATGGCAATGGCCTGCAAAGCCGCTTTGGCGCGGTCAGCCGCGGAACGGGAAGGTCTTGCGGTGATCCCAGAGGCCATCGACGTAATAGTACAGGCCAAAGCCGTAAAAGCGGAACTGCTTGTGCTCAAGCGTCGGCTCGAGTGCGGCCTGCAGCGCCTTTGCTTCCTCGGGGCTGACCTTGTTCTGGATGGTGATGTGCAGGCGCAGTTTCTGCTCGTCCTGCTTGGTCATCAGCCCGTCCATGCGGTCCTGGATCACGCCATGGAGCTCGACCACACCGGGGCTCTCGACATCGAGCGCGGTGCCCTTGCCCAGCTTCATCAGCCCGGAAATGCGCGCCTCGGGCGGCGGGGCCTTGGCCAGTTCGATCAGGAGGTCGATCAGTTCGTCTTCGACCGAGGGCGGCAGGGCATGAAACAGCGTGACGTGCGCTTTCAGCCTATTGCGCTCGGGCGGGAAATGGGCGCGGCGCAAGGCGTCGGCCCATGAAAATATGTCCGGCGGCATTTCGGCCGTCACCAGCAGGGGTGCGCCCCGGACCCGGGAGGGGGAGGTAAGGTCCGGGGCGCTCTCGCTCACGCAGCGATAGCCAGTTTGGCGCGAAGCGCTTCGAGGAGCTTCTCGGGCGAGGTTTCGCCATAGGGATCGTCGTCTTCGCCGACATCGTTGATGCCCGGCTCTTCGAACCATTCGGTAATCTTGTTGTCTTCGACGACCATTGCGTAACGCCAGCTGCGATCACCGAAACCGAGGTGATCCTTGTTGATCAGCATACCCATGCGCCGGGTGAAATCACCTGACCCATCGGGCAGCAGCTTGACGTTCTTGATGCCGAGATGCTTGCCCCACTGGTACATGACGAAGGCGTCGTTGACCGAGATGCAATAGACCTCGTCGATGCCCATCTCGCGAAACTCCTCGTAGAGCTTGTCGAAATTGGGGCACTGGTGGTTGCTGCAGGTCGGCGTGAAGGCGCCGGGCAGCGAGAAGACGATCACCTTCTTGCCCGCGAATTCCTCGCGGACCTTCATGTCCTGCCAGCGGAACGGGTTTTCGCCGCCGACGGCTTCGTCGCGGACGCGGGTCTTGAGGGTGACGTTGGGGATTGAACGACCGATCATAAGGTGAACTCCTTGTTGCTGTGAGCGATTTTCTATCGAATGCACAGCCTAGATAGGCGTTCCCGTTTATCGTTCCAGTCGATTAAACCTGTTTCTATTATCGAATATGTCGATCACATCTCGCCCCGCGAACGGCGGATGGCGAACCACTTTTCGACGTTGGCATTATGCTCTTCGAGCGTCGCCCCGAAGGCATGCCCGCCAGAGCCATCCGCAACCATGTAAAGCGCGTCGGTCTTTTCCGGGTTCAGCACGGCGGCAATGGAATCGCGGCCCGGGTTGGTGATCGGCGCCTTGGGCAGGCCGGTCATCGTGTAGGTGTTGTAGTCGTTGACCGCCTGGATCTCGGACTGGCGGATGCGGCGGCCCAGCGGCTTGCCCTTGGTGATCGGGTAGATGATCGTCGGGTCGGCCTGCAGCAGCATGCCTTTCTTGAGACGGTTGGAATAAAGCCCGGCAACCTTGCGGCGCTCGGAGGGCTTCGCGGTTTCCTTCTCGACGATGCCGGCGATCACCGCTTCTCTGGGGGTGGAGACGGCAATGTCCTTGCCGCGCTTTCCCAGAGTTCGGCGACTGTGGTTGTCATCGCCAGCTGCATGCGGCGCAGGACATCTGCACGGCGCTCGCCGCGCTCGAAGTCATAGCTGTCGGGCAAGACCGTGCCTTCCTCGGGCACCGGGATTTCGCCCGTCAGGTGCTCCTGCGCCATCAGGCGTTCGTGGACCATGATCGAGGGCATGCCTTCGGGAATGGTGATGAAGCGGCGCAGCACTTCGTCGCTCTGGATGATCGAGAGGATCTGTGACTGGCTGGCCCCGGCGGGAAACTGGAACTCGCCCGCCTTGATCGGCGCGCCGCCGCCGAAGATGCGCGCCTTGATCGAGAAGGTCCGCGCCGAACCGACGATCCCGTCTTCCTCGAGCTTGACCGCAACCGAATTGAGACTCGCGCCGTCGGGCACGATGAAAACGCGCTCCTCCTCCAGCGGGCCGGAGCCGAACCAGCTGTTCAGCACCCAGATTCCGGCGAAAAGGAACGCTGCCGCGACCAGCGCGGCGAAGGTGCAGCCGCGCCGTCCGATCATGCGTCGATCTGTTTCATCACGAGGCTGGCGTTGGTGCCGCCAAAGCCGAAGCTGTTGTTGAGCACGGCTCTAACCTGTCGTTTGCGTGCGGTTAGCGGCACAAGATCGACGCCTTCGGTGCCCTCGTCCGGATTTTCGAGGTTCAGCGTGGGCGGGACGATCTGGTCGCGCATCGCGAGGATGCAGAAGATCGCCTCCGCCGCGCCAGCACCGCCGAGCAGGTGGCCGATCGCCGACTTGGTCGAGCTCATCGACGCGCCGCCCAGATCGCCGCCGAGCACCCGCTTGACCGCGCCCAGCTCGATCGTGTCGGCCATCGTCGAGGTGCCGTGTGCGTTGACATAGTCGATGTCGCCCGGCCCCATCCCGGCCTTGCGCAGCGCCATCTTCATGGCATTTTCCGCACCAAGCCCTTCGGGATGCGGTGCGGTGACGTGGTAGGCGTCGCCCGAGAGGCCATAGCCGACCACTTCGGCATAGATCTTCGCGCCGCGCGCCTTGGCGTGCTCGTATTCCTCAAGCACGACAATGCCCGCGCCCTCGCCCATGACGAAGCCATCGCGGTCCTTGTCGTAGGGACGGCTCGCCTGTTCGGGGCGGTCGTTGTAGGAGCAGTTAAGAGCGCGTGCCTGCGCGAAACCGGCAATGCCGATCGGGCAGATCGTCGCCTCGGCACCGCCCGCCAGCATGATGTCGGCATCGTCGTCGCGGATCATCCGCGCGGCATCGCCAATCGAGTGCGCGCCGGTCGAGCAGGCGGTGACGACCGCGTGGTTCGGGCCCATCAGCCCGTACTTGATCGAGACCTGCCCGGAAATGAGGTTGATCAGCCGCCCGTGCACGAAGTGCGGGCTGACGCGGCCCGGCCCGCGATTGGCCAGCACCAGCGATTCGCTTTCGATGCCCGGCAGGCCGCCAATGCCCGAACCGATCGAGCAACCCGCGCGCAGCTTCGTCGCCTCGTCCATTTCGGTAAGGCCCGCGTCTTCGAGAGCCTGCCCGGCGGCATCGATGCCGAAAACGATGAACGGATCGACCTGGCGCTGGACCTTGGGATCGACGCGCTTGTCCGGATCGAAGCCATACTCGTGATCGGCTGGCTTCACTTCGCACGCGATCTGGCACTTCTGGTCCGACGCATCGAAATGCGTGATAGGCCCTGCCCCGGATTTTCCGGCGATCAGGTTCGCCCAGGTGGTTTCGACATCACCCCCCAGTGGGGTGACCAGACCAAGACCGGTTACGACAACGCGGCGCATGCAACTCTCCGAATTAAACTGGCCCTGAAACGACAAAGGCCCGACCTTGGTCGGCCGAGCCTGCCATAAAGGCTTGACCCGGCCGCCGCGTCAATCTGCGCAGCGGTCCGGGCAAAAGTCAGCCAAAAGCGATCAGCCCTTGTTTTCCTCGATGTACTTGATGGCATCGGAAACGGTGCTGATCTTCTCGGCGGCATCGTCGGGGATTTCCACGCCGAACTCTTCCTCGAAGGCCATGACCAGCTCGACGATGTCGAGGCTGTCCGCACCCAGATCGTCAATGAAGCTTGCGTCTTCGGTGACCTTGTCTTCCTCGACGCCCAGGTGTTCGACGACGATCTTCTTAACGCGATCGGCAGTGTCGCTCATCAAATTACCCCTTGTGATACGGAGATTGAACTTTCGGACCCGCCCCTACTCCGGCCTGCGCGCGGTGGCAAGTGTTGGAGGTCTTGATTTACGCGCCATAATGCGCGGCGAGCTGGTGATCGGCGCGAAAACCCTCTTCGATCCGCCGCAGGCCCTCGGCAGCCCTGGAATTGCGCGGATCGAGCGAAAGGGCCTTACGATAGAGCGTCTCGGCCTCGCCCGCCTGCCCGCGCATCTCCTCGCAAAGACCGAGATTGTACCAGATCGGCGCATGAGACGGAGAACTGTGGCCGAGTTCCTGCCAGAGCGCGCAGGCTCCTTCGACATCGCTCTTGGTCAGCCGCACGGCCTGCTTGAATTCGCCGGAAGCGCCGCGATCGAGCCCGCGACGGTTCTCATCGACACGCACGTCGCTGCGATATTGCGAGGGCGCAAGGCCCGCGCGCACCTTCGCCGCGATCCGGTCTGCAAGCTCGCGCTCGACCGATTCACGCGTCGGCATCCTTGTCGAACGATCGGGGCATGTCTTGTGCTCAACGGATTCGCTCTCGTCCCGCGAATAGAGCAGGTTGCCGTTATACCCCACGAGCCGGATCGTGGGCGAAAGCACGATTTCGCGCTTGCGGCAGGTGATCTTCTTGGTCTCGCGCTTTACGCACTTTCCGGCGTCGTCCTTCTCAACACATTCGCGCCGCGATTCCTCATAGGTATCGCGCAGGACTTCGGACGAAACCGAACCACGCAGGACGCCGTCGGGATCATCGCCCAGACCGGCTGGAAAGACGGTAAAGTACTGCTGGTCGTTGATGAACACGTCGCGCAGCGTGTCGGCGATCCGGATCGACACGTCCGCGCCCACCGTTCCGCCGAACGTTTCCACCCGGATCGTGTTGAGCGCCGCCGCGCCATCGGATTCGGCAGGCGTCACGCCCGAGACTGGCAGCGTCTCCGCCTGTGCCGGTTGCATTGCCAGCGCCGCCAGCAACAGGCCTCCTGCGCAAATCCGTTTCCGCATCGTCCCGGTCAGTCCTTCTTCGGCGGTTCGACCACGCGCAGGTGCAGTTCGCGCAGCTGCTTGAGATCGACGTTTGACGGCGCGCCCATCATCAGGTCCTGCGCGCGCTGGTTCATCGGGAAGGCAATGACCTCGCGGATATTCGGCTCGTCGGCGAGCAGCATGACGATGCGGTCGATGCCCGGCGCCGAGCCACCGTGCGGCGGTGCGCCCAGCTTGAACGCCTCGATCATGCCCGAGAAGTTCTCGTCGACGTCGGCCTGCGAATAGCCCGCGATCTCGAATGCCTTGTACATGATTTCCGGGCGATGGTTCCGGATCGCGCCCGAGGACAGCTCGTAGCCGTTGCAGACGATGTCGTACTGCCAGGCGAGGATATCGAGCGGGTCCTTCGTTTCCAGCGCTTCCATCTCGCCCTGCGGCATCGAGAAGGGATTGTGGCTGAAATCGACCTTTTTCGCGTCCTCGTCATATTCGAACATCGGGAAATCGACGATCCAGCAAAACTTGAAGCAGCCCTGTTCGATCAGATCGAGTTCCTCGGCAACGCGCGTGCGCGCGGCCCCGGCCAGCTTGGCGGCGTCCTTTTCCTTGCCAGCAGCAAAGAACAGGCCGTCGTTATCGCCGAGGCCCAGCTCGTCGTAGATTTTCTGCATGTTCTCGGGGCCGTGGTTCTTGGCAATCGGCCCGCCGAACTCGCCGCCCTTGCGGGTGACGTAGCCAAGCCCGGCAAAGCCTTCGCGGCGCGCCCAGTCGTTCATGTCATCGAAGAACTTGCGGCTCTTCTCGTTGGTGCCCGGCGCAGGGATCGCGCGGACGCGGCCACCGCCGCCGACGATCTTCTCGAACAGACCGAAGCCCGAAGTCTCGAAGTGCGCGGTGACGTCGGAAATGATGAGTGGGTTGCGCAGGTCGGGCTTGTCGGAACCGTACTTGAGCATCGCTTCGGCATAGGGAATGCGCGGGAATTCGCCCGCAGGCGTCACCGTCTTGCCGTTCGCGAATTCCTCGAAGACGCCCGCCAGCACCGGCTCGATTGCCTGGAACACGTCTTCCTGCGTGACGAAGCTCATTTCGAAGTCGAGCTGGTAGAATTCCGGGCTGCGGTCGGCGCGCAGGTCTTCATCGCGGAAACAGGGCGCGATCTGGAAATAGCGGTCGAAGCCTGCAACCATCAGCAGCTGCTTGAACATCTGCGGCGCCTGCGGCAGCGCGTAGAAGGTGCCGGGGTGCAGACGGCTGGGCACGAGATAGTCGCGCGCACCTTCGGGGCTGGAGGCGCCAAGGATCGGCGTCTGGAATTCGGTAAAGCCCTGATCCTGCATGCGGCGGCGCAGCGAGGAGATCACCTGGCTGCGCAGCATGATATTGGCATGCATCGTCTCACGGCGCAGGTCGACGAAGCGATACTTGAGGCGCGTTTCCTCGGGATAATCCTGTTCCCCCGCCACCGGCAGCGGCAGTTCGTCGGCGCGCGACTGGACCGTCGCGGCGCGCGCGAAAATCTCGATTTCGCCGGTCGGCAGGTTCGCGTTCACCGTCTCGTCCGAACGCGCCTTTACCTCGCCGTCGATGGTGACGACCGATTCAACCCGCAGCGAATCGAGCAGTTCGAGCGCCGGGCTGTCGCTGTCGGCAACGATCTGGGTCATCCCGTAATGATCGCGCAGGTCGACGAAGAGCACCCCGCCGTGGTCGCGCTTGCGGTGAATCCAGCCGGAAAGGCGCACGGTTTCACCGACTTGCGCCTTGGTCAGCGCGGCACAGGTATGGGAGCGATAGGCATGCATGACAGGTCGGTTCCTGAATAAATCAACGGATGTGAGAAAATCGAGTGCCGCCCCTAGGAGAAACCGGCGCGGCTTTCCAGTGCTTCGCGCGCGATTCGGTTGGTCACCGGTTTGTTAACCACCTGCTGCTAGGTCCGCGCATGCGAAGTATCGCAGGAATGAGGCATTACGCATGACGGCTTTCTCCAGCGCGCTGTTTACCGGGCAGGCGCAAATCGACCAGATCCGCGAGGCACTGCTGGTGCTGCTGCGCGAAGGCTTTGCCGAAGACGCCGCCGACCGGCTGGAAGAAGCAATTGGCGCGCTTGAAGAGCTGGGCCATCCGATCGTGCCGCTGTGCCACGAGCTGGCCCGCCACGGCATCGGCATCAATGGCTGGGAAAAGATCGCTGCAGGTCTCACCCGGCTTTACAAGTCCGACCAGCCGATCACCGCCATCGGCATCGACCTCTCCGCGCATGACGACGGCGAGCCGGGCGAACCCTGCATCGAGACGAACTTCTATTCCGACGAGGCCTTCCCTTTCTCGAAAGCCTCGCGCGCCGGGATCAATGCCGGTTACGATGGCTCTAGCAGCGAGTGGGCTGGCAAGTTCGAGGACATCGACGGCACCTTTACCACCATGGGCCTTGCCGAGCTGCACACCGCGCTGCGCCAGCTGGACGCGCAGATCGCCGCCGGTGAAGCCGACGGCGCGGACCACGACGCATATTTCATCGGCTCTGCCTACATGGCCGTCCTGCTGCACCTCGCGATACGCGACGTCATCATGGTGCGCGGCCTGCCGCGCGCGCTCGCCGTGCTGGTGGGCAGCAACGAATATTATCCGTTCTTCGACGCGCCGGTCGTCTCCACCGAGGAATACCGCCAGGTTGCCCCGGTCAAGAGCGCTGCTGCTGTTGCCCCGGCTGACATGGAAGAAGCCGAACCTGAAGCGGCGAGCGAAGAGCTGAGCGAGGAAGACAGGGTCGAATTCGAGGAAGCGCTGCCCCGCGCGGTCGGCGATGACTGGGCTGCCGATGCTCCGGCAAGCCGCGCCGCCGAAGCGGTCGAGGATATCGAGGTTCCTGCTGAAGATGTCGAAGCGCCGGTCGCCGAAGATGTCGCAGAGCAACCCGACGAAATTGAAGTCGAAGACCTGTCCGACAACGCCGAAGACGTGACGGAGCAGCCCGAAATCGCCGAGCCGTCCGACACCGACCCGGCTGACGAAGCGGAACCCTCCGGCGAGGCCGATTCGCAGGACGAGCCCGAAGACGAAGGCATCTCTTCGGGTGCCGCGCTGCGCCGCAAGCTTTCGCAACGCAGCGACGAACAGCCCGAGCAAGCCGCACCCGAAGCCCCCGAGGCGGAGAGCACGGGCCTGTTCAAGAAGCTTTTCCGCCGGAAACGCGCCTGAATTCGCTGATCGCAATTGAATGCGGCGCATCTTGGCCTTATCGGCAGATGCGATGAAAATTCACGAACTGATTACCGATTCCGGCGAGTTGGCCGCGCTTTGCGAGCGCCTTGCGAAATCCGAATTCGTTGCCGTCGACACCGAGTTCATGCGCGAGAACACCTACTGGCCCGAACTCTGCCTCGTGCAGATCGCCAATTCTGAGGAAGCAGCGGCAATCGATCCGCTGGCGGACGGCCTCGACATGTCGCCGCTGCTCGACCTGCTGACCGACAACGAGGACGTGCTCAAGATCTTCCACGCCGGCGGGCAGGATGTCGAGATCGTCTTCAACGCCACCGGGCGCACGCCGCACCCGATCTTCGACACGCAGATCGCGATGATGGCGATCAGCCAGTCCGAACAGATCGGCTATTCCAACCTCGTCGAATCCTGGCTCGGCATCTCTATCGACAAGGGCGCGCGCTTTACCGACTGGTCGCGCCGCCCGCTGACCGAACGGCAGATCGAATATGCCATCGGCGATGTGACCCACCTTGCCGAGATATTCCCCAAGATCCTCAAGAAGCTGATGAAGACCGGGCGCGGCGTCTGGCTCAATGCCGAGATGGAAAAGCTCGCCGATCCGGAGAACTATCGGAACGATCCCAACCTTGCCTGGCGGAGGATCAAGGCGGCGGGGCGCAATCCCACCGTTCTCGGGCGGCTCAAGGCGCTGGCGCACTGGCGCGAAATTGAGGCGCAGGACAAGAATATCCCGCGGGGCCGCATTGCCCGCGATGAAACGCTGGCGGACATTGCCAGCCATCCACCCAAGAAGCAGGCCGACCTTGCCAAGGTGCGCGGCCTCTCGCAGGGGTGGAAGGATAACGAGATCGGCAAGCGGCTGATGCGCACGCTCGAACAAAGCGAGCCGTTGCCCGAAGACGAATTGCCCAAGCGCGCCCCGCGCGGTGCGCCGCTCGGCAAGGAAGGCGCGCTGGTTGCTGACTTGCTCAAGCTGCTGCTCAAGATCCGCTCGCGCGAAATCGACGTGGCATCGCGCCTGCTCGCGCGCAGCGACGAGCTGGAAATGCTCGCGGCGGGCATCCGCAAGGGCCTGCCGATCCTCGAAAGCTGGCGGTTTGAACAGTTCGGCAAGGATGCGCTCGACCTCGTCGAAGGCAAGCTCGCCTTCGCGGTCGAAGGCGGCAAGCTGAAGATGACACATATCGACGACGCCGCGGAAGAGCCCGCACCGTGACCGTCTATCACCCCACGCTCAAGCAGTTGCAGTACCTCGTCGCGCTGCACGAGCACGAACATTTCGGGCGCGCAGCGGAGGCTTGCTACGTCTCGCAGTCGACGCTCTCTGCGGGCTTGCGCGATCTTGAGGCGCTGCTGGGCGTGGTCCTGGTCGAACGCACCAAGCGCGCGGTGCGCTTCACGCCGCTGGGCAATGCCGTCGTGGAACGCGCGCACCGCATCCTGCGCGAGACCGAGGAGCTTTCCGACCTCGTGCAATCGTCGGGCCAGCCGCTTTCGGGCGAAGTGCGCATGAGCGTGATCCCGACCATCGCGCCATTCCTGCTGCCCCGCATGCTCCCGCGCCTGCGCCGCGAGCGCCCCAATCTCAAGCTGTTCCTGCGCGAGGAGCCGAGCGCGGCGGCCATCGAATCGCTTCACCACGGGCGCGCCGATTGCGTGCTGCTCGCCCTGCCCTACCCCACCGGAGAGGTCGAGAAGGAGACGATCGAGCTCGACGCCTTCTACGTCGCCTTCCCGCATGACGACCCGCGCAATCCGCCCGAAGAAGTCTCGCCATCGGTGATCGACGAAAACCGGCTGCTGCTGCTCGAGGACGGGCATTGCCTCAAGGACCATGCCCTCGCGGCCTGCAACCGCCCCGAATTGCGCGCCTCGGCAACGATGATCGGCACCAGCCTGCATACGCTTGTGCAGATGGTCGATAACGGGCTGGGGCTGACGATGCTTCCCGAAATGGCGCTCGATGCGGGCATTCTCAACGGCACCGATGTCGTCGCGAGGCCGCTAAAATCGAACAATGCCAACCGCGAGATTGCCCTCGTCTGGCGCAAGAACAGCCCGCGCGGCGAGGAATTCCGCCTGCTCGCCGAGGAATTGCGCACGGGTTGACCGTCCCGGATCGGGAAAATTGCCCGATATAGGACAAAAGTCCGATGTATTTGCCCGCTCCCTGCCTTAGCCTCTGTGACAACCAGATGCAGCGCAGGGGATAGACCATGGCGAATATCAACGGCACGAGCGGACCGGACGAACTGATCGGGACCGAAGCGGACGACAAGATTGTCGGCGGTCCGGGTGACGACCTGCTCAACGGCGGCGCAGGCACGAACCTGCTGATCGGCAATGGCGGCAACGATCTCTTCGTGATCGAGCCGGTTGGCGGCAGCCACACGATCAACGGCTTCGAAGCGGGCGAAGGATCGCCCGACGTGATCCTGCTGATCGACAGCGGGATCGAGGATTTCGAAACGCTGATGGGCCTTGCCGAATGGAGCAAGGGCGCAACGCGCTTTGCTTTCGAGGACGGCTCGACACTCGCGATCCACGGCCGCAAGCCGGGCGATCTGCACCCCGACGACTTCCGCTTCGAGACCACCGCCAACCCGCTGTTCGACGACGAGGACAACACGGTCGATTTCAACCTGCTCAATGTCGGAGACTACGACGACGGCACGCAATACGAAGCACTGGCGGGCGACGACGTGGTTTTCCTCGCGGTTTCGCAGGCAGCAGCGGATGCGGCGGGCTATGACCCGCTCGTGATGTTCGACGGCGGCGCGGGCAACGATACGATCATCGGCGGCGCGCTGGATGACCGCGCGAGCGGCGGCGAAGGGGACGACTACTTCGATCTGGGCGATGGCCGGAATACGGCTTTGGGCAATGACGGGGACGATACCTTTATCGCCAGCCAGAGCAGCACCCGATCACGCTACGAAGGCGATGCCGGGTCGGACACGCTGGTCTTTGCGCTGTCTGGCGGGGGCAGCTTTGCGCTGAGCCTGAACACCACGGGCGAGCCGATCAGCATGAACAATACGACCTATGCGACGGGTGCGATCATTCGGCACACCATCTCCAGCATCGAGAACTTCCATGTCACCGGAAGCGACGATGATGACCAAATTACCGTGCTCGATGGCGACGATGTCGTGGTCGCCGGAGATGGCCGCAACAGGGTCATTCTCGGCGATGGCGTGGACCGATTTGTCGGCGGCGCTGACCTCGACAATGTCATGCTATACAGCCTCAACGGAGACGATCTGGAAGGAGGCGCTGGAGGAACCCTTAACACGATCCAGATCGAACAGTTCGCGGGCACGACTTACGACATGGCCGCAGGCACGGCAGTCGACGGCAACGGCACGGTATCGCGCGTAGTCGGCTTCGGAAGCGCAAGGATACATGTCGGTTCAGGTCCCGGAGGCGCGCTGTTTGGAACCGACGATCCCAACTTCGTAATCGTCCTTTCCGCTGGCCACAGCTTTGACCTTCGCGGCAGCAACGATGACCTCACCGTCTATTACTCGGTTGATGGCAGCTTCGACGGCGGCGTCGGAAACAATCGCTTTTCACTCTATTCCACGCCCGGCCTGACGGTGATCGACATGGCAGCCGGGACGATTTCAGGCGACCATGGCACCGGGACAATCGCCAATTTCGAGCGCTTCTACTTCTCCGAAGGAGACCAGATTTTCAATGGGAGCGATCTTGGCGAATCGGTCACCCTCAACTTCGGCGTTGACGAATTCTACGGTGCCGGCGGCAGAGACTCCGTCTCGGTGCGCGACGGCGGCGACATCCTTGATGGCGGAAACGGTGCTGGCGACATTGACACGCTCAGCCTCGCGAACACCCCCTACCTTGATGACACGGACGCATATGAAGGGGTCTACGTTAATCTACAAAGCGGGGAACTGCGGGGCCTCGAGAACGGTAGTTCGCAGATATCCGGCTTTGAACAGATCCTCGGCACAGCGCTTGGCGATGTCATAATCGGCAGTTCGAGCAGCACCAATATCCTGACCGGTGCCTTGGGCGATGACGAACTCCATTCGGGTGGCGGCGGTGTCGTCGGAGGTGAATACAACACCCTCCTGGGCAGCCTTGGCAATGACCTGCTTGTGGCCGAAGGCACGCACGACTGGCTTTACGGCCAACAGGACTCGGACACGTTCAAGGTCATCGACAATGGCTCGGCGGACCCGCGCTATATCGTGCTGGTCGATTTCACGCCGGGCGAAGACATGATCGATCTCACGGACTTCGGTCTCGCATTCGCCGACGTGCAGGCTGCTTACACCCAGATCAACGCGCATATCACGCTCGGCAGTCTGGTCATCGACCTGCCCAATTCCGTCGGTCCGCTCGATTCGAACTGGTTCGTTCTCTAGGCGGCTTGACCCGGCAGCGCATGCTCTGGCACCTGTAGCGCATCGCGAGGGGGAAACCGCGAAGGGCCAGTATCCCTGACGGGGCTGGAGATTACCGAATGCACATGTCGGGGCGCAAGCCATGCAACTGAACGTCGGTGGCGGTGGCGGCGGCAATGTGCCGGTTACGCCCACGCCTGACCTGCAAGAATCGCGCTATTCGGGCGTCATCTCGATTGGTGACAGCCTGATCGACGCGGGCAATATCCTCGGCCTCGCCCGATGGTACGATGGCCTGCCCTTCTCCGACGCGCCCGATGGCACCCCGCTCGAACGGCTGGGCTATTACGAGGGGCGCTTTTCCAACGGCTATACCTACGCCGACCTCATCACCAACAAGTACACCGGCGAGCCAAGCCAGCCGATCTTCCCCTTCGGCTACGAGGACCCAGTCTTCGGCCTGCGCATTTCGCCTTTTGCCGACGAGCCCAAGGACAACAACCTAAACTGGGCATATGGCGGCGCGCAGATCAGGGGTGGCGGCCCGATCCCCAACCTCGACGACCAGACCGACGCGATGCGCGACGCGGCCGATGGCGAATACGATCCCGGCGCGCTGTTCCTCGTCACGATGGGCGGCAACGATGTGCGCGATCTGGTGCGCGCGACTGGCGATCCCGTAACCGGAGAGCGGGCCTACGAACGGCTCGACCGGGCGGCACACGAGTTTCTCGACGAAATGCTCGAGATGGTCACGCGCGGGGCATCGAATTTCCTCATCACCGGCGTTCCCGATGTCGGGATCATCCCGAACTACGATCTCGATGGCGACCGCATGCTCGATGGCGCGCCCGGCGGCGGGCTCTGGATCGGCGGGAACGCGGGGACGAGCGAATACCAGCGCAGCGTGCTCGCCAGCGAATACTCCGTCTATCTCGACGCGCTGATCCGAGAGTATGTTGTCCCGCTTCTGCGCGGAACAGGCGTTGCGGTCACCTACGTCCCCTTCGCCAGCTTTCTCGATTCCGCCGGGAATGTGGTCGAAGACGGCGCGCTTGAGCTGGTCCTGCCGACGCTCGCGGCCTTGAACGATCTCTCGCTGGAAGACCTGACCGACAACCTGCTCGCCCATCAGGAACTCGTATTTTTCGATCACGTCCACCCGACCGCGCAGGTCCATGCGCTCGTCGGCTCGCTAATCCATGCAACACTCGAAGGCGTCACCTGGGAAGAGATCGCACCGCTCGATGATGCAACGCTGGACTTCAGTTTTACTGGTGCGATTAGCGAATCTGGCGAGGTCGACCGGTTCACCGTGACGCTCGAACGCGGCGAAACCTACAGTTTCGAAATGCTCGGCATGAGCACGTTGGGAACCAATGGCTCCCTTGCCGATCCACTGCTGGCGATCCTCGATCCGCAAGGCCACGCTGTCACCGACCTGCTCGATGGTTCGGGCGATGATGCTGGCCTCGGCTTCGACGCACGCCTGGTTTTTAACGCCAGCCGTTCGGGCGACTATGTGATCGAGGCAAGCGCGACCGGATCGCTGACCGGTGACTATCTCGTGCAAGGGGCCTTGGTCGATGCGCCGAGAACACCGCCGCCGGAGCCACCACCAGGAGCCTTCCTCTGGATAGCCTGAGCCGCCTCAATCCATGTGCTTCAACCCGACGCGCAGGTAATCCCAGCCGGTCACAAGCGTCAGGATCGCGGCCGCCCATAGCGTCGTCAGGCCGACGGTGTGCGGCAGGTTGATCATGATCCCGCCGAACGGCACCAGCCAGCCGGGCAAGGCCTTGCCAAGGATCAGCGCGCCGAGCGAGACGAGCTGAAAGGTCGTCTTCCATTTCGCCAGCTTGCTTACCGGCACCGACACCTGAATTCCGCCAAGAAACTCGCGCAGGCCCGAAACGGCGATCTCGCGCACGAGGATGATCAGTCCGGCAATGACATGCGCATCGCCGACATATGGTCCGCGCAGCACGCCCTGTGCTGTCAGCACGAGGATCACGGCGGCGACCATGATCTTGTCGGCAATCGGATCGAGGAACTGACCCAGCTTGGACACAGTGCCCTGCGAGCGCGCGAGGTAGCCGTCGAAGAAATCAGTGATGCCGATGATGCAATAGACGACGAACCCGATCAGGTAACCGAAATGCCAGTCGGGCCACCAGAGCAGCGCCATCAGGATCGGCACCGCGAAGATTCGCGACATCGTCAAAAGGTTTGGCAACGTAAGCATCGCCTCCCCGCATAGCCGCGATACCTCCTGCGAAAAAGTGCCGGATGGGGGTTGTTAGCAATCCTCATGCGGTTATGGGTTCGCCACAGGCCCAAGAGGCAAGCCGGAAGGGGCGCATGACCACCACGACTGACCTCATAAAGGCCCGGCGATTCCTCCCCCTTTTCGTCACGCAATTGCTCGGCGCGTTCAACGACAACCTGTTCAAGAACGCCATGGTGCTGTTCGTCGTCTACTCTGTCTACAGCTCCGAGGCGGAGGAAGCGCGGTTCAGCGCGATTGCCTCGGCGGTCTTCGTCATCCCGTTCTTCGTGCTCTCGGCATTGGCAGGGCAACTTGCCGACATGCGCGATAAGGCGAAGATCATTCGCATCGTCAAGTTCTGCGAAATCCTCATCATGCTGGTCGGCGGCGCCGGGCTGGTGCTGGCCTGGCAGGGTGTGGCGGTCGATCTTTTCGCGATTCCGCTGATGCTGCTCGCGCTCTTCGCGATGGGCGTGCACTCGACGTTTTTCGGGCCGATCAAATACGCGATCCTGCCGCAACATCTGCAAAAGGGCGAAGTGCTCGCGGGCACCGGGCTGGTCGAGGCTGGCACCTATATCGCGATCCTTGCCGGGACGATCCTTGCGGGATGGATAGCGGTCGAACATGCCGCCATCGCCGTCGTTGGCGTCGCGGTGATCGGCTATTTCACCGGGCGGCAGGTCCCCCCTGCCCCGGCACAGGCCGAACCGGTTCCGCTCGACTACCACTTCATCCGCGCCTCGATCGCGCTGGTCCGCAACACGATGCACGACCGGCGCGTCTATTACGCCATCGTCGCGATCAGCTTCTTCTGGGCGATCGGCACCGTGCTCTTCATCCACTTCCCGCCGCTCGCCAAGAACGTGCTTTCGGCGGGCAAGGAAGTCGCGAGCCTGTTCCTCGTGATCTTCTCGGTCGGCGTCGCACTCGGCTCGATCTCGATCAACGCGATGCTCAAGGGCACCGTCTCGGCGCGCTGGTCGCCCGCATCGGTGATCGCGATGGGCGTGTTCCTCGTACTGTTCGAGATCGTCTGCAAGATGTGGGACAATCAGGGGATCGACGGGCTGATGGACGTGGGGACATTCATCGTCCAGCCGCTCGCCGTGCCGCTGCTGTTCACGCTGCTGGGCATCGCCTTTGCAGGCGGCATGTTCGTTGTGCCGCTCTATGCCTTCCTTACGACCTTCGTCGACAAGTCGCAGACCGCGCGCACGATCGCCGCGAACAACATCGTCAATTCCGGCGCGATGGTTGCCGCCTCGCTGCTGGCGGGGCTGATGAGCCTTGTCGGAATTTCGGTGCTCGACCAGATGCTGGTCGTCGCGCTGTCATGCCTTATAGCGGCATGGCTTGGGCGCTTGCTCTATAAGGCGGAGCTGGTCGCTGCCGAGTCCGATCAGGCGATATAGGCGGTAACCGCAATGAACGCAGCGCAATAGGCCATCAGGAACCCGCGCCAGTCGGACGCGGTGATCGACCAGCGCTTCTCCGGCATCTCCAAAGCCTTCGCCTCACCGCGCAGGAAATGCGGCGGCAGGCTCGCACGGAACGGATGGCGGGCGGCTTCGTCGGTGACGACAAGGTAACGGCGTCTCGTGTTCATGGGAGGCGGGGTTAACCGGCTGTTTACCCTCGAACCACCCGGTTTTCTGCGCCGTACCGTTTCGGGTCATTAACCCTGCCCGTTAGCCACGATCCGGCGAGGCAGGCCTATTCGGGTGCCTTCTTCTTCGACAGCGCGACGATGTATTTCCACTCCGCCGGGGTCAGTTCGGCCACCGACAGCCGCGACAGGCGCACCAACTCGATCCCTTCAAGTTCGGGATCGGCCTTGATCTCCTTGAGCGAAATCGGGCGCTTGAGCTTTTCGACCGGCTTCACCTTGACCGTCGCCCACTTGCCTTCGGGGTCGGTCGGGTCGGTCAGCCCCGCCTCGCTGATCTCGGCAATGCCGACAATCTCTCGCCCAATGTTGGAATGATAGAAGAAAGTCTTCTCGCCCACCTTCATGTCGCGCATGTTGTTCGACGCGCGGTGGTTGCGCACGCCGTCCCAGATCGTCTCGCCTTCGTTGACGAGATCGTCCCAGCTGAACGCGTCGGGTTCGGATTTCATCAGCCAGTATCGTTTTGCCATCGTTGCCCCGTTGCTTCGCAGTGAGGTTGCGGCATAACGCGATGCCATGGACAGCGCCACCGTCGATCACCAAACCGTTCCGCTCCTGAGCCTGGGCGAGGAGCCCGCGAAGCTTTCGACAGAGCTGTTCGCTTCGTTCAGGACCTTCGGCTTCGCGATGGTCCGCGATCACGGGATGGACCCGGCGCTTGTCGCGGCGGGCTGGGATATGGCGAAGGCCTTTTTTGCCCTGCCGGAGGAGGAAAAGCGTGCGCTGCACGATCCGCAAGGCGGCGGCGCGCGCGGCTACACGCCGTTCGGCACCGAGATCGCCAAGGATGCGACTGTCCATGATCTCAAGGAGTTCTGGCACGTCGGCCGCGAAGGCGCGCCCGACCTGCCCGCAAACGTCTGGCCCGACCGGCCCGAAGGCTTTCGCGAGACCGCGCTCGCGCTCTTCGCCGAGTTCGACCGCGTGGGCAGAGTGCTACTCTCGCACATAGCCCCCGGCCTTGGCCTGCCGCGCGACTGGTTCGATCCGGTCGTCTCCACCGGTAATTCCGTCCTGCGCCTCCTGCACTATCCGCCGATCCCCGGCGATGCGGGCGGCGCGATGCGCGCCGGGGCGCATGAGGACATCAACCTCATCACCCTGCTGCTGGGCGCGGAGGAAGCCGGGCTCGAACTGCTCGGCAAGGACGGGCGCTGGATCGGCGTTTCGCCGCCCGAAGGCGCGCTGGTCGTCAATATCGGCGACATGATGCAGCGCCTCACCAACCACGTCCTGCCTTCGACCACCCACCGCGTGCGCAACCCGTCAAGCGAGCGCGCCGACCGCAGTCGCTATTCGATGCCGTTCTTCGTCCACCCGCGCAGCGACTTCCTGATCGAGACGCTGCCCGGCTGTGCCAGCGATGAAAATCCCGACCGTTATCCCGAACCGATACTTGCCGACGACTACCTCTCTATTCGCCTGAAAGAGATCGGGCTGGTTTCCTGATCGCGCACTTTACAAGCATAAAGCCGATCTTAACCAAAATTTGAGGGCTTGGCGCGTATTGCTCCCGATGTGTGACAGGGGGTCGAGAATTTGCGTCACCTGAAAGATGCCTTTCTGGAGCGGAAAGCCGCGCTGGCGGATCGCATCGGCGTGGCCGAACGCGATTTCATCACGCTCGGCATTGCGACCGCTGCGATCATCATGTTCGTGGGCACCGGCGGGACCGTCGTGCCCAAGATCATGGCTTCGCTTTCGGGCGTCGGCATCGGCCCCGACAGCGCGCTGGTCAACGCCTTGCTGCTCAACATCGCACTCATCATCTTCGGCTGGCGGCGCTATCGCCAGCTTAGCGACGAAGTGGCCGAACGCCGCCGCGCCGAGGAAAACGCACGCAAACTCGCCGAGACCGATCCGCTGACCGCGCTGCTCAACCGGCGCGGATTTGCCAACGCGCTCGGCAGGCTGGTCGAAAGCGCACGCGAAACCGGATCGCCAGTCGCAGTGATGATGATCGACCTCGACAATTTCAAGCGGATCAACGACCTCAACGGCCACAGCGCCGGGGACCATGTGCTGATGGAATGCACCCGCCGCATCGGCGATCTGATGCCACGCTCTGCGGTCCTCGCCCGTATCGGCGGAGACGAGTTCGCGGTCGCGCTGCGTTTCGACCAGCAACGCCCCGAATCGGTCGAGAAATTCGCCGCCGACATCCTCGAAGCGCTGGCCCGACCGATTGCCGTGACCGACGCGCGGGTCGAGGTTACCGCTTCGGTCGGCATCACCCGTGCGGACCTGACCGATGGCCCGGACGGCCCCGATTTCATGCGCGATCCGGCGCGGCTGCTCGAAATGGCCGACATTGCGATGTACCATGCCAAGCGGCAGGGCCGGAACGGATACTTCTGGTTCGAGCAGCGCATGGCCGACGAAATGCGCTATCGTGTCGAGCTGGAAAACGGCATCCGCGACGGCCTCGACAAGGGCGAATTCGTACCGTTCTACGAACAGCAGATCGACCTTGAGACCGGTGAGCTCACCGGTTTCGAAATGCTCGCGCGCTGGAACTCGCCCAGGTTCGGCATCGTCAAGCCGGACATCTTCATCCCGCTCGCCGAAGAAATCGGCCTGATCGGCGATCTCTCCGAACAGCTGGTGACGCAGGCGCTCGAAGACGCGCGGCAGTGGGATCCGGGCCTCACGCTGTCGGTCAATATCTCGCCGGTGCAGCTACGCGATCCGTGGTTCTCGCAGCGGCTCATCAAACTGCTGCTGTCCGCCAACTTCCCGCCGCAGCGGCTGGAGATCGAAATCACCGAATCGTGCATTCACGAGAACCTGGGCCTCGTCAAAACGCTGATTTCGAGCCTCAGGAATCAGGGCATCCAGATCAGCCTCGACGATT
>JAWKXP010000026.1:0-31705 GCA_041396945.1 Sphingomonadaceae bacterium | reverse complement strand
TCCTCGAGATGCCCTTGCATCGCCAGGATGTCGGCATTCTCCTCGACCGGTCGAGCCTTGCGCGGCTTTGTTGCCTGCGCGGTCTCCTGCCCGGTATTGGCCCTGCGCACCGCCTTTTCGACCTCGCGAACCGACATCTCCTGCGCCACCGCAAGCCGTGCCAGCTCGGGCGCGCCGTCGAAGCCGATCAGCGCTCGGGCGTGCCCCATCGACAGCTCGCCATTTTCGACCAGCTCAAGCACGGATTCCGGCAGCGACAGCAGGCGCTGGAAGTTCGCGACATGGCTGCGGCTCTTGTCGACCATCTTGGCAATTTCTGCCTGCGTCATCTCTTCCTCTTCGGAAAGACGATGATAGGCGCGCGCTTCCTCGATGGGATTGAGGTCTTCGCGCTGCAGGTTTTCGATCAGCGCAATGGCGAGCACGTCGCGATCGGTGAGTTCGCGCACGATTGCGGGAATCTCGTGCAAACGCGCCCGCTGCGCCGCGCGCCAGCGCCGCTCGCCCGCGACAAGGCGATACTTGCCCTTTTCACCGGGTCTCACGATCACCGGCTGGATCACCCCTCGCTGGGCAATCGAGGCCGCGAGTTCGTCCAGCGCATGATCGTCGAAAATCTTGCGCGGCTGCTTGGGATCGGGCTCGATATCGGCAATTGCGAGCGTGGCCTGCCCTTCGCGCTTCTCTTCGCCCGGGTCTTCCGCCTGCCTGACCAGCGGCTCTTCGCGCCGGGTTTCGCCCATCAGCGCGCCCAGCCCCCTGCCCAGCCCGCGCGGCCTGGCCTTGGCCTTGGGCTTGCTCTCCTCGGGCGGGTTTACCGAAATGCGCGCGATCGGTTCGTCGTTCATGCCGCCACCTTCTGCGCCGGAAGACGCGTAATCAACTCACGGGCGAGCGCGATATAGGCGCGGCTGCCCGAACAGGTATGGTCATAGATCAGCGCCGGCATGCCGTGGCTCGGCGCCTCGGAAAGCCGCACATTTCGCGGGATTGTCGTCTCGAACACGACATTGCCGAGGCACGAACGCACGTCCTCGGCAACCTGGTCGGTGAGCCGGTTGCGGCGGTCGAACATCGTCAACACCACACCGAGAATTTCGAGATCGGGATTGAACCGCTCCTGCACCCGCTCGACCGTCTGGAGCAGCTGGCTCAGCCCTTCGAGCGCGAAAAACTCGCATTGCAACGGCACGAGCAGCGTATCGGCGGCGACCAGCGCGTTGAGTGTCAGCAGCCCGAGCGACGGCGGGCAATCGATCAGGCAAACGTCGTAAGGCAGGTCCGGATCGAGGACATTGCTCAGCCGATCCGTTCGGTCATCGACGCCAACCAGTTCGACCTCCGCGCCAGACAAGTCCTGCGTGGCCGTCACGATGTCGAGGTTCGGAATTCCCGAAGGCATCGAGCAGCTGGCCACCGATGCGCCGTCGACGAGCATATCGTAGGAGGTCTGCGCCCGCTCGGTCGAAGGAATGCCCAGCCCGGTCGAGGCATTGCCTTGCGGGTCGAGATCGACCAGCAGCACCCGCCAGCCCGTCGCCGCAAGGGCAGTGGCGATGTTGATGGCGGTGGTCGTCTTGCCGACACCGCCCTTCTGATTGGCGATTGCCACGCGAATCATGATCGTTTGCCCTTCCTGCCAGCGACTGTCCCGACGATGATGCCCGATTCGGGATCGGTTAGCGAGTGTTCCACGTGGAACAGGTGCCGCCAACCCGTCAGTTCGCGTAATTCTTGCGCGGCGGAGCGCCCTTTGGGCAACAGCCATGTGGTTGTCGCCGTGGAAAAGCGCGCGGATAAGTCGAGAAGTTTGGGCAGCGGCGCGAAGGCTCGCGCGGAAATCACGTCGACTGTCTCACCCTGAACCAGTTCCAGCCGCTTACCCTCGACACGGCATTTGTCGAGACCGAGTGACCCGGCAGCGCGTTCTAGCCACTCCACCCGGCGCGCACGGGACTCAACGAGAATCGTCTCGAACTCCGGGCAAAGCACCGCGATGACCAGACCGGGAAAGCCCGCACCGGTGCCAAGGTCGAGCCATTTGACTGTTCCACGTGGAACATCCAGCGCGCCTGCCTTCTCCCATGTTTCACGTGGAACATGCGTAAGGAGTTGCGCGGAATCGACGATGTGGCGCTCCCAGACATGATCGAGGCTGCCGCGCGAAACGAGGTTCTGCCGCTCGTTTTCATCGCGCAACATGGCGATCAGCTGTTCGATCTTCGCGATCTTCTCCGCAGAGCACCATGCCTGCATGCGCAGCCAGTCCTGCGCGGCTGCCTCGCCCGCGATCACGCCGCCCGCCGCTTTGCACACCTCAACAATGCCGCGAGCGCCGCCGGGGTGATGCCCGGAACCCTCCCCGCCGCAGCCAAAGTCGCCGGACGCGCAGTGGACAGCCGCTCGACCATTTCACGCGAAAGCCCGGAATTTCGGCATAGGAAACTCATCGCCGAGCACCAAAGCTTCAGATGCCCGCAGTTCGCGCAGTTCGCTTTCCCGCCGCTCGTTGCAGAAGGCGTAGATCGCATCCTCGGCAAACCTTCGGCCAGAACGCGATCCACAAGGGCATTGTCCGCCAACCAGGGCGATAGGTCTCCATCGTCACCCCGCCAAAGCGAAGCCACTCGCGCAGCGGCAGCGCACCTGTGTCGGTACGCACCGGAAGCCCCGCGTCAGCAAGTGCCTTGGCCGAAACCTTGCACCAGTTGCGCGTCGAGCTCCGCCCGCGCCTCACGCAGCCCACCGCCTGCGCCGACCTCTTTGCGCTAATGCATCCAGCATCGAGCCCCAGCGGCGTCAGACATCGACGCATTGTTCGCGCGCAGGCGCAGGCGATATTCCGCGCGAGAAGTCAGCATGCGATAAGGGTTTCGCTGACGCCGTGGAGCGTCAGGGTCGTCGATCATCACCGCCATGTAGGAACTGGCCGCGATCGAGCGCGGCAGGTCGCTGCCCTTCACTGCCGCCGAGCATGCATGCCCGCGACGAGGTCGCCGTGCCGCCGCTTCCTCGCCATAGCCGGTCGTGCCATTGATCTGGCCTACGCAATAGAGGCCGCAAGACCGCGCGCAGCTCAAGGCCTGCGCGCGGGTCGATATGGTCGGTTCGGACGGCATAACCGGGGACGACCATCTCGACCTCACGGCAGACCGTCCATCGTGCGCAGCATGGCAAGCTGGACATCGGCGGGCAGCGAGCGATCCTGTTGATAGACCAGATGCGTATCGAGGCCTTCGGGTTCGAGGAAGACCTGATGCCCGTCGCGATCGAGCGGCACCGTCCTGGATCAGCGCGGTTACGCGGGCCCTGCGCGCCGATCGCGCCAGGCTGGTTGGCGAGCGGTCGAGATTGGCGCGGATGATGTCATGACTGCGCGGATTAACCGCGGATCGCACAGAAAACCTGAGGATTCCTGCGCCTCGCCCATCGCGGACATGGTCCAGTCTTCGCCGTCCGAAGGCTGCTCATCGCGGCTCGCCCAGTCGATTGTGCGCCCATCGAGCCTGTGCGGCGCCTGTTCGAGCCGCGCCATTGGCAGGTCCGTCGGGTGCAATTGTCGGCAAGGCGCAGCGCGGATCGCTCGCCGATGCGCCCGCCTTCGATCAGCTCCTTCATGAAACAGCTGCCCACCGAGGAAGGTGCCGGTGCAGAGGATAACAGTCGGTGCGCGCAACGCGGTCTCAGTCAGCCAGTTCGATCCCGACAACCGGAGCTGCCATCGAGCAAGAGTTTCCTCGCCCTCGCCAGCAACGAGCGCTCAGGTTCCGGGCCGCCAGGCCGGCACAGAGGCGTTGAACAGTGTCCGGTCCGCCTGGATCCGCGGCCCGTGCACTGCCGAGCCTCTTCGAACGGTTGAGCACAAAGATAATGATCGCAGCGTCATCCATGCACGCGCACCAGGCCATCGAGTGCATCCACCTCGCGCACGAGGTTCTTTGCCCAATCCGCCAATCGCCGGATTACAGCTCATTGCCCCGACCGTCATGAATAAGCCATCACGCCGCGCGCACGTCCATCCGCGCGGCAACCGCCGCCGCCTCGCAGCCCGCATGGCCGCCGCCGATTACGATGACATCGAAGCTGGTCATAACCCCGCGCCTTTACGGCAAGCCTGGCCGGCTAAAGCGGATCATGTTCCACGTGGAACATCACTTGCCGATGCAAAATCGTCCGAACAGCTGGCATCGAGCATGTCTTCGGTGGTCGTGCGTCCGAGCAGTGCATCGAAGGCGACGCGCGCCAGCCGCAGGTGCTCTCCGGACGATGAGGAAGATCGTCCTGCCCCACGCATCCGTCAGTGCCCGCCACGCTTCATCGACCAGACGGTGCTGGCGCATTCCAGCGACATCGCCCAGTTTTGGCAAATTAGCCTTGCCAACGAAATGAGATCGCGGCGCAAGGCGTCAAGTCCTCGCCTGAGACCGTTGAAATCCGATGGCGTGGCTACCGCCTCGCGATTGCTCAGCCCGGTCAGATCTGCGCTGCACTTCCCATGCAGCGTCCGGACCCTCCCCTTCCTCGCCGAGCCAAAGCACCACGTCCGCTTCGTTAAGAACGGCCCGCGCCCTTTCAATCCCGATCGCCTCGATCGCGTCCCCCGTGCCCTCATGCAGACCAGCGGTATCGATGAACTGGAACGGGATGCCATCCAGCGCGACCGGTGCCGTCAGGACATCGCGCGTGGTGCCAGCCACCGGAGCAGTGATTGCCGCCTCCTTCTCCACTAACGTATTGAATAGAGTGCTTTTTCCTGCATTTGGTGGTCCGGCAATCACCACCTTGAAGCCTTCGCGCAAAGCCTCGGCGCGCGGCCGCTCAAGCCAATCTCGCAACGTCCCGGCAAACGCTTCCAAAGCCTCGGAAAAACCCTGCGACACTGCCCCAACATCGTCCTCGTCGGAGAAATCGAGCGCCGATTCCACCTGCGCCGACAGTCCAAGCAAAGTCTCGCGCCAGCCAGCCACCTCATTCGACAGTGCGCCTTCTGCCAGCGCCATCGCCGACTTGCGCTGAAGCTCGGTCTCGGCGGAGAGGAGGTCGGCAAGCCCTTCCGCTTCGGCCAGGTCGATCCGGCCATTGGCAAAGGCCCGCCGAGTAAACTCGCCCGCAGTTGCGCGGCGCAACTTTGGCAGGGCCTCAAGCGCGGCCTCGACCGCCGCGACAACCGCCCTGCCCCCGTGCAGGTGCAATTCGGCGATATCCTCGCCAGTCGCGGTGCCGGGACCGGGCAACCAAAGCACCAGCGCCTGATCGAGAACCTCGCCCTCTGCAGAGCGCAATGTGCGAAAACTGGCCTTGCGCGGCGGCGGCAGCGAACCCGCCAGCGCTTCAAGTGCCCTGCCCGCATCGGGTCCAGAAACCCGGACAACGCCGATCGCGGCAGGCGGCGCGCCGCTCGACAGCGCGAATATCGTGTCTGTCATCGCAAGTTCGGCGGATCAGCCGCCCTTCTTGCCCGAGCCCTTGCCCATCGCGGAGTCCATCATCTGGTGGAAGAACTGCATGCCAAGCTGGCCCATCGGCGCGATCATCTTGGTCATTTCCTGAAGCTGCTCGACCGTGCCGACGCCGCTCATCATGTCCTTCAGCCGCTCGACATAAGCGTCATTGACCGAGGTTACATCGGGAAGCCCCAGGAACCGGCGCGCCTCTTCGGGCGTACAGTCGATCTCGACATTCACTTTCATGCCGCGCTCCATCTCGCGAAAAATCGCATTCTAGCTGACACATGCCGGTGGCAAAGTCCATCGCGCCGCCTTAGGAAAAGGGCAAACGGACAAGGAGAACCCCGCGATGACGACCAACACCGAAATCCCGACGCTGAGCGGCGATGCCAAGATCCCGGCTTATGTCGCCCGCCCCGAAGGAACCCCGCGCGGCGCGATCATCGTCCATCAGGAGGTCTTCGGCGTGAACCCCGGCATCCGCAAGAAGGCCGACCACTGGGCCTCGCTTGGTTATCTTGCTGTCGCCCCCGATGCGTTCTGGCGGCAGAATCCCGGTGTCGAGCTCGATGCCGATGTCGAGGCGGAATTCAAGCAGGCGATCGAGCTGATGATGGCGCACGATTTCGACCAGGGCATTCGCGACATGGAAGCAGTGGTCCACTGGATCCGCCGCGAAGAAGGCGTCGAGAAAGTCGGCTTCGTCGGTTTCTGCATGGGCGGACGCGTCGCCTATGCCGCCGCGACGCGCACCGATGTCGATGCTTCGGTCGGCTATTACGGCGTGATGATCGACCAGATGCTCGGCGAGAAGAACGCCATCGCCAATCCGCTGATGCTGCACATCCCCACCGCCGACGGATTTGTCGATGCCGCCGCACAGAAGGCAATGCACGAAGGGCTCGACGATCACCCGAAGTGTACGCTGCATGACTACGACGGCCTCGACCACGGCTTTGCCGCCGAGTTCGGATCGCGCCGCGACGAGGAAGCAGCCGCGCTCGCCGACAAGCGCACCGAAGAGTTCTTCGCGGCCCATATCGGCTGACGCGAGCGCCCTGCCCCGTGCACTGGATACCGCGCTATTTCATCCCGATCCTGCTGATCGCGCTCGTCGTGATCTGCGGGATCGTGCCGGGACTTATCTGGGGGCTGATCGTCCTCGTCCCGGCATTGATCGTCGCGATTTACGATTTTTTCCAGTCGGAGCATACACTTAGGCGGAATTACCCGCTCATCGCGCGGATTCGCTGGCTCTTTGAAGACCTGCGCCCGTTCCTGCGCGGCTATATCGTCGAGGGCGACCGCGAAGGCCGTCCCTTCTCCATCGACGAGCGTGCGCTGGTCTATGCCCGCGCCAAGGGGCAGATCGACAGCCATCCCCTCGGCACCGAACTCGACGTCTATTCGGATGAATACGAATGGCTCGGGCACTCGATCCTGCCCTGTGCCGAAGCGCCCGAGAGCTGGCACGTTGCCGTCGGCGGCAAGGATTGCACCCGCCCCTACAACGCCTCGCTGCTGAACATCTCGGCGATGAGCTTCGGCTCGCTCTCGGCCAACGCCATCGAGGCGCTCAACAAGGGCGCTGCATTAGGCGGCTTCGCGCACGACACCGGCGAAGGCAGCATCAGCCGCTATCACCGCAAGCATGGCGGCGATCTGATCTGGGAGCTGGGCTCGGGATATTTCGGATGCCGCGCAGAGAACGGCGGCTTCGATCCGGAAAAGTTCGTCGAGAATGCCAGCGACGATCAGGTCAGGATGATCGAGGTCAAGCTGAGCCAGGGCGCAAAGCCGGGGCACGGCGGAGTCCTGCCAGCCGCCAAGGTCACGCCCGAAATTGCCGAGGCACGCGGGATCGCGGTGGGTCAATCCTGCCTGTCACCCGCCGCGCATTCGACGTTCTCCACGCCCATCGGCCTGCTCGAATGGCTGAAGCAATTGCGCGACCTGAGCGGCGGCAAGCCGACCGGGATCAAGCTCTGCATCGGCCAGCCGCATGAGGTCATGGCGCTGGCCAAGGCGATGCTTGAGACGGGCATCACCCCCGATTACATCGTCGTCGATGGCGCGGAGGGCGGCACTGGTGCTGCGCCGCAGGAACTGACCGACAATGTCGGCATGCCCTTGCGCGAAGGGCTGATCGTGATGCGCAATGCGCTCGTAGGTACGGGCCTCAAGGATCAGGTCAAACTTGCGGCATCGGGCAAGATCCACTCGGGCGCAGGCATGGCGCGCGCCTTCGCGCTCGGCGCGGACTGGTGCAATGCCGCGCGCGCCTTCATGTTCTCGCTGGGCTGCATCCAGTCGATGCGCTGCCACATCGGCGATTGCCCCACTGGTGTCGCAACGCAGGTAGGCTGGCGACAGCAAGGACTGGTGGTCGACGACAAGGCCCGGCGCGTCGCCAACTTCCACAAGGAAACGCTGCATTCCCTGCGCGAAATCGTCGTCTCGATGGGCTTCGAAACGCCTTGGGACATCTCGTTCCGCGACATGTTCCAGCGCCTCGATTCGGCCCGCGCCGGTTCGATGCAGCAAGTCTACCGCTTTCTCGAGCCGGGCGAATTGCTGGAGGATGCGGGCGGCACACCCTACGCCCAGGCCTGGAGCGAAGCGCGCGCCGACATCTTTCGCAAGGTCAGGTAAACAGCGTTCCCATGCCTACTGCCTTGTCGACCCAGCCTTCGTAGATCATCTTCACGGCGACATAGAGGATTACGGCAAGGCCGACATAGCCGATCCAGCGATAGCGCTCGATATACTTGGCGATGACGTTGGCTGCGATGCCCATCAGCGCGACCGCGACAATCAGGCCGACGATCAGGATGCCGGGATGATCGCGCGCCGCACCGGCGACGGCCAGCACATTGTCGAGGCTCATCGACACGTCGGCAACCGCCACAGCCCATGCTGCGGCAGCAAAGCTCTTCGCCGGTCGCAGGCCCGAATGCTCATCACCCTGCACTTCCTCCGAGCCGGGAGATTCGCCGGTGTGATCGCGCAGTTCGCGCCACATCTTCCAGGCGACCCAGACCAGCAGGATGCCGCCGACAAAGATCAGCCCGACAATCTGCATGAGCTGCGTCACGACCAGTGCAAAGGCAATGCGCAGCACCAGCGCGGCGAGCACACCGATTGCGATGACCTTCTTGCGCTGATCCGGCGGCAGGCCCGCCGCCAGCGCGCCGACGACAATCGCGTTATCGCCGGCCAGCACGATGTCGATCGCCAGCACCTGCAGGAAAGCCGCCATCGCCGCCGGCGTCCCGATGTTCGAGAAGTCGTTGACGATATGCTGCCAGATTTCGGCCGGCCCCCCAAGCGAGGTGGCCGCGGCGGTCAGGAAATAGAGATCGATCATCGGGCTGGAATGCGCTCGCTTACTGGTTCATCGTGTCGAAGAAGTCTTCGTTGCTCTTCGAATCCTTCATCTTGTCGAGCAGGAATTCCATCGCGTCGACCGTGCCCATCTGCATGAGGATACGGCGCAGCACCCACATCTTCGAAAGCTGGTCCTTCTCGACCAGCAGTTCTTCCTTGCGCGTACCCGACTTGCCGACATCGAGCGCGGGGAAGATGCGCTTGTCGGCAACCTTGCGGTCGAGAACGATTTCGGAGTTACCCGTGCCCTTGAATTCCTCGAAGATAACCTCGTCCATGCGACTGCCGGTGTCGATCAGCGCGGTGGCAATGATCGAGAGCGAACCGCCCTCCTCGATGTTGCGCGCCGCGCCAAAAGCGCTTCGGACGCTGCAAAGCATTGGCATCGACACCGCCGGTCAGCACCTTGCCCGAGCTGGGCACGACGGTGTTGTAGGCGCGGCCAAGGCGCGTGATCGAATCGAGCAGGATCACCACGTCGTGCTTGTGCTCGACCAGGCGCTTGGCCTTCTCGATCACCATTTCGGCAACCTGGACGTGGCGCTGCGCGGGTTCGTCGAAGGTTGAGGAGATCACCTCACCCTTCACCGAGCGCTGCATGTCGGTGACTTCTTCCGGGCGCTCATCGACAAGCAGCACGATCAGGAAAACCTCGGGATGATTGTCGGTGATCGCCTTGGCCATGTTCTGCAGCAGCACCGTCTTACCGGTGCGCGGCGGCGCAACGATCAGCGCGCGCTGGCCCTTGCCCTGCGGGCTGATGAGGTCGATCACGCGTGCCGACTTGTCCTTGACCGTCGGGTCGAGCGTGTCGAGCCGCAGGCGCTGATCGGGATAGAGCGGCGTAAGGTTGTCGAAATTGACGCGATGACGAACCACGTCGGGATCGTCGAAGTTGACCTTGGTCAGCTTGGTGATCGCGAAATAGCGCTCGCCATCCCTGGGCGCGCGGATCTCGCCTTCGACCGTGTCGCCGGTGCGCAGGCCCCATTTGCGGACCTGATTGGGCGAGACATAGATATCGTCGGGCCCGGCAAGGTAGTTCGCCTCGGGGCTGCGCAGGAAGCCGAAACCGTCGGGCAGCACTTCGATCGTGCCGAGCCCCATGATTTCCTCGCCATCTTCAGCGACTTCCTTGAGGATGCCGAACATGATGTCCTGGCGGCGCATGGTCGACGCGCCTTCGACGCCCAGCTCTTCGGCCATTTCGACCAGCTCGGCGGGCGTTTTCTGTTTAAGTTCTTTGAGATGCATGGAATTCTGTTCCGATAAAGGGAATCTATTGAAAAGGCCGGCCGATCTTCTGGGCTTGGGGAAAGCTGATCGGGCTACGCAGTCGGGCGCGCAGCCAGTCGCCGGATGCGATGCAGATAGGCCTTCGCTGCAAGCCGGTCAACGCATGATCGACCGGCTCGTCATTTCAAGCGGCAGAATGCCTCAGAACGGTTTGACCACCGCCAGCACCACGATCAGCGCAGCGGCTATACCGGGCACTTCGTTGAGCAGGCGCAGCTGCTTTCCCGAGAGGGGCCGCTCGCCGCGCGCCAGCTTTTTGCCGTAAGCGACCAACCAGCCGTGATAGCCGGAAAGCAGCACGACCAGCAGCAGCTTGGCGTGGAACCAGCCTGAGCTCCACCAGCCCTGCGAGAACGCAAGCGAAAGGCCGAAAATCCAGACGATGATGAGCGAGGGCGTCAGAATGATCTTGCGCAGCTTGGCTTCGCGCTCGACCCAAAGATCGGCCTCGGGCGATCCCGGCTCCGCTTCCTGATGATAGACGAAATAGCGCGGCAGCATGAACAGCCCGGCCATCCAGAAGATCACGAAGATGATATGGCCCGCCTTGAGCCAGAGATATGTCATTTGCAGTGCCTGATCCATGCCAGCCCTTTAACCCGGCCCGCCCTTCCCGTCATCCCTGCCAGCCGCGCACGACCGACAGGAGCCGCTCGACATGCTCGATCGGCGTGTGCTGGCCGATGCCGTGGCCGAGATTGAAGACATGCGGACGGTCCGCGAAAGCTTCGAGGATGCGCCGCGCGCCTGCATCGAGTGCATCGCCGCCCGCGAGCAAGAGCAGCGGGTCGAGATTGCCCTGCACCGGCAAGCCTTCGGGCAAAGCGCGCGCTGCCCAGACCGGGTCGATGGTTTCGTCGACACCGATGGCATCGACCCCGGTGCCTTTCGCATAATCGGGCAGCTTCTCGCCCGAGCCTTTGGGAAAGCCGATCACCGGAATGTCGGGATGAATCCGTTTGAGCGCATCGACGATGGCCTTGTTCGGCGCAATCACCCAGCGCTCGAACTGCGCCGGGGCGAGGCTGCCCGCCCAGCTATCGAAGAGCTGCACCGCTTCGGCACCCGCCGCGATCTGTCCGGCGAGGTATTCGATGGTCACCGCCGTGATCGCCTCGATGATCGCCGAGAAGGCCTCAGGATCGCTGTAGGCCATCGCGCGCGTCTCATGCTGGTCCCGGCTCCCCTGCCCCGCCACCATGTACGTAGCGACCGTCCAGGGGCTTCCTGCAAAGCCCAGCAGCGTCTTGTCGGACCCCAGCCCGGCTTTGACCTTGGCAACCGTCTCGTAGATCGGCTCAAGCCTGCCTGGCACGCGCGCCAGGTTATCGAGCGCGGCATCGGCGAGCCGGGGCGAAAGATGCGGCCCCTCGCCTGCCAGGAATTCAAGGTCCTGCCCCATCGCATAAGGCACGATCAGGATATCGGAAAAGAGGATCGCCCCGTCGAAACCGAACCGGCGGATCGGCTGCAAGGTAACCTCGGCAGCGGCATCGGTATCATAGACCAGCGCAAGGAACCCGCCCTTGCTCGCCCGCAAGGCGCGATACTCGGGCAGGTAGCGCCCTGCCTGCCGCATGAGCCAGATCGGCCGCTTGTCAGCCTGTTTCCCGCGCAGGGTATCGAGAAGGAGTCCGGGCATCGCCACTTGGTCCAATCAAAATAAAATAGATTTATATAAAAGGATGAAGGAGTCTGTTGGTCTGGTGAAACTGGGGATGGGCGCGCCTTGCCCTATTTATCCGGCGCTGAACAGACCCGTTGGCCGGATCGAATCGCGAGAGCCGCGCGGTCAAGCAAAGGTTATCCCGGCTATCCCCAGCCTGTGCATGAGCCCGTCCCCATGTTGAAAACCGGTGTGCAGGAATCGGGTTTGCGGGGAGCGAATCCATCCCCCGAGTTGTCAGCCGATTCATCCCGTGGTTTATGCAGGCGACTATCCACAGGGGCACCGGACCTTTCGTTTCAGACACGATGGCGCGACATCACCTTCACCTCCTTTCGGATTCGACCGGCGAAACGCTCGAGATGCTGGCCAAGGCCGCGCTCGCTCAGTTCGACGATAGCGAGATCGTGCGCCATTTCTGGCCGATGGTCCGCTCGCGCCAGCATCTTGAGCGGATCATGGGCGAAATCGCCGCCAATCCCGGGCTTGTCATCTATACGCTGGTCAACGCGGAAACGCGCGCGCGGCTTGAGGAAAAGTGCCGCGATGCCAACCTTCCCGCGATTCCCGTGCTCGACGTCGTGACGGATGCGCTCGAAGACCTGCTCGGGCAGGAAGCGAGCGGCAGGCCCGGCCGCCAGCACCGCATGGACGAGGCCTATTTCGCGCGCGTCGATGCGATCCAGTACACGATTGCCCACGACGATGGTGTCGCCTGGGAAGACTGGGAAGAGGCCGACATCGTGCTCGCGGGAGTCTCGCGCACCTCGAAAACGCCGACCAGCATCTACCTCGCCAATCGCGGCTACAAGGTCGCCAATATCCCGGTCGTGCCGGAGAGCCCTCCCCCCAATGCGCTTTATGGATTGCGGCATCCGATGGTCGTCGGACTGACCACGGCGCCCGAGCGGCTGGTGCAGGTGCGGCGCAACCGGCTGCTCTCGCTGAGCCAGTCGCCCGACACCGATTATGTCGATGGCGACAAGGTTTCGAACGAGGTCAAATATGCGCGGCGCATGTTTGCTGACAATGGCTGGCCGGTCATCGACGTGACGCGCCGCTCGATCGAGGAGACGGCGGCGGCGGTCATCAACCTCTATAACGAGCGGGTTGCGGCTGGCCGCACCGGCTCGATCGGTCCGAAACCGATATGAGCGCCCTGCCCCTCGTGCTCGCCTCGCAGTCCGGCTCGCGCAAGGCGATGCTGTCGGCTGCCGGAATCGCCTTCGAGGCAGTGCCAGCACATCTCGACGAGCGGGCGATTGAAGACAGGCTGGCCGCTGCCGCGCCGGGCGAGATAGCAACCGCGCTGGCGGTGGCAAAGGCGAAGGCGGTTTCCGAAACGATGCCGGGGCGGCTGGTGCTGGGCAGCGACAGCCTTGTCGTGGTCGAGGGCAAACGCTTCGACAAACCGGCGAGCCGCGAAGATGCCGCCGCGCATTTGCGCTTCTTCTCGGGCAAGGCGCTGCACCTCCACAGCGCCGCCGCATTGGTCCGCGATGGCCGGGTTGAATGGCAAGGCGATGCCATGGCGTCAATGCAAATCCTTGATTTATCGGAATCATTCATCGAAGAGTACCTCTCGCACGAATGGCCGCATGGTGTCCGGCTGTGTCGGCGTCTTCCGTATCGAGGGCAGGGGGTGCAGCTGTTCGAGACCATCGAGGGCGACCAGTTCACCGTACTCGGAATGCCGCTATTGAAAGTGCTCGGCGCACTGCGCGATCTCGGGGAGCTGGCATCGTGAGCAGACCCTATGCCGAAGTGATCGGCGATCCCATCGCACATTCGAAGTCGCCTGCGATTCATGGATTCTGGCTGGAAAAGCTCGGAAGCGAGGCAGATTATCGGGCGTGCCACGTCCGTCCGGACGAACTTCAAGCCTACTTGAGCATGCGCCGTGATGACTCCCTGTGGCGCGGTTGCAATGTCACGATCCCGCACAAGCAGGCGATCATTCCATTGCTTGATGTGATCGAGGAGAAGGCGAGGGGGGTCGGCGCCGTCAACACGGTGGTGCGGCAAGCCGATGGCGTGCTGCTCGGCACCAATACCGATGTCGATGGCGTCGCGGAGGCAATCGCTGGGTTCGACCCTGAAAAGCGGGCGGTCGTGCTCGGTTCCGGCGGCGCGGCGCGGGCGGCCTATGCCTGTCTTGCCGCTGCAGGCTGTAACAACGCCACGATCATGGCGCGCAGTGCCGACAAGGCGCTGCAGGCTGCCCTGGAAACCGGTCTGAATGCCCGGATCGTGGCGTTCGAGGAAGGCACCGGCGTTTTCGATGGCGCTTGGCTTGTTATCAACGCCACACAGCTTGGCATGACCGGTCAGACCGCGATGCCAAGCTTCGTTCTCGACGAACTGGCGGCAATGGGCGAGAGCGGGCTGGTCTTCGACATGGTCTATGCGCCGCTCGATACCGCGTTGCTGAAAGCCGCCCGAACCGCGGGATTGCGGACCTCCGACGGTCTCGAAATGCTGATCGGGCAGGCCGCGCATGCCTTTGCGCGCTTTTTTGATGCGATGCCGCCGCGAGAGTGCGACACGGAACTCCGAGAGGTGCTGCTGGCATGAGCAAGCGCGAACGACCCATGATCCTCGGCCTGACCGGCTCGATCGGCATGGGCAAATCGACGGTCGCGGCGATGTTCGAGGAGCTTGGCGTGCCCGTCTTCGATGCCGACGCAGCAGTGCATGTCTTGCAGGGGCCGGGCGGCGAACTGCTTCCCGCCATCGAGGAAGCCTTTCCCGGCACCACCGGCGAGCAAGGCGTCGACCGCGCCAAACTCGGTGCAGCGGTCTTCGGCGACAAGGAAGCGCTCATACGCCTCGAAAAAATCGTCCACCCCGCCGTGGGCCGCATGCGCGAGGAATTCTTTGCCGCCAACGCCGACAAGCCGATGGTCGTCTTCGATATACCGCTGCTCTTCGAAAAGGGCCGCGAAGGCGAAGTCGATGCGGTCGCGGTCGTCTCGGCCCCGGCGGAAGACCAGCGCGCGCGTGTCCTTGCAAGACCCGGCATGACCGCGGAAAAATTCGAGCAGATCCTTGGCCTCCAGGTGCCCGACGCGGACAAGCGCAAGGCCGCAGATTTCGTCATCGATACCGGCGTTTCGCTGGACAAAACGCGCGCGGCAGTCGCGCAACTGGTCGAAGCGCTTTCACCTGCGCGATAATTTGCGCGTCCGGCCCTTGCCCTCGGGCTCTTTCAGGACAATATGACACATAATGCGAGAGATCATTTTCGACACTGAAACGACAGGCCTCGATCCCCAGACAGGCGACAGGCTCGTTGAAATCGGCTGCATCGAGATGGTCAACCGGGTGACCACCGGTCGCACCTATCACGCCTATTTCAATCCCGAGCGCTCGATGCCCGCCGAAGCCGAAGCGGTGCACGGGCTTGGCGACGCATTCCTGGCCGACAAGCCGCTATTCGGCGAACATGCCGCCGAACTGCTCGATTTCCTCGAAGACAGTCCGCTCGTTGCCCACAATGCGAGCTTCGATTTCGGGTTTCTCAACACCGAACTGTTGCTCTGCGGGCATGCTGAAGTCTCGCTCGAGCGCATGGTCGATACCGTTGCCATTGCCCGCAAGCGCCATCCCGGCGCGAAGAACTCGCTCGATGCGCTTTGCACCCGCTACGGCATCGACCGCAGCCACCGGACGCTGCACGGCGCGCTGCTTGACGCCGAACTGCTCGCGCAGGTCTATGTCGAGCTGCTCGGCGGCCGCCAGATCGGCCTCGAACTGGTCAGCGAGGAAAATCAGGACATTATCGCCGCGCGCACGGTGACGCGGCCCGACCGTCCCCGCCGCGAGCCGCGCCCCCATTCCGCCAGCGCCGACGAACTCGCGCGGCATGCCGAATTTCTGGAAACAATCGACGCCCCGCTGTGGAGCGGAACGCGATCGAGATAACCCTCTCAAGAAGGAGAACATCACCCATGGACATTCGCGTTTCGGGCCACCAGGTCGACACCGGCGAAGCTCTGCAGACCCACGCCAATGACCGCCTGTCGGCCATCGTCGAGAAATACTTCAGCCGCGCGCTGTCCTCACAGGTCACCTTCGGCAAGGCCCCGGCGGGCGCGTTCCGCTGCGACATCGTGATGCATGTGATGCACAACCTTGTGCTCAAGGCCACCGGCATGGCGCAGGATGCACACCTTGCGCTCGATCAGGCCGCCGAAAAAATCGACAAGCAGCTGCGCCGCTACAAGCGCCGCCTCAAGGACCGCCACGAGCAGGCCTCCTATGCGCAAAAGCAGGAAGAAGCGGCCTATGTCGATGCCGCCTACACGATCTTCGAGGAAGTTCCCGACAGCGACGAGGACGTCGAATCCGATGCCCCGATCGTGATCGCCGAGACGCGCATCGACGTTCCCGAGGCAACCGTTTCGGACGCGGTGATGATGCTCGACCTGCGCAACACCAATGCCCTGCTGTTCAAAAACGCTGGCACCGGCTCGCATAATATGGTTTACCGCCGCGGCGACGGGTCGATCGGTTGGGTCGAGCCGTCCTGAAGCGGTAAACTGCCGCTGAACCAGTATTCGCCGGAGGAGAGGAACGCCACGCGGCGCAAGCCGTTTGGTGCCACGTCAACAAATTGGCAACCGGCCAGAATTATCAGTCTGAAGGTTCATGAACCCCATCTATTCGCTTTACCCCGAAGCCGTCGCGCTTGCGGACGCCACCAGCAAGGATGCTATCCTTGAAGAGGTCGCGGCGCTTTTCGCGCGGGTTTACGAGCTCGACCAGCCACAGGTCCTCGAACAGCTGAAGCTGCGCGAGGATCTGGGAAGCACCGGATTCGGGCGCGGCGTGGCCTTGCCGCATGCGCGCATGCCCGGCCTGAAACGACCGGTCGCCGCCTTTCTCAAGCTGGCCGCGCCGGTAGCCTACGATGCCGCCGATCGCCAGCCGGTCGAGCTGGTCTTCGGGCTGCTTTCGCCGGAAAATGCGGGGACCACGCATTTGCATGCCCTCGCCGCCATCTCGCGACTGCTGCGCGACGAACGCGTGCACGAAGCACTGGTCAACGCCCCGCATGCCGAAGCGATTTACGGCCTGCTCAGCAATGTCACAGACCGCGACGCCGCCTGATTCCTCCGGTGCCGGGCTACACTGGCGCGCGCTTGAGGGCCTCTATGCTTCGGCGCCGGTCAATGCGCTGTTCGAATCCCGCCTGGAAATTACCGGCCAGGGCGCATCGCGCATCCGCTTTTCGGTCGAGGAGCGGCATTTTCACGCAGCCGGTGCCGCCCACGGCACGGTCTATTTCAAGATGCTTGACGATGCCGCGTTCTATGCCGCCAACACGCTCGTATCAGACCGGTTCCTGCTGACGACCTCGTTCAACCTCCACTTCACCAAGCCGGTGCGCGGCGGCGAGGTAATCGCCGAGGGGCGCTGGATCAGCGGTCGTCGTCGCGTACTTGTCGCCGAATCGCGGCTGGTCGATGCCGAGGGCGAGGAAATCGGGCGCGGCACCGGCACGTTCATGCGCTCGCGCATGGCGCTTTCAGGTCTCAAGGGTTACGCGGACGCCATCAAGGCTGCGTCCTGAGATGGATGCGCGCCTGCCCGCGCATGTCGAAGTCGGCGGCCTCGTGCGCCGGGTGCAGGCCGAAGGCGGCTTCGCGGCGGTCATCAAAAAAGGTGAACGCGACGCCGGGACAATCCTTGTCGTCCTGACCGAAAACGGTGCGAACTCGCGTGTTTACGAGCGCATGCCGCAGCTTGACGGCACCCGCGCATGGCATTGTGCCTTGCGCCAAGATAATGAAAATGCTCAAGAATTTGCTAATTTTCTGGAGCGGCGCGGCAGCCAGGATCCCGATTTGTGGATTGTGGAACTGGATATCGCTGATGGTGAACGGTTCATCGCGGTTTAACCCCTTATTGGTTGACTTTGCTGCGCCGCACAATAAATGAGCCCTCGTCCAAGCGCAGGCGGCGCGTCCGGCGGATCGGCCAGACGGGTTAGCACGCAGACGGGGGGCGACCGGCAGGACAGAACAAACGCGAAAGGGCTCATGGGGGCCCGTTTGTCTCGACCTGCGACTGGCCGCTCACCGCTATTGACCAAGGTACAATGCGGAAAAAGCTGAAACTGGCCAGCGGCCTCGCCGTGGCCGGCTCAATGTTGACGGCCGTAATGGCCACCAACGGATCGGGCGCTCTTGCTGAAGATATCGCCCCGGTCGCCAAGGCGGAGGAAGCGCCGGTGCGCTTCGTTTCGGAAGCCGTGATCCAGGCTGTTCCCGAAACCCCCGCCGAACCGGTTGCAGAACCGGAACCCGAAATTCTCGACGAACCCGTGACCGGCGCCCAGTCGCTGCGCGAACTCGTCGCCATGCAGCCGCAGCCGGGTAAGCTCTCGCGCGACATGCATTGCCTTGCTGGCGCGATCTATTTCGAATCGCGCGGCGAATCGCTGGCCGGGCAGCTCGCCGTTGGCCGCGTCATCGTCGAGCGCGCCGATTCGGGCCGCTTCCCGAACAGCTATTGCGGCGTTGTTTACCAGAGGTCGCAGTTCTCTTTCGTGCGCGGCAAGTCGATGCCTTCGATCAAGAAGGGCTCGCAGGCGTGGAAGAATGCCGTTGCGATGGCGCAGATCGCGCACCACGGCTCGTGGGACAGCCCCGCCGAGGGCGCGCTGTTCTTCCACGCGACCTATGTCTCGCCGAACTGGCGCCTGACGCGGCTGGCCCGCGTCGACAAGCACGTTTTCTATCGCTGAGAACGCGCAACAGCGAAATCACGGAAGGGCCGGGGGGAAACCTCCGGCTTTTTTGTTTGGCGCATGCCTCCCGCCCCGCCTCCCCCACCGACCACCAGATATTAGGGTATCCTTGGTGGTCGGGCGGGGAGGCGGGGTGGGAGGTGTCCGGGTTTACGCAGTAAACCTTGAAAATCAGTCCCGGAAATCGACCCAGACCGGGGCATGGTCGCTGGCCTTCTCACGCCCGCGATGCTCCTTGTCGACACCGCAGGCGACGAGCCGGTCGGCGAGTTCGGGCGAAAGCAGTGCGTGGTCGATGCGAAAGCCGTGATCGCGCTGCCATGCACCTGCCTGATAATCCCAGTAGGTCCAGACCCCGCCGCGCGGGTTGTGGGTTGCCAGCGCGTCGGTCCAGCCATCCCCGAGCAGGCGAAAGTATGCATCGCGCGATTCGGGCTGCATCAGCGCATCGCTAGCCATCGCCTTGGGCGACCAGACGTCGCGATCGAAGGGAATGACGTTGTAATCGCCAAGCACCACGGCAGGCACTTCCTCGGCAGCAATTTCTGCCATGCGCGCGCGCAGGCGCTCCATCCAGCGCAGTTTGTAATCGAACTTCGGGCCGGGCTGCGGATTACCGTTGGGCAGGTAAATGCAGGCGACGCGCATCCCGGCAACCTCGGCTTCGAGATAGCGCGAATGGTCGTCCTCGGGCTCGCCGTCGAGCCCGCGCTTCACCTCTACCGGCTCCTCGCCATCGGCAAGGATCGCGATACCGTTGAATGATTTCTGCCCGTGCCAGATCGCCTTGTAGCCGATCTTCTCGAACTCGGATGCGGGGAAGTTCTCGTCCTGAGACTTGATTTCCTGAAGGCAGGCGACGGTGGGGCGCGTTTCATCCAGCCATTCGAGCAGGCGCGGCAGGCGCGCCTTGATGCCGTTGATATTGAAACTGGCGACCCTCGTCACACCGCGAAACTCGATCCGCAACCGCAGCCCGCGCTGGCATTGGGGTTTTCGACGCGGAATGCCGCGCCGCCCAGCGATTCGACGAAATCGACGGTGCAGCCCGCCACCAGGTCGAGGCTCATCGGATCGACGACCAGTTGCACGCCATCGGTCTCGACCACAGCGTCCTCATCGTCAGCCGCCTCGGCGAGGCCGAACTGGTACTGGAACCCCGAGCAACCGCCGCCTTCGACCGAAAGCCGCAGGATAGCGGGCTTCCCCTGCTTTTCCGCAATCGCGGCGACGCGTGCGGCGGCAGAAGGGCTGAGTGTGAGTGTCGGTGCATCCATGATCGCAGATGTAAGCGCGCGGCTGGCCTGCGGCAAGGGCGGCTCAGGCGGTCTGAATATAGCTGCGCATCGCCTCGGCTTCGGATTCGATCGAATCGATCCGGTATTTGACGAGGTCGCCGATCGAGATGAAGCCCACCATCGTCTCGCCATCGACCACCGGCAGGTGGCGGATGCGGCGCCTGGTCATCAGCGAAAGCGCCGCGAGCACCGGCGTATCGGGCGTGACGGTAACAGCCGGAGAGGTCATCACGTCGCAGACCGGTTTGGACAGGATCTCGGGGCCGGACGCGCTCAATTGGTAAATGACATCGCGCTCGGAGAAAATTCCGGCAACCTTGCCGCCTTCGAGAACCGGCAGCGCGCCGATGCGCTTCTCCGCGAGCAGGCTGACCGCTTCGCTGACCGTATGTCCCGATTCGCAGGAGACCACCGCGAAATCGCGCCCTTCGATGATACGTGCGACTGTCAAAACCGTGCCTCCCTTCGCTGCCCGGCGATGATGCCACAGAACCGGCCGGACTGCCAGCTTGGCGCATCGCTGCCCCATACTGCCCGATTGCCGGGTTGCGTCACGCGCGCATCGGGCGCATGGCGCGCGGGTGATGATACCCCGTTCCCCGCTCGACGATCCGGAAAACGCGGCCTACGCCTGGGCGCGATACAAGCGGCTGATGCGCTTTATGGCGTTTGCGACGGCGGGCGTGGTCGTCATTGCGGTTGCGCTGCTCTACAAGGCGAACGGCCTTGTCTCGGTTCATTTCTATATCGCGACCGCGCTCGGCATTGCCGCAGCGATGCTGCTGATGTCCGCGCTGATGGGGCTCGTGTTCCTGTCGAACGGGACTGGGCACGACGATGCGATTATCGATCCGCTGGACGAGGATCTGCCGGGCTGATCGCTCAGGCCGGATCGGGATAAAGCCGGAAGTCCTCGACCGGGACGCCGTCAACGAGGTGTTCCTGGATTATCCGCTCAAGCACCGGTTCGGTGCAGCTGTGATACCAGACGCCATCGGGCCAGACGACCGCGACCGGCCCGGCTGCGCAGATGCGCAGGCAATCTGCCTTCGAGCGATAGATGCCGCCGCGCTTGTCGAGCCCGAGTTCCTTGAGGCGGCGTTTGAGGAAAGCCCAGGCCTTCTCGCCCACCTCGCGCGCGGCGCATTTCGCCTTTTCCGATTCGGCGCAGATGAAGATGTGCCGCTCAATCCCGTTGCCGCCATAGGCCGCCAGCGCACGGCGGGCCTCGGCCAGTTCGTCGCGTTCGGGCATCATTCGGCGCGCATCCAGTTGGCGATTTCCGCGTGGAAAGAGGCGGGCATTTCGGCGGGCTTGTCGCCGCTGACGCAGACCAGCACCGCTTCGGCATAGGCGACCGGCTTGCCGTCCTGCATCGCCAGCTGGGCGAGGGTGTGGCTCGACCGACCGACCGCAATCGCGCCAAGGTGATTGACGATCGGACCGCGCGCATGTCCCTGTCCGACATAGTCGACCGCGAAACGCACGGTCATCGCGGTCATGCCGGCAAGCGCCTTGTCATAGGCGGTGGCGTGATGGAACTGCACCCGCGCTTCCTGCAGGATATCGACCATTGCGACATTGTTGATGTGCTGGTTGAGATCGAGATCGGTAAAGCGTGGCGCGATTTCGCAGCGAAAAGGATAACGCGCGGGATCGAACAGCCTTGGGTCGGGTTTTGCCACGGTTTTTGCGCGGTCAGTCCTTGCGACCGGATGCGCGGCGGATTTCGGCGGCGACCATGCGCTCGACCACGGCGGGCAGGTTCTTGTCGAGCCATTCGGCAAGGGCAGGGCGCAGCAGTTCGCGCATCAGATCCTCGACCGAGGTTTCGCCCGATCGCACGATCTTCGGCGCGGCACCCGGTTCGGAGAGCATCGCCAGTGCGGCGAGCGAATCGCGCATGCTCGCCTGTGTCTCATTGCTGATCAGCGCATCTTCGCTCTCGGCGTTATCGGTTTCGCCCAGAAATTCGCCCGCTTCGGCGAGGTCGAGGACATCTGCGTCGAGCGATTCGGACCGGGCTTCGATGGCTTCGCGAACCGGTTCGATCCGGGCCGCAGCCAACCCTTCTGCTTCGCGCCGGGCGCGCGTTTCGGCGGCCGCTGCGCGGTTGTCTCGCGCGATAACCTGTTTGATCGACTGGAGAATCTCTTCAACCGTCGGTTCGCTGCCGTCACTCATTGCCTGCCCCCTGCAGTGCCGATTCCTGATCTGCGCCGCGAATTTCGCTGTCCTGCACCGGCGTGTCAACGGTTCTTGTGGCGCTCGCTTCGGGTGCGGGATCGTTGTCCCAGTCGAACCACTTGCCACGCACGCGTTCGTAATTGACCTCGGGATCGTAGAGCACGCCCGCTTCGAGGTTGAGATCGCGCGCTTCGGCGCGGCCCATCGCGGCGAGCAGTGAGAAGCCCGCGACATAGGCGTTGCGCCGCGCGGTGGCGAGGCGCACGCGGGCGGAAAGCAGCTCCTGCTCCGCATTGAGAATGTCGAGGATCGTGCGGTTGCCGACCGAGTTTTCCGCCTGCACGCCTTCAAGGCTGAGCGCGGCAGCTTCAACCGCAGCGCCGTTCGAGGCGATCAGCTCCTGCGCCGCGATCCACGAGGAATAGGCCGCGCGGGTCTGCGCGATGACATCGCGTTCGACCGCGATTTCCGTCTCAAGCGCAGCCGAGGCAAAGGCCTGCGCCTGACGACGCAGTGCGGCGGGCCTGCCGCCCTGGAAGATCGGGATCTGCACCCGTGCGCCGACCTGTGCGGTGGTCTCGGACTGGTTGAACGCTGCCGAGCCCGCCGCGCCGCCCAGCGTGCCGAAATAATCGCGGTAGGTGCCGCTGGTGAAGAGATCGACCGTCGGCAGCCGCGAGGCACCGGCGACATCGATATCGTATTCCGCAGCCGTCACGCGCTCTTTCGCGGCGATCAGGTCCGGGTTGTATTCAAGCGCGATCGCAACGGCCTCGTCCGCCGAGGCGGGCAGGTTGGGCAGCGGCGGCGGCGGCTGGAGATCGACCGGCGGGGTGCCGACAAGCTGGATATAGAACTCGCGCGCCGACATCAGGTTTGCTTCTGCCGAGCGCGTATCGCCCTGTGCCAGCGCGAGCCGCGCCTGCGACTGGGCAACGTCGGTGCGCGTGAGGTCGCCGATTTCGAAACGGTCGGAGGTCGCTTGCAGATTGACCGTCAGCACCTCGACCTGATTGCGGTTCAGCCCGACGACCGCCTCGCTCAGGATCACGTCCATATAGGCCGCGACGACGCGCGAAAAGATCGCCGATTCGGTGCCGCGCAGGTCTGCCTGTCCGGCATCGACGCGCTCCTTCGCGGCGCGCACCGAGTTCCTGACCGCGCCGCCCGAATAGATCGGCACGCCCAGTGAGACATCGCCGGAAAATGTCCGGTCGGGGGAGGTGAAACTGTTCGGGCTCTTCTTTAGCGTCTCGACATAGGTCGATGTCGAACTGGCGTTCGGCAGGCCCGAGGCTTTCTGGATCGGCACGTTCTCGTCGGTGGCGCGCTGCTGGGCGCGGGCGGCCTGAAGCGAGGGGTTGGTGAGATAAGCCTGCGCCAATGCCTCGCGCAGCGTGTCGGCCTGCGCCGAGCTTGCGGCAAGGGCCATCCCGGCCAAAAGACAAAAGCGCGTGCGGGCCTGCACGATCAGAAGCTCCAGGATTTTGGCGCGGCAAACTCGGGAAGGACGGGAATGCCGAGCTCGGCAAGTGGTAGCAGGGCAACCGCGCCGCCCGCCTTGCGCCCTGCGGCAAGCCGCGTGACGCCGCGCTGCACCAGCCCGGTAACGATGCGCCCGTCTTCGGCCAGCTGCGTGGCCAGCGCATCGGGCAGGTGCTCGATCGCACCGTCGACGATGACCAGCGAATAGCTGCCATCGCCAGCCTTGCTCACCGCCTTGGCGGGATCGACTGCATCGAGCGAACCGGCCAGCGGCCGCACCAGCGCAGCGAGGTAACCCGCGCCGTCGCCGACGAGCAGCACCTTGTCGTCCTGCGTCGGCGCGGCTTCGCTCAGCATCTTTGCCTGTACCAGTGGAGCGGGCAGGGCGCGGCCATTTTCCAGCGGGATCGCGCGGTCGATATAGGCAGCCGACTTCATCGCCTCGGGCACGAAATCCTCGCGCGCGACCGAGGCCATTGCGTTCAGAACCCAGGGCTCGTTCACGCCGCTGGTGCGTAGCTGGCTGTCGATCATGGCGCGGCGCGCGGCCTCCGATGCTGCGCGCGGGCGCTCGTCGGTGATGGTCATCCTGTGCAATCCCTCATGCACCGCCAGCGCGGCGGCCCGATCTCTGCGCGGCCTTCTAGGCCAACGCGCCGCGCGCGCCAAGCGCTTTGACGGGCCGATGGGACGGGCTTATGCACGCGCCTGCGATTACTGACATGAGGAAGACCCAGATGGCCGAGATGGTGACGATCCGCGAAGAGGATCTGGTAGAATCGGTTGCCGATGCCCTGCAATATATCAGCTATTACCACCCGATGGATTACATCCGTGCGCTGGGTGAGGCCTATGAGGCCGAGCAAGGCCCGGCGGCAAAGGACGCCATCGCCCAGATCCTGACCAACAGCCGGATGTGCGCCGAAGGCCACCGCCCGATCTGCCAGGACACCGGCATCGTCAATGTATTCGTCAAATGGGGCCAGAACTGCCGCCTCGATTCGGACAGATCGCTGCAGGATGTCGTCGATGAGGGCGTGCGCAAGGCCTACACGCTGCCCGAGAACAAGCTGCGCGCCTCGGTGCTGGCCGATCCGGCGTTCACGCGGCGCAACACCAAGGACAACACGCCCTGCGTGCTTTCGGTCGAGATGGTGCCGGGCGATACCGTATCCATCGACGTTGCGGCCAAGGGCGGCGGCTCTGAAAACAAGAGCAAGTTCAAGATGATGAACCCCAGCGACAATATCGTCGACTGGGTGCTGGAGATGCTGCCGCAGATGGGCGCGGGCTGGTGCCCGCCGGGAATGCTCGGCATCGGTATCGGCGGCACGGCGGAACATTGCGTCCGTCTTGCCAAGGAAGCGCTGATGGACCCGATCGACATGGGCCAGCTGAAAGCGCGCGGGCCAAAGAACGATATCGAGAAGCTGCGCATCGAGATTTTCGACAAGGTCAACGAACTGGGCATCGGCGCGCAGGGGCTGGGTGGCCTTTCAACCATCCTCGACGTCAAGATCAAAGACTGGCCGTGCCATGCTGCAGGCAAGCCGGTTGGAATGATCCCCAACTGCGCCGCGACGCGCCATGCGCATTTCACGCTCGATGGCTCGGGGCCCTCCTTCCTCGAAAAGCCCAATCTCGACGAGTGGCCCAAGGTTCACTGGGAGCCCGATGCGGCGGCGAAGAAGGTCGACCTCAACAACCTGACGCATGAGGAAGTGAAAAGCTGGAAGCAGGGCGACCGGCTCTTGCTTAACGGCAAGATGCTCACAGGCCGCGATGCCGCGCACAAGCGCATTCAGGACATGCTTGATAAGGGCGAGGAACTGCCGGTCGAGTTCAGGGGCCGCGCGATCTATTACGTCGGCCCGGTCGATCCCATCGTTGGCGAAGTTGTCGGTCCAGCCGGCCCGACCACCGCGACGCGCATGGACAAGTTCACCGACATGATGTGCGAGCTGGGCCTCTTGGCGATGATCGGCAAGGCCGAGCGCGGGCAGGGCGCAACGCAGGTGATCGCCGATCACAAGGTTGCCTACCTCATGGCCGTGGGCGGCGCGGCCTACCTTGTCGCGCGCGCTATCCGCGAGGCGAAGGTTGTCGCTTTCGAAGACCTTGGCATGGAAGCGATCTACGAGTTCGAGGTCGAGGACATGCCGGTGACCGTCGCGGTCGATTCGGAAGGCAACAACGTCCATACGCTCGCGCCGCAGCACTGGAAGGACAAGATCGCCAAGGAAGGACTGCTGGCAAAGGCCTGAGCCGATGACGCGGGGCCTTTCGACGAAGGGTCGATATGCCTCGACCGGCGTTATGGCCATCTGCGCCCGGGTGCGGCAAGGCGTGGTCTGATGAGCCTTTCGATTCGCCAAACCGGGCGTCAGATTCCGGTCGTCCCCTTCGCCATCGTCCTCGCTTCCGCAGCGGGGCTGTGGCTGTGCTATTTCGCGCTGATCTCGCTGCGCGTCTATACCGTGGGCGGCGATTACCAGCTCGAGATGCTCTGGCGGCGCGGGATCGTGGCGCTGGTTGGCACCGGGCTGACGCTGCTGCTCTGGCTGGTAATCCGCCTGTTCGACCGCAGCAGGCTCTGGGTGCGGATCGCGGTGGCGCTGATCGTTTCGCTGCCGCTGTCGATTGCGATCACGCTGGTCAATTTCCAGGTCTTCAAGCCGATCGACGAGCGCGCCGCGCGCGAAAAGGGCATCGAGGCCATGCTCAAGATCCGGCGCGATGCTTCGGGCAACCTGCTCATCGAAATGCCCGAGGAGCTGACCCGCAACGAAGACGACGAACGCACCGAGGCGGTGAAATCGGCAACGCCGGGCGCAATCATGGTCAAGTCCGGGCACAGCGACGAGATCGGCTGGGCCGGCGTTTCGGACATGGCTTTTGGCCGCTATTTCATGTTCCTGTCCTGGTGTGCGCTCTATTTCGCCTTGCTCTCGGGCGAACAGGCGCGGGTGGCCGAACGCCGCGAAGGCGAATTCCGCCGCGCCGCCAAGGCCGCCGAGCTGCGCTCGCTGCGCTATCAGGTCAATCCGCACTTCCTGTTCAACACGCTCAATTCGCTTTCCGCGCTGGTGATGACGCAGCGCGGCGAAGAGGCCGAGGAGATGATCCAGACGCTCTCGACCTTTTACCGCCGGACGCTTTCGAGCGAGCCGACCTCCGATTCGCCGCTTGCCGACGAGATCGAATTGCAGAAGCTCTATCTCGATATCGAGGCAGTGCGCTTCCCCGAGCGGCTCAAGACTGCCATCGACTTGCCCGAGGACCTTTCGGATGCGATGGTTCCGGGCATGATCCTGCAACCGCTTGTCGAAAACTCGGTGAAATATGCGGTCGCCGCATCCGGCGCGCCGGTGACGATTGCGATCACTGCGCGCGCGACCGGCGATGCGCTGTTCGTCTCGGTCGAAGATGACGGGCCGGGCACCGAAACCGGCGATCCGCACGGCATCGGCATCGGTCTTGGCAATGTCCGCGAACGGCTCGAAGCGCGCTTTGGCGGAGCCGGATCGCTCGAATTCGGACCCAAGGAGACCGGCGGTTTCCGCACCACGATTCGCATGCCACTGGAGCATGGCCGTGGCTGAAGACCTGCGCACGCTGATTGTCGATGACGAACCGCTGGCCGTCGAGCGCTTGCAGATTGTCTGTTCGAAACTTGAAGGCATTTCGGTGATCGGCACGGCCAACGACGGCGATGCCGCGCTGCGGCTGGTCGCCGCGCTGCATCCCGATCTCGTGCTGCTCGACATCACCATGCCGATGGTCGACGGGCTTTCGGTCGCGGGCAAGCTCGGTCGGCTCGAATCGCCGCCCGCCATCGTCTTTGTCACCGCGCATGACGGTTTCGCGGTCGAGGCGTTCGATCTCGATGCGGTCGACTATGTGCTCAAGCCCGTCGCGCCCGACCGCCTGAAACGCGCGATCGAGCGGGTCACGTCCCACGGCACGCCCCGCAATGGCACTCCGCCAGCATCGGACTGGCTCGCCGAATTCTGGGTGCCGCACAAATCGGAGCTGCTGCGCATCGCGGTCGACGATGTCTCGCGCATCGATGCCGAGCGCGATTATGTGCGCATCCACGTTGGCGATCAGAGCTACCTGCTCCTGCAGACGATCACTGGTCTGGAAAAGAAGCTCGATCCCGAGCAGTTCATTCGCATCCACCGCTCGACGATCATGCGCCGCGATGCGATCAAGGGGCTGTGCCACGAAGGGATGGGCGTCTGGTCGGTCGAAACCGAAGCGGGCGAAATGCTTCGCATCGGCAAGACCTACCTTGCGGAGGTCAAAAAAATGGCAGGCCGGTGAAGGCCTGCCATCAAGTCAGGGTCGCTTGGAAACGTTCGGTTCTGGCTGATCAGCCTCCCAACCGGGCGTTTTCCAAGATCGTGGCGAACGCCTCGCCGGTCTGGCGGCGGGCCTGTTCGAAGCACTTGACTGCGGAGCGGGATTCGATCCGCGAATTGGTGTAGCCTGCGTCCATGCCGCATGCCTGACGGGCGGCCTTGTCGAGGCGGCGCTTGAGTTCTTCCTGGCCCTCTTCCGAGTTGAGGTTCAGGTCCTTGTAGGCGACGGCGACGGCCTGGCCTTCTTCGGCAGCTGCGACGGCGGGCACGGTGGTGCCAGCGGCAAGGCCAAGGGCGACGGCGAGTGCGAGAGCGGTAGTCTTCATGTCAATTCCTCCGGTTGGTGATGGCGGGGTGGGGTTCGTGGTCGCCATCGATGAGCCTGTTGTGCCCGCTCGCCGGGTGCGTTTCATCCTCGGCTCGACAAGGAGACTGGCTGCTCGACGAACGGCACTCCCGCCCGACGAAGGGCGCCCTGCAATCGACGAACGTCATCTCGGGAATTGGCGGAATCGCGGGCGAATCGCCCGGCATGCGCGCGGCGCTAGGCTTGGCCGCCGCAGATGCCTATACAGCATCATGACGATGGCTATCATCATGCTCTTTGCGCTCGGTGTCGGGAATTTCGCGCTGCACCGGGCGGTGCTCGAATCGGGGCACCCGCTGCTCGGCCAGGTACCTTGGGTCTACCAGATGCTCGGCGGGCGGCTTAGCCTGCTGGTCGAGTTCGTGCTGCTGCTCGGTGCGATGCTGATGGTCGATGCCGGTTCGGCTGGCTGGGCCTGGGGCTATGCCGCCTACAGCTTCGTCAATGCGGTTTCGGCCTGGATGATCCTCTCGGGGCGGATCTAGGCAAGCAAGGGCAGGGGTTTGAAGCTTTTCCATATCAGCGATGTCCATTTCGGGCTTGAGGATCGCGCGGCTCTTGCATGGGCGAAGCAGGCGATTGCCGGGGAGCGGCCCGATGCCGTCGCGCTGACCGGCGACCTGACGATGCGCGCTCGTCACCGCGAGTTCGATGCGGCCTGCGAATGGATTCGTTCGCTCGAAGCGCCGGTGACGGTCGAGATCGGCAATCACGACATGCCCTATTTCAACCCTGTTGAGCGGTTTTTCGATCCCTATCGCCGGTTTCGCGCCATAGAGGACATGGTCGAGCGCGAGCTGGATTTCCCGAACCTGTCCATCGTCCCGCTCAAGACGACGGCGCGCGCGCAGTGGCGGCTGAACTGGTCGAAGGGATGTGTCACCCGGCCCGCGCTGGCCGAGTGCCTTGCGCGGATCGACGCCCTGCCCAGCGGGACGCGGGTCATCGTGGCCGCGCATCATCCGCTGGTCGAGACCGGAACGCGCGGCACCGCGCTGACCACGCGCGGTAACCTCGCTCTTGAAGAACTGGCGAAGCGCGGCGTGCTCGCGGTGCTTTCGGGCCATGTCCACGATCCGTTCGACCTGATGCAGGAAACCCCCGCGGGGCCGGTTCGGATGATCGGCGCCGGTACGCTATCGCAACGGCTGCGCTCGACCCCGCCGAGCTTCAATGTCCTGACCGTCGAGGGCGCCGAGGTCGCGGTCGAGGTGCGCAACCTTGCGCATGTCGAGAAAGAGCGGATGCTGGTCGATGCTGTCCCGGAAGACGCAACGCCGCCGGAAGACTGACCCCCAAACCGAAAACAGCGCCCCCGGTCGGGAGCGCTGTTCCGGGCGGGGCAGGGGGAGCCGCCTCAGTAGTTGTGCTTCACGCGTCCGATTCCGTCGATCTGGCTGACGAGGCGGTCGGGCTTGCGGTGCAGGGTCAGCGAGCCGATCCCTTCGAGTTCGACATCGACGAGATCGCTGGCCGAGACATGGGCATTGCCGACGCCTTCGAGCCGGACCTTGGCGACGCGGGCATCGACCTCGCGGAAATCGAGATTGCCGACCCCTTCGGAATCGAGCGTCAGCTGCGCGACCTTGCCTTCCGCGTCGACATCGACCGCACCTTCGGCGGTGACGGAGAAGGCATCCTGGTCAAGGCTGCGCAGCTTGACGTTGCCGGGCGCTTCGAGCGCGAGGCCCTTGAGCGAGGGGGCAACGATCTTGACCGAGAAGCCGCCCGAACTGATACCTTCGCCGTCGATGTCGAGCACGTTGCCTTCGAAGGTCACGTCATCGATCGACCTGGCCGAGCCTTCGACGACCATCTTTGCTTCCTCGCCGCGTTCGAACCTGAGCTCGACCGGGATCCTGACGGTCAGCAGCGTATCGGGATCGAAGGCGAATTCGCGACTTTCGCGCGGACCGTCGTCCTCGTCGCCGATGGTCCAGTGCAGTTCGTCGTCATGGATCGCGTTGCGCAATTCCTCGCCGCCGATCACGAAAGCCATCGAGATTGCGACGAGCGAAAGGACGAGGCCGCTGGCGAACACGATGATGAGTTTCTTGAGCATGGCTTTATCCTCCTTCACGATTCGAGCTGCTGGGCGGGTTGCTGGTTCTGCGAGATCGCGGGTTCGATCACGCGATAGTGCAGGCGACCGAACCAGAGCAGCGCGTTGACCACGCCGATGGTGACGATCACGAGCAGGGCGGTCAGCGCGACAGCAGCGGCCATCAGGCCAAGGCCGATAAGCAGGGCGACAACCGGGCCACCTGCAAAGCCAGAGAACGGGCCGACGATCATGATTGCGCCGCCGGTTACGAAGAGCGCGAAGAACGCGACATAAAGGCCGATGATGACGCCGATGACCGGCAGGACGATCGGCAGCAGGATCAGGATGTCGATCGTCGCCAGGCCAAGGAACGCGATCACCGCGGCCCATGCCGACGAAGGCGAGCGGACCTCTTCCCATTGGCGAATCCCGGCTTCGAGACGGATTTCGCGGGCAAGCCTGCCCGGATCGCCGAGCGCAGCGGCCACTTCCTGTTCGGAGCGTCCCTCCATCGCGCCTGCTTCGAAGTGCGCTTCGTAGTCGGCGACGACATCGGCCTTGTCCTCATCGGACATGCCCCTGAGGCCGCGCGACAGGCGGTTGAGAAAATCGTTACGCGTCATGTTCTGCCTCCGCTTCGCTGTCCGCTGGTTGCGTTTCGCCTTCGCCGATCAGGCCTTCGACCGCCGACGTGAAGCTGCGCCATTCGGCGATCTGCGCGTCGAGCGTGCGGGTGCCCGCTTCGGTGATGCGATAATATTTGCGCGGCGGGCCCGAGGGCGACTCTTCGAGATAGGTCTCGACGAAGCCGTCCTTCTGCATCCGGCGCATCAGCGGATAGATTGTCCCTTCGCCCATATCCACGGCGAGGGAGAGCTTGCTGGCGATCTCGTAAGCGTAGCTGTCGCCGCGCGAAAGCAGCGCGAGCACGCAAAGGCCGAGAACGCCTTTCTTCATCTGGGTCTGGATCACTTCAGGCACGAATCACCTCCTGTGCTGGAGGCCTGTATATTTGCAGGTAGTGGTGAATACAAGGTACCTAGTGAAAAAAGTGAGCGTTACGTCGCAAGGTACCCGGTATTGCGCGGTATCTGTGATTGGGTGATGAGTCGGAAAACGGCGGAAATGGGCGGTTCTGAGGGAGGGGAGGGGTTTTGGCCGCGCGGAGTCTGTTTGTCTCATGCCCGGAGCCTTTTTTGTCCGCACGCCATCCGGCATGCGAAATCCTCGCGCCTTCGGCGCTGCGGGCGGCCAGTCGGCCTTGCGGTCCGCTGGTCGCGGACCGTGGAATCCCCACCACTAGACTCGTTTTCACTTAGGCTGAAGCGTACCCGGAGTTTCTGAGGTAGTTGGCGCATTCGTTTGGCGGGAAGGCGTCGAGCAGGTTTCCGATGCGCTTCCATGTGTCTT
>JAWKXP010000025.1:0-40968 GCA_041396945.1 Sphingomonadaceae bacterium | reverse complement strand
ATTGCGGCGATGGCGATGCGCGTCCGGTCGATGCCCTTGCCCTCGCAAGACTTCGCGAAATGATGCGCGGCTATTGCCGAATGGAGCAGGACCACGGCGGGCTGCCGCAGGGCCAGCGCCAGCGGGTTGGGCATCGGCAGCGGGTCGCTCGAATAGACCTCGCATTCGATCAGCGTGACGCCATCGGGCGGGGCAAGCTGGACGCGCTGCCTGCCCGCGATGCGCAGGAGCCGCTGGTGGCCGGGCGAGAGGCGGGCAAGCAGGTCCTGCATGTTGCCTTCGCCGGTTTCGACCACCTCGAAATCTGCCTCGCGCGCGGCTTCGGCGGTCTTTGCGCCAACGGCATAGGCAGGCAGGCCCGCAAAGCCGTCCAGTTCCTCACCGGCATGGCGCAGGGCATTGGCGCTGCCGAGCAGCACGGCATCGACCTCGTCGCGCGGCGGGGCGTCCCAGGGGAGCGGTTTGACTTCGAACAGCGGATGGCCCTGTGCGTCGAGGCCCAGCGCCTTTGCGGCCTCCACCGTCGCCCTGCAGCCGGGTTCGGGGCGGATGACGAAGACCTGCATCAGGTAGGTGCAGCGGTGAAATTGGCGCGGATCGCTTCGGGGGCATCGGCAAGCAGGGCATTGGCCAGAGTGGTTGCAGCCTCCGCCAGATCATCGCCGAACGTGCCTGAGGCATCGCAGCGGTGCGCGCCATCGGGGCTCAAGATTGCGGCGCGCATCTGCAAGGCCTCGCCGCCGGTGGAGAGCACCGCAATCGGGCTGTGGCAATTACCGCCCAGTGCCGCGAGCAATGCGCGTTCGGCAAGAACCGCGCGGTGGCTCGGCGCGTGATCGATGGCCGCGAGCAGGCTGCGCGTCGTCTCGTCATCGGCGCGGCACTCGATGGCGATGGCGGCCTGCGCCGGGGCGGGGAGCCAGTCTGCCGCATCGAGCGCGCTGCCGGTGCCCTCCTGCCCCAGCCGCTTCAGCCCGGCAGCCGCCAGAAAGGTTGCATCGACCTCGCCCGCCGCCAGCTTGGCGAGGCGCGTGGCGACATTGCCCCGGATCGGCACCACCCGGCAATCGGGCCGGGCGTTGAGCAGCTGCGCGGCGCGGCGCGGGGCGCTGGTGCCAACTACCGCGCCCGGCGGCAATGCGGCGATGGACGTCGCGCCGACCAGCACATCGCGCACATCCTCACGTTCCAGCACGGCGGCGATGGCGATCTGCGCGGGGCGGATCGTCTCGACATCCTTGGCCGAATGCACCGCGAAGTCGATCTCCCCCTCGATCAGCGCAAGGTCGAGTTCCTTGGTCCAGAGCGCCTTGCCGCCGATCTCGGCGAGCGGGCGATCCTGCACCTTGTCGCCGGTGGCGCGCACCGCGACGATCTCCACCGCGTCCTCGCTCAGGCCATGCGCGGCAACGAGACGCGCGCGCGCTTCGTGCGCCTGCACCATGGCAAGCGGGGACTGGCGGGTGCCCAGCCGTATCGGGCGATCTTTACTCGGGGTCGTCATGCGCGGGTTGTGCTAAAGCCCATTGCCGGTAAGGGGAAGCCTTGATGCCCATCGTACTCGGCCTTGAATCCTCCTGCGACGAAACCGCCGCCGCGCTGGTGACCGGCGAGCGGTCGATCCTCGCGCAGCGCATCGCCTCGCAGGACGAGGAGCATCGCCCCTATGGCGGCGTCGTGCCCGAGATCGCCGCGCGCGCGCACGCGGAGCGGCTCGCCCCGCTGATCGAGGCGACGCTGGCCGATGCCGGGATGGCGCTGGGCGAGGTCGACGCGATTGCCGCGACCGCCGGGCCGGGGCTGATCGGCGGGGTCATGGTCGGGCTGGTAACGGGCAAGGCGCTGGCGATGGCGACGGGCAAGCCGCTGCTGGCGATCAACCACCTCGAAGGCCACGCGCTCTCGCCGCGCCTTGCCGACCCTGAGCTTGCGTTTCCCTACCTGCTCCTGCTGGTCTCGGGCGGGCATTGCCAGCTCCTCTTGGTGCGCGGCGTGGGCGATTACACCCGGCTGGCCACGACCATCGACGATGCGCTGGGCGAGGCTTACGACAAGACCGCCAAGCTGCTCGGCCTCGGCTATCCCGGCGGGCCTGCGGTGGAGAAACTGGCGCTTGAGGGTGATCCGGCGGCGGTGCCGCTCCCGCGCCCGCTCAAAGGCAGCAAGGAACCGCATTTCTCCTTCGCGGGCCTCAAGAGCGCCGTCCTGCGCGCCAAGGAAGCACAGCCGATGCCGGTGCAGGGCTGCGTTGCCGGATCGACGGTCGTGCAGGGCTATTCCGACGCCGACATCGCCGCATCGTTTCAGGCCGCCGCTATCGACTGCCTGCTTGACCGCACCCGGCGCGCGATCGAGGCCGCGCCCGAGGCCACCGCGCTGGTCGTTGCGGGCGGGGTTGCGGCCAACAAGGCGATCCGGGGGGCACTCGAAGCTCTCGCCAGCGACAATGGCCTGCCCTTCGTCGCGCCGCCGCTTTCGCTATGCACTGACAATGCCGCGATGATAGCATGGGCGGGCGTGGAGCGGTTTGCGCAAGGCGGGTCGGACCCGCTCGATATCGCCGCGCGCCCGCGCTGGCCGCTCGATCCCGAGGCGGAGACGGTGCGCGGAGCAGGAGTGAAGGCATGAGCGATCTTGTTGGCGTCATCGGGGCAGGCGCATGGGGCACCGCGCTGGCGCAATCGCTGGCAAGCGATGGCTCGCCGGTGCGACTCTGGGCGCGCGAGGCCGAACTGGTCGAGGAGATCAACGCGCGCCATACCAACAGCCTGTTCCTGCCCTCCGCCGAGCTGTCGCCGCAGATCAGCGCGACCAGCGACCTTGCCGAAATGGCAGAGCTTGCCGTGCTTCTCGTGGTCGTCCCGGCGCAATTCCTCGGTTCAGTGCTGGCCGACCTGCCCCCCGCCCGCCGCGACCTCGTGCTCTGCGCCAAGGGGATCGAGGCGGGATCGGGGCGGCTGATGGCCGATGTCGCCGCCGCCTGCGCGCCCGGGGCGGAGATAGCGGTGCTCTCCGGCCCGACCTTCGCGCATGAAGTCGCCGCAGGGCTTCCCACCGCCGTAACGCTCGCCTGTGCGGGCGGTGAGGCGCAGTGGGAGCGGCTCTCGCCGCTGATCGCGCGGCCTGCGCTGCGGCCCTACTTTTCGGACGATGTGGTTGGCGCGGAGATCGGCGGCGCGGTCAAGAATGTGCTCGCGATTGCCTGCGGCGTCGTGGACGGGTTGGCGCTTGGCCAGAACGCACGCGCGGCGCTGATCGCACGCGGATATGCCGAGATGCTGCGCTTCGGCATGGCGCGCGGGGCACAGCGCGATACGCTGGCGGGGCTCTGCGGGCTGGGCGATCTCGTGCTGACCTGTTCCTCCACCTCAAGCCGCAATTTCTCGCTCGGCCGCGCCTTGGGCGAGGGGCAGACGATGGCCGAAGCGCTCGCGGGCAAGTCCTCGGTGGCCGAAGGCGCGGCAACCGCGCCGGTGCTTGATGAACTGGCGCAGCGCGACGGCATCGACATGCCGGTCGTCGCCGCCGTCACCCGCCTGCTCGCGGGCGAAGCCTCGGCGCGCGAGATTGTATCCGAACTGCTCGCGCGCCCGCTGCGCGCCGAACAGGACTTCGGCGCTTGACCGAGCGCGCGCCCGGCGGCGAGGGGAACGAGGATATCGCCGCCATCGCCAAGGGCGGGCGCACCAATTTCCTCGGCTTCTTCCTGCGGCTGGCCGCACGCATTCCCTTCCTCTTCATCGCCGGGCGCGCTGCCGAATACGGGCCCGCCGCACTGGGCCGCTTCGCCTCGGCGCTGGTGGTGATCGAGCTGACCGCGATGATCTGCACCCTGGGCGAAAAGCGCGGGCTGGCGCAGCGGCTGTCCGAATCGGACGACAATCCGGCCAATGTCGTGGCCGACTCGGTGCTGGTCGCCTTCCTCGCTTCCTCGGTGATCGCCGCGATCTTCTGGCTGTTTCCCGCGCCGATGTTCCCCGGCGGCGAATACAGCGAGATCGACCGGCTGATGGTCATCGCGATCCCGCCGCTCGCCCTCACCGAGATCTGGCTGGCAGGCCTTGCCTATCGCTTCAACATCGCCGCGACCGTGCGCGCGCGGGCGGTGGTCGAACCCTGGACCTTGTCGATCATGGCCGGGCTGATGATCTTCGTCGCGCCCGCCTCGGGGCTGTCGATTGCCTATATCGTCTCGATCTTCGCCGCCGCCGCCGCCGCGCTGATCCCGTTCCTGCGCGAATACGGCCTGCCCAAGGGCTGGCGGCCGAGCTTTTCCGCATTGGGCCGCCTGACCATGCGCTCGCTGCCGATTGCCGCTGCCGATGCCATCGAATGGGGCACCCGGCGTATCGACGTGCTGATCCTCGGCTTCTTCGCCGCGCCCGCCACGGTCGGCGTCTATTACGTCGCGCAGCAGGTCGCGAGCCTGCCGCAAAAGCTCAAGACCAGCTTCGAGCCGATCCTTGGCCCCGTCATCACCCGCAACCTGAAAGAGAAGAACTTCGCCGCGATTGGCAAGCAGGTGCGGCAGGTCGGCTTCTGGATCGTCGCGGCGCAGGCCGGGGTGGCGCTGGCGCTGGGCATTCCGGGCGAAGGCGTGATGGGCCTCGTCGGGCCGGAATTCGTCGGCGGCACCGGGGCGCTGGCCTTCCTGCTCGCTGCCGAAGCGGTGGCGGCCACCGCCGTGGTGAGCGAAGCGGCGCTGATCTATATCGCGCGCCTGCGCAATTTCTTCCTCTCGGTGGCGACGATTGCCCTGCAGGCGGTGCTGTCGGTCGCGGGGATCATGCTGGTCGAGCGACTCGGCTATGGCGAGCTTTATCGCGCAGCGGCGGTCGCGATTGCGCTGATGCTCGCACTCGGTTTCGCCTCTGTGGTCAAGGCGAACGTGCTCGCCCGGCTGATCGACCAGCCGGTCAACAACTGGCGCTGGGCACTGGTCTGGGCGGTCGCGCCCGCCGTTCTGGTCGGCTGGATTGTCACGCGGTTCCTGCCCGAATGGGCCGAGCTGCTGTTCGGCATTCCGGCGATCCTTGGCGTCTATGGCTTTGTCATCTGGCACCTTGGCTTTGGCCCGGAAGACCGGCTCTTGTTCAGGAAATCGGCGCCTTCCGGCGACAGGTAACCACTCTGTTCATCGCCTGTACGGAACGTTCAGTCGCCATTCACGGCGCGAGTCGCCTGTTACACGCGGAAAGATGAACGGAGGGAATCGATGAAAACGAACGCAAATTTCGCCCGCGTTATGGCCGCCTGCTGCGTAACCGCACTCGTAGCCGGTTGCGCGTCCAGCCAGAAGGTTGCCGATGGTTCGGCTTCCTCTCCCGAAGTTGCCGACGATAACCGGGTCATCGTCACCGCGAGCAAGCGCGAGGAAGAGCGCTCGCCGCGCCCCGCACGCCCGGCGAGGGCGCAGAACAAGCCAGTCTCGCCCGCTCCGCCGCCTCCGCCTCCCTCCGTCATGGCCGAAGCTGTGGCCGGTTCGATCCGCACGCAGGGCTATGCCGTCCCGCCCGTCATGGTCGCCACCGATCCGGGCCGCGAGCGCTATGACGGCGAGGAAGTCTCGCCGGTCAAGCTGACCCGTGCCGAGCCGGTCTCCACCTTTTCGGTCGATGTCGACACCGGCGCCTATGCCAACACCCGCCGCTTCCTCACGCAGGGCCAGACCCCGCCGCGCGCTGCCGTGCGCACCGAGGAACTGGTCAACTATTTCCGTTACGATTACCCGCTGCCCTCGACGCGCGACGCTCCGTTTTCGATCACCACCGATGTCGGCGTGACGCCCTGGAACCCGAACACGCGGCTGATGCGCATCGGCCTGCGCGGATACGACCTGCCGCGCAATGGCCGCCCGCCCGCCAACCTGGTGTTCCTGCTCGATGTCTCCGGCTCGATGTCGAGCGCGGACAAGCTGCCGCTGCTCAAGACCGCGCTTTCGGGCCTTGCGGGCGAACTGGGCCGTCAGGACAAGGTCTCGATCGTGGTCTATGCAGGGGCCGCTGGCCTCGTGCTTGAACCGACCAACGACACGGGCAAGATCCGCGCCGCGCTTGACCGGCTGCAGGCAGGCGGATCGACCGCCGGGGCCGCCGGCCTCAAGCTTGCCTACAATATCGCGCGCGACAATTTCATCGAGGGCGGCGTCAACCGCATCCTCATCGGCACCGACGGCGATTTCAACGTCGGCCAGTCGAGTACCGAAGCGCTGATCGAGATGATCGAGAACGAGCGCGACAACGGCATCACGCTCACCACGCTCGGCTTCGGGCAGGGCAATTACAACGAAGCGATGATGGAACAGATCGCCGACCACGGGAACGGCAATTATTCGTACATCGATTCCGCGCTCGAAGCGAAGAAGGTGCTGGGCGAGCAGATGGAATCGACGCTTTTCACCATCGCCAAGGACGTGAAGATCCAGGTCGAATTCAACCCCGCGCGCGTCAGCCAGTACCGCCTGATCGGCTACGAAAACCGTGCGCTGCGCGAGGAAGACTTCGACAACGACAAGGTCGATGCGGGCGATATCGGCGCGAGCCACCAGGTCACCGCGATCTACGAGATCGTGCCGACCGGCATGAAAGGCTGGATCGCGCCGCGCCGCTATGACGATCCGCTGCCCGCTGCGGCGGAATCACGCTCGGGCGAGCTGGCGCATGTCAAGCTGCGCTACAAGCTGCCGAACGGCGACACCTCGCGGCTGATCGAGCGCACCGTGCCCGCCTCGGCAATGTTCACCCGGCAGGCGATGCCGCGCGACTTCCGCTTTGCGGCGGCGGTCGCGGCATTCGGCCAGACCCTGCGCGGCGACGAGATGATGAACGGCTTCACCCATGACCAGATCGTCGAACTGGCCGGGCAACAGTCCGATTTCTGGCGGCAGGAGTTCATCCGGCTGGTCGGCGTCTCGGAATCGCTGAAAGGCGGCTGAGTTTAGATCCATCCCGTTCGTGTCTCGACTTCGCTCGACACGAACGGGTTAGGGGCAGGAGATCCTACGCCGGTTCCCTCAGCAATTCCGGCAGCGCGCCCGACATGCCGCGCGCTTCGTCCATGAAGAATTTCTTGAGAATGCCGGTGCGCTGCACCGCGCCCATGCCGAGGCGGCGGAGAGCCGAGGGCACGCGGCCGGGAATGCCGAACAGCCGGTTCAGGCCATCGGTGACAGCCATGACCATGAAGGTGTCGAGGCTGCGCCATTTCTCGTAGCGCGCCAGAAGCTGCGCATCGCCCGGCTCAAGCCCGAGCCGCATCCCTTCGGCCAGCACATCGACCAGAGCGCCGACATCGCGCAGGCCGAGGTTCAGCCCCTGCCCGGCAATCGGGTGCATCCCGTGCGCAGCATCGCCGACCAGCACCAGCCGCTCGCCGACGAGCGTGCCCGAATGGTGGAACGAGAGCGGATAGGCCATGCGCGGCGCCGCGGGCTGTACCGCGCCGAAGACGCCGTGCATCTTGCGCTCGACCTCGGCGATAAAGGCCCGCTCGGGCAGTTTGAGCACGCCGGGCGCATCCTTGTGCGCCACGGTCCAGACCAGCGCCGAGCGGTGTCGTCCCTCGGCATCGTCGCGCAGCGGCAGCAGCGCGAACGGGCCTTCGGGATAGAATATCTCCCAGGCAACGCCCTCGTGCGGCTTTTCGTGGGTCAGCGCGGTGACGACGGCGGAATGGCTGTATTGCCAGTGCGCGAGCGCGAACCCGGCTTCCTTGCGCGTCGGCGACTGGCGGCCTTCGGCGGCGACCATCAGGCTGCCGCCAAGCACCTCGCCCGAGGCCAGCTCGACCTCGACGCCATATGGCCCGCGCGTGCGGCGGACCACTTCGGCGTTGGTATGCCATGCCATTGCCGCCTCACCGCGCGCCGCCTCGAACAGCGCGATGCGAAGGTCGCGGTTGTCGAACATGCGGCCCAGCGTGCCTTCGCCCGGCTCCGGCGTGAAATCGATCCGTCCCGGCTTCATGCCGTCGGTCACCGCGATCGACTGGATCGCACAGCCCAGCGCGTCAAGCCTTTCGGCAATGCCGATATTGCCGAAGAGGTTCCAGCTGGCGGTCGAGATCGCCGAGGCGCGCCCGTCCGCGCCCGTTGCGGTCAGCGTTTCGGGATCGGAGCGCTCGATCACATGCGAGGTGATCCCCGCCCTCGCCGCCGCCAGCGCCAGCGTCATGCCGACGAGCCCGCCGCCGAGGATTACGAGATCGCGCTTGTCCGGTGCAGAAGTCTGGTTCATCGCCTGCATATATCGTGCGGACCGGCGGCGATGTCGAGGCACCTGCCATCGAATGTCCCATCGGGCAGCGTCAGGCCGAGCAGCGCGGCCAGTGTCGGCGCGATATCGACTGTTTCGACCGGCACGGGCTGTTCCATCGGCGTTAGGCCCTTGCGCCAGAAGGCGATGGGCACGCGGCGGTCGTAGTCCCACGGACTGCCATGCGTGGTGGTGAGGCCCTTGCGCGCGGGGAACGGGATGACGCCGCGTTTCAGCATCCCCAGCACATCGGGCGAACGCACCGGATCGAACGAGGCACGGGCGCGCTCGGCCAGTGTCCAGTCCTGCGGCGAAGCTGTCGGCAGCGGCGCTGCGAAGAGGTCGGCGCGGGTGAAGACCGCCTCGACTTGGCGGTGGCCGCGGACGATGTCGGCGGCGGCGGCGGCAACTCTGGCGCGATCCTCGCCAGTGATCCCGGCGTTGACGTAAAGTTCCGGTCCCTCGCCATAGAGCAGCGGTTCATCGCCAGCGGAGATGCCGGTTTGCGCGGTGACCTGTGCGGCGATCTCCTCGGGGCTTGGCAGGCCCGAAACCCGCGTCGCTTCGGGGAAGCCCTGCTGCGCCAGACGCTCGGGCGTGTCGAGACCGCCATGATCGGCGGTCAGCACCGCAACGTAGTCGATCCCGCGCTGGTCAAGTGCGTCGAACAGCTTGCCGATGGTCTGGTCGAGCGTCGCGAGCTGGATGCACATCTCGACGCCTTCGTGGCCCCATGCATGGCCGATGTAATCGGTTCCCGAAAAGCCCAGCGAAAGCACGTCGGGCGCGTCGTCCTCGCCCAGCCGGTGCTCGTCGAGCAGCGCGATGGCAATTTCGGCGGTGGCGGCATCGGCGCGCGGCGAGCCCGCAAAGGCACCTCCCTCGCCCGCCGCCATCGGGAAGCGGTACGTACCGACAGTGAAATCGCCAACCGGCACCGCATGGTTCACCGCCTCACACCACGCAGGCACGGCATAGGCAGGCTCGCCAGCCGCCACGCGCGCTGCGATCTGAGCATTCAGCTTTTCGACGTGGCTCGGCAGCGCCCTGCCGTCGAAGGTCGCAAACGCTTTGCTGTCCCACCAGTAGGCGGCATCGAGGTCGTGCCCGCCCATCATCATCGCCGAGCGGTCCTTGCCCGCGACCGCGACGTTCCTGCTTTTCGCGTTGGCGCGCTTGAGCCATGTTCCCAGCGTCGGCACTTTCAAGTGCGCCGCCGAAACCACCGGTTTGTACAGCGAGCTGCGCGGGTCGCTCTCGTCCTCGGCACAATAGATGCGCTTGTCCTTGCGGTCCGAACTGGGATCGAGCCAGGTGTTGGCGACGATGCCGTTGCGCGCCGGACGGGTGCCGGTGAGAATCGTAGAATGGCCGGGGCAGGTCTCTGTCGCCGCGTGCGATTGAAAGCCGGAGCCAAAGACCGCGCCCGATGCCAGCCGCGCCAGTCCGCCCGTGAAGTGCTGGCGATATTGCGCGAAAAGGTCCGCCGAAAGCTGGTCCACCGAAATCGCGACGACCAGCGCGGGCGGCTCGGCGGCGGGGGGCGTTTCGGGTTCGTCGGCAAAGGCGGGCACGGTCCCTGCCAGAGCCAGCGCGGCGGCGAAAGTCGTGAGTGCGGATCGAACTGGCATGGGATGAACGCCCTTCCTTGAATTGACCGTCCTAAAAGCGCAGAGCCCTGATGGCCGGGTGGCCTGCCCGATGCAAGAGTGCCAGACAGGAGCACGATGAGACCTTTCGCGCGTTATCGACACGTTATTGCCGCGTTATTGCAGTTTGTGCTGCTTGTCGCGCTGACGGCCCCGGCGCGCGCGGCGGAGACGAATATTGCCGCGCGGCTGATCGCCGAAGGACCGGCACCGGCAGGCGGCGAGGTCATGGTCGCGATCCATATGGACCCGAAACCCGGCTGGCACGGCTACTGGTCGAACCCCGGCGACGCAGGCCTCGGCATGCAGCTCGACTGGACCTTGCCGCCCGGCGCGAAGGCCGGGGAGATGCAGTATCCGGTGCCGACGACGCTGCTGATTTCCGGGCTGATGAACCACGTTTACAAGGGCGATTACGCGGTGCTGGTGCCGCTGACGCTGCCCGCCATGGCGAAGGCAGGCGAGCGGCTGCCGGTCTCGGTCGATGCGCAATGGCTCGCCTGCACCGACGAGGTCTGCGTGCCCGAACGCGCACAGCTTGAGACGGTGCTGGAGGTCGGAAACCCGCGGCAAACCGCGCAGTTCGACGCGTGGCGGGCAAGGCTTCCCGCACCACTCGATTCGCAAGGCACCTTCGCTCTGACTGGCAAAACGCTCCGCCTCGCGATCCCGCTGCCCGCAGCGATGGCGCTCGACAACCCGCACCTGTTCATCGGCGAAGACAAGGTCGCCGCCTATGCCGAGGCCCAGCGGATCAGCCGCAATGGCGACCGGCTGGTGGTCGAACTCGCCCGCCCCAAATACGCACCCGCCGAGCCAGAGCAGATCACCGGCGTGCTGCGGCTCAACGCGGCAGGTGACGGGCTGGCCTTCGAGGCGGTGCCCGGCGCTGTGCCCGCCAATGGCGAGCCGATCTCCGCCGAGGCCGCGCCCGCGATGGGCCTGGGGCTGCTGCTTCTCGCGGCACTGGCGGGCGGGCTGTTGCTCAACGTCATGCCCTGCGTCTTCCCGATCCTCAGCCTCAAGGCGCTAAGCCTTGCGCGCGCCGGGGAAAGCGAGGCGCAGGCGCGCGCCGAGGGGCTGGCTTATACCGCAGGTGTCATCGTCGCGACGGTTGCACTGGGTGCGCTCCTGCTCGCCCTGCGCGCGGCAGGCGAACAGGTCGGCTGGGCGTTCCAGCTGCAGGAGCCGCTGGTCGTGGCGCTGCTGCTGGTTCTGGCCGCCGCGATCACCGCCAATTTCATCGGTCTGTTCGAAGTGCCGATGCCCTCGCTCTCGCGCGCCGGATCGCGGCAAGGCGCGTTTGCCACCGGGCTGCTCGCCGCGTTTGTCGCAACGCCGTGTACCGGGCCGTTCATGGCCGCCGCGATGGGCGCGGCCCTACTTCTGCCGGTGGGTCCGGCGCTGCTGCTGTTTGCCGCGCTGGGACTGGGCCTGGCGCTGCCGTTCCTTGCCGTCGCCTTCGTGCCGCGCCTGCGCCAGCGCCTGCCCAAACCGGGGCCGTGGATGGAGCGTTTCCGCCGCTGGATGGCGCTGCCGATGGCGCTGACCGCAGGCGCGCTCGTCTGGCTGGCGTGGCGCGTGGGCGGCACCGCGTTTGCCATCGCCGCGACCGGGCTTGCACTGCTCGTCGTCCTCGTGCTGGCGGTCATGGGGCGCAGGCAAAAGGCCGGGACTCGCTCCGCCCTGCCCGCGCTGGCCGTGATCGCCGCGCTGCTCATCAGTGGCGCGCTGCTGCTGCCCCGCCTGCAAAGCACCACGGCCGCGCCCGCCGCACAGGGCCTTATCGTCAGCAGCCCCTACTCTGCCGCCGAACTCGCCAAGGCGCGCGGCACGGGCCAGCCGGTCTTCGCATGGTTCACCGCCGACTGGTGCATCACCTGCAAGGTCAACGAGCAGGTCGCAATTGAGCGCGAGGCGACGAAGGCCGCTTTCGAGAAAGCAGGCGTCATCGTTCTGCGCGGTGACTGGACACGACGCGATCCCGAAATCACCCGCTACCTCACCGAGCAGGGCGCGGCGGGCGTGCCGCTTTATGTCTGGTATCCCGCAGACGGCTCCGCGCCGCAGGTGCTCCCGCAGGTGCTCACGCCCGACACGTTGGTCGATCTTGCCGCCGGAGAGAGCAGCAAGTAGCGTCACGCAAAACGAGACAAGGGAGAGAGACGATGGCCTGGACCGGCCCGATGGAGGACCGCCTCGCGATCCGCGAACTTTACGACAGCTATGCCGATGCTGCGAGCCGCGCCGACCGCGCCGCATGGCTCGGCTGCTACACCAAGGACGCGCGCTGGAAAACGCATTACTTCGACCTCACCGGGATCGATGCAATTGCGCAGCAGTACGATGCCATCGGCGGCGACGTCACCGACACGCTTGTGCACACGCAGGTCTTTTCGATCGAAGTCGATGGCGACAGCGCGACCTGCCGCGCCTTGCAGATCGAAAGCCTGCTATACGCCAATGGCGCGACGTACGAGCTGGCGGGCCTCTACGAAGACGAACTGGTCCGCGAAGGCGGGCAGTGGCTGTTCAAATACCGCAATTACCTCGTCAAGCGCGAGAAGGCGCCCGACGTGGGGCTCTGACATCGCCAAAATCCGGCGGCTGGCCGCTTCTCGTGGCAGACAACTGAGTGTTACAACCGTAGCAGGTGGACCGGACGGCGTAGCTGGGTTAGGCAGTCCCGGCACAAAGCGGTATCGGGCCATGCCGGATTGGGGGAGATTGTTGTGAAAAGTGAACTGCGTACACGCCTGCTGATTACCCTGGCCGCGACAATCTCGCTTTCGGCCTGCGCCACGCCGCAAGCCGCGAATCAAACGACTCCGCTGGCCCGCAGCTCCGCCGCCACCGATACCGACAGGCTGAGCAAGGACTTCGCCGACCCGCCGCGCAGCGCCCGCCCCCGTGCCTGGTGGCACTGGATGAACGGCAACGTGACGAAGGACGGTATCGCCAAGGACCTCGAATGGATGCACTGGGTCGGGCTGGGCGGTTTCCAGAACTTCGATGCCAATCTCGCGACGCCGCAGGTTGTCGACAAGCGACTGGTCTACATGGAGCCCGACTGGAAGGATGCATTCCGGTTTGCCGGCCAAAAGGCCGAGGAGCTTGGCCTCGAAATGGCGATCGCCGCCTCTCCCGGCTGGTCGGAGACTGGCGGGCCGTGGGTGCCGCCGCAGGACGGTCTGAAGAAGCTCGTCTGGAGCGAGACAGTCATCGAGGGCGGCCAGCCCTTCACAGGAACGCTGGTCGCGCCGCCCAACGTCACCGGGCCGTTCCTGAATATTCCGAAGCAGCCGAGCCTGTCCGAACTGATGGGCGGCGGCGAGATCTTCCGTCCGCAGGAAGACAAGTCGGTCCCCAAATATTACGCCGATGCGCGGGTCATCGCGTTTCCGGCGACCGCCACGACCAGCCTTGCAACGCCGCGCCTCTCGCTTTCATCGGGCCAGAAGGGTGACCTTTCGGCACTCATGGACGGCGACCTGATGACATCCGTCAAGCTTAGCCGGGAGGGCCTGACCGAACCGCTCCAGCTTCGCTATGATTACGCCCGGCCGCAGACCGTGCGCTCGATCAGCGTATTTGTGCCCGGCGCATCGGCGATGTTCCTTGGCTCGCTGATAGAGCCTTATCTCGAAGCCAGCGATAACGGCACGGACTGGACGAAGATTGCCGATCTGTCGGTCATGCCGGTGCAGGTGACAACGAGTTTCAAGCCGGTGACGGCCCGGCATTTCCGGGTCACCTTTGCGCCCGGCAACTTCGGCATCGCATCGATGGGGGCAGCTTCGGAAGGCACCATGGGGATTGGCCCGAGCGCGATGATGTCACAGGTCGCCAAAGCGAACCTCAATGTCGCCGAGCTGACGCTATCGGGTGATCCTGTGGTCGATCAATTCGAAGCCAAGGCCGGTTTCGAGATCGAGAAAGACTATTACCATCTCGGGCATGTCGATGATGGCGCAACCGGGATCGATCCGGAAGCGGTGATCGACCTGACCGACCGCATGAAGCCCGATGGCTCGCTCGACTGGACGCCGCCAGCCGGTAAATGGAAAGTCCTGCGCCTCGGCTGGTCGCTGCTGGGAACGACCAATCATCCCGCAACGCCCGAGGCGACCGGGCTCGAGGTCGACAAGTACGACGGCCCGGCTGTGCGCCGCTATCTTGAGCATTACCTCGGGATGTATGCAGACGCGCTTGGCGTACCGATTGCGCAGCAGGACATGCTCGATGCGATCCTGACCGATTCGATCGAGGTCGGAGCGGCCAACTGGACGCCTGCGATGATCGAAAAGTTCACGCAGCTTCGCGGATACGATCCGACGCCCTGGCTGCCCGCGCTGACCGGCGTGATTGTGAAGGACCGCAAGGCAAGCGACCTGTTTCTCTACGACTATCGCCGAACGCTGGCCGATCTCCTGTCGAGCGAGCACTATGGCACCGTTGCCAAGGTCGCGCATGAAAACGGCCTGATCGTCTATGGCGAGGCACTTGAGAACGGGCGGCCTTCGCTTGGCGACGACCTTACCATGCGCAGCCATGCCGATATACCGATGTCGGCGATGTGGACGCACAGCCGCAAGGAAGGGCCGAACTACGCGCATGTCGCGGACATGAAGGGCGCGGCATCGGTGGCGCACCTTTACGGGCGCAAATACGTCGCTGCCGAAAGCATGACAGCCGCAATGGCTCCGTGGGACCATGTGCCCTCGTTCCTCAAGCGGATCATCGACCTTGAATTCGTCAACGGCGTCAACCGTCCGGTGATCCACACCTCGGTCCACCAGCCGGTCGATGACAAGGTTCCCGGCCTCTCGCTCTTCATCTTCGGCCAGTACTTCAACCGGCACGAGGCCTGGGCACCGCTGGCAAGGCCGTGGATCGACTATGTCTCGCGCACGTCCTACCTGCTCCAGCAGGGGCGGAACGTTGCCGACATTGCCTATTTCTATGGCGAGGACGCGCCGCCCGCCGCGATGTATCAGGGCGGTTGGATGAAGGACGATCCCAAGGCCTTCGCATGGGATTTCGTCAGCTCCGATGCGATCGAAGACATCCTTACGGTCAAGGACGGCAGGATCGTCTCACCCGGCGGGGCGCAATACAATGCGCTTTACCTTGGCGGCACCGCGCAGATGATGACGCTGCCGGTTCTCAAGAAACTCGCCGAGATGGTGCGCGGCGGTGCCACCGTTATCGGCGCGAAGCCGAGGGCGACACCGAGCCTTGCCGACGACGAAGCCGAATTCGCGGGCCTCGCCGATGCCCTGTGGGGCGGAGATACCGGTAGCGGCAAGGTGATCGTGTCGAACGATCCCGAGCGCGCACTCTGGAATTCAGGCGTCGCGCCTGCATTCCGCTTCACCGGCGGCTCGGACGGCGCGCGTATCCCCTTCGTCGAGCGCGAATGGGACGGCGGCAGGCTGTTCTTCCTCTCGAACCCGGGAGCAGGCACCGAAGCGATCGAAGCCCATTTCCGGGTGACCGGAAAGACGCCTGAACTATGGGATGCCCAGACCGGCAAGCGGTCGCCGGTCAGCTATCGGACCGAAGGCGGGGAAACCATCGTCCCGCTCACCATGGCGAGCGACGATTCGGTCTTTGTCCTGTTTGCAGAGGACACGCAGAAGGCCTCGGTCGTGATTGGCAATCCAAGGCCGAAGCTCGCAGCGCAGCTGACCGGCCCCTGGAGCGTGAGCTTCGATGGCAAGCAGCAGTCCGTGCCCGCCATCGAAATGGCGACTCTCGAGCGCCTCGACACGCTCCAGAACCCGGCAGTCCGCTATTTTTCGGGCGTCGCGACCTACGCCAGCAGTTTCGACGCGCCCGCTGGCTGGGAGCAGGGCAATCCGCTCTGGCTGGACCTTGGCGAAGCGCACGACGTGGCAGAAGTCTGGGTCAACGGCACGCGAGTCGGCGGCCTGTGGCGCGCGCCCTGGCGGATCGATGTCGGCAGCGCAGCCAAGGCAGGCAAAAACAGCCTCGAGATCAAGATTGCCAACAAATGGGTCAATCGCCTGATCGGGGATGCACAGGAAGGCGCCGAGAAGGTCACCTTCACACCGCTGCCAACCTACCGCGCCGACGCGCCTTTGCGTCCTTCCGGGCTCGTTGGACCTGTCACCTTGTCGACTGCCGAGTGAAGGCGGGCGCGACCGGCGCGCCCTGCCTGTTCAGGAATGGCGCGGCAGGTTCGTGCTTTCGCGCTCGACAACTGTGGCAATGCGGAACGAGGAGCGGTCGAAGAGGTTCTTCTCGTCCTCGATCACCTCGTCGGGCATGATCGAAGTGGTGATGTAGCCCAGTGTGCCCTTGTAAAGCTCCTCGTCGTCGAACCAGAGTTCGGTGATGACATCCCAGCCATCCTCGAACGCGCCGGTCTCCGGGTGCGGCTGCGGGTCGATATAGCGGCGGATATAGCGGGTGACGGCGGTCGAGTATTTCTCGCAGAGCGGCGCGTGGTTGTTCTCGTAATAGTCGCGAAACTGCTCGGTGCTGATATCCGCGCGCTTTTTCATGAAAAGCAGGATCTTGTAAGTCTGGTCCATGCTCGCCCCTCCCGGTGTAGCCTATCGTCGGGCCAGTCTGTTGCGACGGGCAGCGCTTGTCAAAGGTTGAGCAGGCGCGGGTCGCCGCCCTGGGCAGCAAGGTTGTCGGTGACGGTGCGCTCGGTGGCAAAGCGCAGCAGGGCGTGGGGGCCGCCTGCCTTGGGTCCGGTGCCGGACAGTCCGTGCCCACCGAAAGGCTGCACACCCACGACCGCGCCGGTCATCGCGCGGTTGATATAGACGTTGCCCGCCGGAACCGCCTCGATCACCCGCTTTGCAAAGCCGGCGATCCGCGTGTGGATCCCGAGAGTTAGCGCAAAGCCGCGCGCCGCGAGACGGGCCATCGCCTCGTCAAGCTCGCCCGGCTTGTAGCGATAGACGTGGAGGATCGGGCCGAAGACCTCGCGTTCGAGGAAATCTGGCGTCGGCACTTCGGCGATGATGGGCGCGAAATAGGAGCCGGTCGATGGGAGCGCACCGCGCTCCGCCTCGGCGACGATCCGCGCTTCGCGTTCGAGCCGGTCGCGGTGCAGGGCCAATGTGCCAAGCGCCTCGTCGTCGATCACCGGGCCGATATCGGTCGCCGGGTCGGCGGGGTCGCCGATGACCTGCTGCGCCAGCGCGCCGGACAGCCCCGCGATCAGCTCGTCGGCGCGCTCGGCGGGCAGGTAGAGCATGCGCAGCGCCGAACAACGCTGGCCCGCAGAGCCGAACGCGGAGAGGATTACGTCGTCGGTAAGCTGTTCGCGAAGCGCGGTCGTATCGACGAACATCGCGTTGAGCCCGCCGGTCTCGGCCACCAGCGGCACGATCGGGCCGGGCCGCGCGGCCAGCGCGCGATTGATCGCAAAGCCGGTGTCGGTGCCGCCGGTGAAAGCAACGCCGTCGATGCCGGGATGGCTGGTGAGATAGGTGCCGATCTCCGCGCCGTCGCCGGGCAAGAGCGCGAGCACGCGGCGCGGCAACCCGGCGGCGTGGAACAGCCGCACCGCTTCGGCTGCGATCAGCGGCGTCTGCTCGGCGGGCTTGGCGATAACCGCATTGCCCGATGCCAGCGCGGCGGCGATCTGCCCGGTGAAGATCGCCAGCGGAAAATTCCACGGCGAGATGCAGGCGATAACCCCGCGCCCGTGCAGCCCCAGCCGGTTGGACTCGCCTACCGGCCCGGTCATCTCGGCAGGCGGGCCGAACTGCAGCTCAGCCAGCATCGCGTAGTAGCGGCAGAAATCCGCCGCTTCGCGCACTTCGGCGACGCCATCGTCCAATGTCTTGCCACCCTCGCGCGCAAGCAGCGCGACGAGCCGGTCCATCGCGGTTTCCAGTGCATCGGCCATTGCGCGCAGCACTGGCGCGCGGCCCTCGCCACCGCGCGTATCCCACTCCGGTTGCGCTTCGCGGGCCAGCGCAATCGCCCTGTCGGCGTCGGCCTGCGTTGCCGCGCGCACCCGGCCTACGAGCAGGCCCGAATGCGGCGAATGCACTTCGGCATCGGGCGCGCCGACCATCTCGCCACCGATGATCGGCCCCGCCTCCAGCGTCTCGCCGCGCAGCACAGAGGTCGCCGCCGCCGCGCGCTCGCGGTGCGAAAGGATCGACCAGTCGCGCCCGAGCGAATTGCGCCGGTCGGGATAGATGGCCTGCGGCAGCGGGATTTTCGGATGCGGCCAGGGATGCGCTGCGACCTTCGCCACCGGGTCGGCGGCGACGTCCTCGGCGGGCACCTCATCGTCGAGAAAAGCCTGCACAAAGCTGTTGTTTGCGCCGTTTTCCAGCAACCGCCGCACGAGGTAGGGCAACAGTTCCTGATACTGTCCGACGGGTGCATAGACGCGCAACGCGGTGTCGCCGAGGTCGGCCTTCAATGCGCCGTAAAGCGCGTCGCCCATGCCGTAGAGCCGCTGCAATTCGATACCCACGCCAGCCTCGCGCGCCATTGCCCGCACCGCCGTGACGGTATGCGCGTTGTGCGAGGCGAACATCGCGTAAAGGTCGGGCGCGGCGGCGATCAGGCGATGCGCGCAGACGAGGTAGGACAGGTCGGTCGCGTCCTTGGTCGTAAAGACCGGATAGCCGTCCATCCCGGCGACCTGGCAGCGCTTGATCTCGCTGTCCCAATAGGCACCCTTGACCAGCCGCACCCGGATTGGCGTGCCGCGATTTTTCGCAAGGTTCTCAAGCGCTTCGATGACATGGAACCCGCGCTTCTGGTAAGCCTGCACCACGACGCCGAGCCCGTCCCAGTCCCTGAGGTCCGGCTCCATCGCCAATCGCTCGACCAGCTTCAGGGATATGACCAGCCGATCAGCTTCCTCGGCGTCGATGGATACGTCCACGTCCGCCGCAGCCGCCTGCCGCGCCAGTTCGAGCAGGCGCGGATAGAGCTCGGCGAAGACCAGTTGCTCCTTCACCGCCTCGTAACGGGGCGACAAGGCGGAGAGTTTGACCGACATCGAATGCCGCCCCGACTTCACCGGCCCGGCTGTCGATAACGCGGCAATCCCGTGCGCATAGTGCGCGAAATAGCGCCGCGCGTCGGCATCGGTGCGCGCACCCTCGCCCAGCATGTCGAACGAGGCGAGCAGGTCATGCTTGCGCGCGGCGGCGACCGCGTTCTCGATGGTCGAAGCGATGACGAACTGGCGACCCATCATCTGCACCGCCGTCTCGACCGCCTTGCGCATCACCGGCATGCCCATGCGCTGCGCCATGTCCATCGCGTGGCGGCGGAAGCCGTCCTTTGCCCCCTTGCCGCCCGCCGCGATCTGGCCTGAGAGGTATAGCGCGACCGAAGCCGAATTGACGAATAGGCTGTCCGAGCGCCCGAAGTGCTTCTGCCAGTCGGCATCGCCGATCCGCCCCGCGATCAGCGCATCGCGCGTTGCCGCATCGGGCGTGCGCAGCAGCGCCTCGGCAATGCACATGATCGCGATGCCTTCTTCGGTCGCGAGCGAGAATTCGTGCAGGAACCCGTCAAGCAGGCTCGAGCGCCCGCCCACCTTGCGCGCCTTCGAAACCAGGGTGGCAGCCTCAACCGAAACCTCGCTGCGCATCTCGGCTGGCCACGGGAGACGGTCGAGCAGGCGGACGATCGTCTCGTGCTCGTCGGCGTACTTGTGATGATCGAGCTGGTCCCAGTTGGCGGAACCTTGCGAATCGGGATGCGACATGGATCACCTCTTTGCGGGTGGATGCATCCTATGTGGTCGCGCGGCGGGCCAAAGGCAATCGGCGGGAAAATCCTCTCCCCTTGCGGGAGAGGATGGCACAGCTTGCCGCCTTGGCGGCTAGCGGAGCCTGGAGAGGGGTGTCTGGCGAACTGCCCCCTCTCCAACTTCGGCTAGCGAGCAAGCTCGCAACCCTTCGTATCCTCTCCCGCGAGGGGAGAGGAGGTAGCAGTCTAAGCCACCGTCCCCGCCTTGCGCATGGCCGCGATTTCTTCGGGCGACAGATCGAGAATGCCCGAAAGGATATCGTCGGTCTGCTGGCCCAGCACCGGCGGGGCGGCGGGCGCTGGCTGTTCCTCGCCCGGATAGCGGATCGCGCGGTTGACGATGGGGATCGTGCCGAGCTTCGCATGTTCGACATCGACCACCATGCCGCGCGCCTGCGCCTGTGGCTGCGACAAGGCTTCGGTCACGCCAAGGATCGGCGCATGCGCGACCTGATGCTCCTCGAACAGCGCGGACAATGCCTCGACCGTCTGAAGCGAGGTACGCTCCGAAACCAGCGCATTGACCGCCTCACGCGCATCGCGGCGCTTTTCCAGCGTGTCGTAACGCGGATCGTCGGTCAGCTCGGCCATGTCCAGCGCCTTGCAGATGCGCCCCCAGAAGGCATTCGTCAGGCACGCAATCACAATCGCCCCGTCGCTCGCCGGGAAGATGCCATAGGGCACAAGGTTGGGATGCTGCGATCCCTGCCGCGTCGGGTCCTGCCCGGTAAAGAAGGCAAGCTGCGCGATATAGCCGAGCATCCCGATCAGGCCGTCCATCAGGCTTACGTCGATCATGCGGCCCTTGCCGGTGCGGTTACGCTCGTGCAGCGCGGCAAGGATGCCGATGGGGCCATTGATCCCGCCGACCAGATCGCCCAATGGAATGCCGAGCTTGGTCGGCAGCCCGTCGGGATCGCCATTGACCGACAGCGCGCCCGACATCGCCTGCAAGGTAATGTCGAAGCTGGGCCGGTCCTTCAGCGGTCCGGTCTGCCCGAAGCCGGAAATCGCGCAGTAGATCAACCCCGGATTGATCGCCGAAAGCGTCTCGTAGCCCAGCCCCAGCCGGTCCATCACGCCGGGCCGGTAATTCTCGATGACCACGTCGCACTTCGCCGCGAGGTCTTTCGCCAGCTTCACGCCTTCGTCGCTCTTGAGGTCGATGACGATGGACTTCTTGCCGCGATTGATGGCGATGAAATAGTGGCTCTCGCCTTCGCGAAACGGCGGGAAGGTGCGCGTTTCGTCGCCCGTGCCCGGCGGCTCGACCTTGATGATTTCCGCGCCAAGATCGGCCAGCGCAAGGCTTGCCGACGGTCCCGCCAGAACCCGCGTGAAATCGAGCACGCGAATCCCGGCCAAGGGGCCTTGCCAGGTGGCGGTGTCGGTCATCGCGCGCCAGGGCCTCTCGTCAATCCAGATGCTCTTTGAAGAACGCGGCAATTGCTGCGTAGGCATCCTGCGCTTCGGGCAGGTTGGACGAATAGATGTAGCAGTGGTCCATGCCTTCGGCGACGATCATGTCGGTTTCCACGCCCGCCTTCATCAGCATCGAATTGGTATAGACCGCCGGGCTCATGTCCATGGCGCGGGTGCCGGTGATAAGCATCGTCGGCGGGAAGGCCTTGAGCACGTCCTGATGCAGCGCGGGCGAGACAATCAGGCCGTCCATTTCCGCGCCGTCGAAATAGCCGCGCGTCATGTCGGGGCGCTGGCCGGTCTTTGCAGGCGGCGGGAACGCGCCGCTGGCGTAACCCGAAACATAGGCCGAATCGCCTGCCATGAAGCGCACGCCGCCCGCGCCGAAGATCCCGAGCGCGCCAGCCTGTGGCAGTCCCTTCGCGGGCAGCCATGCGCCTGCCTGCGCGGTGAGTGCGCCGCCTGCCGAGCAACCGTAAATGCCGATGTGCTCGGGCTCGTGGTGCTTGAGCAGTTCGCGATAGACCTTCTCGACATCTTCGATCCCAGCCGGGTGTTTGTGCTCGGGCGCCATGCGGTAGTTGACCGAGACAACCTCGATCCCGCTCACCACCGCGATGGGCACCGATTCAAGCTGCGAGCAGGTATTCCAGCAAACCGAAAACGCGCCGCCGTGCAAATTGATGAGCACGCGGTCGCGGTCGTAATCGCCGTCCTTGGGGCGGAACAGGCGAACCGGCACGCCGTCGAGGACATGCTCGGTCATCGTTGCCGGATAGTTGGCATACATCTCGGCGACCTGCGATGCCATCATCGTATCGAGCCGCTGGCGCGTTTCCTCGACCGACTTTGGCATCTGCGTCGGCATCTTGTCGGCCATCTTCGCGCGCATCGCCTGCTGCGCCTTGGCCTCGTCGCTCGAAAAGACCGAAGGCGGCAGTTCGAAGGCGGGAACGTTGACCGTCCCGTCCGCTTCGAACGTGGGCCTTGCGCCCCAGTCGATGTCCTGTGCGGTCGCGACAGCCGCGACGGAGCAAAGCCCCGCCGCGACCATCGTTTTAATCGGCATGATGTTCATAGGTTCTATCCCGGCCTGAGTTCTTGGATCACCCCGTTATCGACAAGCGACATTGTCCACTGCAGGGATACACGACAATGAAATCGACCTCGCTTCTACATCGATGATCGGGCGTTCTCCGGCAGTGCGTATTGGCTTGATCGCTGGCAGTTCGTCGTTGACATCCAGCTTGAGTACCTGTCCGTTCAGGCGCACCTCAGCCGTCTCAAGGGCGTTGCTGACAGCGCGAAGACCTGCCCGGTGTCGGCTTTGCAGGTTGCGGTCATGGGCCACATTGTTGATCGCAAGCATCGTGACAGCGCCGCGCCGATCAGGTGTGCAATGGGCGTAGAGATGAAAGCCGGGTTCGGTCGGTCCAGCATCGAGCACCTTGTTCCCCATCAGCCGCTTCCATAGCAAAGCAGCCCAATAATCCGCATTCGGTTGGAACGACTTTCGTCGATGATCCCGCTGCTGCCGCTTATCAGCGCATGCGTCACGATTACGTCAAGACCGAGTTTCGCAAGTCGGGCCTGACTGTCGAGATACCGGAAGGAATCGAGAAAGGTTGGCTGCCAGCGCGTCCCGCCGCAAGCCGCCGCGCCAGTCTCGGTCAGCCATATCGGCTTGCCCGGCGCATAGGCATCGCGCAGCGCCTTGAACTTAAGAAATTCCCTGTCCGCACGCGCAAGCCACTGTTCGGACAAGGCCGCATTGGCGCTGATACCCGCTGGCGAGTCCGGCGGCGCGCAGCGTTCGGCCAGCGCCCCGCAAAAATGATACGATACGATGTCGAAGCGCGGACGCGGTTCGGCGCTCATGTATTGTGCTGCGCTGACTCCTTCGAGCGAGGGGATCGGCACCGGAAGGCCCAGCATTGCAGTGCCAGGTCCGGCCAGCTTAAGGTCGGGCGCGGCGGCATCGCGGAATGCGCGAAGCCGATCGAAATCGCGGGCATAATTTTCCGCGCTCTCCGGCTCCTCGGTACGACCCGGTTCGCGGGCATTGGGTTCATTGTATAGCTCTGCGGCGAGGATCGATCCGCCTATCGATCGGGTATAGGCGAGCCACGGCGCAGCATGCGCCGGAGTCCACGCTCCCGATGCGTCACGCACACCGGCGCTCACTGTGAAGCCTGTCAGAATCCGGGCATCCACGGCTCGGGCGAAGTCCACCGCCGCCTTCCACCTTTCGCGCGTCAGGACGGTCTGGAACCCTGTCGGTGGACGCACAGGCGGCTGGCTGTCGCTGTCGTGAAAGTATACCGAGTTGCTTGTGGTCCCGCCATAACGGACATGAAACGGTCCAAGAGCCGAAGCAAGCTTGCGCAAGCGGCGATTGCCCAGATCGGTCGGCGCACGGGCCTCGCGAGTCGCCGCGAAGCTGTCGGGTTGCGTTGCGGTGGCTTCACCACTGCCGCCATCGTACGTTTTCCAGGTTTCGCCACCGGTCAGGTGCGACATCCCGATCTGGAACGACTGGAAACGCTCATCGGTCTCGCGCACGAATGGCAGCGAGGCCGGGTCAGGCGTAGAGGGAGAGACCGACGTTTGCTGAACGCTGGTGCAACCGGCGGTCTGCACCGCAAGCGCGATCAGCGTGACGACAAGCGACGCACCTCTCCCCATTATAGAATCAACCCTTACTCGGCAATTCGGCAACCGCCGTGCCGAAGGCGGAAAGCTCGCCGCGGTGCGTTGTCGCCTTCTGTTCGACTTCGACGTACTTCTTGCCGTTTTCCTCGAACTTCTTCGTGACTTCGCCGTTGATGACGATCGCGTCGCCATCGGGGTTGTGGCGGCGGATCTGGCACGAGGACTTGTGCAGGAATCCGTCGTCGCCGATCCAGTCGGTCATGTGGTGCGTCAGCCACGAGCAGCGCTCCGGACCGTAGTCGTAAGCACCCGGCGCGCCGACTTCGAGCGCGAACTCTTCGTCCCAGTGCACGCGCTCGGGGCAATCGGGCACGTTGAAGCGGTTGCGGATACCCAGGCCCGGGTGCGCCTTCTGCATCTTGTAGGCGAGCTTGTTGGCGCGGATGTAAAGGCCGCCCCAGCCCTGCGCGTAGCAGATGAAGCCGGTAACGGTCATCGGGCCCTTCATCATCGGCGGCAGCTTGTCACCGACGTTGACATCTTCCCAGTAACGCGGCGTCGCGCCACGAATTTCTTCCTGGTCGTAGATGTCGTAGAATTCGTCGAGCTGTTCCTGCGTGAAGGGCTCAACGCGGCCGCGCGCTTCGGTGTACTTCGTGCCACGCTCGCGCGCCTCGTCACGGTCGGTGCGGAAGACCCACGAGTCCGCGCCGGCAACGTGGTCGCCTTCCTGGTTGTAGAAATCGACGTGGTAGATCTGCTGGAACGAGCGCCCGGCGAACTTGGTCTGGTGTTCGACCAGGTCTTTCAGGTGCGCTTCGGCGCGGATCGTGTCGTTGCGCAGCACGGGCTTGTGCCAGGTCCAGTCGGCACCCGCCCACATCGCATGGACGCCCGAAAGGCCGCCGCAGTAGCCGGAAATGATACGGCTGGTGGTGAAGAGGAACGAGGGCAGCGCGACGACCGAACCGTACTTGGTCTGCGCGGCGTACTCGGGATCGCACCAGAGCGGATTGTCGTCGCCGATGCCGTGCGCATAGTGGCGGATGGCGTCGCGCGTTGCTTCGTAGTTCCACGGCTCGACCGTGTTCTCGATCTTGACGCCGATGCGCTTGCGCAGGTCTTCGAGACCTTCTTCGGTGATCTTGGGGAATTTGGCTGACATTGTTGGCTCCTCAGAAACTAGAAAAATCCGTTCGGTTCGAGCGAAGTCGAGAACCGTTCGTGCCAGGTGTCTCGACTTCGCTCGACACGAACGGTGAAGGGTTGGCTATGACACTCCCGCCGCCGCGCGTTCAGCTTCAAGATCGCGCAATTTCTTGCGGTGGACCTTGCCCGCCGGGTTCTTGGGCAGTTCGGAAACATATTCGACGAGGCGCGGGAATTCGTGCTGGGCGAGGCGCTCGCGGGTGAAGTCCTGCAGCTCGCGGGTAAGCTCGTCCGAGCCTTCGCGGTTGGCGACGACGAAGGCCTTGACCACCTGCCCGCGCTTTTCATCCGGAACGCCGATCACGCCGCATTCGAGCACAGCCTCGTGGCGCAGCATGGTGTTCTCGATCTCGACCGCCGACATTGTCCAGCCTGCCGAGATGATGACATCGTCGGCGCGGCCGCAGTGGTAGAAATAGCCGTCCTCGTCGATCTTCGCGCGGTCCTTGGTCGAGAGCCAGCCGTCCTTTCGCCAGAGCATCAGTTCGCCGATCTCGCCCGGATCGCAAGGCGTGCCGTCGGGGCGCTGCACTTCGAGTTTCAGCCCCGGCACCGCCTTGCCGAGCGAGCCGGGCTTGACGGTGAAATCATCCGCGCCGGGATAGTTGACCAGCACCACGCCGATCTCGGTCGTGCCGTACATCGAGCAGGCCGGGACCTTGAAGAACGCGTCGATCCATTCGAGCGTCGCCGGGTCGATCGGCTCGCCGGTGTAGGACAGCTTCCTGAAATGAAACGCAAAATCGCCGCCGCGCCCGGTGTTCTTCATCATCCGGTAGTGCGTGGCCGCCGCCGACATATTGGTAATGCCGAAATCGTCCAGCGCCTTCATCAGACGGGCCGGATCGAACTTGCCGGCAAAGGTGCCGGTGGTGACGCCCAGCGCCAGCGGCGCCAGCGTGCCGTGCCAAAGGCCGTGCCCCCATGCGGGCGAGGACGGGCAGAAAAACTCGTCGCCGGGCCGCACCCCGGTGCCGTAAAGCGCGGCGAACATCAGCGTCACGATCGAGCGGTGCGTGTGCTTGACCGCATCGGGCAGCTCGCGTGTCGTGCCCGAGGTGTACTGGAAACAGGCGATGTCGTTTGCCGCCGATTGCGGTTCGTAGGTCGCCGGGTACTGCGACAGCATTTCGAGGAATGCATCGTCGGCGACCACGACCTGCATTGTGTCGCCGCCCTCTTCGGCAATCTGCTGCGCCAGCGGGGCCTTCTCGGCATTGGTGACGAGGATCGAAGGCGTACAGTCGTTGACGCGCAGCCGCAGCGCATCGGGGCCGAACAGCGTGAACAGCGGCACCGAAATCGCACCGGTCTGCATTGCCCCGAACAGGCAGACATAGAACGGCAGCGATGGTTCGAGCATGAAGGCAATGCGCTCGCCCTTGGCAATGCCCTGCGCATCGAGCCAGTGCGCGAATTGCGCTGCCCCGGCAGTAATTTCATCGAAGCTCAGGATTTCGTCCGCGCCTTCGGAATGCGCGATCCGCACCGCCGGACGGCCCGAACCATCGGCCCAGCGCGTCATGCATTCGTGCGCGATGTTGAGCCGTTCCTTGTCGCCATCGAACAGCTCCCAGAGCTTTGCCGACGAAGCGTGGCGCTGCGCATCGGCATAGCTCGTCATCTCGGTAAGCTTGGTCATCGGCATCCTCGAAACAGTCAAGTGCGCGCCCACACGAATCGGGTGAGGCCCTTCGCGCAGTCTCCTGACACAATCCGCTTGCCATTGCAAATATAGAATGATATTCAATATATCGAATGACTAATCAGTCCGCCCCGAAGTCTTCCAAGGCCCCCGCCATCGCGCGCGCTGCTGCGATCCTGCGGCTGCTGGGCAAGAGCCGCACGCCGATGGGGGTGCAAGCCATCGCGCGCGAGCTTGAGCTGGTGCCGAGTACCTGCCTCTATGTCCTGCGCGCGCTGGTCGAGGAGGAGTTGGTTGCCTTCGATCCCGATACCAAGCGCTATTCGCTCGATGCCGGGCTGCTGACGCTGGCCCGCCAGTGGCTCGGGCGCGACAAGTTCACCGACCTTGCCCAGCCGGTGCTCGACCGCATGAGCCGCGAATTCGGTCTGACGATGCTGGGCGTGCAAATCTTCGGGCTCGACCGCATCGTCGTCACCGCGATGAGCCAGTCGAGCCAGAACTTCCAGCTTTCGACGCAGGTCGGCAACCGCTTCCCGGCGCTGGTCTCGGCCACCGGGCGCTGCATCGCCGCCTTCGGCAACCACCCGGTCGAAGACCTCAAACCACGCTTCGAGCAACTGCGCTGGGACGAAGCCCCGTCTTGGCGCGAATGGCTGGAGCAGGTCGAGGATACGCGCGCGCAGGGCACCGCCGTCGATGCGGGCAACTATATCGCGGGGGTCACCGTCGTTGCCGCACCGGTCTGGAAAGCGCCGGGCCGCCTGAGCCACGCGCTCGTCGCCATCGGCATCGGCAATTCGGTGCGCGGCGAGAACCTCGCCGATCTCCAGACCACGCTGAGAATCTCGGCTGCCAGCCTTTCGGATCAACTCTCGGGCTAGCGAGCGGCAAGCGCATCTGCCACGATCCGGGCAACCAGCCCAACGAGGCGATGCGAGAGATCTGCGGTGGACGAGACGCTCAGGATAGCCGATCACGGCGTGCGCCAGCTTTATGCGCGCTATGCCGACGCCGTGCGCCGCAAGGACCGGGCGCTGATGGAAAGCTGCTTTGCCGATGACGCGGTCTGGAAGATTTCCGGGCAGGTGATCGAAGGCCGCGAAGCCTGCGGCGCCTTCTTCGCGAAAGCAGTCGCGGTTTCCGACATCGTCACCTTCTGGCCCGGCCCGATCGCGCTCGATATCGTCAGCGGGCAGGTCGTGGGCAGGCTACAGGCGACCGAACTGATCCGCCGGGGCGACACCGCCATCCGCACGCTGGGCATCTATTATGACCGCTTCGCGCAACGCGACGGCGCGTGGCTTTTTGCCTGGCACCACTTCGATATGGTCTATTTCGGCCCGCCAGACCTGTCCGGAACCTGGCTCGACGCGCCCGACTATGGTCCGCCGCCCGGTTTCCCTCCAGACGACGCGCCAACGACAGTGCGTTAGGAATCCCCGCTCCGTTCGTGTCGAGCGCCGTCGAGACACGGGCGCGCCAACGCCTCTCGACTTCGCTCGAGGCGAACGGAAGGATAAGTCAGGCGGGCTTCTTGTTGAGCAGCACCGTGCGCGTCATCGTCAGCGCCGTTTCGCCACGCTGGTTGGTCAGTTCGTGTTTGAACACGACAATGCCCTGCGTCGGGCGCGACTTGCTTTCGCGCATATCCAGCACCTCGCTGTGGCAAGTCAGCGTATCGCCGATGAAGGTCGGCTTGGGCGTGACAACGTCGTTGAAACCGAGGTTGGCGACCAGCGTGCCGACCGTGGTGTCGGCAATCGACAGGCCGACCGCGAGGCTGAAGGTGAAGGTGCTGTTCACGAGGATCTGCCCGAACTCGCTTTTGCCCGCGAATTCGGCATCGAGATGCAGCGGCTGCATGTTGTGCGTCATCGCCGAGAACAGGAGGTTGTCGGTCTCGGTAACGGTGCGGCTTGGCTGGTGGGTGATGCGGTCACCGACCTGCCATTCATCGAAAAAACGTCCGGGCATTCTAAAATTCCTCCCCCATCGGGGGAGGGGGACCGGCCGCAGGCTGGTGGAGGGGGTTTGCCCCGCGCACCATCGGCCACTTGATCCCCCTCCGTCATTGCTGCGCAATGCCACCTCCCCCGGCGGGGGAGGATTGGCGCATCTCAATCCTCCGCTTCCTCGATCAGCGCGAGCAGTGCCTCTACCTGCACCTGCGAACCGGGCGAGACGTTGAGTTCGGCAACCACCCCGTCGAACGGCGCGGTCAGCGTGTGCTCCATCTTCATCGCTTCGAGGGTCAACAGCTTCTGGCCCGCCTTGACCTCCTCGCCCTTCTCGACCTCGACCGCGATCACCTTGCCCGGCATCGGTGCAAGGATTGCGCCGGTTGCCGCCGAGCCGCCATGCGCGCCTTCGGCCCGCCAGGGTTCGAGCAGCCAGGCCTGCCCCTGTTCGGTGACGAGCACCGAATCCGCCGGGTCCTCGTCGCCCTCGCCGGTCAGCACGGCTTCGACCGTCTCGCCTTCGAGCAGGAAATGCGCGGTGCGGCGCGGGGCTGCGTTGAGGCGGAAGCCGGTCAGTTCGGAGGCCGGGATCATCGATTCCGCCGCTGCCGTCAGTGCCTCGTCCGAGAGCACCGGCGGCTGTGCCATCGTCTCGCCATCGCGCCCAATCAGGCCGGTATCGACATTGCCCGAACGGAAATCGGGATGCGCCAGCGCCTTGATAAGGAACGACGAATTGGTCTTCACTGGCCAGACGGCGGAATCGGAGAGAATATCGGAAAGCCGCTCGATCGCCTCGTCGCGGCTGTCCCCGTGCGCGATGACCTTGGCGATCATCGGGTCGTAGAACGGCGAAACCTCGCCGCCCTGCTCGACGCCAGTCTCGATTCGCCCGCCCGGCCCGTCGCCGAATTGCAGCAGTTCCAATGGCCCGGTGCTGGGCAGGAAGCCCGCCGCCGGGTCCTCGGCATAGAGCCGCGCTTCCATCGCCCAGCCGTTGATCGCGAGGTCTTCCTGCGACATCGGAATCGCCTCGCCCGAAGCGACGCGTAGCTGCCATTCGACCAAATCGACGCCGGTGATTTCCTCGGTCACCGGATGCTCGACCTGAAGCCGCGTGTTCATCTCCATGAACCAGATCTTGTTCGCATCGAGCTTGCCCGAGCCGTCGGCGATGAATTCGATCGTGCCCGCCCCGACATAATCGACCGCCTGAGCCGCGCGCACGGCGGCGGCGCAAAGCTGCTCGCGCGTCGCCGCGTCCATGCCCGGCGCGGGGGCTTCCTCGATCACTTTCTGGTGGCGGCGCTGGAGCGAGCAGTCGCGCTCGAACAGGTGGACGACATTGCCGTGCGTGTCGCCGAAGACCTGCACCTCGATATGGCGGGGCGATGCGATGAATTTCTCGATCAGGACATGGTCGTTGCCGAAGCTGGACGCCGCCTCGCGCTTGCAAGAGGCCAGCGCGTCGGCAAAATCGTCTGCATCCTCGACCAGCCGCATGCCCTTGCCGCCGCCGCCCGCGACCGCCTTGATCAGCACCGGATAGCCGACCTTCTCCGCCTCATCGGCCAGGAACGAGGCGGACTGCTCTTCGCCCATATAGCCCGGCGTCACCGGCACGCCCGCCTCGGCCATCAAGGTCTTGGCTGCATCCTTGAGGCCCATTGCTGTGATCGAGGCCGGGTTCGGCCCGACCCAAACCAGCCCGGCATCGAGCACGGCCTGCGCAAACGCGGCGTTCTCCGACAGGAAGCCGTAGCCCGGATGGATCGCTTCCGCCCCGGTCGCTTTGGCGGCGGCAATGATCTTTTCGCCGACGAGGTAGCTCTCGGCAGAGGCCGACGGCCCAATATGCACCGCCTCGTCCGCTTCGCGCACATGCAGCGCGTCGGTGTCGGCGTCCGAATAGACCGCAACGGTGCGGATACCCATGGCCCGCGCGGTGCGCATGATGCGACAGGCGATTTCGCCTCGGTTGGCAATAAGGAGCGAGGAGATCATTGCGGTCCTTTCAGGGCAATGTTTGCGGCGCGGGCAGGAGCCCCGCCTGTTGGTACAATACGGCAAGTTTGGGGTGATCGGGCAAGACCGAGCGGAAAAATTGCGCGATTTTCAGAAGGTCGGCGGCGAAATCGCCCGTGGGCATGATCGCCGGGCCAATCCCGCCCACGCCGCGCGCATGATCGACCCATGCAGGGACAATCGGCACGCCCGCGCCCTGTGCGATATGGTAAAAGCCGGAACGCCATGCCGTGATCTCGCGGCGCGTGCCTTCGGGTGCAAGCACCAGAGCCAGCTCGTCGCGCGCATTGAATTCGGCGACGACCTGATCGACGTAATTCCCGCGCTTCGACCGATCGACCGCGATCCCGCCCATGTCGAACATGAACCGCCGCAACGGCCAGCGAAACAGGCTCGCCTTGCCCATGTAGCTGGGCCGGATGCCAAGCTCCCCGGTCGCGCCGAGGAAGAAGACGAAGTCCCAGCCCGAAGTATGCGGCGCACCGGCGATGACGCACTTGGCCGGAACCCCCGCGCCGGTATCGAGCCGCCAGCCCTTCCAGCGATAAAGCGCCATGAGCACCCGCCGCACGAGGCGGGATGAGAGCGAGGGGGCGGTCATGCGCGCATTCCGTCATGCTGAACTTGTTTCAGCACCCATGGCGCGGCATCACGACCTTGATGGAACACCGCAATCCCTGCACCTACATCCTCGCCAGCCAGAAGCGCGGAACACTCTATATCGGCGTCACATCCGACCTTGCGCGTCGAATCTGGCAGCACCGCAACGCCGCAACGCCCGGTTTTACGTCGAAATATCGCGTCCACCGCCTGGTTCATGCCGAATTCTTCGACACCATGCCGCCTGCCATCGCACGCGAAAAGCAGCTCAAGAACTGGCATCGACCGTGGAAGATCAACTTGATCGAAGAGCATAACCCCGAGTGGCGCGACCTTGCGAAAGACTGGGGTATTGCCGAATAGGCCGGGCCTTTGAAATGCGTCGCCCTGAACTCGTTTCATGACCCATGGAGCGACCTTCCTCGACTTTACAACCGGCGCACTTTGGCAATGCCATCGCGCCATGGATGCTGAAACAAGTTCAGCATGACGCAAAGCGGAGCGGTTTGGCGGCACCCCCCGTCGTCCTGAACTTGTTTCAGGACCCATGGAACGACCTACCTCGACTTTGTAACCGTCGCAATTTGGCAATGGCATCGCACCATGGATGCTGAAACAAGTTCAGCATGACGGGAATTTCCCGAACTTTACGACCGTTCGCAGTCACCTCGGAATCTCGCAAACCACGGTCCTCACGGCGATTGTCGAGACAGCGCGCAGCCGCCTGCCCCTCCACCACCCGGCTGCGCCGGGCGGTCCCCCTCCCCAAGACAAGCTTGGGGAGGATTGATTCCGCACCATTCCTCCCCGAGCTTGCTCGGGGAGGGGGACCAGCCGCAGGCTGGTGGAGGGGCCAAACCATCTCAGTTTTCGTTCCCTGGAATGGTCATTCGATATTCCTGCCATTCCTTCCAGGCATTGACCGGATCGATATCCCGAAATCCGCGATCTTGCTCCAGCTCGTCGCGATGCTCGGCGAGCATGACAATGCAGGGCAACTCGTCCCGGGCAGCCAGAACCTCTTCTGCGGTCAGAGCCCGCCCCTTCTTTTTCTCCATGTCCTCAAGGACGATCGCCAGCGGCACGAGGGGATGGACCACTTCGTCCGGTTGACTCAATCCCGCCGCGCATTGCGCGTAAGAGCCGCCCAGAGCCTTTTTGCCGCCGTCGCCCATATCACATCCTGAACACGCCAAACGCGGGCCGTTCGGCGATCGGCGCTTCGAGGCACGCCGCCAGCGCCAGCCCCAGCACATCGCGTGTCTGCGCCGGGTCGATTACGCCGTCGTCCCAGATGCGCGCGGTCGCGTAGTACGGGTTGCCTTCGTCCTCGTACTTCTGGCGGATCGGGGCCTTGAAGGCTTCGGCTTCGCGTTCGTCCCACTGGTCGGCGTCGCGGTGGACGGTGGCGAGGACCGAGGCGGCCTGTTCGCCGCCCATCGCCGGATGCGCGCGTTGGGCCAGGTGAAGAGGAAGCGCGGGGCATAGGCGCGGTGCACATGCCGTAATGTGCCCGCGCCGAAGCTGCCGCCGATCAGGACCGTCACCTTGGGCACGGTCGCGGTCGCCACTGCCGTCACCAGCTTCGCGCCGTGCTTGGCGATGCCTTCGGCCTCGTACTTGCCGCCGACCATGAAGCCCGAGATGTTTTGCAGGAACAAGAGCGGGATGCGCCGCTGGCAGGCCAGCTCGATGAAATGTGCGCCCTTTTGCGCCGATTCGAAAACAGCACGCCGTTGTTGGCAAGGATCGCGACGGGCTGCCCATGGATATGCGCAAAGCCGCAGACCAGCGTCGCGCCGTAAAGCGCCTTGAACTCGTGGAATTCGCTGCCGTCGACCAGCCGGGCGATCACTTCGTGGACATCGTACGGCGCGCGCACGTCGTCGGGGATCACCGAATACAGTTCTTCCGGGTCGAACTTCGGCGCGCGGTTCGGCGAAGGAAACGTCCCTGGCCGCGCCAACATTTTCGCCAAGGTGGCTGACGATGTCGCGCACGATCGAAAGCGCGTGCTCGTCGTTGTCGGCGAGGTGGTCGGTCACGCCCGAAGTCTTGGAATGGAGATAGCCGCCGCCCAGATCCTCGGCGCTGATTTCCTCACCCGTCGCGGCTTTCACCAGCGGCGGTCCGGCAGGAAGATCGTGCCCTGCTCCTTCACGATCACCGTCTCGTCGCTCATCGCCGGGACATGGCGCCGCCCGCTGTGCAACTGCCCATGACACAAGCAATCTGCGGGATGCCCTTGGCGCTCATCTGCGCCTGGTTGAAGAAGATGCGCCCGAAGTGCTCCTTGTCGGGGAAGACCTCGGCCTGATGCGGCAGGTTCGCGCCGCCCGAGTCCACCAGATAGATGCAGGGCAGGCGGTTTTCCTCGGCGATCTCCTGCGCGCGGACGTGCTTCTTGACCGTCATCGGGTAATAGGTGCCGCCCTTCACGGTGGCATCGTTGCACGATCATGCACTGACGGCCCGAGACCATGCCGATTCCGGTAATCAGGCCAGCACCGGGAATGTCATCTTCGTACAGCCCGTTCGCCGCCCGGCTGCCCCAGTTCGAGGAACGGCGAGCCGGGATCGAGCAGGCGTTCGACGCGTTCGCGCGGGAGCAGCTTGCCGCGGCTGACATGCCGCTCGCGCGATTTCTCGTTGCCGCCCAGCGCGGCGGCGGCGACGCCTTCTCGCGCAGTTCGGCGGCGAGCGCGCGGTTATGCCCGGCGCGCGCCTGCGCTTCGGGGCAACAGGTCGAGGGTGGACTTGAGGACAGGAGCGGACATGCTGTGGCGATACTCTCTCGGACGGTCTTGACTTGGTCATCGGCTTACGGGCGAAATAGCGCTTAATCAACACGACTGTTCATCAAGGGAGAGAACATGCGCGAACCATCGGATATGACCGGCAAGGTCGCCCTCGTTACCGGCGCGGCCTCCGGGCTGGGCAAGGCGACCGCGCTGCGGCTGGCAGAACTGGGCGCGGACCTTGTGGTGGTCGACGTGCAGGCAGAAGCGCTGGGCGAGACGGCGGGCGCGATCCGCACCACGGGCCGCAAGGCACTGGCGCTGACAATGGACCTTACCGACCGTTCCAATTGCGCGGGCGCAGTGGCGCAGGCAGTGGCCGAATACGGCGGGCTCGATGCGCTGTGCAATGTCGCAGGCGTGATGTTTCCGGGCGCGACCCCGAAGTGACCGACGAGGCGTGGGACCTGACCATGAAGGTCAATCTCGAAGCGCCGTTCTTCCTGATCCGCGCCGCGCTGCCGCACCTGCTCGAAGCCGAAGGGCGATTGTAAACGTCACCTCCTGCGCCGCGTTTCAGGGGCAAGCCTATTTCGCCGCCTATTGCGCCGCCAAGGCGGGGCTGACCAACATGACCAAGGCACTGGCGATGGAATACATGAAAGCCCCGATCCGCATAAACGCGGTTGCGCCGGGCGGATGATGACCAGGATCGTCGGCGGCATGGCAGCAGTGATGGACAAGGACCGCCAGTTGCTGAATCGCATCGCCTCCCCGCGCGGCCTGTGCGAAATCGAGGACGTGGCAGATTGCGTCGCCTTCCTCGCCAGCCCGGCGGCGCGATCCTATCACGGGCGTGCATAAACATCGATGCGGGCGTCACCGCGGATTGATCGCGGGGCGATTGCCGGGATAGGCTGCGCTTTGCAACGCAGATCAAGGATGCCTGCCCCGATGAAACCTGTCCTCGCACTCCGCTTTTCGGCCTCATCGCCGCCTGTTCCGCACAGCCCGGCAGCGAGGTGGCGCGCCGCGCCGGACCACCGCCCGAAGCGGCAACCGAAACCTTTGCGCAAGCCGCTTGCGGCGATTGTCATGCAACCGAGCGAGGCTGGCTCTCGCCCAATCCGAACGCACCGACCTTCGTCGAGATCGCCAACCGCGAAGGACTGACCCGCGATACGCTGGCCACCTATCTCGCCGACGCGCATAATTATCCCGAGGCGATGGACTTCGACCTGACCGAAGCGCGCGTCGGCCAGATCGCCGACCATATCTACGCGCTGCGCGATGCGGCTCCGGGCGGCGGCAAGTAGCAGTTTCGGAGCTACCCTCAACTGTTCGTGTCGAGCGAAGTCGAGACACGCACGCGCAAACGTGTCTCGACTTCGCTCGACACGAACGGATAAAGTCAGACTACAAGTCGCGCGGGTCGATCACGGTGCGAACCGGCGCGCCGGGATCGGCCATTGTGGCGATGGCACCCGCCACGCCCGAAAGCCCGACGGTCGCGCCCAGCCAGGGCGTCACGTCGATCGAGCCGTCGTCGATAGAGCGCAGCGCAAGGTCCATGTCCTGCGGTTCCTCGCCGCCCGCGAACTGGATATTGAGCCGCTTGTTCTGCGCCGCAAAGACGTAGAGCGGCTCCGGCTCCATGCAGTATCCGCCGATGACGATGCGCCCGTCGAACGGCGCGCCGGCAATGATCTGGCCGAGCATGCCGGGCCTGCCGACATTCTCGTAGATCAGGTTGGCGGGCCGGTTGCCGGTTTCGGGCAGCGGGCCGAACGGATCGGTTTCGCGCGGATCGATGGCGATATGCGCGCCCATCGCCAGCGCCAGCGCGCGGCGGTCTTCGTGGAAATCGGCGGCAATGATCGGCCCCGCGCCCGCATGGCTCAGCCCCGCGATCACCCCCAGCCCGATAGCTCCGCAGCCGAGCACGAGGATCACGTCGCCCTTTTCGGGCCGCCCGCGCCGCGCATGTTCCAGCCCGACCGCCAGCGGTTCGATGCACGCTGCATGCGCATCGGGCATGCCATCGGGCACTTCGAGCAGCATCGTCTCGTCGAGCAGCATCAGTTCGCCGAAGCCGCCGGGGCATTCGTGGCTGTAGCCGATCACCTTGTGCGCCCCGCCCGCGCGCATGACGGGAACCGACGTAACCTTGCGCCCCGGCGCGATCCGCCGCGCCGAACCGGGACCGTAATCGAGCACTTCGCCGACATATTCGTGCCCCGGCACGAAGGGCCGTGCAAAATCGAGCGCCGCGTAAGGGCCGCCCATCGACCGCGACAGGTCGATGATGTTCTGCCCGCCGGTGAGGAAGTGCTGGTCCGAGGCACAGAGGCCGCAGGCATGTGTGCGCACCAGCGCCTGTCCTTCGCCCGGTTCGGGATCGGGCTGGTCGCCGACGCAGACCTTGCCGTTTTCGAAGTATGCGGCCTTCATCCGGTTATTCTCCGCGCAGTTCGGGCAGCACCTGTTTCAGCAGGCGCAGGCTCTTCCAGCCCTCCTCCGGCGAAAGTCCGCCAAGGAGCGGTTGCAGACCCACATTGTTGATTTCCGGGTTGGCCCTGACCGCCTGAACCAGGGTTTCGGGCGTCCATGCGACGAACAGGCCCGAGGCGCGCAAGGCCTCAGCATTGTCGAGGCCCTTGAACGGCGAGTTGCTGCCATCGCCCTCCTGCGCCGCCCACTTGGCGTATTCCTTGACGACATGCAGCGCATGCGGCTCAAGCGCGGCCCAGCCCGCTTCGGGGTCTTCGCAAAGGTGAATGCCCAGCGGCATCCCGCCACCGGGGCGGAAGAACATGCGAGGGCTTCGCCCGTGCTTTTCGCATTCCTCAAGATAGATATCGACGATGTCGCCGCGCATTGGACCGAAGCCGACGTCGAACCGTGCCGCGCGCCGCGCCGACGCGGGGACGCCGCCGCCGACCATGACGATGTCGCGCGGGTCGCGCGTCGGCAGGGGGCGGACCATCACAGGGCGGCCCTGATAATCGAAGCTCTCTCCATCGAGCGCCTTGAGGATCGTCTCGATCCCCTCGTCCATCAGCTTCGCGCGGTCCTTCAGCGATTTGCCGAACATCGCAAACTCGCCGGGCACATAGCCCGCGCCGAAGATCACGTTGAAGCGCCCGCCCGAAATCAGGTCGAGCACCGCGACGCGCTCTGCCATGTCGACCGGATCGTGCAGCGGCAGGATCACCGCGCCGAGCGAGAAATGGATGCGCTTCGTCACCGCCGCCATCGCCGAGCCGAGCAGGAACGGTTGCGGCAGATAACCATCCTCCGAAGCATGATGCTCCATCAGGTTGATCGAATCGATCCCGGCTTCGTCGGCGAAAGCCGCCATTTCGACCGCCGCCGCGTAAAGATCGCGTGTCGGCGTGCCGAGATCGGGCGCGCGCATGTCGAAGCCGAGCGAGATGCGGATGTTGCTCATCAATTGCCTTTCAGGATTGCGTAGGACGGGTCGCTGCCGTCGCGGGTAGAACGGATTTCCTGACCCATCGGCGTGACGGGCCGGATTTCCTCGTGATCGTAGACGACCATGCGTTTGGAGAGCCCCCACGCGCCGACGCGCTTTTCCCAGCTATCGAGATAGCGCGCCCAGACGCCCATCTGCATCAGCTGGCCATCGCGTTCGAGCCGCATCGTGCCCGAGACATAGGCCTCGCTCCCCGCGCGGTTGCCATCGAGTTCGATCAGGATGTTGGTGACCTGATGCGAATGGCTGAGGAGGCCCTCGTGGCTCTTGCAGATCAGGTCGATCACGCCCCTGCCCGGCCCCTGATAGAAGCTCGCACCGTAATCGGCCTCGCCATCCTCGTGCCAGATCGAATGGCCGAGCGGCACGTCGATCCGGTCGACCGCGCGGCAATAGGTATAGATGAGGTCGCGGATCGCCTGCTTGTCGGCGAGCGCTTCGGGGCTGTCGGGGATCATGCCTCGTCCTTTTCCGCATAGGCGGCGGACTGCGCGGCGAAGGCCATGACCCGCTTGCGGCGATCGTCGGCGGAGACCATGCCGAAGCCGACGTCGTCATCCTCCCAGTCCCAGTTCGTCACCGGACCATTGCCCAGCCGCGCCAGCCCCTTGCGCGCGACATCGTCTGGATCGGCAAGGTTGTCGGGGATCGCCATGCCGCGTTCCTCCATCAGTTCGCGGTGTGCGGGCGTATCGGTTCGGCCGATGACATAGGACAGCACATCGACCCCGTGCGGTTTCAGTTCGGCCCAGAGCGCTTCGCTGAACACGAGGTCGAAGGCTTTGGTCGCGCCATAGACGGCGATGCCCGGCATGCCCGAATAGCATGCGCCCGAGCCGACGATCATGATGCCGCCATGCCCGCGCTGGCGCATCGCCTGACCGAAGCGGTGGCAGGCGCGCATCACCGTCATCACGTTGCGCATGGTCAGCGAATCCCAGTCCTCGATATCGTTGTCGAGGAACATCGAGCCGTTGGGGTCGGCCCCGGCATTGAGTATCAGCAGGCCGCATTCCTTGCCCGCCGCCGCCTCGCGCATCCGGTCAACCGCATCGTCGGCGGCAAGATCGATCGAGGCGGTGACGCAATCGACGCCATGTTCGGCGCGGATTTCGGCGGCAAGCTTGTCGAGCGGCCCCTGCCGCCGCGCGATCAGCACGAGGTTGAGGCCCTTTTCGGCCAGCTGCCGCGCGAACGAGGCACCCGTGCCTTCGGATGCCCCGGCGATCAGCGCCCAGGGGCCATACTTGCCTGCAAAATCATCCACCGGATTCTCCCCGAGCTGCCTGTTGCGCGAACCTGACCTGTCCTTGGCCGCGCGGCAATCCGATTCGTCACCTATCGTCGCGGCGTTACCTCGCCTCAGGCGGGTATGGTTTCGCGTGCTGGTGCGGCATCGAGCGCGGGCAGCAGTTCGGCGACGCGCGCACGGAAGGCTTCGACGCCGGCTTCCTTGACCGGGCCGTAACCGGCGATGAGGTCCGGCGCGGCGGCGATCTCGACGGCGGTGTGCAGCGTTTCGGGCGTCACCTTCGCCGCCACCGCCCGGATCGTATCGCGATATTCGCCGATCAGCGCGCGCTCCATCTTGCGCTCCGCAGTGTAGCCGAAGATATCGAACGCACCGCCGCGCAGGCCCTTGAGTTTGGCGAGCAACCCGAACACCGGAAATATCCAGCCCCCGAACGCGATTTTCTTCGGCCGTCCGGTCTTCGCATCCTTGCGCCAAGCCAAGAGAGGCGGGGCGAGGTGGACCTTGAGCTTTGCCCCGCCGCCGAAGGTCGCTTCGAGCGAACGCCGAAACGCGGGATCAGCATAAAGCCGCGCCACTTCGTACTCATCCTTGTAGGCCATCAGCTTGGCGAGCGAACGGGCGACTTCCGACCGCAACGCCTCGCACGCGCCCAGCCCGCGCTGCTCAAGCATTGCCGCGATCTCATAGAGGAACGCGCGGTAGTCTGCGGAATAGCCGGCATCCTGATAAGCGGTCAGCAGGTCCGAGCGGCTCGCGACAACCTCCTCATAAGTATGCGGGATAGCCGGTTCGTCCGTCCCGCCCTCGCCCATCGCGTCGAGCGCCGCAGGGTCCGCCGCCACCAGCCGCCCCAGCCCCAGCGCATCGAGGTTCTTCTGCACCGCCACGCCGTTGAGCCGGATCGCCTCCTCGATCGAATCGAGCGCAACCGGCAACAGACCCTTCTGCGCGGCAAATCCGACCAACATGAGGTTGGCAAAGATCGAATCGCCCATCAGCCGCGTTGCCTGCGCCCCGGCGCGCAGCGAGGCGATGTTCGCCGCATCGACGCGCTTGCCGATCACCAAGAGGAACCGCGTTGCGGTGAGGTCCATATCGCGGTTGCGCTGAAATTCGCCGGTCGGCACCACGTCCTCATTCGCCAGCACCTGCGTATCGCCGCGCGTCAGGCCCAGCACATCGGGCTGCGCGCCGACGATCAGGTCGCAGGCGATCAGGAGGTCCGCCTGCCCGGTGCCGAGCCGCGCCGAGGGGATCGCATCCGCATCCACGCCGATGCGGATATGGCTCGTCACCGCGCCGCCCTTTTGCGCCATCCCGGTCTGGTCGAGCACTTTGGCCGCCTTGCCCTCAAGATGCGCCGCCATCGCGAGGATCGCGCCGACCGTCAGCACGCCGGTCCCGCCGATCCCGGCGACCAGCATGGCGTGGTTCGCGGCGTCCACAGGCGCGGGCACTGGTAGCGCGGCAACCTTTGTGGCCAGCAGAACCGAATCCATCGCGCGCTTGACCAGTTCGCCGCCCGAAACCTCGACGAACGAGGGGCAGAAACCCTTGATGCACGAATAGTCCTTGTTGCAGGTCGACTGGTCGATCTTGCGCTTGCGCCCGAGGGCGGTCTCGACCGGCACGACCGAAAGGCAGTTCGACTGCACCGAGCAATCGCCGCAGCCTTCGCAAACCGCCGTGTTGATGAACAGCCGCTTGTCGGGATCAGGATAGGCCCCGCGCTTGCGGCGACGGCGCTTTTCGTTGGCGCAGGTCTGCTCATAGACGATGGCGCTGGTGCCGCGCCGCTCGCGCAAGTCGCGCTGTACCGCGTCGAGTTCGTCGCGATGGTGGACCTTGACGCCCCTTGGCAGCGCCGACGATCTGAACCGCGCCGGGTTCTCGCTCACCAGCACGACCGGCGAAACGCCTTCGGTGACAAGCTCCTGCACGATCTGCTCGGGGCTGAGCGCGCCCTCGGCAGGCTGGCCGCCGGTCATCGCAACGGCATCGTTGTAGAGGATCTTGAAGGTGACAGACGACTTTGCCGCTACCGCCGCACGGATCGTCAGCAGGCCCGAATGCGTATAGGTTCCATCGCCAAGGTTCTGGAACATGTGCGGCGTATCGACGAATGACTGCGCGCCGACCCAGGGCATGCCTTCCTGCCCCATCGAGACGGTCTGCATCGTGTTGCGCTCGGGCATGTAATGCGCAAGGCCGTGGCATCCGGTCGCGCCCATCGCGGCGGAGCCTTCGGGCACCAGCGTCGAGTTATTGTGCGGGCAACCCGAGCAAAAATAGG
>JAWKXP010000024.1:0-43795 GCA_041396945.1 Sphingomonadaceae bacterium | reverse complement strand
GCCTATGGCAAGCCCTGGCTACTGGGACAGGTGATGCACTGGCTGCGCACCGGCGAGCGCCTGCCCGATCCCTCACGCGACGAGCAGTGCGCGGTGATCCTTGAGCACTACGACAGCATGCTCTCACACTACGGCAGCGAAGTCGGTGTAAAGATGGCGCGCAAGCACCTTGGCTGGTATTCCAAGGGCCTGCCCGGCGCGGCGGACTTCCGCAACCGCGTCAATTTCATCGAAGAGCCCGACGAGGTCATCGCCGAAGTGCGCGAATTCTATGCCCCGCACCTGCAACGACAGGCGGCATGAGCCTCTTTTCCCGTCCGACCACGCCGGACGCACAACGCCAGCTTGCCAGCCTGCCGCTCGCCTTCGTGCTGCTTGAGCCGGGGCACACGATTTCGGCTGCCAACCCCGCCGCCGAACAGTTCTTCGGCAAATCCGCGCGCAAGCTGACGGGCACGCCGCTTTCCGACGCTCTGACCTTCACCGACACACACACCGAATCGCTGCTGCGAGAAACCGACACGCCGGTTTCGGCACGCGAAATCGACGTCATCGTGTCCGGCCAGCACAAGCATCGCATCGACCTCACCGCATCGCCTGTCGCCGATATGCCGGGCTGGCAGGTGCTGGTGCTCAACGATCACCGCAATATCGACGAATTCGGCGGCGATTCCGGGGCATCGGGCGAGCAGGCATTGCGCGGCCCAGAGATCCTTGCGCATGAGATCAAGAACCCGCTCGCCGGGATCAAGGGCGCGGCGCAACTGTTGGGCCGCAAGGTCGGCGATGCGGAAAGGCCGCTAACCGAACTGATCACCTCGGAAGTCGATCGCATTGCATCGCTGATCGAGCAGATGCAGGTGCTGAGCGGGCAGACCGCCGCGCCGGTCGAACCCTGCAACCTGCACCTCATCATCCGCAAGGCGATTGCCGTTCTGGGCGCGGCTTCGGGCGACTTCAGGGTCAGGGAGGAATTCGATCCTTCGCTGCCCGATGTGCTCGGCAACGCGGACGGGCTGGTGCAGGTGATTATCAACCTTTTCGCCAATGCCCGCGAAGCGAGCAGCACGGTCGAAGAGCCGCTGATCGCAGTGCGCACGCGCTTTGCCAGCGGGCTTCAGCTATACTCAAGCAATACCGAGGCACCCGTGCGCCTGCCGGTCGAGATCAGGGTCAGCGATAATGGGCCGGGTGTGCCCGCCGAACTGCGCGACCACCTGTTCGAACCTTTCGTCACCTCCAAGAAAACAGGGCAGGGGCTGGGACTCGCGCTGGTGCGCAAGATCGTGCGCGACATGAACGGGCGGATCAGCCACGAACGCGACGAGACCGAGGGACTGACGCACTTCCGTGTCTACCTGCCGCTCGCCAATTCCGAGACAACCGGCGCCGGAGATGCCAAATGACAGTCCTGCTGGTCGAAGACGACCCGTCCATCGCCATCGTCATCACCGCAGCGCTTGAAGCCGAGGGGCTCAAGGTCACCAGCTGCGACACCATCGCCGAGCGGGATCGCCAGCTTGCCGAACGCGGCTTTGCGGCGCTGGTCACCGACGTGATGCTGCCCGATGGCGACGGGATCGAGACACTGGGTGCGGTGAGGGCGGCACACCCGGACATGCCGATCGTGATCCTCTCGGCCCAGAACACGCTCGATACCGCAGTGCGCGCGACCGAACGCGGGGCGTTCGAATACTTCCCCAAGCCTTTCGACATCGACGAACTGGCCAGGACCGTGCGGCAGGCAGTCGGCACTGCCAAATCCGATCAGGCGGCGGGCGAGGAAGGCGATACCGGCCAGCAACTGCCGCTCGTCGGCCGCAGTCCGGCGATGCAGACCGTGTTCCGCATGATCACGCGTGTACTGCGCAACGATCTGACGGTGCTGGTCCTTGGCGAATCGGGCACCGGCAAGGAACTGGTCGCCGAAGCAATTCATGAGCTTGGCAATCGCCGGACCGGTCCGTTCATTGCGGTCAACACCGCAGCGATCCCCGCCGAACTGATCGAATCCGAACTGTTCGGGCATGAAAAGGGCGCATTCACCGGCGCGGTTGCGCAGAATATCGGCAAATTCGAACAGGCCGACGGCGGCACGCTGTTTCTCGACGAGATTGGCGACATGCCCATGCAGGCGCAGACCCGCCTGCTACGCGCGTTGCAGTCGGGCACGATCCGCCGCGTCGGCGGGCGTGAGGAAATTCGCCTCAACGTGCGAATAATCGCCGCGACCAACCGCGATCTGCAACCGCTGATCGGCGAGGGGCTGTTCCGCGAAGACCTCTACTATCGCCTCAATGTCGTGCCGATCCAGATGCCGCCGTTGCGCGACCGGCCCGAGGATATCGAGGCACTGGCCAAGCATTTCCTCAAACAGGCACAGGAAGATGGGTTGCCAAGGCGAACGCTGGAAAGCAGCGGCGCGAAAGTACTTTCGGCGCAGCCCTGGCGCGGCAACGTGCGCGAACTAAAGAACTTCATGTTCCGCCTCGCCCTGCTGGCGCGTGAGGACCGGATCGACGGCGAGGCCGTATCGAGCTTGCTCGCCGATAACCCGGAGCCCGCTGGACATGCGATGCCCGGCGGGGGAGGGCTGGAGGATGCGCTGCAGAACTGGCTTGATACCGCTCGCCCCGCTGCGGGGACGATCTATGCCGAAACGATGGCGGCGATAGAGCGCCCGCTTTTCGCCCGCGTGCTGAAGCAGACAGGTGGCAACCAGTTGAAAGCCGCGCGCGAACTCGGCATCAATCGCAACACCTTGCGCAAGCGGCTGACCGACCTCGATATCGACCCGGAAGCCTATTCCAGCGGCGAATGACCTTCCGTTTACGACCAGTGGTAAAACTTTCGGCTTGCAACTGTGCAACAGCAGTGTTGTAAGCTTGCAACTATGCGAGACGGCGCACTGACATCGAGACGTTGGCCGCGCTGGTGGCGGCGGATGCAGGTCGCCATGCGCCGGGCAAACCTTTTCGCGATCCTCGAAGTCCTCTGTGTCGCCGCCTTCGTGGTGATGACCGGGATCACCTGGTACATGCTCGACCGCCAGGCCGAGGCGGGCGCGCTTTTGCCCAATGACATTGCCGCACTCCTGCTGGTCGGCACGCTGGTCCCGGCAATGGGCATTCTCATCCTTCTCGGGCGACGAATGGCGCTGCGCCGGGCCGAGGAAAGCATGGGCGGCACCGGCACGATGCATGTCCGGCTCGTCTTCTTCTTCTCGTTGATCTCCGCGATTCCCACGTTGCTGGTTGTTATCTTCGCCTCCTTCCTGTTCCAGTCGGGCGTCGAATTCTGGTTCTCCGATAACTCGCGCGGCCTGCTGGAAAACGCCAACAAGCTGGCGCGCGGCTATTACGAACAGGCGCAGCGCGACGTGGGCTACGAATCCGTTGCTATGGCCGAAGACCTCAACACCTTCCTCAGCCAGGATACGATCGCCAGTCCGCAATTCCCGGAATTCTTCTCCTATCAGGTCGCCTATCGCAAACTGACCGAGGCCGCGATCCTCCAGCGCGGCGATGATGGCGAACTGACCACGGCGGCCATCGTCGACCCGGACGCGAGGAGCCAACACGAAGAGATTTCCGCCGAGACCCTCAAGCGCCTTGCCGAGGGTGAGCGCATGGTCATCGATGCCGACGCCAATCGTATCGAGGCCGTGATCCCGATCGACCTTGCTTCCGGCATCTACCTTTATGCCGCGCGAAGTTCGGCGCTGCTCGAATTCAGTCAGGGCCAGCGCGCGGAGAACATCGTCAAGGCTTACGAGGTGTTGACCTCGCGTGCCCGCATCCTGCAACTGCGCTTCAACGTCGCGCTCTTCGTGGCCTCGCTGGCGCTGGTTGGGCTGTCGGTCTGGTTCGCCCTCAGATTTGCGGACCGGCAGGTCAAACCGCTTTACGAGCTTGTCGATGCAGCGCGCCGGGTGGGCAGCGGCAATTTTTCGATGCGCGTCGCCGGACGCACCGGCGCGGACGAAATCGGCCTGCTCAACCGCGCGTTCAATCGGATGACCGCGCAGATCGAGACACAGACCCGCGATCTGATCGACGCAAACCAGCAGTTGCAGGAACGCCGCGCCTTCATGGAAGCGGTGCTCGAATCGGTGACCGCCGGCGTAATTTCGGTCGATAGCGACGGTCAGGTGCTGCTGATGAACAGCACCGCGCAGATGCTCCTGCTCGACCGCTCGACGCCGGGGCCGGTGGGCCGTTCGTTCCAGGATCTCGCGCCGCAGATCGCGGGCATGATCGCGTCTGATGTCAGCGATGGCATCGTCCAGTACAGCAAGGGCGGCGACCTCCTGACACTCGCCGTCAAGATCAGCCGCGATGCCACCGGGCACGTCATCACATTCGAGGACATCACCCGCCAGCTTGTCGACCAGCGGCAGGCGGCATGGTCCGATGTCGCGCGGCGCATTGCGCATGAGATCAAGAACCCGCTTACTCCGATCCAGCTGGCAACCGAGCGCCTCAGCCGTCGCTATCGCAAGCAGATCGAGGACAACCCCGAACTCTTCGAGGAACTGACCAGCACGATTATCCGGCAGGTCGGGGACTTGCGCAAAATGGTCGACGAGTTTTCTTCTTTCGCGCGCCTGCCCAAGCCGATCTTCCGTACCGAAGACCCGGTCGCGCTAGCCCGGCAGGCGTTGTTCCTGCAGGACGTAGCGCACCAGCAGGTCGACTTCGCACTGACCGCCACGCCCGAAATCGGCACGATCGCCTGTGATCGCCATCAGTTCGGACAAGCGATGACCAACGTCCTCAAGAACGCGGTCGAAGCGGTCGAGGCGCGCGCAAAGGATACAGGCGAAGGCAAGTTCGAAGGCAAGGTCGAAGTGGCGATGGCGCTTCACGGTGACACGCTGGAGATCATCGTGAGCGACAATGGCATAGGCCTGCCGCAGGACCGCGAACGCATTATCGAACCTTATGTAACGAGCCGCGAGAAGGGTACCGGCCTGGGCCTCGCGATCGTCAACAAGATTGTCGAAGAGCATGGCGGCGAAATGTCCTTTGCCGCATCGCCGAGCGGCGGCACGCGCGTGACGATGACCTTCGCGCGCGACCCGATCGCCGACAGCCCGGACGCACAGGCAGCAGAATGATGGAAACCGCATGTCCCTTGAAATCCTGATCGTAGACGACGAACGCGACATTCGCGACCTCGTGGCAGGTGTGCTCAGCGACGAAGGCTACGAGTGCAGCACCGCCGGTGACAGCGAAGCTGCGCTAGCGGCCATCGACACACGCCGTCCCTCGCTGGTGCTGCTCGACGTCTGGCTGCATGGCAGCCCGATGGACGGGCTCGAGGTGCTCGACGCGATCAAGGAGCGCGAGCCCGAACTGCCGGTCATCATCTTCTCCGGTCACGGCAATATCGATACGGCCGTTGCCGCAATCGGGCGCGGTGCGGTCGACTTTATCGAAAAGCCGTTCGAGGCAGAAAAGCTGCTCCACCTCGTCGCCCGCGCCACCGAGACCGAGCGGCTGCGGCGCGAGAATGCACAGCTGAAACAGGACTTCACCGCCGGAGAAGAGTTCACCGGCAGCAGTGCAACGATCAACCAGGTCCGCGCCACGCTGAAACGCGTCGCGAACACCGGCAGCCGCATGCTCATCACGGGCCCGGCGGGCGCTGGCAAGGAAGTCGCCGCGCGCATGCTGCATGGCTGGAGCCCGCGTGCCGCCAATGCCTTCGTCTCGGTCAATTCGGCGCGGATCACGCCCGAACGTTTCGAACAGGAGCTCTTCGGAGAGGAAACCGAAGGCAGCCTCGTGCGCCCCGGCTTGCTGGAAATGGCCGATGGCGGCACGCTCTATTTCGACGAAGTGGCCGACATGCCGCTTTCGACGCAGGCACGCATCCTGCGCGTGCTGACCGAGCAGAACTTCGTTCGCGTTGGCGGCAGCCGCCAGATTCGCGTCGATGTGCGCGTCGTCTCCTCAACCTCCCGGGACCTTGAGAAGGAAATAGCCGAGCGCCGCTTCCGCGAAGACCTGTTCTACCGCCTCAATGTCGTGCCGCTCGAAGTGCCCGCACTGAACGAACGGCGCGAGGACATTCCGGCCCTGGTTGAGCATTTCTTCGCACGCTTTGCCAACGAGCAAGGCCTGCCGCCGCCAAGGATCACCGAGGAAGCGATGACCGCGCTTCAGGCCTACAACTGGCCAGGTAACGTGCGCCAGCTGCGCAATGTCATCGAGCGGACGGTCATCATGACCCCACGCGAAATGCTCGGCAAGATCGAGCCGGACCGGCTGCCCCCGGAAATTTTCAATGCCGAGAACAACGGCGAAAATCGCGAGACGATCCTGATGAGCGCCCCCCTGCGCGAGGCGCGTGAGAACTTTGAACGCGAGTATCTGCGTGTCCAGATTCAGCGGTTTTCCGGCAATATTTCCAAGACAGCCGAGTTTATCGGCATGGAAAGATCGGCGCTCCACCGCAAGCTCAAGCTGCTCGGGATGACCGACCGCAAGGAGCAGGAAAACGAGGGCGCGGACTAGGAACGGATGCCTCCTATCCTTTTTACGGTTTACTGCACTGCAGCAAAACCGTAAACTGAAAGCGTTATTCGGTTCTCCGCATGGAGTGCCAGATCGCGGACCGCAAAGGCGGCTGCCAATACAAGGAGTTGAAAAATGGGCGAAAAGACCCTTTCCGCACGTCCCCGTCCGGCAAAGTCGGAACCAGAAGCGGCCCCTGCAGCGCCGCTTGCGGGCAAGAACCTGCAAGACCAGTTCCTGAACTTCCTGCGCAAGAACAAGACCCCGGTGACGATGTTCCTCGTCAAGGGAGTAAAGCTGCAGGGCATCGTCACCTGGTTCGACAATTTCTCGATCCTGCTGCGCCGCGACGGCCAGTCGCAGCTCGTTTACAAGCATGCAATCTCGACGATCATGCCGAGCACGCCGATCGACGCTGACCAGTTCGCGGTTGCCGAGGACGGCAGCAAGAAGAACCGTTTGCTGCAGGACGTGTTTCTTTCGTCGGTGCGCAAGGAAGGCGTGCAGGTCACGATGTTCCTCGTAAATGGCGTTATGCTGCAGGGTCGCATCGCAGCTTACGACCTGTTCTGCACCATGCTCGAACGTGAGGGCTACGTTCAGCTTGCCTACAAGCACGCGGTCTCTACTATCCAGCCTTTGACCCCCGTCGATCTGCAGGATCACGACGAGGGCGAGGACGAGGACTAAAACCCCATCGCGATTATCGATGACGAACTGCAGGGCGAGGTAACGCGCGGCGCGCGGGCGCTCGTCGTGTATCCGCACATGCGCTCGGCGGCGAGGGGAGGGGCGCCGGTCCACGATCCCGACGCGCGTCTTGAAGAGGCGAAAGGCCTTGCGCTTGCCATCGGGCTGGTCATTGCCGAGGCGCAGATCATCCCGGTTCGCGAGCCGCGCCCGGCAACGCTTTTCGGGGAAGGGCAGGTGCAGAATATCGCCACTGCCTGCGAACTGCATGAGGCGGAACTGGTGATCGTCGATGGCGCGCTCTCGGCGATCCAGCAGCGCAATCTTGAAGAAAAGCTCAAGCGCAAGGTGATCGACCGTACCGGCCTGATCCTCGAAATTTTCGGGGAGAGGGCGGCGACGGCGGAAGGCCGCCTGCAGGTCGAACTCGCGCACCTCGATTATCAGGCCGGGCGACTGGTCCGCAGCTGGACTCACCTTGAGCGCCAGCGCGGCGGCTTTGGCTTCCTTGGCGGCCCCGGCGAAACGCAGATCGAGGCTGACCGTCGCATGATTCGCGACCGAATGGGGCGCATCCGCCGCGAACTCGAACAGGTTCGCCGGACGCGCGGCCTGCACCGTGACCGCCGCGAGAAGGCGCCTTGGCCGGTGGTTGCGCTGGTCGGTTATACGAACGCAGGCAAATCGACGCTTTTTAACCGCCTGACTGGTTCGGAGGTGATGGCCGAAGACCTGCTCTTTGCCACGCTCGACCCGACGATGCGCGCAATCCGGCTGCCTGCGGTAGAGAAAGCGATCCTGTCGGACACGGTGGGCTTTATCTCGGATTTGCCGACACAACTTGTCGCGGCTTTCCGCGCTACGCTCGAGGAAGTCACCGCCGCCGATGTAATCCTTCATGTCCGCGACATCGCCAATCCCGATACCGAAATGCAGAAACACGAGGTTCTCGGTGTGCTTTCCGACCTCGGCATTGCCGGACTCGATGACGAGGAGGAAGAGCCGGGCGAGGGGGAGGGCACCGTCGTCCCTATCATCGAGGTCTGGAACAAGTGGGATCTTGTTGATCCTGACCAGCGCGCGGAATTGCAGGACGCAATTGCGGCCCGACCTGATGAGACAATCGTTCCGATTTCGGCAATTACCGGAGAGGGCTGTGACCGGCTCCTGGAGATCACTGGAGAAGCGCTTACCGCCGATGCCTCGGTCTGCACCTTCGATCTTCCGGCGTCCGACGGCCAAAGGCTCGCATTCCTGCACGCTCGGGGCGATGTCTTGTCTGAAGAACAATTCGTTGGCGATGATGGCGAGCCGCACGTCCGCATAGAGGTGCGCCTGTCCCCGCGCGAATTAGGGCGTTTCTCCGCGCTCTGACGCCTTCGCCGCGAGCCAGTAGGCTTCCTGATTTTCCAGCGAGAGTTCGGAAAAGGTCTTGCCCTCGGCCTGAGCCATGGCCTCCATTGCCCGGTAACGCGCATCGAACTTGGCGTTGGATTTGCGCAAGGCATCTTCGGGCGCGATGCCGTATTTGCGCACGAGGTTGACCGCGGCAAAGAGCACGTCGCCAGCCTCCATCAGCCGTTCCTCATCCGTTCCGGCGGCAGCAAGTTCCTCGATTTCCTCGGCAATCTTGGCTGCCGGACCTTCTGTATCGGGCCAGTCGAAACCCTGCCGTGCGGCACGTTTCTGCAGCTTTTCCGCACGCATCAGCGCAGGCAGCGATTGCGCGACGCCATCCAGTGCCGAGGTTGCGCCCTTGCTGGCGCGTTCGGCTTCCTTGAGCGCTTCCCAGCGTGCGGTCTGGTTCTCGTGCGTCTCGTCTTCGGAGCCGAAGATGTGCGGGTGGCGCGCTTCGAGCTTGTCGGTGATCGCATCGGCAACGTCGGCGAAGGCGAACTGACCGGCTTCTTCGGCGATGCGCGCGTGGAAGACGACCTGGAGCAAGAGATCGCCGAGTTCTTCCTTGAGCGCTGCGATGTCGTCGCGCTCGATGGCATCGGCAACCTCGTAGGCTTCCTCGATCGTGTACGGCGCGATCGTCGCGAAGGTTTGCTCACGATCCCATTCGCATCCCGATACAGGGTCACGCAGGCGCTCCATGATCGTCAGGAGACGCGAGAGGGGGCTTGGTGGGCTCTGGGTTAGTTCGGACATATCAAATTGATAATATATATTATGTTAAATATAGGATGGAGGGATCGGCGGGTTTTAGGCCCCTCACACCCCGAGCGCTTTCAATACCAGCACCAGACCAACAAAGATCGCCACCCATGTTCCCGCCAGCTTCACCGTGCGCTTCATCGAGAGATTGTGCGAACGCAGGCCTGCAAGCGCGAGCACCAGCCAGCCAAGCACGGAGACGATTGCAACGATGCTTACCGTGTCGGTCATGCCTCAAGCTCCAGTCCATCATAGCCGACCAAAACGTGATCGGGCACTTCGGCGCTCAACGTGGCATAATCCAGGCTCTTGTCCATATGAGTCAGGACTGTCCGGCCAGCGCGCGTCGCTTGTGCAAGCTCAAGCGCCATCGCGAGATGGGCATGCGTGGGATGTGCCTCACGGCGCAGGCAATCGACGACGAGGATGTCGGTACGCGAAAACAGATCGACCATATCGCGCGTTATCTCACTGAAATCAGTTGCATAGCAGATGATCTTGCCATCGGCCTCGAATCGATAGGCGGTCGAGAATGTCGGCCCGTGTGGCATTTCGCATGACTTGACCGCAAACCCGGCCAGCATCCGCAAATTGTCGAGATTGTCGATCGAGGCAATCGACGGATAGCCATGCTGTCCGGCAAAAACATAAGCGGCTGACGCAAACGCCGCACGGTTTCATTCGATCCATAGCCGAGATCGGATTGGCACGGCCGAACACGGCGCGCAAGTCATCGATGCCGTGGCAATGATCCGGCGTGATCGTGGGTCGAAAACGCCGTCGATCCGGGGTTTCCGCAGGCCAGGATCTGGCTGCGCAGGTCGGTCGAGGTGTCGACCAGCAACCGCTTGCCTTCAGCGGATTCGACAATGATCGAGACGCGAACGGCGGTTTTTCGGCTCGTTGGGGTCGCAAAGCCCCAGTCCGCGCCAGATCGCCGCTGAGACGCGGAACGCCAAACGTACCGCTGCCCAGCATGACCCCAACTATGACGCCGCCTTGGTGAACAGCTGCGAAGAATTGCGGGTCGTGGCTTCCGCCAGCGTCTCGGGCGAGATATCACGAAGGCCGGCCACAAAGCGCGGTATCGGTGAAAGCTGGCTCGCGATCTGCCCGCGATGCGGCACCGGCGCGAGAAACGGCGCGTCCGGTTTCAGCAGCAGACGATCCTCAGGCAGATTCGCGAAAGCAATTTCCTGCCAAATCCTTCGCATTCTTGGTGGTACAATTCCCAGCGAAACTGTCAGACCCAGATCAGGCACGGTTCTCGCGAAATCTTTGCCGATGCCGTGAAACAATGGATCAGCGCGGGAAAAGCCCCCTTCCCCATCTCTTCGGCAAGGATCGCCGCAGTGTCCTCCTCGGCATCGCGGGTATGGACGATCAGCGGCAAGCCGGTCTCGCGCGCAACAGAAGTATGCGTGCGGAACAGCGCTTTTGCGTCTCACGGTCCGAATGCTCGTAATAGTAATCGAGCCCGGTTTCGCCGATGCCGATTACGCGCGGGTTTCCGGCTGCTTCAAGCAAGGCCCCCTCGCCCAGATCGGCATGCTTGTCCGCCTCGTGCGGATGGATTCCGACCGAGGCCCAGACGTCAGGTTCACGCTCTGCCGTGCCGACGACACCCCCATTCGCTCTGGCGTGTTGAGATGTTGAAAGCCCGAAATTCCGGCCTCACGGGCGCGCGCAATGACGCCCGCTGATCTTCGACGAGGCCCTTGTATTCGAGGTGGCAGGTGCAGATCGATCAGCATCAGGCGGATCTGCCGCTTCTTCCAGGCAGTTCGAGGCGCGGGAAGACGCCTTCCGGGCAGCGACGGTGAGCCTGATGCTGCGAGTTGTGAGAACCAATGGGCATCTTCCAGTGCGGCATAGTCGCGCATCGGCGGCGACCACCCATCTGATCGAGCAATTTGTCGATCGAGGCCAGCCACCACAGGCCGCACCGCAATCGCCAGATCGCGCACGCAGCAGTAAAAGCGTCATCAGCACCGCGACCATGCGTTCAGGTTTTCCTTGCGCAAGGGTCAGGGTGCCTGCTCGTCGACATGCTGGTTACAGGCGAAGACCGCGCATCCAGCTTTCAGACCATCGCTGAAAGCGAAGCGGTCGAATGCCGCGGTCAACCCGTCGATGCCTTCGCCGAGCTGCCGCCGCAAGCGCTTCGTCGGCAGCGTCCGCCGGACAGTCCGATGTCAGTACCCATCACAGTTCTTGAAGATCATCGACAGCACGCTGCGCGGGTTGCCGAAGCTGTTCGCAAGCTCGGCATTTGCCCGTGTTACAATAGCTTCGGGCGAATAGCTGCCATCCTGCCCGAAGGCGATTTCCCGCAGCAGGAAATAGCGGAGCGGATCGACGCCGAAGCGCACCAGTTCCATCGGATCGGTCACATTGCCGAGCGATTTGGACTCCTTCTGCCCGCGCTTGAGCGAGGAACCCGTGCCCGAAGATCTGCTTCGGCAAGGCCAGTCCCGCGCTCATGAGGAACGCAGGCCAGTAAACCGCGTGAAAGCGCACGATGTCCTTGCCGATCAGGTGCACGTCGGCAGGCCAGAACTTCGCCGTCTCCGGCGTTTCGTCCAGGATAGCCGAGGCCGGTGAGGTAGTTGGTCAGCGCATCGACCCAGACATACATTACATGGTCTTCTTGAGCACCTTCACGCCCAGTCGAAACTGGTGCGCGAGACCGAAGAAAGATCGCGCAGGCCGCCCTCCACAAAACGCAGAACCTCGTTGCAGCGCGATTCCGGGCGGATGAATTCGGGATTGTCGCGATAGAGATCGAGCAGCGGCTGCTGGTACTTCGACAGCTTGAAGAACCACGATTCCTCGACCGTCCATTCGACCGGCGTGCCCTGAGCGGAGAGCTTTCGCCCCCCTCCCCTTCAGTCGTTCGCTCTCGTCGTAATAGGCCTCGTCGCGGATCGAGTACCAGCCTTCGTAGCGGTCCTGATAGAGGTCGCCAGTGGCCTCCATCGCCTGCCAGATTGCCTGGCTGGCGCGGTGGTGCTCGTCCTCGGTGGTGCGGATGAAGCGGTCATAGGAGATGTTCAGATGATCGAACAGATCCCGCAAATAGCGGATTGTTTCATCGGCCAGCGCACGCGGGCGACAGGTCGCGTGCCTTCTGCGCCATCTTGAGGCCATGCTCGTCGGTGCCGGTCTGGAACCACACCTCGCGCCCGCGCGCTGGAACCGGGCCATGACGTCGGCGGCGATCGTCTCATAGGCATGGCCGATATGCAACTTGCCATTCGGATAGTCGGATCGCGGTCGTGATGTAATAGGGATCGGCCATCGGCGGCGCGCAGTCTTTCCGTCAGGAGTGGATTTGCGCCGCTTCTCTGGGGCTCATAACCGAGGCCAGCAACCCGCCAATTTCCATCACCAGCAATCCGGGATCGAAATTGTAAATCGGCATCTGTGCTGAGAGCTTAGTCAGCGCGCCGTGTGCTTCGATAATGCGCAATTGGCCGTTGCGCCCGCTTCGGCAATTCGGCGGTGAGCGTGGCCCGCGCAAGCTCCAGCGCAACCGCCTGTTTGTCGCGCGAGGGCGCGTACCCATCTCCTTTGCCAGTTCGCCGCGCAGTTCGAAATTGCGATCGCCCTCGCGCAGGATTCGCACCATGAGGTCATGCAGGACTGCAAGCCGATGCTCCACGAAGGACAGCGCCACGCCGGGTGAGCCCTGCGATGCGGCGATGGCGGCATGGCGCAGGTCTGCATCGGCTTCGGGCATGTCGCGCATCAGCAGTGCGTCGATCTGCTGCGGCGTCATCTGCGCAAAGCGCAGGATACGGCAGCGCGAGCGGATCGTCGGCAGCAGCTTGCCGGGCTGGTGCGCGATCAGCAGGAAATAGGTGCCGACCGGAGGTTCTTCGAGACTCTTGAGCAGCGCGTTGACCGCCGAGGTTTCCATGTCGTCAGCAGGATCAATGATGATCGCGCGCTTGTCGCCCAGCGTCAGGCGCGTGGTCGAGCGGCGCTGCATCACGCGGATCTGGTCGACGGTAAGGTTGCGTTTGAGTTCTGCAGGTTTTGCCCTCGGCAAACGCTACTTTCCGATGTCCTTCTCGTCCTTGGGCGAGGTCGTGAGGTGGATGATGTCGGGATCGGCCTCTGGCGCGGGGCGCGGGCCGGAGCCATGCGCGACCAGTTCCGCAGCAGCGGCGCGGGCGAAGGCGCGCTTGCCCAGCCCTTTCGGCCCGGAAAGCAGCCAGGCGTGGTGCATGCGGTCCGACAGGATCGCACCAGCCATTCGATCAGGCATCGTCCTGCCCGATGAAGCCGCGCATGTTTTCGCCGCTCATGCCGTGCCTTCCAGCAGTGGGGCGAGCGAAGCCATGATCGCCTCATGCGTCTCTTCAGCGGAACCGTTGCCGTCGATCACGCCAAAGCGGCCCGGCTCGGTCGCGGCAATCGCTGCGAAGCGATCCGCGCCGCGCGCGTGATATTCCAGGCTGCGCCCGCCGATGCGGTCTGACTCTCCGCCATCGCGTTTATCGAGGCGAGCGGCGGCGGTTTCGGGTGCGATCCGGATCAGCAGGGTAAGGTCGGGCAAAAGACCATTGCTACCAATGCGATGCAGCTCGACGATGTCTGCGTCGGCCAGTCCTCCGCCGCCGCCCTGATAGGCACGGGTCGAATCGAGGTAGCGGTCGCAGACCACCCAGCGGCCTGCTGCCAGCGCCGGTTCGATCAGCTTCTCGACGTGGTCGGCGCGCGCAGCGGCGAACAGCAGCGCTTCGGCGCGCACGCCCCAGCCATCGCCATCGGAGTCGAGCAGCAGGCGGCGGATCGCCTCGGCGCCCGGCGTCCCGCCCGGCTCGCGCGTCACGACGACATCGCGCCCGCGCGCCGCCAGCGCATCAGCCAGCAAACGCGCCTGCGTCGACTTACCAGCGCCTTCGCCGCCCTCGAATGCAATGAACCGCCCGCGTGTCATCGGAACAGAGTCATAAGGCCATTGCGCAGCCTGTCCATCGGTCCGGCCTTGGCGACGGCATCGGCTGTGTAAAGTGGAACGCGGCCGGGCTTGGCATCGCCAACCTTGATAACGAGATCGGCAACCTTTGCGCCCTTGGCAATAGGTGCGCGCAGCGGACCGCGATAGGCGATCTTCAGAACGATTTTCTCGCCGCCAGAAGCATCCACGGTCGCATATGTTTCTCTGCCCACTGCCAGCGCGACGGATTGCTCTGCGCCATCCTGCACCCGCGCACTTCCGACCCGCTCGCCCGCTCCGAACAGCGGGCGCTTCGCCCATTCGGCAAAGCCCCATTCAAGCAAGGCGCGCGAGGCTGCCATGCGCTGGCTGTCGGTCTTTGCGCCCGCCACGACCATCACCAGCCTGCGCCCGTCGCGCTCTGCCGAGCCAAGAAAGTTGTACCCGGCCTCGCGCGTAAAGCCCGTCTTGATGCCGTCCGCCCCCTCGACCACGTTCGTTACCGGATCGTGGCTGTAGAGCATGTGACGGTTCCACTCGTAATCGAGCTTGCCCGAATAGGTGCGGTAGAGATTGGGGAAGCGGCGGAGCATCGCCGTGCCCAGCGTCACCAGATCGCGCGCGGACACATAGGTCTTGCCCTTGTCAGGCCAGCCATTGGGCGTGTTGAAATGGCTGTTGGTCATGCCCAGCTTTTTCGCGCTGTCGTTCATCAGGAAAGTCCAGGCCGGGACCGAACCGGCATAGCCTTCGGCAAGGACGATGGCGGCATCGTTGGCCGATCCGGTCATGATCCCGCGCAGCAGGTCATGCGTGGTCGGTTGGTCGCTCGGCAGCAGGTACATGCTGGTGCCCTTGGCGTTCCACAGCTTCGCTGTTTCCGGCTTTACCGCAAACCTGCGATCGGGCGAGAGCCTGCCTGCCGCCATCTCCTCGAAGGCGACATAGGCGGTCATGACCTTGGTCATCGAGGCAGGGATGAAGCGCAGGCCGGGCTTGCGTTCCACCAGCACGCGCCCGGAGCCGGTATCCACGAGCATCACAACGGGGACCGGCGCGATTTCCTCGGGCGGAGTCGCGGCGCGCAGCGGCTGAACGACCGCAAAACACAACAGGCAGGCGAAAAGCCTGAAAAGCACTGAAATGACCTCCGCGCCGGAACATGGTCCAGCGCGGAATGCCGAGCTGTTTAGTCGGCGCGCTGGATTCGCGCGTCGCTATAGCCCCTGCCCTTCGCCTTCTCCAGTGCGCCCTGTGCCTCTTCCTGCGTGGCGAAGGGGCCGAGACGCAAATACCAGTAGTTGCCCGGCTTGGTGACGTAGCCGCCGATCTCACGCGCGGCCTGATCTGCGCGGGCCTTGGTGGAGAAAGCGGCGGCCTGCACAACGTATTCGCCCTTCGCGGCGACCGGTGCAGGTTCGGGCTTGGGTGACGGTTCGAGAACCGGGGCCGGCTCCGGCACGGGCTCAACCGGCGGCACAACACCGGCGGCAATGTCCGGGTCCTGCGCCGTCATTGGCGGCACCGGCGGATTGGCAACGCTGCCCGGAGCGGCGAGCGGCTCCTGCTGGTCCAGTTTGCGCTTGAGCACCTCAAGCAGCGGCTTGGGTGTATCCATACGGAGGGCAGCCTGTTCGCCTTGACGCAGCACGGCGCGTTCCTGTTCGGGCGGATTGACGCGGCGCACGCGGACGGGAACGGCCCCTGCCCCGGCAATGCCGAGTTGCATGGCGGCGCCAGCGGAAAGCTCGATCAGGCGGTTCGTGACCATCGGCCCGCGCCGCTCGACGCGCAGCAAGATCGTGCGGCCGTTCTCAAGTTCGGTCACTTCGACATAGCTCGGCAGCGGCAGCGTCTTGTGTGCCGCTGTGATGCTGGTTTCGGCCACATTGGCCTGGCTGGCATAGCCAACCGCGTCGTAATTCAACGTATCGACCGGCTCGTAAGTGGTCGAGCCGATGGTAAACGGCTCGCCCAGCACGATCGGGTAATCCGCGCCGGGCCCGCTGGTCGGCAAGGGCGGCGCGGCAGCGGGGCGATTGCCGCCGCCAAAACCACAACCGGAAAGCAAAATCAGCGCTGCCAGCGGCAATGCGCGGTTAACGGACGATCTCATCTGCAAGCAACCCCACCGACAAAGCGTAGTAGTTCGAGCAGTTATATTGGAGGATAACCCGATAATTCCCGGTTAACAGGTACGCAGGCGTGCCCGGACCGTCGGGCTGGAACAGCGAAGCCATCACATCGTTACCCAGCGGCGCGAGCGGTGTGACCCCCAGTTGCCGCCACTCGGAAACCGGCTTCCACTGCGAATGGCGTTCGTGCACGCGCTCGCAAGAGGGCGCATTGAGCTTGGCGCCATAGGTATCGACATTGAAGCCCGAAGGCAGCGAAGCGCGCACGCCCCAGGGCTGCCCCTGACGCCAGCCCGCAAGGTTGAAATAGTTGGCAATCGAGGCGACGGTGTCGACCTCGCTGTTCCAGATATCGCGGTCACCATCGCCATCGCCATCAACCGCCGTAGTAAGCCATACAGAAGGCAGGAATTGCGGATTGCCGAACGCCCCCGCCCAACTGCCAAGCAGCTGCGAACGTGAAACACCCATGTCGACCATCTTCATCGTCGCGAGCAATTCGCGCTCGAACAGTTCGCGCCTGCGGCCCTCGTAAGCCAGCGTCGCCAGCGAGCGCGGCAGGTCGAAATCGCCGGTGTAGGAGCCGTAATTGGTCTCGTGCCCCCAGATCGCGATCATCATCTTGCCGGGAACGCCGCTCTGCTGCTGGATGCGCGGCAGAAGGCCTGAGACCTGGTTATACTTGCGCTTGCCGCCATTGATCCGCGCGGAATCGACGTGGCGGCGCAGGTATGGCGCCATCGGCGGAGGTGCCGCCTGTCGGCCGGGCTGGCGCGTATCGAGCTGGATAACGCGCGGGTTCATCGTCAGCCCGGAAAGCGTCTGCGAGATTGCACGCTCGCTGATCCCCTGACTGCGCGCCTTCGCGGCGACAAGCTGGAGATAGGCCTGAAACCCCTCATTGGTCAGGCTTTGCGCCGAGGCGGGCAGCGCGAACGCTCCGCAAGCGAGGACGGCGAGGCAGGCGAGGAGCTTTCGAATTATTGTCATCCGGCGTTTGTGCCCTTTCTCGGCTGCAGAAGAAACGGCTCATTCAGCCATTTCCTGTGGATTCACCGCTATTTCGTTGCAACTCGTCGTAATCAACTTGTTGCACGCTTGCCCGCAAGCCCCTAGCGCGAATAGCGGCTGGACAGGTGGCAGAGTGGTTGAATGCACCGGTCTTGAAAACCGGCGTGGGTGAAAGCCCACCGTGGGTTCGAATCCCACCCTGTCCGCCATTGCTCTCGTTTCGCGAAGACGCAGAGAACGTAAACGCTGCGTTAACCGTGATGAGCAAGCGCGCATTCACGGCGGCCTTTTACATCGTATCATCTACAAGGAATCCCGCGCTCGCGAGCCATAACGACGCGAGCAGGAAATTTTTCGCCCGACGCCCGGAAGGCGCGCGGTAACGGAGTTGAGAGAAAGCGATGACCGCACCCAATAACGAGGAAACCCTCCTCCTCGAACTCATCAACGAAACGCGCCTCTATCCGCTTACCAGTTCGCAGCGCTACATCGCTTCGTTCGAGAGCGGAACGGCGCGGCAGGGCAATATCCAGAACGCGATCGACTTCTTCGGGGTCGATATGGATGCGCTTTACGACCAGTATGCAGCTTTGGTGCCGACCGGCCCGCTTGCCTGGAGCACCGAGCTGGCGAGCGCAGCGCACAAGCATTCGGCGGCGATGATTGCCGCGGACCAGCAGGGGCACGAACTGCCGGGCGAACCCGGGCTTGGCCCACGCGTCTCCGCCGAGGGCTATCAGTATTCCTGGCTGCGCGAGAACGTCTACGCCTATTCCGACGACATCCTCTACGCGCATGCCGGGTTCATGATCGACTGGGGCTATGACGATGTCGATTATACAAACGGCAACCGCAATTCGAACTTCGCCAGCACCGGCGACGGCATGCAGGACGCACTCGGCCACCGAGAGGCACTGCTCGATCCCACAGTCCTCGAAGTCGGCATCGACATCACCTACGAGAACAACTCCGCCACCGAGGTCGGCCCGCAGATCATAACTCAGGATTTCGGCACGCGCGGCGATTATTTCGTCACCGGCGTGGTCTATACCGACAACGACGATGACAACTTCTACTCGGTGGGCGAGGGTCGCGGCGATCTGACGGTCAAGGTCGGCCAGACCAGCACCTCTGCCTGGGCCTCCGGTGCCTATCGCGCCGAGCTGGCCAAGGGCACCAACAGCTTCGAACTGAGCGGCGGCGGACTTGCCGGCACGGTCTTCGTCACCACCACTATCGACGATCTCAACATCAAGATCGACGTGGTGGACGGCAATACGATCCGCACTTCAGGCTCCATCGACGTGACCGGACCGATTTCGAAGATCGTTGGTCTGGGCCTGCTGGCGCTCACGCTCAAGGCAGGCAGCGGCAGCCAGGAATTCCACGGCACGATCAACAACGATATCTTCGATGGCGGCGCGGGCGAGGACATTGCCGTCTATGTCGCCCCGCACACGTCCTACACGGTCACCAAGGTCGGCAGCGACATCAGGATCAGCGGCCCCGGCGCGGGAACGGACACCACGCGGTCCATCGAAGTGTTCCGCTTTTCGGATGGCGATTACATCTTCAACCAGAACACCGGTTCCTTGCAGCCCGCAGGCTCTGCCGGTTCGAATTCCTCGCCTGTGGTCACCGCATCCAAGGCGGTTTCGACCAGCGCGGGCACGACGATCACCTTCGAGGTCGGCGCAAGCGATCCCGATGGCGACCCGCTGTCCTATTCGGTCACCAACCCGGGCAATGGCACCGCAGCCGTCACCACCAGCGGCTTTATCACCTACACGCCCGATCAGGGCTTCAGCGGGCAGGATGAATTCGCGGTTTCGGTCACCGATGGCAAAGGCGGGCTTGCCGCCATGTCCGTCTCGGTCAGCGTCGCAGCCGCCCTCGCCGCGCCTGACGGTCCGGGTTTCAATCTCTTCACGCCGCAGGCCTTTTTCGGCACGATCGGCGGCATAGGCAATGTCTTCGGCACTGCGGCAGAGGAATCGATCCGCGTGACCGGCAAGCCCGATAACATCGTCTTCGATCCCTCGTTCAACGGCGGCGGCGACGAAATCGTCTTTCCCGGCATCGCCTCGGGCTACTCGGTCCACCTCGAAGGCTCGCAGGCGATCATTGGTAGCAGCAGCTCGGTCTATGCGATTCCGATCGGCCCGAACACCACGATCCTCACCTTCACCGATGGCGGGCGCTCGCTTCGCTACGATACTGTCGCAAAACAGGTGAAGATTGCCAGCCAGGTCATTACCGACACACCGGCAACAATTTCCGGCGCTGCTGACAACCCGCTCGGTCCTGACGCGATCTCACCCGAATTTGCACGGTTGCAGCTTTCCCCCGATGCGATGGTGGATGTCTCCGGGCAGTACAGCATCTTCGGAACCGGCAATGGCGAGGAAACGATCAGCTATACGAACGGTAACCTGATCCTCGACCCCTCGTTCAACGGCGGCGGCGACGAACTTCAGGTGCCGGGGCCGATCTCGCTCTGGTCGGCCTATATCAACGGTTCCTCCGTCCTGCTGATCTCCTCGCGCGGGGACATCCAGATCCCGGTCGGCACCAACGGCATGACGATCAGCTTCGGCGGCAGCGACCGCATCCTGCGCTATGACACCGGCGAAGGCGCGCTCAAGATCGGCGATGAAATCATCACCGCGACAAGCCGCGCCAACGCCCAGCAGCTTGGCGGCGCAGGTGCTGGTTCAGGCAGCGGATCTGGCTCGCCAATCGATGCAGGGTCGACCAATGTTGCGGCGGTCGTCACGTTGGATGACAGCGAGTCCTACGCGCTCGTCGACAATGTCTCGATCCTCACCAATGTCGTGATCGAGAACTTCAACGCCGACGATCAGATCATCGTGCAGGGCGCGACCTCGAGCCAGTATTCCTTCGGCGCGGCGGCAAAAGACCCCGATGGCATCCCCAACGACCTGTCGATCTCTTTCAACGACGGTACGAATTTCACCTCGATGACGATCAAGAACATCGTTGGTTCCGGATTTGTCTATGACGAGGCATCGGCCGAAGCGGCGGTGGGATGGAACTTCATTTCGTTCGGGTGAGGTCACTCGCCTGATTGCGAGCGGCACCGTAAAAGCTTGCAAAAATCCTGTTTTCCAAAGCTTTGCCTAACGACTTGGTAACCTTCATTTGGCATTCCGGTTTCGCAGGGCGGCACGCAGGAAAGATTTCAATGAAGCACGACAGAATCGAAACCGAGAGCGAACGCCGCGAGCGCGAAGCGCGTGAGGCGCGCGCGCAGGTTTCGCTGACCTGCGAGATTCGCCAGGGCACCCGCCCCTGGAAGCGCACCCGCCTCGAAGACATCTCGCGCACCGGTTTCCGGATGGCGTGGTTCCCGAATTGCAGCCGCGACATGCCGATCAAGATCCGCATTCCCGGTCTGCAACTGCTCACCGCAGACGTGCGCTGGCAAGGCGAGAGCGGCTTCGGCTGCGAATTTGTCGAACCTCTCCACATCGCCGTTTTCGAGCACATCGCCCGGACCGCCTCGCAGGGCTGAGCGCCCTTCCAGCCAGTCAATTCAACCATTCCCGTTCGTGTCGAGCGAAGTCGAGACACGTTGGCGTGGGGCCGTGCCCCTACTACCCTCGACACGAACGGAGATGTTGGAACTGTGTTGAGGAAGTCCGATCCTAGATATGGATCGCCCGCCCGTAGGCACCGAGCACCGATTCGTGCATCGATTCGCTGATCGTGGGATGCGGGAAAACTGTTTGCATCAGCTCCGCCTCGGTCGTCTCCAGCACCTTGCCGATAACAAAGCCCTGGATCATCTCGGTGACCTCAGGCCCGACCATATGTGCTCCTAGCAACTCGCCGGTCTTGGCATCGAACACGGTCTTCACGAACCCGTTCGAATCGCCGAGCGCAATCGCCTTGCCATTGCCGATGAACGGGAAGGTGCCCGCCTTGACCTCGTAGCCCGCGTCTTTCGCCTTGGCTTCGGTCAGGCCCACCGAGGCAACCTGCGGATGGCAGTAAGTGCAGCCCGGAATGGCAGAGCGGTCGAGCGGGTGCGGATGGACTTCGCCGTTACCGAGCTCCTGCGCAATCGCTTCTGCAGCGGTTACGCCTTCGTGGCTCGCCTTGTGCGCCAGCCACGGACCCGGCGTGCAATCGCCGATTGCCCAGACACCCTTGACGTTGGTGCGCCCGTAGGGATCGACCTTGATGTTGAAGCGCTCGTCCGGCTCGACGCCGATGTCCTCAAGCCCGATGTTCTCGATGTTTGGCAGGATGCCGATCGCCGCGATAACGTGGCTGTAGGTTTCCTCGGCGACATTGCCGTCCTTGTCCTTGATCTTGACCGCTACGCCGTCATCGCCGGGCACGATGTCCTCAAGCTTGACGGAGGTGCGGATGTCCATCCCCTGCCCCTTGAGCGACTTCTCAAGGAACTTCGAAACATCCGCGTCCTCGACTGGAACGATGCGGTCCATCATCTCGATCACGGTCACGTCAGCGCCCATGTCGTTGTAGAACGAGGCGAACTCGACGCCAATTGCGCCCGAGCCGATCACCAGCAACTTGCTCGGCATTTCGGGCGGCACCATCGCGTGGCGGTAAGTCCAAATGCGCTTGCCATCGGCCTTGCCGGTCTTCTTCGGCAATTCGCGCGCCCGCGCCCCGGTGGCGATGATGATGTGCTTGCCCTCAATCGTCTTGTCCGAGCCATCCTCGGCGGTGACGGTGAGCTTGTTGGCAGAGGCGAACTTGCCGGTGCCCATGTGCACGTCGATCTTGTTCTTCTTCATCAGCCCGGTGACGCCCTTGTTGAGCTGGTCCGCGACGCCGCGCGACCGCTTGACCACAGCGTCAAGGTCGGCGCTGATATTGTCGCACGACAGCCCGAAATCCTTGGCGTGCTTCATGTGATGCAGCACCTCTGCCGAACGCAATAGCGCCTTGGTCGGGATGCAGCCCCAGTTGAGGCAGATGCCACCAAGCCGCTCGCGCTCGACGATAGCGGTCTTCAGCCCAAGCTGCGCCGCGCGGATCGCCGCGACATAGCCGCCGGGCCCGGAACCAAGGACGATAAGATCGTAAGTGTCAGCCAAGTCAAAGTGCTCCGTTGATAAGCCCCTCTCCCCTCGCGGGAACTGGGAACCAATTACGCCTCTATAGCCCGATCGACCGGGCGCGGGCGGCCCTGATCGTCAAGCACTACGAATTTAAATGTGCCCGAAGCGACCGCAAAGGTCACCTCTCCATTGCGCTGGCGGGCGATGGCGCGCGCTTCGATGGTCAGCGAGGTGCGACCCGTTGCCATGACATCGCAATAGACCGAAAGCTCATCGCCCACGTCCATCTTGCCGGGGAACTGGAAATCGCTCGCCGAAACGACCACGGCAGTCCCGTTCGCGGTGCGCGAGGCAAGCGAACCTGCCCCCAGCGCCATCTGGCTCATCAGCCACCCGCCGAACACACCTCCATAAGGATTGGTGTCCGCCGGCATGGCGGTGACGCGGATCATCGGGTCGGCATTGGCAAAGTCGCTCAAGCCACCATCCCCAGCGGGCTTTCCACATACTCACGGAACGCCGCCATCAGCCGCGCTCCATCCGCGCCATCGACGGCGCGGTGGTCGAAGCTGCCGGTGGCGCTCATGACCGTGGCGACGCCGAGCTGGCCGTCTTCCATCACCCAGGGGCGCTTTTCGCCCGCACCGATGGCGAGGATCGTCGATTGCGGCGGGTTGATGACGGCGGTGAACTGCTTGATGCCCATCATGCCCATGTTCGAGAGGCTGGCAGTGCCGCCCTGATATTCGGTCGGCAGCAGCTTGCCCTCTTTCGCGCGTGCGCCGAGGTCGTTCATGTCCTTCGCGATCTGCGAGAGCGACTTTCCGCTCGCATCCTGCACAATAGGCGTAATTAGCCCGCCGGGGATCGACACGGCGACCGAAACGTCGGCGCGCTCGTATTTGATCATCTCGTTGCCCGCGAAGGTCACGTTGCACTCGGGCACGTCTACCAGCGCACGGCCCAGCGCCTTGATCAGCATGTCGTTGACCGAGAGCTTCACGCCCTGCTTTTCGAGCGCGGCATTCATTTCGCTGCGCATCGCCAGCAGCCGGTCAAGCCGGACATCGACGGTGAGGTAGATATGCGGCGCTTCCTGCATCGACTGGCTGAGCCGCTTGGCGATGGTCTTGCGCATGCCCGAAAGCTTCTGCACCGAATGCGGGATTCGGTCGTCGAGCAGCTTGCGCGTCTCGGGAGCCATCTCGACCATCGCGGGCTTTTCGGCAGGCGCTTCAGCCTGAGCGGGCGTAGCTGCAGGCGCGGCGGCGGCAGGCTTGGCGGTCCCTGCCTTCGCCCCCTCGATATCGGCCTTGACGATGCGACCGTTCGGACCAGAACCCTGCACCGAGGCAAGATCGACGCCCTTCTCCGCCGCCAAGCGCCTGGCCAACGGCGAAACGATCACGCGCCCATCGGTTGCATGCGGCGCAGCTTTGGCAACTTCCATCGGATCAGGCTTAGGCGCGGCGGCCTTTTCCGGCTCAGCGGGTGCTTCTTCCGCTTTTGCCTCAGGCTTCGCGGCAGGCGCGGAAATTTCGCTGGCATCCTCGCCATCCTCGGCAAGCACCGCGATCACCGTGCCGACTTTCACGCTCTCGCTTCCTTCAGGCACCGCAATTGCCGCGATAACGCCCTCGTCGACCGCTTCGAACTCCATCGTCGCCTTGTCGGTCTCGATTTCTGCCATGATGTCGCCCGACGCGACCGTGTCGCCCTCCTTCACCAGCCATTTCGCGAGCTTGCCCTCCTCCATCGTCGGCGAAAGGGCGGGCATCTTGATTTCGATCGGCATCGTGCAGGGCTGTCCTTGGCTTTGAGCGGCGAATTGCCCTCTAATTGGCCAATATGCGGGCCAAGAGCAAGCATGCATACGCACCCCGGAAGCTCTCGCTTGCGCATATTTGCAAAAAGACGGATACGGGGGCGGCGGAGGGACTGAATGACGCGCGTCTACCTGGTTATCATCGATGAGACCGACGAGGCTCTTGTCGCCCTGAGGTTTGCATCGCGCCGGGCGGCCAAGACCGGCGGTGCACTGCACCTTCTGGCCCATGTTCCCCCCCAGCAATTCAGCGCATTCGGCGCGGTTCAGGCGACCATCGAGGAAGAAGCGCGCGCGCGGGCAGAAACGCTGGTGAATGCGGCGGCGGGCAGCCTCCTGTCCGAGGGCGGCAAGGTGCCGATGATCTCGGTCAAGGTCGGCGAAGGCGAGAAGATCGTCCGCGAGTATCTGGGCGAACACCCGGAGGTTTCCGCACTCGTGCTCGGCGCGGCGAAAGAAGGCGGCCCCGGCCCGCTGGTGACCCATTTCGCGGGCAACAACGCGGGCACCCTGCCCTGCCCGGTCTTCGTAATCCCCGGATCGCTCGACAAGGACGAGATCGAGCGGTTGAGTTAGTTGCTATCTACCATCTCTCCTCCAGCGTCGCCCCGTGCTTGACACGGGGCCAGGCTCACTTCTTCGCGAGAGGTAGAATTGAAGCCTTGGCCCGCACGAGATCAGCTGAAGGGGGCACCCGGTTCGTCTCTAACCCTATCTCTTACCGCGCCCACTGCCCTGATGGCGGATATTGCCCGGCCGCCCGCGTTTGCCGACCAGATGCTTGCCGCGTTTCTTGAGCAGGAGCTTGCCGCCGCGCGGCTCGACCGGAGCGGAACCGCCTTCCTCTAGCTCGAACTTCATTGCGCCCGTCAGTGCGTTGGCTTCGGCTAGCCGCAGGCGCAGTCGATCACCCACGGCGTACCGCTCGCCGGACTTCTCGCCGACGAGAACTTGCGCCTTCTCGTCATAAACGAAGTAGTCCGAGCCCAAGGTCGAGACCGGCACCAGTCCGTCGCCGCCCAGCCCGACAATCGTCGCGAAAAAGCCGAACTTCTGCACCCCGGTGATGCGCGTTTCGAAGACTTCGCCGACGCGCTCGGAAAGCCATGCCGCCATGTAGCGGTCGACCGTTTCGCGTTCGGCCACCATTGCGCGGCGCTCGGTGTCGCTAATCGCTTCGGCAATCTTGCCTAGGTCGGCACGGTCCTTTTCCGACAGACCGGAATGCGCGGGCAGATCGGCTTTCGGCGCAGGCTGCTCAAGTCCGAAAGCATCGACCAGCGCGCGGTGCACCAACAGGTCCGAATAGCGCCGGATCGGCGAGGTGAAATGCGCGTAGGAGCCGAGCGCGAGGCCGAAATGGCCGAGGTTCGCCGGGCCGTAATAGGCCTGCGTCTGGCTGCGCAGGACCGCCTCCATGATGAGCGCCTTCTCGTCCTCGTCCGCGACATCCTTGAGCATGCGATTGAACAGGCCGGGCGTGATGACTTGCCCGAGTGCCAGGTTCTTGTCGAAGGTTGCGAGGTAGTCCTTGAGCGCGACCAGCTTCTCGCGGGTTGGCGGCTCGTGCAGGCGATAGACGATGGGCGCGACCTTGCTTTCCAATGCCTTGGCCGCCGCGACATTGGCCGCGATCATGAAATCCTCGACGACGCGGTGCGCATCGAGTCGCTCGCGCTGGGCGATTTCGGCGATGCGGCCCTTCTCGTCGAGCACCACGCGGCGCTCGGGCAGGTCGAGGTCGAGCGGATCGCGGCTCTCGCGCGCTGCATTGAGCGCGTGCCAGCATGCCCAGAGGTTTTGCAGGTGCTGGTCAAGGACACCACCCCCAACCCCCTCCTCTGAAGAGGAGGGAGCTTTCTGGATCGCAGCAACATTCTCCCCCTCCTTTTTAAAGGAGGGGGGCGGGGGGTGGTTCGGGCCGAGCGCGTCTATGCTCGCCTGCGCATCCTCGTATGCGACATTGCCCGCGATGCGCACGATGGCGCGTGAGAAGCGCCAGTCGGTGACCTTCCCCTTGGCGTCGATCTTCAGGTGGCAGGCCATCGCCGCGCGGTCCTCGTCCTGCCGCAGCGAGCAGACATCGGCGGAAAGCACTTCGGGCAGCATCGGCACGACCCGGTCGGGGAAATAGACCGAGTTGCCGCGCTTGCGAGCTTCCTTGTCGATGGCAGAGCCGGGGCGAACATAGAACGAGACATCAGCGATGGCGACGATAGCGCGGAAGCCGCCCTCGCCATCGGGTTCGGCCCAGATCGCGTCATCGTGGTCGCGTGCATCAGCGGGGTCGATGGCGATGATCGGCACGCCACGCAGGTCTTCACGCTCCTCCTCGCTGAGCGGCAGCTTCGCGGCAAGTTCCGCCTGGCCCAGCACCTCTTCGGGGAAGACATTGGGGATGCCGTGCTTGTGAATCGCGATCAGGCTGAAGGCGCGCGGGGCGAGCGGATCACCGAGCACTTCGGTAACCTTGACCCCGGCACGCGGTCCCCGCCCTGCCGGTTCGGCGAGGACAAGCTGACCGTCCTCGGCACCCCCGAGATCGCTGATCGGCGAGGAATTGCGCACGCGCTTGTCGGTCGGCGCGAGCCAGGCCTTGCCAGCCCCGTCGATCTCGACCACGCCGAGATACTGCTCCTGCCGCGCGGGCAGCTTCTTCATCACATAGGCGCGCCAGCCCTTGGTGTTCTCCTCGGTCCGCGCCAGGATGCGGTCACCTTTGCGCAGCGCGGGGTGCTTGCCCTTCTTTTCGATGACACGCAGGCGGGGCGGCGGGGAATTGTCGTCCGGCTCCCAGTTGTCGGGCACCGCGATGACGTCGCCCTCGTCAATCGCATCGACGCGCAGCACGGTAACCTTGGGCAGCCCGCCCATGCGGTGATACGCGGTCTTGCGCCCGTCGATCAGGCCTTCCTCGGCCATGTCCTTGAGCAGCGCCTTTAGCTTGATCTTCTCCTGCCCCTTCAGCCCGAACGCTCGCGCGATCTCGCGCTTTCCGGCAGCGCCGTCGGCGGTCTCGATGAATTCGAGGATCTGCTTCTTGGTGGGAAGGCCCGGTGATTGCGAGCTGGGTTTCTTGGCCAATTTGAAAAATCCGTTGGTGCTGAGCCTGTCGAAGCACCGTACTTGCTTCTGGTGCATTGGCCAAAAAAGAAGAACGGCCCTTCGACAAGCTCAGGGCGAACGGGCGTGAGATTATTCGAGCGGCGTGAATGCTCCGCCGGGGACAGCAGAGGCAATCGGGCTTTCCGCGCCCTGCTTCGAAACCGCGCTGACCCCGAACAGCCAATCGTCACCGCGTACGCCTTCGAGGCTGATTTCGGTCCCTGAAACTTCGGTCGGAATGTCCAGGTCCCAATCGCTCGTATCGGTCGGGCGCGAGTAGATGCGGTACGATGCCGCGCCGTCCACCGGCTCCCATGACAGGCGGGTAAAGGTCTGCACCGCCGCCTCAACCTTCGGCGCTGGCGGCATAGGCGCGGATGCCAGCGCATCGAGCGCGGCGATGTTCAGCTGCGTAACCTTGGCGAGATAGGCAAAGTCCATCTCGTCCACCGTATCGCCATAGGTCACGCCCGCATCGCTGCGTAGGTCCTGATGCTGGTGCTCGTAGTCCTCGACCGCCACCGAGAAGCGGATCGCGGCAACGCCTGCCTCGTTAAACGGCAAGTGATCGCCGCCGCGGCCCATGCGGTCCGCTCGCCAGATCTGGCGTACGGCAAGCGGTTGTTCGGTCGCTTCGGCAAGGGCTGCGACATAGCGCGAGAGATTGCGGCTCGGGCTGTCGTTCTCCCCGCCATAGCGCCGGGCCTGCGCGCGCAGCGCATCGGTCGCATCGGCGCGCGGGCCTTCGGAAAAGACGCGGACATGCTTATCGTCGCAATACCCGTCCGACCCGCAGGAGCCGCCGACGATGTCGTTATTGAGCACCGCCTTGACCTGCCAGCCCTGCTCCTTCGCGTAGTCTGCGAGAAGCCTGCCGCCGAACAGGCCCTGCTCCTCGCCGGAAAGCGCGGCATAGACGATGGTGACAGGATAGGATCGCAGCGAAAGCGCACGCGCGGCCTCAATCACCAGCGCCACACCCGAAGCATCGTCATTCGCGCCGGGGGCATCGCTTGTCGCATCCATGACATCGGTAACGCGGCTGTCGATATGGCCTTGCACGATGACGACCTCATTGGGCCGCTCGGTGCCATGCTGGATCGCCACGACATTGACGAGACGCACCGGCTCGGGAATGCGCGGGCCAGAGACCATCGTTTCGGGCAGTGCAATTTCGAGGCAATCGCCGCATCTGCGCGCAATCTTGCGAAATTCGCCTTCGGCCCAGCGCCGCGCCGCACCGATGCCGCGCTTCGGGTTGTCCTGTTCGGACAGGGTATGCCGCGTGCCGAACGAAACCATCGTCTCGACATCGGCGCGCAGGCGTTGCTGCGAAACGGCATCCTCGGATGCTGCGGCCAGAGGTGCAGCATGAAGCGCAGCAATTGCTGCACCAAGCGCGATCCTAGTAAGCGCGCGCGACATAGACTTTCTCGACTGCGGGCTTGCCGGTAAAGACACAAGGACCGGACACTTCGCCCGCATCCATCGGCGTGTTGCGCAGCGTCAGCTTGAGGTCCTTGATGCGCTTGACCACGTCCTCAAGCTCATCGCCGCTCGGGCGCGCCCAGTTTACCTCGACCCAGCCCGGATACTTGCCGCCATCCTTGTAGAACGCGGCAAGCGCTTCGAAGCTGTCGATCCCGCGCACGATATTGGCATCGCGGCGCGCCTTCGCTTCGTCGTAAAGCGCCTGCTGGATCGCCTCCAGCTCTGCGCCAGATGCTGCGGTGAATTCCGCCTTATGCTGCGCAGCAAAAGCGACCTTGCCGTTGTCCGTGTTCCAGAGCTTGTCGCGGCGGATCACCGAAACCTTGTCCTCGGCCATGTCGCGCCCGCCGATTTCGAGGATCAGCGGCGCGCCCTTCTTTACCCATGCCCAGCGCTTTTGCGTCGCCTTGCCCGGACGCTTGTCGAGCAGCACGCGCACCGGCTCGCCAAAAGCATGCTGCGCAGCAATTTCGCGGCGCAGCGCCTCACAATAGTCGAGCAGCGCGGCATCTTCGTCGTTGTCGCGCAGCATCGGCAGGATGATGACCTGATGGGGCGCGATCTGCGGCGGCACCCGCAAGCCGTCGTCGTCGCCATGCGTCATGATGACACCGCCGATCATGCGCGTGGAGGTGCCCCAGCTTGTTGTGTGGCAGAACTGCTGCGTGCCTTCGCTGTCCTGATACTGGATGTTTGCAGCTTCGGCGAAACCGGTGCCGAGGTAATGCGAGGTGCCCGCCTGCAGCGCCTTGCCGTCCTGCATCATCGCTTCGATCGAATAGGTCGCAACCGCCCCCGGGAAACGCTCGTTCTCCGGCTTTTCGCCCGCGATCACCGGCATCGCCAGCTCGCCCTCGGCAAAGGCGCGGTACATTTCGAGCGCGCGCAGCGTCTCTTCCATTGCGCCTTCGCGGTCGGCATGGGCGGTGTGGCCCTCCTGCCAGAGGAACTCGCTGGTGCGCAGGAACATGCGGGTGCGCATTTCCCAGCGCACGACATTGGCCCACTGGTTGGTCAGCAGCGGCAGGTCTCGCCAGGATTGCACCCAGCGCGACATGGCCGCGCCGATCACGGTTTCCGAGGTCGGGCGCACGATCAGCGGCTCTTCGAGCTTCGCTTCGGGATCGGGCACCAACCCGCCCTGCTCGCCTGCAATCAGGCGATGGTGCGTGACGACCGCCATCTCCTTGGCAAAGCCTTCGACATGCTCGGCTTCCTTGGCGAAATAGGACAGCGGGATGAACAGCGGGAAATAGCAGTTCTCCACGCCCGCGGCCTTGATCCGGTCATCCATCAGGCGCTGAATTCGCTCCCAGATGCCATAGCCCCAGGGCTTGATGACCATGCAGCCGCGCACGCCCGATTCCTCAGCCATTTCGGCTTCGGAGATGACTTCCTGATACCATTGCGCGAAGTCGTCCTCGCGCTTGGTGCTGAGGGCGTGACGGATTGCAGCCAACTTACGGCCTTTCGTGTCTGGTCTGGTTTAAAGGTGTCGCGGACTTGGCCTATTTGCCAAGCGCGTCAAGCTTCTTCTGCATTTCGGCCATCTGCGCCTTGAGCGCTTCAAGCTCCTCGTCGCCAGACCCGGCTTCGGGCGCTTCGTCGGCCTGTTTGGCGCCGCCCATGCCGGGCATGAACGCACTGGTCGCGGCGCGGAAGATGGCGAGATTCTGTTCGGCCAGCTTGGTCAGCGGGTTATTGCCCAGGCTGGTCTCGAAGGCCTTGGCCAAAGTCGACTGGTTCTTGCGGAAATTGGCCATCGAAGCTTCGAGGTAATGCGGCATCAGCGACTGCATCTTGTTGCCGTACATGCTGATGAGGTCGCGCAGGAAACCGACCGGGAGCATCTGCTCGCCATTGGCCTCTTCCTCCATGATTATCTGCGTCAGGATCTGGTGGGTGATGTCCTTGCCGCTCTTGGCGTCGAGCACCTTGTAGTCCACACCTTCGCGCGTCATCGTCGCGAGGTGGTCGAGCGTGATGTAACTCGACGACTGCGTATTATACAGACGCCGGTTCGCGTACTTCTTGATAATGACCGCGTCGTCATTCGCGGATGCGGTTTCTGCCATACTCACCTCTCCAATCGCCTTGGCGAAGCTAGCACCGCTTCATTGCGCAACGCAACAAATTTTGCTGCGCAGCATTTTGGCGACGCAATTGGCTCTATCGGGCGAATCTGGTGCCAAGCAAGGTTAGCAATTCATACTGCGAGAGACCCGACTTCGCAGATGCGGAAGGCAGCGGGTAATCGATCTCGACCCAGTCGCCTTCCTTGAGAGCAGGTGCAGCGGTGAGATCGAGGATGGTCATGTCCATGCTGACGCGTCCGAGAACTGGTAAGTGCAAGCCCTTATCCGAGGCCGAGCCAAGACCCGACCAGCAACGCAGGTAACCGTCCGCATAACCAATCGCGACCGCGCCGATGCGCATCGGGCCTTCTGCACGGAATGTTGCATTGTAGCCCACGGCTTCACCCTCGCCGATCTCGCGAACCTGCATGATGGCGGCTTGCGGGCGGGCAACCTGCACGATCTGGTCTTCCAGTTCGGGGCGCGGAATGCCGCCATAAAGCGAGAGGCCGGGACGCGTTAGATCGCCGTGGTATTGAGGGCCAAGGCATATGCCGGCACTATTGGCGAGGCTTGCGCGGCGTTGCGCCACCTGCCCGCGCGCATCCTGCCATAGCGCGAGTTGCTGCGCGTTCTGCGGCACATCCTCGTCCGCCGAGGCAAGGTGGGACATCAGGATATCGACATCGAGCGCGGTGATGGCTTCATGCCCGAGTTCCCCCATGGGCAGGCCGAGCCGGTTGATACCCGTGTCGATCATCAGGTCGCAAAGTCCGCCACCCGCATCCTGCCACAGCCGCGCCTGTTGCAGCGAGTTGATGACCGGCTTTACTCCGGTGGCTATTGCGTAATCGGCATCAGAGCGTGTCAGCGGCCCATGCAGGACCGAGACCGATGCCGGAGCCGTATGCTTCAGGACAGCGGCAACCTCGCTCCAGTGCGCCACAAAGAAATCGCGGGCGCCCACTGCTACCAGCGCTGGCAAAGCCTTGGCCACGCCCGTGCCATAAGCATCGGCTTTGACCGCCGCGCCCGCCGAAGCCTCGCCCGAGAGCCGGTCAAGCGCGCGCCAGTTGGCGGCAATCGCCTCGCTATCGACAACGAGGCGCAGCGCCGCTGGCGGTGGCTCAGGCGGCATCGGTGTCAGCTTCGAAATCCTTCGGCGGGCCTCCCTTGAGCCCCCAGATCGCGACGACGAGACCAAACGCAACAACCGCCCAGGTGTACCACAGCCCGGCATAGGCATCGCCGGTACGCGCGTTGATGTAGCTGGCAATCAGCGGCAGGAATCCGCCGAGATAGCCCGCACCGATGTGATAGGGGATCGACATAGAGCTGTAGCGGATCTGCGCCGGGAACATCTCGGTAAGCTGCGCCGCGACGCCGCCATAGGTCAACGCCGAGAGGCCACCCAGAAGCATCAGCAGCGCACCAATTCCAAGCAGTGCCCCGATGCCGGGATGCTGGACCGAGAAATCGAACCCGCGTTCGGTCAGCGCCGCCTCGATCCCTTGCTTGCGCGCAGCGGCGGCCGTCTTCTTCGTTTCCTCGTCGGTCGAAAGCCATTCCGGCGCGATGACAACCGGCTCACCGCCCACGGTCAGCATGGTCTCCTCGGCCTGCTCGACCGAATAAGGCACGCCGCTCGCGGTCAGGGTTTCGAGCAATTGCCCGCAGGTCGAAAGCTTGCTTCCGGTCAGGTCGGCAAAGGGGTCAGTGGTGCATTGCGTGCCCGCAACGACGACCGGCGTCTCCTTGGCGCTCGCCTGCAGGCCGGGATTGGCGAGCGCGCCCATCCCCCAGAACGCTGGAAACAGCAGCAAGAGCGCCAGCCCCGCGCCGATCACCAGCGGCAGCTTGCGCCCGACCTTGTCAGACCATGCACCGACCAGGACGTAGAAGCCCATGCCGAGCAGCGCGGCAATGCCGATCACGATTTCGGTGGTCGTCCCATCGAGCCGCATCGGCCCTTTGAGGAACGAGAGCGCGGAGAAGAACGCGGTGTACCAGATCGTCGTAAGGATGCCGGTGACGCCGAACAGCGCGATAAAAATGCGCTTCTTGTTGCCGGGATAGGTGAAAGATTCGACGAAGGGATTGCCCGAAATCTCGCCCTCGGCCTGCATCTGCTTGAAGACCGGGCTCTCGTTAAGCTTGAGCCGCATCCAGAGCGAAATCGCGAGCAGTGCCAACGACAGCAGGAACGGCACGCGCCAGGCCCAGGCAGCCATGGTCTCGTCGGTGAAGAATATCTGGGTCAGCAGTACGACGGCGATCGAAAGCACGAACCCACCTACCACCGACGCCTGAATATAACCGGTGTAGTACCCGCGTTTGTCGGGCGGCGAATGCTCGGCAACGTAGATCGCCGCGCCGCCATACTCACCACCAAGCGCAAGACCCTGCAGGATGCGCAGGATGATGACGATGATCGGCGCCCAGATGCCTATTGATTCAGCCGACGGGATGAGCCCGACGCCGGCCGTGGCAATGCCCATAAGGGTGACGGTGACGAGGAAGGTATACTTGCGCCCCAGCTTGTCTCCCCAGTATCCGAACAGGATCGCGCCCAATGGGCGGAAGCCGAAGCCCACAGCAAACCCGGCCCAGACGAGCAGGACCTGCAAGGTTGGCCCGACATCGGGGAAGAATGCCTGCCCGACGAACGCAGCGAGCGTGCCGTAAATGAAAAAGTCATACCATTCGAAGACCGTGCCCGCCGACGATGCCGCGATGACGAGGCGAATGTCCGATGCCGTTGGCTCGAGTTCCCCGGATGCGTTGGTTTCTGCCATTTCCCGTCCCACCTGTAACTAGCCGCGCCCCTCTAGCCAAACCGGGGCGGCTAGGGAAGCATCTCGCTTGCCGTGCGCCATGGCAGGAGGATCGCGGCATGGCGTGCGGGGAAATCGCGCGCTGCGGCAATGGCATCGAGGCCGGGCCAGTCGGGTAATTCGCCGCCAGCTTCAAGCCACGCGATGATCTGGTCGCGGGATGCCGAAATCTCCGCGCAGCCCTTCCCGGCCGCCTGTGCGGCGAAAATCGCCGCTGCCGCCTGACCGATAGCGCAGGCCTGGCTCTTGACGGCGATCCGGTCGATCTGTCCGATGGCGTCAAGCGCAAAGCCGAGCGCGATTGCGCTGCCGCAGGTCTTGGAACGCCCTTCGCCTTTCAGGGGCAAACTGTCGTCCCAGAGATAACCGGACAGACCGGTCGCCAGTCCCAGCACTTCGGGTGTATAAAGCTTGGCGATGTCAGCCATCGTTACTGGCCGAGCGCTTCCTCTTCGGCCTCGCGTGCGCGGCGACGGCGTTCGCCGATCATCTCGACAAGCTGTTCGCTGCTGGCGTTGACAAAGGGATAGGTGCGCGCCTGCGTTATCCAGTTGGGCCGTCCGCCAGCGCCCCAGACCGTGTCATAGCCGAGCACGACGACCGAGAAGGCGAGGATCACGATAATCATGCCGCGCACACCGCCAAAGCCGAAACCGAGCACCCGGTCGATTGGCCCGAGAACAGAGTTGCGGCTCGCCTTGCCCGCCTGCTGGGCGACCAGCTTGACGGTCGCATAAGGAACCAGCAGCAGCAGCGCGAAAGCCAGCACCGCCGCGCCCGAAAGCGAACCAATCTCCGGTTCGAAGAATTCGGTCAGGGGCGTATGCAGATAGTTGATCGCGACGAGCGCGAAAACCCAGGCAGCAAGTGCGAGCACTTCCTGAACGAAGCCGCGCATAAATCCCGTAACGGCGCTGAAGCCGACAAGGATAAGCACACCGATGTCAAAGCCGGTCATAGGTTGTGTAAACTATGCACCGGAAAGAATGCGGTCAACGAGATTGGGCAGGATTGCGTGCCCGGTATAGGTGATGTCCACAGCTTCGGCGTCGCCCTCTCGCGGACCATGCGCCGAACGGAAGCCCAGTTTCGCCGACTCACGCTGGCGAATCGCGCCATGCGCCACGGGGCGGACCTCTCCGGCGAGCGAGACTTCGCCGAACCAGACCGAGTTCTGAGCCAGCGGCTTATCGCCCAGCGCCGAGACCAGAGCGGCAGCGACGGCAAGGTCTGCAGCCGGGTCGGCGAGCCGGTATCCGCCCGCGACATTGAGATAGACTTCGGCGTTGGAGAAATTGAGGCCGCAACGTGCCTCCAGCACCGCGAGAAGCATGGCAAGCCTGCCCGAATCCCAGCCAACCACCGCCCGGCGCGGCGTTGCGCCCGAGTTCAGCCGCACGATCAATGCCTGCACCTCGACCAGCACTGGCCGCGTGCCTTCCATCGCCGGGAAGACCGCGCTGCCCGCCATCGGTTCCTCGCGCCCCGACAGGAACAGCATCGAGGGATTGCCGACTTCGCGCAGGCCGTCGCCTTCCATCGAGAACACGCCGATCTCATCCACCGGACCAAAGCGGTTCTTGACCGAACGCAGGATGCGATACTGGTGACTACGCTCGCCCTCGAAGCTCATCACCACATCGACCATATGTTCGAGCACGCGCGGACCGGCGATATTGCCGTCCTTGGTGACATGGCCGACGAGCACGAGCGTTACGCCGCGTTCCTTGGCAAAGCGGATCAGTTCGAACGCGCAGCCGCGCACCTGGCTGACCGTGCCCGGCGCGCCTTCGATCTGATCCGAATGCATCGTCTGGATCGAATCGATGATAAGCATCGCCGGCGGATCGCCCACACCCAGCGTCGTCAGGATATCGCGCACCGAAGTGTTCGAGGCGAGCCGGATCGGTGCTTTCTCGAGTCCCAAACGCGAGGCGCGCAGCCGCACCTGGCCTGCCGCTTCCTCGCCGCTGACATAGACGACATCGCCGCCCGACAGCGCGATATGCGCAGCCGCCTGAAGCAGCAGCGTCGATTTGCCGATACCGGGATCGCCGCCCATCAGGATCGCCGAGCCGGGCACCAGCCCGCCACCGAGCGCGCGGTCGAATTCGGCAATCCCCGAGGATCGCCGCGCCAGCTCCTGCCCCGGCTTGTCGAGCGGCTCGAACTCGATCCTGCGCCCGCCCGAAGACAGGTCGTGCTTGGCCGAAAAAACTGTCTGCGGCGCGTCTTCCACCAGCGAGTTCCATTCGGCACATTCGCCGCACTGCCCTTGCCAGCGTGTCGCTACCGCGCCGCATGCCTGACAGACGTATTTTCGCTTGGGCTTGGCCATGCGCCTACCTAACCGGAACATAAACGGAACGCAAGCAGGAGTTGTGCAGCGCCCCGCGCGCTGTCACAACGTGACCATGCGCCAGAAAGAGCTCCGCATTGCGCTGGTCTGTTACGGAGGGGTGAGCCTTGCCGTCTATATGCATGGCGTCACCAAGGAGATCTGGAAAGCGGTTCAGGCGAGTCAGGCAGTACGTTCTCCCGGCGATCAACTTGACGGCACAGTCGGCGTCTATGCCCGGCTGCTCGAACGTATGCGCGATCAGCACCAGCTGGAACTGCGTGTGCTCTGCGATATCGTGGCAGGCGCGAGCGCGGGCGGCATAAATTCGGTCTTTCTTGCGCAGGCGATCCATTCGGGGCAGTCGCTTGAACCATTGACCGAACTTTGGCTCGAACGCGCCGATGTCGATGTCCTGCTTCACCCCGATGCAAGGCCCTGGTCGCGCGTGGCGAAATTCTGGGCACGGCCGATCGTCTCCTTCGTGCTGCGACAGCCCGGCAACGTTGTGACCGAATCGGTCGCCCCCGAAACGCGTAGCGAGGTTCGCGAGAAGCTTTCGCGCCTGATCCGCTCGCGCTGGTTCGAGCCTCCATTTGGAGGGCTTGGCTTTTCGAGGCTACTTTGCGAAGCGCTCAACTCGATGGCGAAGGCCCCGCTGGGTCAGCCCCTGCTGCCACCTGGCCACCCGCTCGACCTGTTCGTGACCGCGACCGACTTCAAGGGCCACCTTGAAACGCTGCGCCTGCACAGTCCGCCGCTGGTGCGGGAGAGCGAGCATCGCCTCTCCATCGGTTTCAGGGCAGAGACCCCGGCTGTTGCTGGCGAAACACTGGCTTCGCCCCTGGAACTCGTCTTCGCAGCCCGCGCGACGGCCTCTTTCCCCGGCGCGTTCCCGGCGCTCCGCGTCGAGGAGATCGAACGCCTTGCCGCCGCTACCGACACGAACTGGCCCAACCGCGACACTTTCCTCAAGCGGATCATGCCCGAACACTCGCGCCGCAATGAAATCGACGGCGTCTCGCTGATCGACGGCTCGGTGCTGGTCAACGCGCCATTCGCCGATGCCATCTCGGTCCTGCGCGACCGGCCAGCGCACCGCGAAGTCGACCGCCGCTTCGTCTATATCGACCCGCGCCCCGACCGGGTCGGGGCCGAGAAGCGCGACGATCCCAAGCCGCCGGGCTTCTTCTCGGTAATCTTCGGATCGCTTTCCTCGATCCCGCGCGAACAGCCGATCCGCGACAACCTCGAGGAACTGGAACGCCAGTCGCGCGAGATGAGCACATTGCGCGCGATCATCGATGCCATGCGGCCTGAGATCGAAGAGGCGGTCGAAAAGCTGTTCGGACGCACCCTGTTCCTTGACCGCCCAACCCCCAAACGCCTCGCGAACTGGCGTGCAAAGGCGCAGACCGCCGCCAGCGAGAAGTCGGGCTATGCCTACCACGGCTATGCGCAGGTCAAGCTGGCAGGGATCGTCAACCTCCTGGCCGAAACGATCCACGAGGCCGCGCCAAGCCTGGGTTTGGGTTCTTCCGATCCCATCGCTCACGTCCTGACCGCGCACCTCTTCGCCAATGGTCTTGCGCATCTTGCCGGGCCGAACGGCGGGGCGACCGACGAGGCGATTGCGTTTTTCCGCGCGCACGATCTGGCCTTCCGCGTACGCCGCCTGAGGCTGCTCGCGCGACGGTTGACGCAAGACTGGGAAGATGACGAGACGATCACCGAAGCGGATCGCGATGCCGCGCGCGATGTGATCTATGAGGCGCTTGCGCTCTATAACCGCTGCGAGCAGCCCGAGGTGCTCGGCGAGGATTTCGGCGAGCTGGCCGAAAACGTCTTTGCCAACCCGCAGGCGCTGCTTGACCGGTTCGCCGAACGGCGCGCGCTGGCCGAAGCGGACCTCAAGGTCGATGCGATGATGGCCGAAGCGCTTGACCTGATGCCGCAGCAATTGCGCCGCAAGCTAATCCTCGCCTATCTCGGTTTCCCGTTTTATGACGGGGTGACGCTGCCGTTACTGCGCGGCGAAGGGATGAACGAGTTCGATCCGGTAAAGGTCGATCGGATTTCGCCCGACGATGCCCCCTCGATCCGGGGCGGCGGGGCGAAGGATTGCCTGCGCGGCGTCGAATTTTACAATTTCGGCGCATTCTTCAGCCGCGCCTATCGCGAGAACGACTATCTCTGGGGCCGCCTGCACGGTGCGGAGCGGATGATCGACCTGATCGCCTCGACCCTGCCCAACGAAGCCCCGCTGGCCGCCGACGACATGAAGGCAATCAAGCGCGAGGCTTTTCTTGCGATCCTCGATGAGGAGGAAGGGCGGCTTGGCGCAGACGCGGCGCTGATTCCGGCGTTAAGAGCGGAGGTTGAGGCGAAGTTGGGGTAGCCCCCGGATTTTAATTCTGTTCGTTCAGGCGCAGCCAGCCGCCTCTTGGAACTAACCGCCCAGCGCATCCTTGATGCGGTCGAAAAAGCCTTTCGACTGCGGGCATTCCTCGCCGGTCTCGGTTTCCTGCAGTTCGCGCAGGATTTCCTTTTGCCGCGAAGTCAATTTGGTCGGTGTCTCGACCGCGATCTCGATCACGAGGTCGCCCCGCCCCCTGCCCTGCAACACCGGCATGCCCGCACCGCGCTTGCGCAGTTGTTTGCCAGACTGGATGCCTGCAGGAATCTCCACAGGGATGCGCTCGCCGTCGATGCCGGGGATGTCGATCTTTCCGCCCAACGCTGCAGTTGTGAAGGTGATCGGCACGCGCGTTGCCAGCGTCGTGCCTTCACGCTCGAAGACCGCGTGGCGCTTGACGTGGATGAAGATGTAAAGGTCGCCCGGAGGCGCGCCGAAAGGGCCGGCCTCGCCCTTGCCGGACAGGCGAATGCGCGTTCCGGTATCGACGCCCGGCGGCACCGTGACTTCGAGCGTTTGCGGCTGATCGACGCGGCCCTCGCCCCGGCACGAGTGGCACGGTTCCTCGATAACCTCGCCGCGCCCGCCGCAGGTCGGGCAGGTGCGCTCGACCACGAAGAAGCCCTGCTGCGCGCGAACCTTGCCGTGGCCGCCGCACATCGTGCAGCGCCGCGTGCCGGTGCCCGGCTCCGCGCCCGAACCCGAGCAGGGTTCGCAAGACTGAGAGACCTCGACGTTGATTTCGGCGGTCTTGCCGTTGAACGCCTCGTCAAGGCTGATTTCCATGTCGTAGCGCAGGTCCGCACCGCGCTGGGCACGCTGGCGTCCGCCGCCACCGCCGAAACCGCCGCCGAAGATCGATTCGAAGATATCGCCGATGTCACCGAAATCGGCATGGCCGCCACCGCCGCCGCCCATACCGCCCTGCTCGAAGGCGGCATGGCCGAAGCGGTCGTAAGCCGCGCGTTTCTGCGGGTCTTTCAGGCAGTCATAGGCCTGGCTGATGGACTTGAACTTCGCCTCGGCCTCCGCATCGCCCGGATTGCGGTCCGGGTGATACTTCATCGCGAGCTTGCGGTAGGACGACTTGATCGTCTTGTCGTCCGCCGTGCGCTCGACTTCGAGCAGTTCGTAATAGTCTATCTGGGTTGCTGACATGGGCGTCCCTTTGGAAACTCAACCGCCACCGGGGCGCGGAGCACCGGTGGCGGTCAGGGTTTTCATACGGGCACTCAGGCCTTGTTGTCTTCGTCGACTTCCGAGAACTCGGCGTCGACCACTTCCTCGTCGGCCGAGGATGCGTCACCGCCGCCATCGGCTTCGGGAGAAGCGGCAGCAGCCTGTTCCTTCTCGTAGATGGTCTGGCCCATCTTCATGGCGGCCTGCGTCAGCGCTTCGGACTTGGTCTTGATCGCCTCAACATCGTCGCCTTCGAGCGCAGTCCTGGTCTCGGCAATCGCTGCCTCGACTTCGCTCTTGAGATCGGCGTCGATCTTGTCGCCATGCTCGGACAGCTGCTGTTCGGTCGCGTGGACAAGCGAATCGGCGTTGTTGCGGGCCTCGGCCTGCTCGCGCCGCTTCTTGTCTTCCTCGGCGAACTTTTCGGCGTCCTGCACCATCTGCTCGATGTCAGCCTCGTTAAGACCGCCCGAAGCCTGGATGCGGATCTGCTGTTCCTTGCCGGTGCCCTTGTCCTTGGCGGAAACGTTGACGATGCCGTTGGCGTCGATGTCGAACGTCACCTCGATCTGCGGCACACCGCGCCGTGCGGGCGGAATGCCGACAAGGTCGAACTGGCCAAGCAGCTTGTTGTCCGCGGCCATCTCGCGCTCGCCCTGGAACACGCGGATCGTCACCGCCTGCTGGTTGTCCTCGGCGGTCGAATAGACCTGGCTCTTCTTGGTCGGGATCGTCGTGTTGCGGTCGATCATGCGCGTAAACACGCCGCCCAGCGTTTCAATGCCGAGCGAAAGCGGCGTCACGTCGAGCAGCAGCACGTCCTTGACGTCGCCCTGCAGCACGCCCGCCTGGATCGCCGCGCCCATGGCAACGACTTCGTCGGGGTTCACGCCGGTGTGCGGTTCCTTGCCGAAGAAGTCCTTCACGACTTCGCGGACCTTGGGCATGCGCGTCATGCCGCCGACAAGGATCACCTCGTCGATCTCGCCTGCCGAAACGCCCGCATCGGACAGCGCCTTCTTGCACGGTTCGAGGGTGCGCTTGACCAGATCGCCGACCAGTTGCTCCAGCTTGGAACGCGTGATCGTTTCGACGAGGTGCAGCGGCGTAGATGCGCCGCCTTCCATGCGCGCGGTGATGAACGGCAGGTTCACTTCCGTCTGCTGCGCCGAAGACAGCTCGATCTTCGCCTTTTCGGCCGCTTCCTTGAGACGCTGAAGAGCGAGCTTGTCGGTCTTCAGGTCCATGTTTTCCTTCTTCTTGAACTCGTCCGCGAGGTATTCGACGATAGCCGAATCGAAGTCTTCACCGCCCAGGAACGTGTCGCCATTCGTGGACTTAACTTCGAACACGCCATCGCCGATCTCGAGGATCGAGATGTCGAAGGTGCCGCCGCCAAGGTCATAGACAGCGATGGTCTTGCCATCGTCCTTGTCGAGACCATAGGCCAGCGCTGCCGCGGTCGGCTCGTTGATGATGCGCAGCACTTCGAGGCCCGCGATCTGGCCGGCGTCCTTGGTCGCCTGGCGCTGCGCGTCATTGAAGTATGCGGGTACGGTGATGACCGCCTGCGTCACGGTTTCGCCAAGGTATGACTCGGCGGTTTCCTTCATCTTCTGGAGGATGAAGGCGGAAATCTGGCTGGGCGAATACTCTTCGCCGCCCGCTTCGACCCATGCGTCGCCGTTCTTGCCCTTGACGATGTCATAGGGGACGAGTTCCATGTCCTTCTTGGTCATGGGATCGTCGAAGCGGCGCCCGATCAGGCGCTTGATCGCGAACAGCGTGTTGTCCGGATTGGTGACCGCCTGGCGCTTGGCCGGCTGGCCGATCAGTCGTTCGCTGTCCTTGGTGAACGCGACGATCGAAGGCGTCGTACGCGCGCCTTCGGAATTTTCGATAACCTTGGGCTTGCCCCCGTCCATCACCGCGATGCACGAGTTGGTCGTGCCAAGGTCGATACCGATAACTTTGCTCATATTACCCCATTCCTCACGTCAAGTGTGACACCGCGCGTTTACCTCCCGTTATGGCGAGGCGATCTGGCGGCTCTGATGACGGTTACTGTCGTCGTCGGGCGATATAGGAGCGGTTTGGCTTGGCACAAGGGCCGCAAAGCACCATATGTTGCGCAAGTGATTTGGTTCAGGAAATTCAGGGAGATTCCCTTGCAAATGCACTGCAAATTGTCGGTTCTGTCGCTCGCCGCAGCCAGTCTGGCGCTGGCGGGCTGCCAGCAGGAAGCTGCCGCACCCGAAGCTGACGGAGCCGCGGCCGAGGTAGCCGGTCCGGAGGCGAAGCCCGGGGTTACGATCAGCGATGCCAAACTGGTGCTGCCGGTCGTCGCGGGGCGTCCGGGCGCGGTCTATTTCAATGTCACCAATGATAGCGACGCGCAGGTCGCGATTGCGGGCGTTTACGTCGAGGGTGCAGAAACGGCGGAAATGCACGAGACCACCGGCGGTTCGATGCAGAAGGTCGAGAAGGCCACGCTCGATGCCGGGGTGAGCTTCGCCTTCGCGCCTGGCGGACACCATGTCATGGCGTTCGATCTCGACGAGGGCCTCAAGGCGGGCGGCACGACCGAAATGACGATCACCTTCGCCGATGGCGACAAGGCCTCGATCCCGCTCGCCATCGAAGCGCGTGGTGAGGCGACGGGCGGCATGGATCACGAAGGCATGGACCACTGAGCGACACCCTTGCCGCGACCTCCTGCCCGGTCGGCGGGGAGCGTCCGCTATCGGCGGGCGAAATCGCGCTCGCGCGGTCGGTTTTCGGCGATGCGATCGACTACTCGGTGGTGCGCATACATCGCCGCAAATGGTTCCCGTTCCAGCCACGCCGCGTGACGATGGCCCCGCGCGGGCACATCCACTTCCACCCCGAAGGCGAGGCCTATTGCGAGGACTTCTCGCAAGTGGCGCTGCACCGGCAAGGCCACTTCATCCACGAGATGGTCCACGTCTGGCAGGTTCAGACACGCGGGCCGTGGTTCCTGCTGATGCGGCGAATGCCATGGGCGCGATACGATTACAGCCTGAAGCCGGGCTGGCGGCTTGAGCAGTACGGTATCGAGCAACAGGCCGAGATCGTGCGGCATGCGTTTCTGCTGCGGAACGGCGCGAAGGTGGCGGGCGTGGCGGACAAGTCCGCGTATGACCTGCTGGTCAGCTTCCCGGAGGCGACCGGGTAGTTTCCAAAAAATTGCAGCCACAAAACGTCGGCCCGCACTTGATGCGGGCCTGAGCTTGTTAATCGGACTGGCGGATAAGGTAAGCCAAGCCCCGTGTCAGGCACGGGGCGACGAGCACGCGTTTTGGTCAATCCGGCTTCTTCGCCACGCCCACCATTGCCGGGCGCAGCAGGCGGTCCTTGATCATGTAGCCGGCCTGCATTTCCTGCACCACGGTGCCCGGCTCGACATCGTTCGAAGGGATTTCCATCATCGCCTGATGCTGGTTCGGGTCGAGCGGCAGGCCCTTCGCCGCAATGCGGGTAATCCCGTGCTGGCCGAAGACCTTCTCAAGCTCGCGCGCGGTCGCCTCGATACCGGCGACGAGGCCCTTCATCTTCTCGTCTTCGCGCAATTCCGCCGGAATCGCATCGAGGGCGCGAGAAAGGTTGTCTGAAACCGAGAGGATATCACGAGCAAAGCCGGTCGCAGCGTAGGCACGCGCGTCGCCCACTTCCTTTTCCATCCGGCGGCGCAGGTTCTGCGTTTCCGCCTTAGCGTAAAGCACGTCCTGCTTCGCCGCCTCAAGATCGTTCCTGAGGTCTTCCAGCGCACCGCCGAGCGAGACCGTCTCGGCCTCGCCATCCTCGCCCTTATCGAGGAATTCCTCAGGTACGCCCTTCAATTCCGCCGCAACCGCCGGATCTTCCTGCGGTCCAGTCTTTTCGTCATTCATGTTCTGTAATTCCAGCTATCCGATGAGCTTGCCCAGGCTCTGGGCCGTGAAATCTACCATGGGGACCACGCGCGCATAATTCAACCGCGTCGGGCCGAT
>JAWKXP010000023.1:0-56764 GCA_041396945.1 Sphingomonadaceae bacterium | reverse complement strand
AGATGGATTAGAGCCAATGGCCCGCCGCCAGGAATTCACCCCCGAACAGCAATCGGTCCGCGTCCTCAAGGTGGGCGAGCGGGTGCGCCATGTCCTGTCCGAGCTGCTCACCCGGCAGGAAGTGCACGACGACGTGGTTTCGGCGGCCAATATCTCGGTCACCGAGGTGCGCATGACGCCCGACCTTCGCAACGCAACGGTCTATGTGAAGCCGCTGCTCGGCAGTGACGAGGCAGCGGTGGTCAAGGCGCTGCGGCAGAACACCGCCTATTTCCAGCGCGAGGTTGCCAAGCGGCTCGGCCTGAAGTTTGCCGCCAAGCTGCAATTCCGCGCCGACGAGAGCTTCGACGAGGCGGACCGCATCGAGAAGCTCCTCTCCGACCCGCGCGTCGCGCGCGATTTGGATGAGGATTGATAAGTCCATCCTCTCCCCTCGCGGGAGAGGATAGCAGAGCTTGGCCCGCAAGGGACTAGCGACGCTTGGAGAGGGGGCTGGGACGCATAGCCCTCTCCAACTCCGGCTAGCCCTCGCATACGCGAGTGCAAGCCTTCGTATCCTCTCCCGCAAGGGGAGAGGAATGGGAGCCGAATGATGACTGACTTCGCATTTCTTCACGGTGGCGGGCAGGGCGGCTGGGTCTGGGCCGAGACGATTGCCGAAATGGAACGCCAGTCGGCTGGCGCGGCGCGCTGCCTTGCGCTCGATGCGCCGGGCTGCGGGGCAAAGCGCGGGCGCGCGACCGGGGGCATGGCGTTCTCCGACATTTCGCGCGAACTGGTTGAGGATGTCCGCAGCGCTGGTCTCTCAGATGTCGTGCTGGTCGGCCATTCGCAGGCCGGAATGACCATGCCCGAAATGGCCGAGATCGCGCCCGACCTGTTCAGCAAGCTGGTCTTCGTCACCTGCTCCGCGCCGTTGCCGGGGCATACCACATTGGACCAGATGGGCATGGGCCTGCACGGCGCGAACCCCGATCAGGTCGGCTGGCCGGTCGACCCAATGACCACCGACATCGCCGAACGCTTCGGCATCATGTTCTGCAACGACATGGACGATGCGCAGGCTGGCCGGTTCCTAGCAAAGCTGGGCGAGGATATGTGGCCGCAGGTCTGCTACGAGCATTCCGACTGGCGGCGCGATCACCTTTCGGACATGCCGGTCACCTACGTCAAATGCCTGCAGGACATGAGCCTGCCGCCCGACTGGCAGGACCGCTTCGCCGAGCGGCTGCATGCGGATGAGGTGGTAACGCTCGATTGCGGGCATCAGGCGATGAACACCAAGCCTGCCGAACTTGCTGCCATCCTGCTTGCGCTGTCGGGCGACTGACGCCACATTCGCGCGCATGGACCAAGATACGCTGCTGCTGGCGATAATCCTCATTCCCTGCCTCATCATTGCCATCGTGTTTCACGAGGTCGCGCATGGCTGGGTGGCGAATATGCTCGGCGATCCGACCGCGAAGGAGCGCAAGCGCCTTTCGCTTAACCCGCTGCGCCATGTCGATCCGATCGGGACGGTGATCCTGCCGGGCTTCCTCGCGCTCAGCGGCGCGCCGGTCTTCGGCTGGGCGAAGCCGGTGCCGGTCAACTTCCGGCGGCTCAATAACCCGCGCCGCGACATGATGACGGTTGCCGCTGCCGGGCCGGGGACGAACATCGTGCTTGCGCTGATCGGCGCGGTGCTGCTCGGGCTGACGGCGCGGGCTGTGAGCGGCGGGACGCCTGACGGCGGGGCTGGGCTGCTCTTGCTCGGGCTTAATTATTTCATCGTTATCAATGTGTTCCTGGCGCTGTTTAACCTGCTTCCGATCCCGCCGTTCGACGGGTCGCACATCGTCGAAGGCCTGCTGCCACCCGACATGGCGCGCCAGTATGCCAAGCTGCGGCCCTTCGGTCTCGGGCTGCTGTTCCTTGTCCTGCTGGTGATCCCCTGGCTGTTTCCCGGCCTCGGTATCGTCGAGAATGTCGTGCTGCCCCCGGTTGAATGGGCGCGCGGGTTCTTCATGGATCTGGCGCTGGCGATTGCGGGTCGCTAGGCGTGATCATCTTGCCTGGGCAGCGGGCGGCGCAGCAAATACTTCCGCGCCCGGACCGAGCGGCAGGTCAAGCGCCACCCAGCCAACCGTCAGCAAGAGCCCGGCGATCATCAGCCCGATCGAATAGGGCAACATCGTCGCCGCCAGCGATCCGAGGCCGAACTCGCGGTCCCAGCGCTGCGCGAAGACGAGGATCAGCGGGAAATAGGGCATCAGCGGGGTGATGATGTTGGTCGCGCTGTCACCCACGCGATAGGCCGCCGTCGCCATTTCCGGCGTGATCCCCAGCAGCATCAGCATCGGCACCAGCACCGGGCCGAGCAGCGCCCACTTGGCGCTCGCCGATCCGACAAAGAGGTTGATAAAGGCCGACGCGACGATGATCGCCGCCAGCAGCGCCCATGCCGGAAGTCCGGAAGAGCCGAGCAGGTCCGCACCCTTCACCGCGAAGATCAGGCCGAGGTTCGACCAGTTGAACATCGCCACGAAATGCGCGGCGACGAAGGCCAGCACGAGGTAATAGGACATGTCTGCCATCGCACCCGACATCATCTTGACGAGGTCGCGGTGGTCCCTGATCGCGCCCGATGCCTTGCCATAGGCCCAGCCAGCGGCAAGGAAGAACAGGAAGAAGAAGGCGACGAGGCTGTTGTAGAACGGGCTGAGGCGGCCTTCGGGCGGGGCGTCCTGGTCGACCAGCGGGGTGCCCGGACCCCAGACAAAAAACGCCCAGAGCGCGCAGATCGCCAGCAAGGCAAGCCCGGCCCAGCGCAGGCCCTTGCTTTCCCCTTCGGTCAGCGGGCGGCCTTCCTGATCGTCGGCGAGCGCGGCATCGGCGCGCTGCGGCTGCCACTCGCCAAGGCGCGGCTCGATGATGCGGTCGGTGACATACCAGATCACCGGCAGGAAGAAGACCGTCATCGCGGTTATGAAATACCAGTTGCCCGCGATGTTGACGGTAACGCCGGTAAAGACGGTTTCGACCGCCGCCTGCGTCAGCCCGAAAAGCAGCGCATCGAGCTGGCCGGGTATGACATTGGCGGAAAAGCCGCCCGAAACGCCCGCGAAACCCGCAGCGATGCCCGCGATGGGGTGGCGTCCGGCGGCGTGGAAAATAATGCCCGCCAGCGGGATCAGGACGACATAACCCGCATCGGCGGCGTGGTTGCCCATCATCGCGACAAAGACCACCAGCGGCGTCAGCATCGCCTTGGGCGCATTGCGCAGCCCCGCGCGCATCGCCGTGCCGAACAGCCCGGAACGCTCTGCTACGCCCGCGCCGAGCATCACCACGAGGACATAGCCGAGCGGGTGAAAATGCGTGAAGGTGGTCGGCATCTCGGTCCAGAGACGGCGGATGTTCTCTGCCGAAAGCAGGCTCAGCGCGCCGATCTCGCGCGCGGCCCCGGTTGCTTCGTCGATCTCGGTCGGGTGGCGTGCGGCCAGCCCTGCAAGGTCTGCGATCACGCTGATCACGACCAGCGCGAGGATGAAATAGAGGAACAGGAAGACCGGATCGGGCAGCTTGTTGCCGGCTCGCTCGATCTTGCCCAGCCAGCCTGACTGTGTCGCTGCCTTGCTCATCTCCGCCCTTTCTCTCGCCTGCGCGGGACATTGGCGACCGACGCGGCCTTTACCAATGCCCCAACAATCCCCACTTACCCTGCCATGACGGACAAGCCCACCCCGCACGGCTGGATCATCCTCGACAAACCGCTGGAACTCGGATCGACGCAGGCGGTCGGCGCGGTGAAGCGCAATCTGCGCGAGGCGGGTTTCGGCAAGGTCAAGGTCGGGCACGGCGGGACATTGGACCCGCTCGCCACGGGGGTGCTGCCGATTGCGCTGGGCGAAGCCACGAAGCTCGCCGGGCGAATGCTCGACAGCGACAAGACCTATGAGTTCACGATTCAGTTCGGCACCGAGACCGATACAGGCGATGCCGAAGGCGAGGTGGTCGCGCAGTCCGACCGCTTCCCGCCCATCGCGGCGGTGGCGGCGATCCTCTCGGCTTTCGAAGGGGAAATCGAGCAGATGCCGCCTGCCTATTCGGCGCTGAAGGTCGATGGCAAGCGGGCCTATGATCTTGCGCGTGCAGGTGAGCAGGTGGAGCTGAAGACGCGAAGGGTGACGGTGCATTCGCTGCGCCTGTCCTCTCCCCTCGCGGGAGAGGATAGCGAAGCTTCGCCGCACGGCGTAGCGGAGCTTGGAGAGGGGGGCGAGGGCGAAAGCCCCTCTCCAACTCCGGCTAGCGAGCAAGCTCGCAAGCCTGCGTATCCTCTCCCGCAAGGGGAGAGGAGCGATCCGCCGATAACCTCCTCCTTCGCCTCAACCGCCGGTCGTCCAGACCCTTACGACCCGTCCGCGCCGCTCGAACTGGCCGAATCCGTCACGCTCGTCGCCAACGTTTCGAAGGGCACTTACATCCGCAGCCTCGCGCGCGATATCGCCCATGCCCTTGGAACGGTAGGACACGTCACCTATCTACGCCGCATCAAGGCGGGCCCCTTCACGCTGGACCACGCGATTTCGCTGGACAAACTCAACGAAATCGGTAAGGGCGCGCGCCTAACGAACGTACTCTTGCCACTGGAGGCAGGGCTGGACGACATCCCGGCCCTCGATCTCGGCCCGGAGCAGGCAAGGGCGGTCCGACAGGGCCGGGTTCTGACCGGGCTGCCCCTTAACGACGGGCTGCACTGGGCGCGAGAAGGGACTGTTCCCGTCGCGCTGGTGGAAGTTCAGGACGGCAACGTCCGGGTCGTGCGGGGATTCAATCTGTGAAGATGTCGCTGAGTAAGGAAAAGACATGTCGGTAACCGCCGAAAAGAAGACTGAAATCATTCAGGACAACGCCCGTCAGACCAACGACACGGGCAGCCCGGAAGTGCAGGTCGCGATCCTGACCGAACGGATCAACAACCTGACCGAGCACTTCAAGGAGCACCACAAGGACAACCACTCGCGCCGCGGCCTGCTGGCGATGGTCAACAAGCGCCGCTCGCTGCTTGACTATCTCAAGAAGAAAGACGTCGAGCGCTACAACGCCCTGATCCAGAAGCTGGGTCTCCGGAAATAACTCTTCCGCAGGCGGCTCCCCAACGGGAGCCGTTTGCATATTGGGGTATCGCCCGTAATTCGACGGGCGCGCCTTGGGGCAAAGACAACACGCCCCGCACCGGACCGGGACGGTATCCCCGGCAGTAAACCCCGCGCGGCAATAGGGTCGGGCGGGTCCAAGGAAAATACCAAATGTTCTACACGAAAACCGTATCGCTGGAGTGGGGCGGAAAGACCCTCACTCTGGAAACCGGGCGAATTGCCCGTCAGGCCGATGGCGCCGTTCTGGCGACCTATGGCGAAACCGTCGTTCTTTGCGCGGTCACCGCTGCAAAGTCCGTGCGCGAAGGGCAGGACTTCTTCCCGCTCACCGTGCACTATCAGGAAAAGTTCTCGTCGGCCGGGCGCATCCCGGGCGGCTTCTTCAAGCGTGAACGCGGCGCGACCGAAAAGGAAACGCTGACCAGCCGCCTTATCGACCGTCCGGTCCGTCCACTGTTCCCCGAAGGTTTCTACAACGAAATCAACGTCATCTGCCAGGTCATGTCCTATGACGGCGAGACCGAGGCCGACATCGTTGCGATGATCGCCGCTTCGGCTGCGCTGACCATTTCGGGCGTCCCCTTCATGGGCCCGATCGGCGCCTGCCGCGTCGGCTACATCGACGGCGAATATGTCCTCAACCCGAAGCAGGAAACCGCTCTGGAAGAAGGCCGCCTCGACCTCGTCGTCGCCGCGACGTCCGAAGCGGTGATGATGGTCGAATCCGAAGCCAAGGAGCTTACGGAAGACGAAATGCTCGGCGCCGTCATGTTCGCGCATGACGAAAGCCGCAAGGTGATCGGCGCGATCATCGATCTGGCCGAGAAGGCCGCCAAGGAGCCTTGGGAAATCGACCTTTCGGACAACACCGCCGAAATGAAGGCCGAGATCAAGTCGCTCGTCGGTGACGATATCGCCGCTGCCTACAAGCTGACCGACAAGTCGGCTCGCTCGAACGCGCTCAACGAAGCGCGCGCGAAGGTGAAGGCGAAGTTTGCCGAGGCCGACGGCCAGACGCAGATGACCGCGGGCAAGCTGACCAAGAAGATCGAGGCCGAAATCGTTCGCGGCGCGATCCTCAAGGACGGCCAGCGCATCGATGGCCGCAAGGTCAACGAAGTGCGCCCGATCGAGGCGACGGCGGGCTTCCTGCCGCGCACCCACGGTTCGGCGCTGTTCACGCGCGGTGAGACGCAGGCGATCTGCACCACCACGCTGGGCACCAAGGAATCGGAGCAGATGATCGACGGGCTGGAGGGTCTCTCCTACCAGCACTTCATGCTGCACTATAACTTCCCGCCCTATTCGGTCGGCGAAGTCGGCCGCTTCGGCGCGCCGGGCCGCCGCGAGGTTGGCCACGGCAAGCTGGCATGGCGCGCGCTGCACCCGGTGCTGCCCTCGAAGGAAGACTTCCCTACACGATCCGCGTTCTCTCGGACATTACCGAGTCGAACGGCTCCTCGTCGATGGCAACTGTCTGCGGCGGCTGTCTTGCGATGATGGACGCGGGCGTTCCGATCGAGCGCCCGGTTTCGGGCATCGCGATGGGCCTGATCCTCGAAGGCGACGATTTCGCCGTGCTGTCCGACATCCTTGGCGATGAAGACCACCTCGGCGACATGGACTTCAAGGTCGCGGGCACCGAGGCCGGCATCACCACGATGCAGATGGACATCAAGATCGCGGGCATCACGAAGGAAATCTTCGAAGCCGCGCTCAACCAGGCGAAGGAAGGCCGCGCGCACATCCTTGGCGAGATGACCAAGGCACTGGGTTCGGCCCGTACCGAGCTTTCCGCCCACGCCCCGCGTATCGAAACGATGCAGATCGACAAGTCGAAGATCCGCGACGTTATCGGCACCGGCGGCAAGGTGATCCGCGAGATCGTCGCGGAAACCGGCGCGAAGGTCGACATCGACGACGAAGGCGTCATCAAGATCTCGTCTTCGGACCTCGACCAGATCGAGGCCGCGAAGAAGTGGATCGAAGGCATCGTCGAGGAAGCCGAAGTCGGCAAGATCTACACCGGCAAGGTCGTCAACATCGTCGACTTCGGTGCGTTCGTGAACTTCATGGGCGGCAAGGACGGCCTCGTCCACGTCTCCGAAATGAAGAACGAGCGCGTCGAGAAGGTGACCGACGTCGTCTCCGAAGGCCAGGAAGTGAAGGTCAAGGTGCTCGAGATCGACAACCGCGGCAAGGTCCGCCTGTCGATGCGCGTCGTCGACCAGGAAACCGGCGAGGAACTCGAAGACACCCGCCCGCCGCGCGAACCGCGCGGTGACCGCGAAGGCGGTCGTGGCGGACGCGGCGGCGACCGTCGTGGCCCGCGCGGCGACCGTGGCGACCGTGGCGGCGATCGCGGTGGCCGTGGACGCGGCCCGCGCCGTGACCGCGACGACAACGGCGGTGGCGATCCCGACCACATGCCGGCGTTCCTCAAAGAGGACGACTAAGGTCTAACCCATCTACCGATGGTTCCAGCACGAGGGCCGCAAGGAGCAATCCTTGCGGCCCTTTTGTTTTGGTGCGGTCAATCCGGATGACGGTCCCCCAAGCCGTTCGTGTCGAGCGAAGGTTGGGACAGAGGGGGGCGGGTCGTTCGACTTCGCTCACGAAGCAGGTTGGGAATGACTCGGTATCAGCCGTGGCCAGGCGAAAACCGTATCTGGAGATCCTCCCCCATCGGAGGAGGTGGCCGCCCGCAGGGCTGACGGAGGGGGATAGTGCTGCGCCAGCCCCCTCCCCCGATGGGGGAGGACCAAGGTGTCTCAGGCGCGCAGCGCGGCATCGCCGGCGGGATTGTCTGCTACGCCATGGCGCGCAATCACCTCGCCCGCCGTCATCGGCCTGCCGAACAGGTAGCCCTGCACCGATTGCGCGCCGACGCGCTTTGCCAGCGCCAGTTCCAGCTCGCTTTCGACGCCTTCGAGCAGGCATTCGACATCGAGCGTGCGCGCCATCCCGACGAGCGAGCGCAGCACCTTTTCGGTCATCGGGTCGGCCACGTCCTGCATGAACGAGCCGTCGACCTTGAGCTTGCCGATGGGCAGCGAGCGCAAATAGGTGAAGTTCGAATAGCCAGTACCGAAATCGTCGAGCGCGAGGCCGTGGCCGAGCTGCGCCAGCCGGTTGAGGTTGGCGATGGCGCGCTGCAGGTCGACCATCATCGCGGTTTCGGTCACTTCGAACTCGACCAGCGCGGGATCGACCCCTGCGCTCCGCACCTTGCCGACGATCTGGTTGATGATCTGGTCGGAGAGCAGGTCATGCCCCGAAAGGTTGATCGAAATCGCGATCCGGCCGTCCCAATGCGCGACTTGCGCCAGGGCCTTGTCGACCACCGCGAGCGTGATCTTGGCGATCAGCCCCGATTCCTCGGCAATCGTGATGAAGCGGTCGGGCTCGACCTTGCCGATAGTGGGGCTGTTCCAGCGTGCGAGGGCCTCGGCGATGGCAAAGCGCTGCTCGCCGAGGCGGTATTGCGGCTGGAACAGCAGCTCGATCTCGGCATCGAAGTCGGCGATGCGCAGCGCCTGTTCGATGGCGAAGCGTTCGGCGGCGTCCTGCTCGTGTTCCTCGCGGAAAACGACGACGCGGTCCTTGCCGTTGCGCTTGGCATGCATCAGCGCGTAGTCTGCCTTCTGCACGACCTTGTCATCGCCGCCGCCGGTGATGCGGCAGCAGCCGATCGAACCGGAAATCTGCACCAGCCTGTCGTCGATCAGGTAAACCTGTCCGATTTCGGCGAGCAGCCCGCCGGCCCAGGCCTCAAGCTGTCGCTCGCTGTGCATTGCCGGGAGGATGATATTGAATTCGTCGCCGCCCATCCGGCAAACGCAGGCTTCCTCGCCGCAATAGTCCTTGAGCCGCGTCGCGACCTCCCTGAGCAGCGTATCGCCGGTCATGTGGCCGTAATTGTCGTTGACCGCCTTGAACCCGTCGAGATCGAGCAGGGCGAGCCAGATCTGGTCCATCGTCCCGGTTGCGGCGACGCCCGAGGCTTCCTCGAATTTGTCGAAAAAGGCGCGGCGGTTGGGCAGGCCGGTCAGCTCGTCGGAGCGCGACTGCTTGCGCATTTTGTCGCTGATCTGCTCGGCCTCGCGCAGCCGCCATTCGGCATTGCGCCGTTCGGAGGTGGCGGTGACGATTGCGCGCTTGAGGAAATAGGCGATGGCCAGCGCGCTCAGCGCCCCGGCGAAAGCAACGAAGACATAGGTCGTGAGCGTGCCGGGGACCCGCGTGCTGACCTCGTAGAACATCGCGCCGATGGCAACCGCGACCGACGCCACCGCTTGACGCAGGGTGACGCTGGCGAAGGCGAAGATCATCGCGGCCATGATGAAATAGACCAGCTTGGCCACGGCGAATTCGATATGCAGCGCGACGACGATGTTGAGGATCACCAGCGCGTTGACCAGGCCGGACAGGGCTTCGAGCTTGCCGGGCGCAATCGGGCGGCGGAGTTCATAGGCACCCTGCGCCGCGACCAGCATCGCTATCGTCGAGATGGACATCATCGCGACCCGGTTTTGCGGCGCGACGAACCAGAAATGCGTCAACGTCATGATCGCATAATAGAGCCCCGCGATCATGAAATAGCCGCGCACGATCGGCTGGTAGGCCTGCACCAGCGCGGAATTGCCGCCTGTGCCGTTCTGATTAGCCTCGAAAGCCATTGATTTTACGGCTTTTGCCCGTCCCCGTATTGCGGATTGCTTGCATCGGACGCGGTACCGGCAAAGGCTTAAGGTTAAGTAAGGGCAAATACCGATTTCGTCTTCCTGCAAGTAACGAAGAAGAAAACGAAAAATTCAGACATGTAACTTGTCCGGGGCCATCCGGGATGGACCGGGCGGCAGCTTGCATCTAGGTTCGCAGAAAGTGCGAGGGGAGAGAGCAATGCGCAGATTCGGCAAGAGTATCCGGATGCCTGCCAGGTGAGTGCAGCGTCCGGCGCGGAGGCGCAGACCAACGAGTTCCGCCAGCACTGGCCGATCCTGCTCTGCGCCTTGCTGGGCAGTTCGGCGCCGTCGATCTCGATCTATGCGCTGGGCCAGTTCATGGCCCCGCTCGAAACCGAATTCAGCTGGACGCGCAGCCAGGCAACGGCGGGGCTTTCGCTTTCGCTGGTGCTGGGTTTCCTGCTTTCGCCGGTGGTCGGGCGCATGGCGGACAAGCTCAACGCGCGCTGGCTGGCGATACCGGGGCTGATCCTGGTCGGCATCGCGATTGCGGCGTTTTCACTCGCGACGGAAAGCCTGTCGCTCTGGATCGGGCTTTGGGCGTTCCAGTCGGGCGTGGGGGCGCTGGTCGGGCCGACGGTCTGGCTTTCGGTGGTCTCGTTCGTCTTCGACAAATATCGCAGTCTTGCGATCGCCATTGCGCTGTGCGGCAACAACATGTCGACCGCGTTCGGCCCGCCGGTGGCGCGGTTCCTGCTCGACGAGTTCGGCTGGCGCATGTCGTTTCAGCTGCTGGCGCTGCTCTGGGTCGGTCCGGCGTTGATCCTGTCCTTGCTGTTCTTTTTCGATCGTCGTCCGCGCGGCAAGGCCCGGGGCAGCGAGCAGGGGACGGATGAGCCCCGGCCCGAAGTGGCGTTAAAGCCCGTTTTCCTGTCGGGCACCTTTGTCAGGCTGGCGCTGGCGATGACGCTCATCACGGTTATCGGCTCGGCCTATTCGATCCACCTTTCGCCTGCGCTCGCCGAAAAGGGGCTGACCCTTGCCGGAGCCGCGACGGTGGCGATGGTTGCGGGGCTGACGGCGGTGCCGGGCAAGCTCTTCGCCGGATCGCTGTTCGACCGGCATGGCCCATCGCGCATGGCGTTGCTTATCATGGCGCTCCTCGCGCTGGCCTGCGTACTCTTCGCGCTGCGCTCGAACAGCGTGGCGCTGGCCATCACGGCAAGCGCGATCTTCGGACTGGCCAGCGGTGCAAACATGGCGCTGGTCACGGTGATCGTCGCCAGGTATTTCGACGCCCGGGTTTTCGGCGTGGTCTTCGGCGTGGTCATGAGCCTGACTGCGCTGGCCGCCGCGATCGGGCCGCTGGCGATCAGCGTGATCTATGACAGCGCCGGTTCCTATGCGCCTGCATTCTGGGCCGGGGTGCCGATCGCATTGATTGCGGCGGTGCTGATGCAGCGCCTTCGACCGGTGGCGGCAGGTTGAACGTCAGGCCCGCGTTCGTAGCTTGCCGAGGTAGTCCATCTTGCCGACGGGCAGTCCCTGATTGCGGAGCACGGCATAGGCGCTGGTGGCGTGGAAATAGAAGTTGGGCAGCGAAAAGCTCAGCAGGAAATCGGTGACGGTAAAGGGAATTTCCCGCTCGCCGAACTTGAACAGCATGTCGCGGTCCGCGATTTCCTCCAGCTCGCCGGGTTCGACGCCGTCGACGATGGCCCGCGCGTCCGCGATCTCCTTGCGCAGCGCGGCAAAGTCGCTCGGGACCGGGTCGATCTCCGGCCCGAAAACGCCCGCGCGCACGCCCTCGATGGCGCGCGCCGAATGGTGGCCGCATTCAAAGACCTGCTTGGCAAAGGGCCACATGTCCCGCGCCAGATAAGCCTCGGTCAGCGTGCCCGCGTCGAGGCTGTTATCGGCGCAGTGGCCTTCGGCCTTGTCGATCAGCCCGGCTATTTGCGGCAGGATCTGCTGGTACGTCTGGACGACGGCATGGTGCAGGGTGACGGGCATGGGCGAATCTCCTCTGGGTTGGAGTGAATCAGGGAACGGGTTCGGGAACCGGTGCAGGCGCGGGCATCGGCGCGCGGTGGGCGGTGAGGATCTTCACCGGCTTTTCGATCATCTGCCCGCGCATCCAGCCTTCGCCCTTGGTCTGCGAGATTGGCGCGTTGAAGATCGCGCGCACCGTCTCCATCCCCTCGACGACCTGACCGAAAGCGGCAAATCCGGCTTGCGCCTCGGCGTCTTCGGCATCGGGCATGGCATCGAGCCCCGGCTGCGGCGCGAGCATGATCGAGAAGTCGCCGGTTGCCGTGCCCGGCGCATAGCGCGCCATCGAGATCGTGCCGGTCTTGTGGCGGATGCCGGTCAGGTTGGTCGGCTCATGCGCGATTGGCGGCAATTCGCGCTTCGGATCGTTCTGCGTGCCGCCCTGAATAAGGCCATTGGGCGGCGTTCCCCATTCAAGGTGCATAGCGCGGTAGAACACCGTTCCGTCGAGCCGCTTCTCGTCGACATAACGCAGGAAATTGCCCGTCGTGACCGGCGCGTTGGTCTTGTCGAGATGCAGGATGATCGGACCCATCTCGGTGTTGAGCACCACGCGCACCAGCTCGGGCGGCGGGGCGGGGGCCGGTTCGGCTGCGGCAGGTTCGGTCTGGGCATGGGCCGTGCCGATGGTCAGCAGCAGCGCGGAAAGGAGCGAGGCAAGCAGTTTCATCATGCGGGCGATCATGCCGCGCGATTTGGCCGCGCGCCAGCCGGTTTCGGCGATTTCGTTTGCGTGGGACTGCAAAAGGCGCTGAATTGCCGCGACAACAAGGCCAGCGCGCGACGCGGGCAGGGGAGAATGCAGTGGATCGGTCCACCTACCTGAAGATCATCACCGCGCTGTTCATGGCGGAAATCGCCGCGACCTTCGAATCGGCGATGCTCTATGCCGCGCTGCCGACGCTCATCAACGAGTTCGGCGATCCGATCACCGCCGGCTGGCTCGTCACGATGCACATGCTGATCGGCGCAGCCGCGGGCGTGCTGGTCGGGCGCATCGGCGACATCAAGGGCCGCAAGACGGTCATGCAATGGATGCTGGTGATCGCCACCATCGGTTCGATTCTCTCGGCGATAACCGACAACTTCGCAATCGTGCTGGTCGGGCGCGCGCTGCAAGGCTTTTCCGTGGCGGTCATCCCGCTTTCGATCGGCATCATTCGCGAGAGCCTGCCAAGGGAACGCGTGCCGGTCGCGGTCGGGTTGATGACAACCGGCTCGGGCGTCGGCGTTGCCATCGGCCTCGTGCTGGGCGGGGTGATCGTCGATAATCTCAACTGGCACTGGCTGTTTGTGGTCAGCGCGATCCTGCTTGCCCTGTCATGGGTGGCCTGCAAGTTCTGGGTGCCCGGAAAGCCCGGCATTCCGCCAAGAACGCGCATCGACTGGCTCGAAGGCCTGCTGCCTGCGCCGGGAATCATGGCGATGCTCTATGGCGTCAGCCAGTCGAAATCGCTGGGCTGGGCCGATCCACAGGTCTGGGGGACTATCCTGATCGGGGCGGTGGTCATGGCATACTGGGCGCGGCGCTCGCTGCGCGCGGAGGAGCCGTTTGTCGATCTGCGGCTGCTGGGCACGCGCAATGTCGCGCTGGCCAACCTGCTGACGATCTGCCTTGGCCTCGGCACGATGCAGGTGGTGCTCGTCTTCTCGACCTTCACGCAGTCGCCCGTCTGGACGATGGCCGGGCTGGGGCTTTCGGCGACCGTTGCGGGGCTGGCAAAGCTTCCCTCGAACATCCTTTCGTTCTTTGCCGGGCCGCTTTCGGGCTGGCTGACGAAGAATTTCGGCGATCGTCGAACGGTGGTAATCGGCACATCGCTGGCGGTTGTCGGCTGGCTGATCGGGCTTTCGCTGCCGTCAACGCTGGTTGCGGTGATCTCGATCCTCTGTGTGATCTCGTTCGGCACCACGATCCTCAATGCGGCAATCTACAACGTGATCGTTGGCGCGGTGCCCGAGCAGCGCACTGGCGAGGCCATCGGCACGATTGCGGTAACCCGCGGGATGGCCGCCGCGATCGGCGCGCAGGTGATCGCGGTGCTGCTGGCGACTGCGACGGTGACTTCGCCCGAAACCGGTGCGTCCTTGCCTTCGCCCGAAGGTTTCCGCCTGACGATGACCTGGATTGCCGGCCTGACGATTATCGGCACGATCCTCGCGCTGTTCCTCAAACCGCACCACAAGGTCACCGAAGACAGCGAAGCCGCCGCGCGCGAACAGGCGGCGAGCGAGGCTTAGAGCGAAGCGCTATCTGCGCGCGCGCGAAGACTGCGTGCCCGACATGAGGTCGAGCATCCCTTCGCGCGAACGATAGCAGAGCCGCGCGAGCAGCAGCAGGAAGGCGGCAAAGGCAAGGCCCGGCCAGTGGCTTGAGACCGCGAACTGGTCGTCCGCGACTACGCTTCCGGCGATGACCAGCGCCACGCCGATCAGGACCATGCCCCAGAAACGGCTCCAGGCCATGCCGACCTTGCGGTCGAGCCGTTCGAATCCGGTTTCGGTGCTGTCATCGGCCATCCTGCGTCCTTTCGGGCAGGCAAGATGGCAGAGGATGCTTGCGATCCGGTTAGCGCGATATTGCTATGGCGCTCGTCGCCCCGTGCTTGCCTGCCCCGGCGTAGGCCGGGGACACGGGGCCAGGCTTTTCTTCGCGCTAACGTCATTACAATGGCAGCCTGGGCCCGCATCAAGTGCGGGCCGACGAAACTCCGTGATTGGGAACGTTGGCCCTTACCGAACCCTCGGGCCGCCAAAGGGCAGCGGCGGAGGCGGGCGGCGCGCGCCGCGGGGCAGCTGTGCCTGAAACGCGCGGCCGCAATGTTCGACGCAGTAGGGGAAACCCGGGTTCACCTTTTCGCCGCAGAAGTGGAAGTCCGGTTCGCCCGGATGCCCCATCGGCCAGCGGCAGATGCGGTCGTTAAGGTCGAGCAGGCCCGTCTTGTCGGCGATTTCCGGGCTCGGCTTTGCGGGCACGAGTCGGCGCGGCGGCGCGGGCGGGATCGGTGCCTGCTGGTCGCCCGGGCCCTGCCGCAGGAAGCCGCCGGGGCCGACCGAAACGATCTTGGGCGTTTCGGGCTGCGGCGCAGGCTGGCTGTTGCCCGATGCGGCAGGCGCGGCTGCGGGCGCGGCCGGCTTTGCCTCTGCCTTGGGCGCTGGCGCGGCCTTCGCCTCCCTGGCGACCGGCTCGGGAGCCTTGGCCTTTTCTGCCTTGGCCTTTTTGGGCGCGGCCTCGCTCTTGGCCTTCTTCGGCGCGGCGGGCGCGTCCTTCTTCTTCGCGGCCTTCTTGGCGGGCTTTTCGTTGCCCTTTACCGGGGAGGGGCGCGCCTTGAGGCCCAGGCGATGCGCCTTGCCGATCACGGCATTGCGGCTCACCCCGCCAAGCTCGTCGGCAATCTGGCTTGCCGTCTTGCCCGATTCCCACATCTTGGTCAGCTTGGCGATCCGCTCGTCGGTCCAGCTCATCGGTACTCAATTCCTTCGCAGAATAATTCACAGGCCCAGAAAAGGCGACTGTGCCCGCTTGCAAGCGCAAAGGGCAGCCGATAGTCGCCAGAACATGGCCAATCAACCCAAACCAGCGAGCCCGTCCAAAGTCGGAACGGTCCGCCCCACGCGCGATTTCCCCGTCAAAGGGCAACCGGTGATCCACAAGGTGAACTGGATCGGGCTCAAGACCCTATATATGAAGGAGGTGCGGCGCTTCTTCAAGGTGCAGACGCAGACGATCTGGGCACCCGCGATCACCACGCTGCTGTTTCTGGTGATCTTCGATGTCGCGCTGGGCCGGGGCGGGCGGCAGGTGCTGGGCGTCAATTTCGCCTCGTTCGTCGCGCCGGGACTGATCGTGATGGGCATGATGCAGAATGCCTTTGCCAACGCCAGTTTCTCGTTCCTCTCGGGTAAGATCCAGGGGACGATCATCGACTTCCTGATGCCGCCGCTTTCCGAAGGCGAGCTGATGCTGGCGATGACCGGCGCAGCCGTGACGCGCGCGGTGCTGGTGGGCCTTGTGATCTATGGCGCGGTGCTGCTCTGGCCGGGCGCGGACGTGGGGATCGCGCATCTCTGGGCGATTATCTGGTTCGGCCTGATGGGGGCCACGTTCCTCGCGCTGCTGGGGCTGCTCTCCTCGATCTGGGCGGAGAAATTCGATCACAACGCGGCGATCACCAATTTCATCGTCGCCCCGCTCTCGCTGCTTTCGGGCACGTTCTACGTGATCGACAACCTTGCCCCCGCGTTCCAGGCCGTGAGCCGCGCCAACCCGTTCTTCTACATCATCTCCGGATTCCGCTTCGGCTTTCTGGGCCAGAGCGACATCGGCAACACCAACCTTGCCGTAATGCACAGCGCCATCGGCATCGGCTTGCTGAACGTGGTGCTGGCGGTGGTGACCTATCTGGTGCTCAGGAGCGGGTGGAAACTGAAGAGTTGAGGCGCAGCCCCTTTGCGATTTCGATTGCGGGTGGTTCGCCAAGCTAGTATTTTGCTCCTACCGCCCGCGTAGTGTCGCAGGCGGCTCGGCACGCCGACGGGTTGGCGTTCGGAACCTTCTGACATGATGAAGAAGACTGTTTCTCTCGCGCTCGCGGCGAGCGCGCTCCTGCTTGTGGCTGCGGACGAACCGGCGGCTCCCGGGTTTTGCGAGCGACTGGGCTCACAGATCGGCCTCAAGGAAGTTCAGGTCAGCAAGCGCGGTGCAACCTATTCCGAATGGAAGTCCGAACAGATGGGGCTGCTCAAGAAGCATCTGATCGGCGGCACCATGATGGTCTCGTTCGGAGTGCAGCCGGGCAGCACGGGCGACTATAATGCGGATTCCGCGCGTGCGACGGAGACCTGTCAGCAGGTCGGGAAATCGATGATCTGCCGGCCGCAGGCTCCCGATACGCTGATGATCGGAACCGCGCAGGGCGAAGGGAAAGAGAAGGTGCGCGAGGGTGAGCGCCCTGTGGTCGAGCTACGCGGGACCGCAGTGGTCTGCCGCAACGGCTAAACGCTCAATGCGCCAGCCCGCGCCTCAGGCGATAGCGACCGCGGGCGAACGATTCGAACATCTCGTCAAGCGAGGGATGCTCGACCGGGCCGCCTTCGGGGTCGGCGGTCAGGTTCTGCTGGCTGACATAGGCGACATAGCTCTCTTCCTCGTTCTCGGCGAGGAGGTGGTAGTAGGGCTGGTCGCGGTGCGGGCGCACCTCGGCGGGGATCGATTCGTACCATTCGTCGCTGTTCGCGAAGACCGGGTCGATATCGAACACCACGCCGCGAAAGTCGAAGTGGCGGTGTTTGACGATCTCGCCAATGGAAAAACGGGCACGCGTCTGGCGGGGCGCTTCGATCAGCCGGCCTGCCTGCGGAGAGAAGAACGTGGCACGGTTCATGAGCGCAACATAGGCGTTGTGCGCCTGCGAAACAAGCGAGCTGGCAAAAACGTCCCGGAAAGGACCACGAAGGGCTTGGCAAGCGTGAAGAGTTCGGCTAACCGCCGCGCTTCGCCAGACAGGGTGGCCCGATGCCGCCCGTCAGCGCCTTCGCGGAGAGGTGCCGGAGTGGTCGAACGGGACGGTCTCGAAAACCGTTGTGCCCGCAAGGGTACCGTGGGTTCGAATCCCACCCTCTCCGCCATTATCCCGCAATCTTCCCTTACCCGCAGCTGCGACCGCAACCGCGCTTCAGGCGCAAGGCATTGCGCAATCCTGCCTTTCTCGCGATTTGACCTGCGTCAGTGACGTGGCGGGTCGGCGGTGGCATCATGGGCGCATTCGCCAGTTGCCGTGGGAGAGGGACGTTCGATGGATGCGCAGGAGCCCGCTCTGGCGTTCAGCGGCACCGGCCTGCGCAAGATCTATGTTACCGGCGAGACCGAGGTTCATGCCCTGCGCGGGGTGGACCTGGCGATCTATAGCGGCGAGGTCGTCGTGCTGCTCGGGCCGTCGGGCAGCGGCAAGTCGACGCTGCTCAACATCGTCGGCGCACTCGATGTGCCGACCGAGGGGGAGCTCTATTACCACGGCACGCCGCTGGTCGGCATGGATGAGCGCGACCTGACCCGCTACCGGCGCGAGAATGTCGGGTTTATCTTCCAGTTCTACAACCTGATCCCCAGCCTGACCGCCGAAGAGAACGTGCGGCTGGTCACCGACATCGCCGAAGACCCGATGAACCCGCGCGATGCGCTCGAACTGGTCGGGCTGGGCGAGCGGGCGGATCATTACCCGGCGCAGCTTTCGGGCGGCGAGCAGCAGCGCGTCGCGGTTGCGCGCGCCATTGCCAAGCGGCCCGGCGTGCTGCTTTGCGACGAGCCGACCGGCGCGCTCGATTCGCAGACCGGCGTGCGCGTGCTCGAAACGCTGGCGCGCGCCAATCGCGAGCTGGGCACGACGGTGATCCTCATCACCCACAACGCCGGGATCGCGGCGATGGCCGACCGGGTGCTGCATTTCCTCGACGGACAGATCGCGCGGGTCGAGGAGAACGCGCAGCCGATAGATCCGGCGGAGATCAGCTGGTGAACGCGCTCGATCTCAAGCTGCTGCGCGATCTCTGGCGGCTGCGCGGGCAGGTGCTGGCGATTGCGCTGGTGCTCGCCGCCGCGACCGCGACCTATGTCCTTTCGACCGGCGTTTACCGCTCGCTGACCGAAACGCGCGAGGCCTATTACGCGCGCAACAATTTCGCCGATGTCTTCGCCGACCTGACGCGCGCGCCGCGTTCCATCGTCGGGCGGGTGCGCGCAATCGAAGGGGTGCGCCGCGCCGAGGGTTCGATCCAGCAATATGCGACGCTGGATTTCCCCGACCGCAACGTGCCGGTGCGCGCACTGATCAACTCGGTCGACGAATACGGGCGCACGCACCTCAACACGATTGCCCTGCGCGAAGGGCGCATGCCGCAGCCGGGCAGGGCGAGCGAGGTGGTGGTCGACGAGACCTTTGCCGAGGCGAACGGGCTGGGGCCGGGCAGCTCGGTCGAGGCGCTGATCTACGGCAATCGCCAGCGGCTCGATATTGTCGGCACCGGCCTTGCGCCCGATTTCATCTATGCCATCGCTCCGGGTGACCTGATCCCCGACGAGCAGCGCTTCGGCATCTTCTGGATGGGGCAGGAGGCGCTGGAGGCGGCCACCGACCGGACCGAGGCGATCAATCACTTGACCTTGACGCTCGAACGTGGCGCTGCCGAGGCCGACGTGATCCGCCAGGTCGATGTCATCCTTGAGCCATACGGCGGCACCGGCGCTTATGGCCGCGAGGACCAGTTCAGCCACGCCTTCCTCGATAACGACCTGATGCAGCTCGACGCGATGACGCGGGTTATCCCGCCGGTCTTCCTGCTGGTCTCGACCTTCCTCGTCTATATCGTGCTGGGCCGCATGGTGCGCACCGAACGCACCCAGATCGGCCTGCTGAAAGCCTTTGGCTATTCCAGCCGCCAGATCGGCCTGCACTACTTCAAATTCGCACTCGCCATTGCCGTGCTGGCCAGCCTGATGGGCGCGGCGGCGGGCATCTGGCTGGGGCGCGGGATGACCGCGATCTATGCCGAATTCTACCATTTCCCGTTCCTGTTCTACAGCCTTTCGCCCGATGTCTTCGCGCAGGCCGGGGGGCTGGCGCTGGGCGCGGCGGCGCTTGGTGCGCTCGGCGGGATGCGCTCTGCGATCAGCCTTGCCCCGGCGGTCGCGATGGTGCCGCCGCCGCCGCCGGTCTATCGCGGCGGGGCGATGGAGCGGCTGGGGCAGCGCGCGGGCTTTTCCGCCATCGGCCATATGATCGTGCGCCACATCGCCCGCTGGCCGATCCGTTCGGCGGTGACGGTGATCGGCGTCTCGCTTTCGCTGGCGCTGCTTTTCGCGACGATGCAATTCATGGATTCGAGCCGCGCGATGCTCGATACCTTCTTCTTCCGCGCGCAGAAGCAGGACCTCTCCGTCAGCTTCACCGAGGTACGCAATGAGGACGTACTCTTCGAGCTGCGCCAGATACCTGGCGTGCTGCGGGTAGAGGGCACCTATGCGGTCCCGGTCAAGCTGAGCCACGGCAGGCGGATCGAGCGCACCGCGATCGAATCGATGGACCCCGACGCGCGCCTTTCCGCCCGGATCGACGGCGATGGCAGCGAGATTGCCATGCCGATCTCCGGCCTGATGCTCAGCCAGCAACTTGCCAACCAGCTGGCCGTGAAGGCTGGCGACAGGGTGCATGTCGAACAGCTTGGCGGGCGGCGCACCGAGCTGGCGATGCCGGTTGCCGCCATCGTCGACGAGTTTATCGGCGCGCGCGCCTATGCCACGCCCGATACGATCAACACGATCACCCGCGAGCGCGCGGGCGTCGCCTCCGCGCTGCTCTCTATCGACGCCAGCCAGCGCGACGCGATCCTGATCGCACTCAAGGAAATGCCCGTCGTTCTCGGCGTGACCGAGCGGGTGGCAGCGATGGACAAGTTCGAGGAAGTGATCGACGAAAATATCAACACGATGCTGTTCTTCTATATCCTCTTCGCCTCGGCCATCGCGGTCGGCGTGGTCTATAACTCGGCGCGCATCCTCTTTTCCGAGCGCGCCCACGAATTGGCTACATTGCGCGTGCTCGGCTTCTTTCGCAGCGAGGTCGGGCTGGTGCTGCTCGGCGAGCTGGCGCTGCTGGTGATCGCCGCCGTGCCGGTAGGCTGCGTCATCGGCTACTGGCTGGCGCAGATGATGACGGCGATGTTCAGTTCGGACCTGTTCCGCATGCCCTTCGCGCCCGAACGCGCGACCTATGCCTGGGCCGCGCTCATCGTGCTCGGCTCGGCGCTGGCGACGGCGGCGACGGTTGCCCGGCGCATATTCCGGCTCGACATGGTAAGGGTGCTGAAGGCTCGCGAATGATGATGGACCTGTTCAAACGCTGGCGCTGGGCGCTGCTCGTACTGGCACTGCTGGTGCTGGGGCTGGTCTATGCGCTCTGGCCGACGGCGCAGGCGGTCGACCTTGGCGAGGTCAGCAGCGGGCCAATGGCGGTGGGCGTGACCGATGACGGGGTGACGCGGGCCGAGGAATATTACGTCGTCTCCGCTCCTGTGACCGGATACCTCGACCGCATCGAGCTTGAAGCGGGCGACCGCGTCGGGCGCGGGATGCTGATAACGCGCATGTCGGGCCGACCCTCGACGCCCATCGACCCGAGGACGACGCAGGAACTGCGCGGCGCGCTGGCATCGGCGAAGGCGACCGTTTCGGCAGCCAGCAGCACCCTCGATCAGGCGCGGCGCGATCTTGCCCGCGCCCGCGAACTTTCGAAGCGCGGATTCCTTGCCCGCTCGCAGTTGGAGGCCACGCAGACGCGCGTCGCCACCGGAGAGGCCAGCTTTGCCCGCGCCCGCGCCGAGGTTGCTCGTATCCGCGCGCTGCTTGCGCCTTCGGGTTCGGCAACCGGGGGCAGCCGCGTGCCGGTGCGCGCTCCGGCGGGCGGCACCGTCATGTCGGTCATCACCGAAAGCGAAGGCGTGATCGCCGAGGGCACGCCGCTGATGACGATTGGCGATCCGGGGCGGATCGAGGTCGTGGTCGACCTGCTCTCTCGCGAGGCAGTGCGCGTCTCGCCGGGCGACCGTGTCGAGATCAGCCAGTGGGGCGGGCCTGACCCGCTGATCGGCGTGGTCGACCGCGTCGAGCCTTACGGGCGGCTCAAGGTCTCCGCACTCGGCATCGAGGAGCAGCGCGTCAACGTCATCATCCGCTTTGCCGAAGGTTCGCTAGCCGAGGCGGCAAAGCTCGGCCACGGTTACCAGCTTGACGCGACTATCGTCCTCGAAACCATCGAGGATGCACTGCGCGTGCCGATCGGCGCGCTCTATCGCGGCGAGGATGGCGGCTGGGGCGTCTTCGTGGTGGAAGCGGGCCGCGCGCGCGAACGGTCGGTGAAGCTGGGGCTGGTCAACGACGAATACGCGCAGGTCACCGAAGGACTGGGCGGGGGCGAGGCGGTGATCCTCAACCCCGGCAATACGCTGGAAGACGGCGCAAGGGTGGTGGAACGATGAGCGGCAACGGACTGACCCTGCAATTCCACGGCGCGGCGAAGACCGTGACCGGTTCCTGCATGGAGTTCGCGCTTGGGCAGGGCCGCGTGCTGGTCGATTGCGGCATGTTCCAGGGCTCGCGCTCGCTTGAACAGCTCAACCTCGATCCCTTCGCCTTCGATCCGCGCCGGATCGACGCGGTGCTGCTGACGCATGCGCATATCGACCATTCGGGCCTGTTGCCCAAGCTGGTGGCGCAAGGGTTCACCGGCGCGATCTGGTGCACCCAGCCGACCGCAGACCTGCTTGAGCACATGCTGGCCGATTCGGGGCGGATACAGGAATACGAAGCACAGCGCCGCAACCGTCGCCGTGACCGCGCGGGCGAGGAGCCGTTCGTGCCCGCCTATACCAGCGAGGATGCGCGCGCGGCATGGCTGCAATGCCAGCCGGTCGAACTGGAGGACTGGTTCGAACCCGCGCCGGGCATGCGCGCGCGGCTCTGGAATGCGGGGCATATCCTTGGCTCAGCCTCGGTCGAGCTGGCGGCGGGCGGCACGCGCGTCGTCTGTTCGGGCGACATCGGCCCCAACAACAAGGCATTCCAGCCCGACCCCGAAGCGACCTCGGGCGTCGATCACGTCATCTGCGAATCGACCTATGGCGACCGCAGCCGGGAACCGGTGACCATCGCCGAGCGCCGCCGCCTGCTGCAGGCCGAGGTCGACGCGGCGATCACGCGTGGCGGCAACCTCGTGATCCCTTCCTTCGCGCTCGAACGCACGCAGGAGCTATTGCTCGACCTGCACCACCTCATCTGCGCCAAGGCCATCGCCAACGTGCCGGTCTTCGTCGATTCCCCGCTCGCCAACCGCGTGACCGAAGTCTTCGAACGCCATGTTGATGACCTTGAGGACACCGGCGATACCAACATCTTCGACAACCCCGCATTCCATTTCGTCGGCGATGTACAGCAGTCGATCGCGCTCAACTCGGTCTCCGGCGCGATCATCCTTGCCGCCTCGGGCATGTGCGAGGGCGGGCGCATCCGCCACCACCTGATCCACAACCTTCACCGCCGCGATTCGACCGTGCTGTTTGTCGGCTTTCAGGCGCAGGGCACGCTCGGGCGGGTGATCCTTGAAGGCGCCAGCAACGTGCGGATCAGCGGCAACGACGTGCGGGTGCGCGCGCAAATCCGCCGCATCGACAATTATTCCGCGCACGCAGATCAGGGCGAACTGCTCGACTGGATCGAGGCGCGCTGCCCGATCTCCGGCAGCCTGTTCCTCGACCACGGCGAGCCGGGCGCACTCGAAGCGCTGCGCCGCGAACTGCAGCGCCGCCAGCCCGGGCTTTCGGTCCGCCTGCCCGAGATTGGCGAGCTCTATGCCCTCCCGCCCGGCGAACCGGCGCGGCGGCTGGAGACCGGGCGCGAAGACATTGCCGATGTGCTGGGCAGCGACTGGCAGAACGCCTACGCCGACTTCGCCTCCTCGCTGAAGCAGGAACTGCAGCGCATCGAGGACGAGCGCGAGCGTGCCGAAGCGGTGGTGAAAATGCGCGAGGTGCTGCGCTCCTACAAGGCGCACATGGCAAAGCGCAACGGCCGCTAGGCCTCGCCGGACCGGCCCGCCTGCGCCTCGGCACGTTCGCGCATGCGGTCGAGCTTCGCGTTGATCGAATCGAGGATCGCTTCGGGATCGGGAGCCTCGCGCTCGATGGCGAGGCGCACGCGCTCGAACAGCGGGCTGCCGGGTTTCGGGTCGGAAATCTCTCCGTATCGGTGGTGCAGCCGTTGGCGCAGGAAGAAGAGGATGAGCTGCGTGTCGTAGCGCGTGTAGGTCGTCACGAGCTTGCCCTGGCTGACGACCGGACGCTCCTCGCCCGTCAGCGCGCGTTCGAGCGCACAGTCCTCAAGCCGCGCAATCCCTCGGTCGATCGCCATCTCCCACGCGGCGGCAAAACCCTCCGCCCCCGGCCGCGCGCGCAAGTGTAAAGCGCCTCCATAGAGGCCCCGACCGGCCTCAAGTAGCGAAGCGGTAGGCCGACAAGAAAACACGCGCGGCCTGCGTGACGATGCCGGTGGCCGCCAGCGTGGCGATAAACGCGCGCTGCCGGTCGGGCGTGATCGAGTTCTTGCGCGGTTGCTTGTGGATATAGGGCGCAAAGCCCAGCAACGGATCGTCCTCGTGCGGCTCCTCGGCGAGGAAAGCGGTGCGCGAGGTGCCCTGACGAGCAATGGCGCGGGTGGGGGTGAGGGCGGTGGGTTTGGTCATGCCCGTGGGCATAGGTGAAGGGTGGGGGTGTAGGACAGAGTTTACTGCACCGACCTTCAAGCCTGTTGGAAACTGCCAATGGTGCGCTGACAAAGTGATTTGGGAAAATTAGGTTCAATTTCGATCAATGGCTTGCATCGCAATCGCAACGAGGGCAATATATTCATGTTTTGTTCTCGTGGAGAAGTTTTCTCATGTTGCCACGGTTGACTCTGATAGACCTGTTCTGTGGTGCAGGCGGCTTGTCTGAGGGTTTCCGGCAGGCTGGCTTCTCGGTTCTCGCTGGCAACGACATTTTTGCGGCCGCTGGCAAAACTTTTGAAGCCACACATCCTGACGCCAAGTTTTTCGGCGAGCCAATCCAAGACCTATCGGCGGACCGGCTGCTCAAAGAAACTGGCCTCCGGCGTGGTGAGCTAACCTGCCTCGTTGGTGGGCCGCCCTGCCAAGCTTTCTCAGTCTATAACCACCAACGCGGAATGCACGATAACCGCGCCACTTTGTTTCGCGAATATCTGCGGATGGTTGAAGGTCTCAGTCCCGAATGGGTGGTGATGGAGAATGTCACAGGCATTCTCTGCCGGTGGCGGCGAAGCGGCTGAGGCGATCATCGAGAGCCTGAACGAGCTGGCTACGCGGTCGAGTATCGAACACTCAAGGCCGAAGAATACGGTGTGCCGCGCGAGCGCCGCCGCGTGGTCTTTATGGGTGAAACCGCATCGGCGCGCCGATTGTCTGGCCAGAACTGACCCATGGCGAAGGACGCTTGCCGTTCGTGACCGTGATGCCATCGGCGATCTGCCCAAGCTCGAAAACGGCGAAGCGCCAAACCGGCGTTTGAAGCACGCTCCGCACCGTTCTCCGACTTCCAGCGGTGCTGCGTGGCAATGCGGTTTCCGTTGCCAACCATCAGGCGTCCTGTCTGGCACTGATTAACGAACAGAGGATGCAGCATATTCCTGAAGGTGGAAGTTGGCGCGATATTCCACATGAATTGCTACCGGCGGGCATGAAGAAGGCGCGCCGCTGCGATCATACGAAACGCTATGGCTGCCTGCGCCGCGAAGGACTTTCCTCCACCGCTGACGAAGTGCGACATCCATTGGGGCGCATATATCCACCCCGGATCAGAACCGTTCGCTTACCGTCCGCGAAGCCGCCCGCTTGCAATCATTTCCTGACTGGTTCGAGTTCGCTGGCCCTCGTACCGAGTAATATGTGCAAGTTGGCAACGCTGTGCCGCCACTTCTACCGAAAGATCGCCGAGGCCGTGTTAGAGGCATTCGAACGCATGAACGAGAGCGCGCTGGTAGCTGCAGAGTGAGGATGAATGAGCTTTGACCCGACCGATGCAATTGAGGAAATTCTCGGACGGCGAGCGCAGATAGGTCCTAGCCAGCGGATACCGACTACTGCTGTCCCTTCATCGACAAGACCTGCATCAAGTGCAGCACTGCCGACAAAGAAAACCTCATCCGGTTTGTTCGCTTCTGCGTTGAAAATGGCGATGTGGTCGCTGTTTGCCCGAAGCGCTTTTATGAGCGTGACTTCCTGCAAGACGTGATCGAACACGCCAGTTGGACCAAAGCCAGCCAACCCGGTCATCACCAGCGAGGTGAAGATGGAGGGGTCCGGGAACGTCGATTTCGTCATTTCCGACATGACTGACGATGGTAGTATCAATCAGTTTATGTCGGTCGAATTGCAGGCCATCGACATCACTGGCTCAGCACGCAAAGCTTACGATGCGATCCTCGCAGGCGAGGTGCTGGAGAAGCGCTCCGACATAATTTCAACTGAAAAATGTCGCCAAGCGATACATGAACCAGCTCATATCCAAGGGCTACTACCACCACCATTGGGGCACCAAGATCGTCGCGTCGATCCAGGACGAGGTCTATGACTATTTCCGCAAGGATGCGGACTTTATGACCAAGACCGATATCGCCGATCCGCAGGTCAACATTATCTTCATGGTCTATGGGTTCGAACCGGGTGTGGCACGGAAGGTCGCGAACAGACGCTGGTTCTGAAGCGGGTTGAAGGCACCCATCACTCGCTCTTGCAGCAAGCGGTTTTATACAAGAGTGCAAATTCGCCGCGACGTTCATCAAACGCATCAAGGCTATGGTGCGAAGAGTTCCTTGACCCCCTGTAGGATCTCTAAAGGCCCTCGTGCGTTCGGTGGGGTTTGTCCCGCGCTGATAGAGATTCGAGCTGAACGATGGCGGTTTTGCTTCGTTTGAGGGAGGTCCCCGCCTGCGCGGGGACCGCAGACAGGTATTCCGGCAGAGTAATCCGGCACTGGTCCGGGTGGAGTGTTTCGTGGCTCGCTAAGGCGGCTCCCCGCGTGGGCTGGTCCGGCGCGGCGCAGGCTTGCCCTCCGGCGTCTGGCGGCGGTCTTTTTCATTCCATTTGGCGATTTTGGCTCCTCAGGACGAACGGGGTGAGGGGTGGCTCGGCAGAGATTTGAGATACCGGCGCTTTCGGGCACCGGCAGTGATGTCGGAATCGACTTTATTGATGGGGTGACGGCCTGGCCGCGCGTCCCTTCAGGAAAAGTGGGAACCGGTTTTCCGCCCGGAAGGGCGCGCCCGATAGGGAATTCTCCCGATCGGAAACGAGTGACGTAGGAACGAGTAAAAGATGCCGACGATCAACCAGCTGGTCCGCAAGGGCCGCGAACCGCAGAAGGCCAAGTCGAAGGTCCCTGCGATGGAGCAGAACCCGCAGAAGCGCGGTGTCTGCACACGCGTCTATACGACGACGCCGAAGAAGCCGAACTCGGCGCTTCGTAAAGTTGCGAAGGTTCGCCTGACCAACCAGCGCGAAGTCATCAGCTATATCCCCGGCGAGGGCCACAACCTGCAGGAGCACTCGGTGGTGCTGATCCGCGGCGGCCGTGTGCGCGACCTTCCGGGCGTTCGCTATCACATCCTGCGCGGCGTGCTCGACACGCAGGGCGTCAAGGACCGCAAGCAGTCGCGCTCCAAGTACGGGGCGAAAAGGCCGAAGTGACGTTCGCTTTGCGAATGTCATCCTGAACTCGTTTCAGGATCCATGGACCGGCGTTTCGCCAGGGTCCGAATGGTCAGAAGGCTCGCTCCGGTTGCCCCATGGACCCTGAAACACGTTCAGGGTGACGGGCTGGAACGAAGCCTGAGGAATTAGAAGGAATATAACCGATGTCACGTCGTCGTAGGCCAGAAAAGCGCGAAATCCTTCCCGATCCGAAGTTCGGGGATGAAGTGCTGTCCAAGTTCATGAACAACCTCATGTATGACGGGAAGAAGTCCGTCGCCGAGCGCATCGTCTATGGCGCGCTCGATACCGTCGAGACCAAGGCGAAGACCGATCCGGTCCAGCTCTTCCACGAGGCGCTGAACAACATCAAGCCGCAGGTCGAGGTCCGCAGCCGCCGCGTCGGTGGTGCGACCTACCAGGTGCCGGTCGAGGTTCGCCCCGAGCGTGCGCAGGCGCTGGCGATCCGCTGGCTGATCTCGGCCTCGCGCTCGCGTCCGGAAACGACGATGGCCGCGCGCCTCTCGGGCGAGCTGATGGATGCCGCGAACAACCGCGGCAACGCCGTCAAGAAGCGCGAGGACACGCACCGCATGGCCGACGCCAACCGCGCCTTCTCGCACTACCGCTGGTAACGCGCGTCACGTCGCTGTCATACTTTTAACCGAAGGGGGCGGGGCCCATCTGGGCCCTGCTTCCGAAACTCCTCAAGGAAACCAACATGGCCCGCGAATATCCGCTGGAGCGCTATCGCAATATCGGCATCATGGCGCACATCGATGCCGGCAAGACCACGACGACCGAGCGTATCCTCTACTACACCGGCAAGTCCTACAAGATCGGCGAAGTCCACGACGGCGCCGCAACGATGGACTGGATGGAGCAGGAGCAGGAGCGCGGCATCACGATCACGTCCGCCGCGACGACCACGTTCTGGCAGTCGGAAGATGGCGAAGGTCCCAAGCACCGCATCAACATCATCGACACCCCGGGCCACGTCGACTTCACCATTGAGGTCGAACGCTCGCTGCGCGTGCTCGATGGCGCGGTCGCGGTGTTCGACGGCGTTGCCGGGGTCGAGCCGCAGTCCGAAACCGTCTGGCGCCAGGCCGACAAGTACGGCGTTCCGCGGATGTGCTTCATTAATAAGCTGGATCGCACCGGTGCCGACTTCTACTACTGCGTGCAGTCGATCGTCGACCGCCTCGGCGCGACGCCGCTGGTGCTCGCGCTGCCGATCGGTGCCGAAGCCGACCTGCAGGGCATCGTCGACCTCGTCCGCATGCGCGGCGTTGTCTGGGAGAACGACGGCCTGGGTGCCGAGTTCAACTATGTCGATATCCCTGCCGACCTCGCCGACAAGGCTGCCGAATATCGCGAGAAGCTCGTCGAGCTGGCTGTCGAGCAGGACGACGACGCACTCGAAGCCTATCTCGAAGGCAACGAGCCCGATGTTGCGACGCTGCAGAAGCTGATCCGCAGGGGCACGCTCGAGCGCGCGTTCGTCCCCGTGCTCTGCGGTTCGGCGTTCAAGAACAAGGGTGTCCAGCCGCTGCTCGACGCCGTTGTCGACTACATGCCGAGCCCGGTCGACGTTCCCGCGATCAAGGGCGTCTTGCCCGACAGCGACGTCGAAGAAACGCGCCCGTCGAGCGACGATGAGCCGTTCTCGGCGCTCGCGTTCAAGATCATGAACGACCCGTTCGTCGGCTCGCTGACCTTTGCCCGCATCTACTCGGGCAAGCTGTCGAAGGGCACGGTCCTGAACTCGGTGAAGGACAAGAAGGAAAAGATCGGCCGCATGCTGCTGATGCATTCCAACAACCGTGAAGACATCGATGAGGCCTTTGCGGGCGACATCGTCGCGATCGCGGGCATGAAGGATACGACGACGGGCGATACGCTCTGCGATACGGCCAAGCCGATCATCCTCGAGCGCATGGAATTCCCCGAGCCGGTCATCGAGCTGTCGGTCGAACCCAAGACCAAGGCCGACCAGGAAAAGATGGGCGTCGCCCTTTCGCGCCTCGCTGCCGAGGATCCCTCGTTCCGCGTCTCGACCGATCACGAATCGGGCCAGACGATCATCAAGGGCATGGGCGAGCTTCACCTCGACATCATTGTCGATCGCATGAAGCGCGAGTTCAAGGTCGAAGCAAACGTCGGTGCGCCGCAGGTGGCCTACCGCGAATCGCTCGGCCGCGAAGTCGAAGTCGATTACACCCACAAGAAGCAGTCGGGTGGTTCGGGCCAGTTCGGCCGTGCCAAGGTTGTCGTCACCCCCGGTGAACGCGGCCAGGGCATCATCTTCGAAGACGAGATCAAGGGCGGTAACATTCCGCGCGAATATATCCCGTCGGTCGAGAAGGGCATGCGCGAGCAGGCCGAATCCGGCTACCTCGTCGGCTTCCCGATCATCGACTTCACGATCCGCCTGATCGACGGCGCGTACCACGATGTCGACTCCTCGACCGTGGCGTTCGAAATCTGCGGTCGCGGCGCGATGCGCGAAGTGGCCGACAAGGCGGGCATCAAGCTGCTCGAACCGGTGATGAGCGTCGAGGTCGTCACCCCGGAAGAGTTCATGGGCGACGTCATCGGCGACCTGAACTCCCGTCGTGGGCAGATCCAGGGCACCGACAGCCGCGGTAACGCACAGGTTGTCGAGGCTTTCGTGCCGCTCGCGAACATGTTCGGCTATGTGAACGAGCTGCGCTCATTCACCCAGGGGCGTGCGCAGTACACCATGCAGTTCTCGCACTACGAAGAAGTCCCCGCGAATGTTGCGGCTGAAGTTAAGGAGAAGCTTGCGTAAGCGCGAGCGACTCGTTAGGGGCGGCGCTCAATTCAGCGGGTGCCGATTCCAACCCCGCAGAATGCAATCTTGTAAGACAGAGGTTATACGAAAATGGCGAAGGAAAAATTTGAGCGGAACAAGCCGCACTGCAACATCGGCACCATCGGTCACGTCGACCACGGCAAGACCACGCTGACGGCTGCCATCACGAAGGTCCAGGGCGCTGCCGTGGACTTCGCGAACATCGACAAGGCTCCCGAAGAGCGCGAGCGCGGCATCACCATCTCGACCGCTCACGTCGAGTACGAAACCGATGCGCGCCACTATGCGCACGTCGACTGCCCGGGCCACGCCGACTACGTCAAGAACATGATCACCGGTGCCGCCCAGATGGACGGCGCGATCCTCGTCGTTAACGCTGCTGACGGCCCGATGCCGCAGACCCGCGAGCACATCCTGCTTGCGCGTCAGGTCGGCGTTCCCGCGCTGGTCGTTTACATGAACAAGGTCGACCAGGTCGACGACGAAGAGCTGCTCGAGCTCGTCGAACTCGAAATCCGCGAGCTGCTCAGCTCGTACGAATTCCCGGGCGACGACATTCCGATCATCAAGGGTTCGGCTCTGGCCGCTCTCGAAGGTCGCGATGAAGAAATCGGCGAAAACTCGATCAAGGAACTGATGAAGGCCGTTGACGAGTACATCCCGCAGCCGCCGCGTCCGACCGACAAGGACTTCCTGATGCCGATCGAAGACGTGTTCTCGATCTCGGGTCGTGGTACGGTTGTTACCGGCCGTGTCGAAACCGGCGTTGTGAACGTTGGCGACGAAGTCGAAATCGTTGGCCTCAAGGACACCGCCAAGACGACCGTCACCGGCGTGGAAATGTTCCGCAAGCTGCTCGATCGCGGCGAAGCCGGCGACAACATCGGCGCCCTGATCCGCGGCGTTGGCCGTGACGAAGTCGAGCGTGGCCAGGTTCTCGCGAAGCCGGGTTCGGTTACGCCGCACACCGAGTTCAGCGCCGAAGTCTACGTCCTGTCGAAGGACGAAGGCGGCCGTCACACGCCGTTCTTCGCGAACTATCGTCCGCAGTTCTACTTCCGCACGACGGACGTGACCGGCGAAGTCATCCTTCCGGAAGGCACCGAAATGGTCATGCCGGGCGACAACGTGACGATCTCGGTCAAGCTGATCGCACCGATCGCGATGGACGAAGGTCTGCGCTTCGCAATTCGCGAAGGTGGCCGCACCGTCGGTTCGGGGGTTGTCAGCTCGATCACGAAGTAATATAGGCCGCGCACCGCCGGGGGATTCGCTCCCCCGGCGTCCGGTTTTTGCGGGGCGGGTCCCCGCGCAGGTGGGCGCAAAACCACCTACGCGGGAACTCGCTTCGCTTTTTGAATTTGCTCTTTCTCATCGGTAATGGACATGGAAGCTCAGAATATCCGCATTCGCCTCAAGGCATTCGATCACCGCGTGCTGGACCAGGCGACTGGCGAGATCGCAGATACCGCGCGTCGTACCGGCGCACTCATCCGGGGCCCCATTCCGCTGCCGACGAAGATCGAGAAGTTCACCGTGAACCGCGGTCCTCACATCGACAAGAAGTCGCGTGAGCAGTTCGAGGTTCGCACCTACAAGCGGCTGCTGGACATCCTGCAGCCCAACGCCACGACCGTCGACGCGCTGATGAAGCTCGACCTGGCCGCTGGCGTGAACGTCGAGATCAAGCTGGCGTAAGCCAGCGCCGCCCCGGTTCTTGCCGGGGTCTCTTAATCGCCTCTCCGACCACGGGTCGGAACTCCGGTCAGGCACCGGGCGGCGAACATAGAGGTGGATACCGCCGGACTTGTCCGGGCCGCGTCCCCGTCTAGCCCCTGCCGCAAGCAGGAGCACTCAGCCCGGACGGGGCTCGCATACATTATGGGCTGGCAAGCACCCGGGAATGGTCCCGTGTGCCTCTGTAAGGAGACCAGATCATGCGCACTGGCGTGATCGCGAAGAAAGTTGGGATGACCCGCGTCTTCCAGGACGACGGTCGGCACGTTCCCGTGACCGTCCTGTCGCTCGAAGACTGCCAGGTCGTATCACAGCGCACTGCCGACCGTGATGGCTACGTTGCCGTCCAGCTCGGTGCAGGCGCCGCGAAACAGAAGAATGTGAACAAGCCGCAGCGCGAGCATTTCGCGAAGGCCGAAGTCGGCCTCAAGCAGCGGCTCGCCGAATTCCGTGTTGCCGACGATGCTCTCGTCGATGTCGGCGCCACGATCGCGGCCTCGCACTTTGTGCCGGGCCAGCTGGTCGACGTATCGGGCCACACGCAGGGCAAGGGCTTTGCCGGTGCGATGAAGCGCTGGGGCTTCGGCGGTCTGCGCGCGACGCACGGCGTTTCGCTCTCGCACCGTTCGCACGGTTCGACGGGTAACCGCCAGGATCCGGGCAAGGTCTTCAAGAACAAGAAGATGGCCGGCCACATGGGCGACCGTCAGCGCACCCAGCAGAACCTCGAGATCGTTCGCGTCGATGACGAGCGCGGCCTGATCTTCGTCAAGGGTTCGGTTCCGGGTTCGAAGAACACCTGGCTCACCGTTGTCGATGCGGTCAAGGTTCCGCGTCATGACGAAGCGCCGTACCCCGCCGGCCTGAAGAGCGATGCTCCCGCCGAAGTCGAAGAGACCGAAGCAGCGGAAATCCCGGTCGAGGAAACGGCAGCAGCCGAAGCGCCCGCCGAGGAAGCACCCGCGCAGGACGCGGCTCCCGCAGCCGAAGCTCCCGCTGAAGACAAGCCGGCCGAAGGCGACGACGCCTCGACCGACGAAAACAAGGAAGGCTGAGCCCCGTGAAGGTCAAGGTCCAGAAACTCGACGGCACGTCGGCGAAGGCCGACATCGAGCTGTCCGACGACGTGTTCGGTCTCGAACCGCGCGCCGACATCCTGCACCGGGTCGTCACGTGGCAACTGGAAAAGCGCCGCGGTACGGCTCGCCCGACGCGCGAACGCTCCGACGTTGCCCGCACCGGCAAGAAGTTCGGTCGCCAGAAGGGCGGCGGTACGGCTCGCCACGGCGACCGCGCAGCCCCGATCTTCATCGGCGGCGGCAAGGCCCACGGTGCGCGCAAGCGTGACTTCAACCCGTCGCTGAACAAGAAGGTCCGCACGCTCGGCCTGAAGATGGCGCTTTCGGCCAAGGCAAAGGATGGCCTCGTCGTCGTCGACAGCCTGGAGCTGAAGGATGCCAAGGCGAAAGCGCTCAAGGGCGATCTCGTCAAGGCCGGTTACAACGGCAAGATCCTCGTGATCGGCGGCGAAACGGTCGACGAAGGCTTCCGCAAGGCAGCTGGTAACCTCGTCGGCATCAACGTGCTGCCCGCAGCCGGTGCCAACGTTTACGACATCCTCAAGCACGACACGCTGGTCCTCACCAAGGACGCGGTCGAAAAACTGGAGGCGCGGTTCGCCCTCCCGGGAGGGACTAACTGATGGCTAAGAAGCAGGACGTGGATATCCGTCACTACGACGTGATCCTCAGCCCCCACATCACCGAAAAGTCGACGCTGCTCTCCGAGCACAACGCCGTCGTCTTCAAGGTGGCCGACAGCGCCAGCAAGCCGCAGATCAAGGAAGCGGTCGAGGCCCTGTTCGATGTGAAGGTTACGGGCGTGAACACGATCGTGACCAAGGGCAAGACGAAGCGCTGGAAGGGTCGCCCCTACCGTCGCTCCGATGTGAAGAAGGCGATTGTCACGCTGGCCGAAGGTCAGTCGATCGACATCACCGAAGGCGTGAGCTGATCCGATGGCACTGAAGAACTACAACCCCACGAGCCCGGGCCGTCGCGGCCTGATCCTCGTCGACAAGACCTCGCTCTGGAAGGGCAAGCCGGTCAAGTCGCTGACCGAGGGCAAGCGCAAGACCGGTGGCCGTAACAACAAGGGCCACGTCACTTCGCGCGGTATCGCCGGTGGTCACAAGCAGAAGTACCGCTACATCGACTTCAAGCGTCGCAAGTGGGACGTCGAAGGCACTGTCGAGCGGATCGAATACGATCCCAACCGCACCGCCTTCATCGCGCTCATCAAGTACGCTGATGGCGAACTCGCCTACATCATCGCGCCGCAGCGTCTGGCCGAAGGTGACAAGGTCATCGCCGGTGAGAAGACCGACGTGAAGCCGGGCAATGCGATGCTGCTGTCGCAGATGCCGGTCGGCACGATCTGCCACAACGTCGAGATGAAGCCGGGCAAGGGCGGCCAGATCGCCCGTTCGGCAGGCAACTATGTCCAGCTCGTCGGTCGTGACCGTGGCATGGTCATCGTTCGCCTCAACTCGGGCGAGCAGCGTTACCTGCGCGGCGATTGCATGGGTACGGTTGGCGCGGTTTCGAACCCCGACAATCAGAACCAGAACTTCGGCAAGGCCGGTCGCACCCGCTGGAAGGGCCGTCGCCCGCTGACACGCGGTGTCGCCAAGAACCCGGTCGATCACCCGCACGGTGGTGGTGAAGGCCGCACCTCGGGCGGCCGTCATCCGGTCACGCCCTGGGGCAAGCCCACCAAGGGCGCCCGCACCCGCAAGAACAAGCAGACGGACAAGATGATTATCCGTTCGCGCCACGCCAAGAAGAAGAGGTAAGCGAGATGGCACGTTCCGTCTGGAAAGGCCCGTTCGTCGATCTGTACCTGCTCAAGAAGGCGGAAGCCGCGCAGGATGCAGGCGGTCGCGGTGGCCCGATCAAAACCTGGTCGCGTCGCTCCACGATCCTGCCGCAGTTCGTCGGCCTGACGTTCAACGTCTACAATGGTCAGAAGTTCATCCCGGTTTCGGTCCAGGAAGACATGGTCGGTCACAAGCTTGGTGAGTTCGCCCCGTCGCGCACTTTCCACGGCCACATCGCCGACAAGAAGGGCAAGCGCTGATGAGCAAGCAGAAAGCACCCCGCCGCGTCGCCGATAACGAGGCGCTGGCTGTCGGCACCACGATCCGTGGTTCGGCCCAGAAGCTGAACCTCGTCGCCGGTCTGATCCGTGGCAAGAAGGTCGAGGATGCGATGAACATCCTGACGTTCTCGAAGCGGGCAATGGCGCAGGACGCCAAGAAGGTCCTCGCGTCGGCGATCGCCAATGCCGAAAACAACCACAACCTCGATGTCGACGCGCTCGTTGTCGCCGAAGCGTCGGTCGGCAAGTCCATCACGATGAAGCGCTGGCACGCACGCGGACGCGGTCGTTCGACCCGCATCCTCAAGCCGTTCAGCAAGCTGCGCATCGTCGTGCGCGAACAGGAAGAGGCATAAGATGGGTCAGAAGAGCAATCCGATCGGCCTCAGGCTGCAGATCAACCGTACCTGGGACAGCCGCTGGTACGCGGAAGGCCGCGATTACGCCAAGCTGCTTGAGGAAGACCTCAAGATCCGCAAGTACATCGTCGAGAACCTGCCGCAGGCGGCGATCTCGAAGGTCGTCATCGAACGCCCGGCCAAGCTGTGCCGCGTTTCGATCTATGCCGCGCGCCCCGGTGTCATCATCGGCAAGAAGGGTGCGGACATCGAAAAGCTGCGTTCGAAGCTGGCAACGATGACCGAGAGCGAAGTGAAGCTCAACATCGTCGAAATCCGCAAGCCCGAAATCGACGCCAAGCTCGTCGCGCAGGGTGTTGCAGACCAGCTGATCCGCCGCGTTGCCTTCCGTCGTGCGATGAAGCGCGCGGTGCAGTCGGCGCTGCGTCTGGGTGCCGAAGGCATCAAGATCGTTTGCGGCGGCCGTCTCGGCGGTGCGGAAATCGCCCGCGTCGAGTGGTATCGTGAAGGCCGCGTGCCGCTTCACACGCTGCGCGCCAACGTCGACTATGCCGAAGCCGAAGCGCTGACCGCATACGGCATCATCGGCATCAAGTGCTGGATCTTCAAGGGCGAGATCTTCGCTCACGATCCGATGGCGCAGGACCGCCTGATGATGGAAGCACAGACCTCCGGCGTGCGTCCGGCACGCTGATCTGGACTTGAGTAAGAGACATGCTGCAACCGAAAAAAACCAAGTTCCGCAAGGCGTTCAAGGGCCGCATCCACGGCAACGCCAAGGGCGGCACCCAGCTTAACTTTGGCTCCTACGGGCTGAAGGCGCTGGAGCCCGAGCGGATCACCGCCCGCCAGATCGAGGCCGCGCGCCGTGCGATCACCCGCGCCATCAAGCGCCAGGGTCGCCTGTGGATCCGCGTGTTCCCCGACGTCCCCGTGTCCAAGAAGCCTGCCGAAGTTCGTCAGGGTAAGGGCAAGGGTTCGGTCGAATACTGGGCCGCTCGCGTCAAGCCGGGTCGCATCCTGTTCGAACTCGACGGCGTTCCCGGCCCGATCGCGGCCACCGCTTTCGAACGCGCAGCGATGAAGCTGCCGATCAAGACCAAGGTCGTGGCCCGCCTCGGCGACACCTCGCACCTGGGTGGAGACAACTGATGGCTGACAAGAATTCAGGCCGTACCGAAGACCTTCGCGCCAAGAGCGACGATGAGCTGTCGGTCGAACTCGCCTCGCTGAAACGCGAAGCGTTCAACCTGCGCTTCCAGTCGGCGACCAACCAGCTCGAGCGCCCCGCGCGCATCAAGGAAGTGCGTCGCGACATCGCCCGCATCAAGACGCTGCAGGGCGAACGTGCCCGCAGCGGCGCGCAGGCCTGAGGAGAACACGAATGCCCAAACGCGTACTCACCGGGACCATCGTTTCGGACAAGACCGACAAGACCGTCACCGTGCTGGTCGAGCGCAAGGTCAAGCACCCGCTCTACGGCAAGATCATCCGTCGTTCGAAGCGTTATGCCGCGCATGACGAAAACAACGAACACCGCATCGGCGAACGTGTCCGCATCGAGGAGACCAAGCCGATCTCCAAGACCAAGACATGGCGCGTGATCGAAACGGTCCATGCCGGCAAGGCAGCGGCGGTCGAAGCCAACCTCGAAGTCGAGGCGGCGGGAACCACCGAAGCCTGACATTCCCCGCCAAGGCGAGGATATACGTTTTTTGGAACTGCCGGACGAGTGTCGGCAAGCCAGTGAGAAGGAACCGGATCAATGATCCAGATGCAGTCCAATCTCGACGTCGCGGACAACAGCGGCGCGAAGCGCGTCCAGTGCATCAAGGTGCTGGGCGGGTCGAAGCGCCGTACCGCGTCCGTCGGCGACGTGATCGTCGTCTCCGTCAAGGAGGCGCAGCCGCGCGCGAAGGTCAAGAAGGGCGACGTTCATCGCGCCGTGATCGTTCGCACCAAGAAGGACGTTCGTCGTCCCGATGGTTCGGTGATCCGTTTCGACACCAATGCCGCCGTGCTCATCAACAAGAGCGAGGAGCCGATCGGCACCCGTATCTTCGGCCCCGTCGTGCGCGAACTGCGCGGCAAGGGCTTCATGAAGATCATTTCGCTCGCTCCGGAGGTGCTGTGATGGCTGCCGCGAAGATCAAGAAGGGCGACTCCGTCGTCGTCCGCTCGGGTAAGGACAAGGGCCGCACCGGCACTGTCCTCCAGGTGATGCCGAAGGAAGGCAAGGTGCTGGTCGAAGGCATCAATGTCGCCACGCGCCACCGCAAGCCCACGCAGATGAACCCGCAGGGCGGCATCGATCGCCGCGAAGCGCCGATGCCGATCAGCAAGGTCTCGGTCGCCGATCCCAAGGACGGCAAGCCGACCCGCGTGCGGTTCGAGGAAAAGGACGGCAAGAAGGTCCGTGTGGCCGTCAAGTCCGGGGAGACCATCGATGGCTGACAAGTACACCCCGCGTCTTCGTTCGAAGTACGACGCCGAAATCGTCAAGGCCATGACCGAGAAGTTCGGTTACGCCAACCCGATGGAAGTGCCGAAGATCGAGAAGATCACGCTCAACATGGGCGTTGGCGAAGCGAGCCAGGACAAGAAGAAGGTCCAGATCGCCGCCGAGGAAATGGAACTGATTGCCGGCCAGAAGCCGGTCATCACCAAGGCGAAGAAGTCGATCGCGCAGTTCAAGCTGCGTGAAGGCATGCCGATCGGTTGCAAGGTCACCCTGCGCCGCGAACGCATGTACGAATTCCTCGATCGCCTGATCACCATCGCGATGCCCCGCATCCGCGACTTCCGCGGGCTCAACCCGAAGTCGTTCGACGGCCGTGGCAACTATGCGATGGGTCTCAAGGAGCAGATCATCTTCCCCGAGATCAGCTACGACAAGATCGAGAAAGTGCGCGGCATGGACGTGATCGTCACGACCTCCGCCAAGACCGACGACGAAGCGCGCGAGCTGCTGCGTCTGTTCGGTTTCCCGTTCCCGGCTGAAGAAGCCGAAGAAAAGCAGGCCGCGTGAGCGGCTCCAGAAAGAGAGCTTAAGTCCAATGGCGAAACTGAGTTCCGTTAACAAGAACGAGCGTCGCAAGAAGCTCGCTCAGAAGTACGCGGCAAAGTACGAGAAGCTGAAGGCGATCGCGAACGACAAGTCGCTCGACGACAGCGAACGTCTGATTGCCCGTCTCAAGATGGCCGAAATCCCGCGCAACGCGAACCCGACGCGGGTGCGCAACCGTTGTGCGACGACGGGCCGCCCCCGCGGTTATTACCGCAAGTTCGGCCTCTGCCGTATCGAACTGCGCGATCTTGCCAACAAGGGCATGATCCCGGGCGTCACCAAGTCGAGCTGGTAAGGGAATACGCGAATGGCGATGACCGATCCCCTGGGTGATATGCTCACCCGCATCCGCAATGGCCAGCAGGCCAAGAAGGATTCCGTTCTGTCCCCGGCTTCGAAGCTGCGCGCACGCGTGCTCGAAGTGCTGCAGCGCGAAGGCTACATCCGTGGCTTTACCGAGGACGCATCCGGCAAGCATCCGCAGCTGCGGATCGAGCTGAAGTATTTCGAGGGCGAACCTGCGATCAAGCATGTTGCCCGTGTCTCGAAGCCGGGCCGCCGTGTCTATTCGGGTAGCAAGGAGCTCCCGATCGTGCGCAACGGCCTTGGCATCACCATCGTCTCGACGCCGCGCGGCGTGCTTTCGGATGCCGAAGCACGCACCGAAAACGTCGGCGGCGAAGTGCTCGCGGAGGTGTTCTGATGAGCCGCATTGGCAAAAAGCCGGTGGCGATCCCGAGCGGCGTCACTGCCGAAATGAAGGACGGCACGCTTTCCGTGAAGGGGCCGAAGGGTACCCTTTCGATGGGTCTGTCCGATCTCGTCGAGTACAAGCTCGAAAATGACGAGATCTCGGTCAAGCCGGCCAACGACACCCGCGCTGCCCGCAACCACTGGGGCATGCAGCGCACGCTCGTCTCGAACCTCGTCGAAGGCGTGACCGAAGGCTTTTCGAAAGTCCTCGAGATCACAGGCGTCGGTTATCGTGCGCAGGCTCAGGGCAACAAGCTCAAGCTGCAGCTCGGCTACAGCCACGATGTCGACATCGACGTTCCCGAAGGTCTTGAGGTGAAGACCCCGGACAACACTACGGTCGAGATTTCGGGCATCGACAAGCAGAAGGTCGGCCAGCTGGCCGCAGAGATCCGCCGCTGGAGGAAGCCGGAACCCTATAAGGGCAAGGGCATCAAGTATCGCGGCGAGTATATCTTCCGCAAGGAAGGGAAGAAGAAGTAAGATGGCAAAGCTCTCCCTCTTCGATCGCCGCCGTCGGCGCGTGCGCACCGCGCTCAAGGCGCGCAGCTCGGGCCAGCCCCGGCTGTCGGTGCACCGCACCGGTCGCCACATCTACGCGCAGATCATCGACGACGCCGCAGGCAAGACGATTGCCGCTGCCAACACGCTTGGCGGCAAGGGCACCGATACCGATGCCGCCGCCAAGGTCGGCAAGGATCTGGCCGCTGCTGCCAAGAAGGCCGGCGTTTCGTCCGTCGTGTTCGATCGCGGTGGTTTCCTGTTTCATGGCCGCGTCAAGGCGCTGGCCGATGCCGCGCGCGAAGGCGGCCTGGAGTTCTGATGATGGCTGACGAAAACACCAACCCGGAAACCCCGACGCCCGAAACCGAAGGCAACAACGCGCAGTCGGCAGAGCAGCTGGCCGATAACCCGGTCGCAGCCGAGCATCCGCAGGGCGGCGCTCCGAACGACACCCGCGAAGGTCGCGGTGGTCGTGGTCGTGGTGGTCGTGACGATCGCGGTGGCCGTGGTCGCGGTCGCGGTCGTGATGATCGTGGCGGTCGTGGTCGCGGTCGTGGCGGCGACGAGGACGATGGCGAGGAGCTGATCGAAAAGCTCGTCCACATCAACCGCGTTTCCAAGACGGTGAAGGGCGGTAAGCGCTTCGGTTTCGCCGCGCTGGTCGTGGTGGGTGACGGCAAGGGTCGTGTTGGCTTTGGCCACGGCAAGGCCCGCGAAGTTCCCGAGGCGATCACCAAGGCAACCGCTGCCGCCAAGAAGAAGATGATCCGCGTTGCGCTCAAGGAAGGCCGCACGCTGCACCACGACGGCAAGGGCCGTTTCGGTGCCGGCAAGGTCAACGTGCGCACGGCTCCGGCCGGGACCGGCATCATCGCCGGCGGCCCGATGCGCGCCGTCTTCGAAAGCCTGGGCGTTGCCGACGTTGTGACCAAGTCGGTCGGTACGTCGAACCCCTACAACATGATCCGCGCCACCTTCGACGCGCTGACCAACCAGACTTCGCCGAAGTCGGTCGCCCAGCGTCGCGGCAAGAAGGTCGCCGACCTGCTCGGTCGCGGTGGTGCAAGCGAGGCAGAGGCCGAAGTCGCTGCCGAAGCAGTCACGGAGTAAGAGACATGGCCAAGGCAAAGACCATCAAGATCAAGCAGATCGGTTCGCCGATCCGCCGCCCGGAAAGCCAGAAGAAGATCCTCATCGGTCTCGGCCTGGGCAAGATGCATCGTGTCGTCGAACTTCAGGACACCCCCGAAGTGCGCGGCGCAATCACCAAGATCCCGCATCTGGTGGAGGTCGTCGCCGACTAAATCGGCGCGACATGAGCGAGACAATCGCAGGAGAGGCCCTGGCGCGATGCGTCGGGGCTTTTTCTTTTGCGATCCGTTGATTGCCTGACGAGGAAGCAAGGCAATAGGCGATTGCCAATGATACACGCTCTATCATATACAGGTGGCAGAGCAGAGAGCCAGCAAGAGGACATTCGCCAATGGCAACACAGGCAAGCGGCTGCCCCGCGCACCAGGGTCGCGATGAGCGCAAGAGCGCCGCGCTCGCCGATGCGAACCTGACGCCCATCGAGGGTTCGCGCGTGATCGGCGATTTCGAGGCGGCGCGCGAAATCTATCGCAGTCCGAAGGTGCGCCAGTGGGGCGCGGGCTCGGCCGAGATCGACCTGTCCAATCCGGGCGACATCTCGTTCTTCTTCCTCGACGGTCCCGAACATCGCAAACGGCGCGGCGGTGTGGCGGGCATGTTCACGCCCAAGGCCATCGCCGGAAAGCACCGCGAAGTTATGGAGCGCCGCTGGGAGGCTATCGAGGCCAAGCTGCGTCGGGACGGCAAGGGAGTCCTCGACGAGATGAGCTGGGACATGGCGGTCGATGTTGCCGCCACGATCATCGGCCTGACCGAGAGTGACAGCCTCGAAGGGCTGGCCCAGCGGGTGAAAGCCGTGCTCGATTCGTCGATGGACCGTAGGCCGGGACTCATCAACAAGCTGAAATTCGCGATTAAATCGCTGGTCCGCGTCGGCCGTTTCTGGAAGCAAGACCTCTCGCCCGCGATCGAGGCGCGCAAGAAGGATCCGCGCGACGACCTCGTGACCTTCATGGTGCAGGAGAACTACTCGAAAAAGGGCATGTTGATGGAGGCGCTGTCCTACGGCGGCGCGGGGATGATGACGACGCGCGAGTTCATCGTCATGGCGGCCTGGCACATGTTCGACAATCCCGATCTGCGCGCGCGATTCCTCGAAAGCAGCGAGGCCGACCAGATCGCGATTCTCGAGGAAATCCTGCGGCTTGAGCCGGTCGCCTCGCTCAATCACAGGAAGGCGATGGAGCCGCTGCCGAACAGCAGGCTGGGCGAAATCCCCGAAGGCGAGCTGCTCTGTCTCAATATCCGGGAGATGAACACCGACGAGGCAATCACCGGCGAGTGCCCCTACCAGATCGACCCCGACCGCGCGAAGAAGATGAAGGTCGTCGGCCCTTACATGAGCTTTGGCGACGGCCCGCACCGCTGCCCCGGCGCGCAGGTCGCGATGCACGAATCGCGCGTCTTCCTCGACCGCCTGTTCCGCCTGCCGGGTATCCGCCTCGAGAAGGAGCCGGAAATCAGCTGGAACCCGCATATCCAGGGCTATGAGCTGCGCGGCGCAATTGTCGCGGTAGATCGCGCCTGAGGGTTGTCGGCTGATGGTAAAGGTAACCTACGTCACCCACGATGGCCGCGCGCAGGAGATCGACGCGCGCGAAGGCATCTCGCTGATGGAAAACGCCGTCGCGGGCGGGATCGAGGGGATCGAGGCGGTCTGTGGCGGCAATGCCTATTGCGCCACCTGCCGCGTCTATCCCGACCCTGCCTGGGACACGAAGTTGGGCGAGCGCAACGATCTTGAAGCGCCCATGCTGGAGGAGGTCGGCGAGGCCGAGAGCAACGCGCGCCTTTCCTGCCAGATCGAGGTGACCGCCGCGCTCGAAGGACTGGTCGTAAACCTGCCCGAATCGCAGACCTGAAGCCCCGTTTGTAGCGGCTTGTTAACCAATCCTCCCTAGGCATTCCGGTCTGGAGGAATGGCGATGGGCCATCTGCGCGTGCTTCTTGCCCTTGTGGTGGTGCTGCAACACAGCGGCGGCCTTGGCGGCTATCTGCACAACGGCGGCGCATTGGCGGTGCAGGCCTTCTTCATCATTTCCGGTTTCTACATGGCGCTGGTGCTTAACGAGCGCTACGTCTCGCCGCAGACCAACGGGCTGTTCTGGCTCAATCGCGGCCTCAGGATCTACACGCTTTATTTCGCGTTTCTCGCGCTTTACCTCGGGTTCTTCATGCTCTCCGAAGCGCAGGGCGATGGCTCGCCGATGTCGCGGTTCTTCGATCCTTCCTTCGCTCCGGGCGACAAGATCATGCTCGCGCTGCTTAACCTGACGGTGATCGGTCAAGACGTGATCCTGCATCTGGGCTGGGACGGGCAGGGCGGACTGACCTGGTCGGATACGCCGTTCAGCCAGGGCGGCAACGAGGTTTACAAGTTCATGGTGATCCCGGTCGCCTGGACATTGGCGCTGGAGCTCTATTTCTACATGCTCGCGCCGTTCATCGTGCGCCGCCCGGTCTGGCAGATCGCGCTGATCGCCGCCGCCGCGATGGGGCTCCGGATTGCGGCGGCAATGGGCGGCCTTTTTGGCGATCCGTTCAGCTATCGCTTTTTCCCGTTCGAGCTCTCGCTCTTTCTGGCGGGTGCCATCGGTTACAAGGTCTTCGCGGCCAATCCTGCGCGCTGGCAAGGGCTGGGGCCGCGCCTCTTTGCGCTGACCGTGCCGCTGGCGATCCTTGCATGGCCAGTGCTGCTCGGCGACTGGAGCGAGAACCACTTTTTCACGCCCGCGCGCATTGGCGTGCTGGCGCTGGTCGCGCTGGCGCTGCCCGCCGTGCATGGCTGGTCGCGCAACTGGCGCTTTGACCGGCAGTTCGGCGAGCTGTCCTATCCGCTTTACCTTTGCCACCTGCTGGTGATCGCGGTACTGGCCGGGATACCGGCGGTGACACAAAACCACTGGCTGCATTCGCTTGCGATCATCGTGGTCAGCATGACGCTTTCGTGGGTGGTGGTCCGCTTCCTCGAAGCTCCGGTCGAACTGCTGCGAAGCCGCATTCGCCGCCGTGCCGAAGGTGTCGAAGAGCCGCAATCGCCTGCTATCGCCGTCCCTGAGCCGCAGCGCAGCTGAACCTGGTCGTTTCGCTTCGCCGAAAGGGGGGTGACAGGCCGCGCGCCATCGGCTAACGGGCCGCCTTCCCATCAAGCGCGAACAAAGCGAAAGCGAGTGCAGACTATGAAACTCAATGAAATCCGCGACAATCCGGGTGCCCGCAAGGGCCGTATGCGTGTCGGCCGTGGTATCGGCTCGGGCAAGGGCAAGACTGCCGCGCGCGGCCAGAAGGGCCAGAAGAGCCGTTCGGGCGTAGCCATCAAGGGCTTCGAAGGCGGCCAGATGCCGCTGCACATGCGCATCCCGAAGCGCGGCTTCACCAACGCGAAGTTCAAGAAGGACTACGCCGAAGTGAACCTCGGCATGATCCAGAAGGCGATCGACGCGGGCAAGCTCGATGCCAAGAAGGACATCGACCACGAAGCATTGAAGGCAGCCGGTCTCGCCCGTGGCGGCAAGGACGGCGTGCGTCTGCTCGGCAAGGGCGAACTCAAGACCAAGGCCAGCTTCAAGGTCGACGGCGTGTCGAAGGGCGCGCGCGAGGCGGTCGAGAAGGCTGGCGGTTCGGTCGAAGTGCCCGCCGCGAAGGCCGAAGCGGCCGAATAAGTCCTGTGCCCTCGCGAAGGCGGGGGCCAAGACCGGCATCTTGCACCTCTGAGCGGAGTGCCCTGCCATCGCGGGGATTCCACCTGGCAGGGGTTCGACAATTGCCGCGACGCACTATATGGGCGGTCTTCAGCAAGACGAAGGTTCCTGACGAACAATGGCATCCAACGCCGACAATCTCGCGAGTTCGCTAAGTCTCGCCAATTTCTCGAAGGCGACCGAGCTCAAGAATCGTATCTGGTTCACGATCGGCGCGCTGATCGTGTTCCGGTTCCTCAGCTTCGTTCCGCTGCCCGGCGTCAATCCGCTGATCCTCGAAGATCTCTACGATCAGACGCGCGGCGGCATCCTCGATCTGTTCAACACCTTTTCCGGCGGCAGCCTCGAGCGCATGAGCCTGATCGCGCTCGGCGTGATGCCTTATATCACGGCCTCGATCGTGGTGCAGCTTGCCGCCTCGCTTCACCCGGCGCTGATGGCGCTCAAGAAGGAAGGCGAGGCGGGCCGCAAGAAGCTCAACCAGTACACGCGCTATGGCACCGTGTTGCTCTGCGCGATCCAGGGCTGGTTCGTTGCCTCGGGCCTTGAAGCCTATGGCGCGCAGTCGGGCCTGCAGGCAGTGGTCAATCCCGGTGTCATGTTCCGCGTCGGTGCGGTCATTTCGCTGATCGGCGGCACGATGTTCCTGCTCTGGCTGGGCGAACAGATCACCTCGCGCGGCATCGGCAACGGCGTCTCGCTGATCATCATGGCGGGTATCGTCGCGCAGATGCCGACTTTCGTTGCGAACCTGTTCGAAGGTGGTCGCTCGGGCGCGATCAGCACGTTCCTCGTCATCAGCCTTGTTGCGATGGTCGTCCTCCTTGTGCTGTTCATCTGCTTCATGGAGCGCGCGCAAAGGCGATTGCTGATCCAGTATCCCAAGCGCGCGACGCAGCGCGGCATGATGCAGGCCGATCGCAGCCACCTGCCGCTCAAGGTCAACACCGCAGGCGTTATCCCGCCGATCTTCGCCAGCTCGCTGTTGCTGTTGCCGCTGACGATCAGCCAGTTTGCGGGTGAATCGCTCAATCAGGACACAGCCTTTGGCAGCTTCATCCAGAAGCTGAACCAGTACCTGCAGCACGGGCAGCCGCTCTATATGGCGCTCTATGCCGCGGGCATCATCTTCTTCTGCTTCTTCTACACTGCGGTCGTCTTCAATCCGGATGACACAGCGGACAATCTGAAGAAGAACGGCGGCTTCATTCCCGGCATCCGTCCGGGCAGGAACACCGGCGACTATCTCGATTATGTGCTGACGCGCATCACCGTGATCGGCGCGATCTACCTGACGGTGGTCTGTGTCGTGCCCGAATATGTGATGTCGCAGACCGGCCTGCCGCTGATGTTCCTTGGCGGCACCAGCCTGCTGATCGTCGTCAACGTCACGGTCGACACGATCACGCAGATTCAGTCGCACCTGCTGGCGCACCAGTACGGCGACCTTATCAAGAAGGCGAAACTCAAAGGGCGGCTGCGCTGAGCAGCGCCATCGAGCGGACGGGGGATTCCACTTGAATATCATCCTTCTGGGGCCTCCGGGCGCGGGCAAGGGAACGCAGGCGCAGCGCCTCGTCGAACGGCACGGGATGCGCCAGCTTTCGACCGGCGACATGCTGCGCGCCGCCGTGAAGGCGGGAACGCCGACCGGCCTGCTCGCCAAGGAAGTGATGGAGCGCGGTGACCTTGTCTCCGACGAAATCGTCACCGCCCTGATCGGCGACGAGCTCGACGCGATGGGGCCGGACGCGGGCGCGATCTTCGACGGTTACCCGCGCACTGCCGCACAGGCAGAATCGCTCGACAAGATCCTCGCCGACCGTGGTCGCACACTGGATCATGTGATCGAACTCGATGTCGACGAAGACGCGCTGGTCGAGCGCATCACTGGCCGTTTCACCTGCGCCGCGTGTGGCAAGGGTTATCACGACGTGTTCGAGCAACCCGCCAATCCCGGCACTTGCGACAAGTGCGGCGGCACCGAATTCAAGCGCCGTCCCGACGACAACGCCGAAACAGTGCGCAACCGCCTCGCCGAATATCGCGCCAAGACCGCGCCGATCCTGCCGATCTACGAAGCGCGGGGGCTGGTCCACCGCGTTGACGGCATGTCCGACATGGACGAGGTGACGCAGGCGATTGAGGCTATCTTCGCCGGTTGACCATTGCGCGGCGTCGTCATTTCCCGGTAGTAAGACCGGATGACAATTACGCGCTTTCTCAGCACCGCATTTGCCGCGATGGTCGCCTGTGCGGCGATCCCTGCGCAGGCCAAGCTCCAGCAGCAATCCGACCACGGCTTTGTCGTGCGCCACCTTGTTTCCGTTCCGGCCAGCCCGGAGGAAGCCTGGGAGCGCGTGCTCCATCCCGAAGACTGGTGGAGTGGTGAGCACTCCTATTCGGGCGATGCCGCCAACTTCACCCTCGATGCCCGCGCAGGCGGGTGCTTCTGCGAAATGCTGCCCAAACAGGGCGAGGGCATCGAAGCCGGGCTGCGCGGTTCGGTCGAACATATGCGCGTCGTCTATATCGAGAAGCCGAGGGCCTTGCGGATGTCGGGCGGCCTTGGCCCGCTCCAGGCCGAGGCGCTGACGGGCACGCTGACGATCTTCCTGCGGCCCAGCGAAGTCGGCACGCAGATCCTCTTCGAATATGTCGTCGGCGGCTACTTCCGCATGCCGGTCGAGAAAATCGCGCCCGCCGTCGATGCCGTGCTCGGCCAGCAGGTTGCGAGCCTTGGTGCAGGGCTGGGTGCGCGTGCGGGCAGCGCGGACGATGCACCTGCTCCCGGCACCGTGGAGTCCGGGGAGCCTTCGGAATTCGACCGCGAAATGGAAGCGATCAAGGATGGCGATGCGCCCGAGGCGGAAAAGGCCGGGGTTGCTGAAGAAGATGCCGAACCCGCAACCGAACCTGCGAAAGAAGCCCCCTTTATCGGGCGCTGAGCAGCGCTGCGCATCGGGGCGAGCCGTGCCCGCTTTCCACTGGATTGAAGCGCTGACGCCCTCACGAATTTTGACCTGGCCGCACGGTTGGGTTATAGCAGGGCTTCAATTTGGGACATCCGGTAGCAGCCAAAGCGCTCTTCCGGACTTTTGCGCTTCGCGGCGTTGACTTGGCTGGCGAATCGCCCTAATTGCGCCTTTCACTCGATAAACGCGGGTAGGTCCGGCAGGCGGAAGCTTAATGCGATTCGCCATCCGGGCTTTTTGCCTTTGATCTGGCCGCGTTCGTCACATGGGTGTGCAAAGCGTTGAGATAGTTGGTCGCGATGTGCCGGATGCACCGGGTCGTTGCCACCATCTGTGGAGCATGGAGAATTAAGTGGCTCGTATTGCCGGGGTAAATATCCCCACCAACAAGCGCGTTCTGATCGCGCTCACCTACATTCACGGCATTGGCAACACCAAGGCGCGTGAAATCGTCGACAAGCTTGGTATCGATCACGCCCGCCGGGTCCAGGACCTGACCGATGCTGAAGTGCTGCAGATCCGCGAAACGATCGACGCCGATCACACCGTTGAGGGTGACCTGCGTCGCGAAAACGCGATGAACATCAAGCGGCTCATGGACCTCGGTTGCTATCGCGGCCTGCGTCACCGCAAGGGCCTGCCGGTTCGTGGCCAGCGCACGCACACCAATGCGCGCACCCGCAAGGGCAAGGCCAAGCCGATCGCCGGCAAGAAGAAGTAAGCGCTAAGGCCGCTTACCTTACGAGGCATTCCGGAGCCGGCCAGTCCCGCTCCAAGGTACGAGGAATTACACCATGGCACGCGAACCCCAACGCATCAAAAGGCGGGAACGCAAGAACATCTCGAGCGGCATTGCCCACGTCAATGCGAGCTTCAACAACACGATGATCACCATCACCGACGCCCAGGGCAACGCGATCAGCTGGTCATCTGCCGGCATGATGGGCTTCAAGGGCAGCCGCAAGTCGACTCCGTACGCAGCGCAGGTTGCTGCCGACGATGCCGGCAAGAAGGCCGCCGAACACGGCGTCCGCACCCTCGAAGTCGAAGTCAAGGGCCCCGGTTCGGGCCGCGAATCGGCGCTGCGCGCGCTGCAGGCAGTCGGCTTCACGATTACCTCGATCCGCGACGTTACGCCGATCCCGCATAACGGGGTCCGGCCTTCCAAGCGCCGCCGCGTCTGATCGAGACACCCGGCGGTGCAGGGATGCATCGCCAACTTTCCGATCGGCCGCGGCCCCGCATGGGCGACGCGGCCGTCGCTGCAACTGAAATCAGGGGAACACAATGACTGTCAATATCAAGAACTGGCAGGAACTGAAGAAGCCCAACAGCCTCGAAATCAAGCCGGGCGCCAATGCCGCGACCAAGGCGACTTTCGTGGCCGAACCGCTCGAGCGGGGCTTCGGCCTGACGCTCGGCAACGCGCTGCGCCGCGTTCTCCTCTCCTCGCTCCAGGGCGCGGCGATCACTTCGATCAAGATCGAAAACGTGCTGCACGAGTTCTCCTCGCTGGCAGGCGTGCGCGAGGACGTGACCGACATCGTCCTCAACGTGAAGCAGATCGCGCTCAAGATGCAGGGCGAAGGCCCCAAGCGTCTCCAGCTCTCGGCCACCGGCCCGGGCGAAGTGAAGGCGGGCGACATCGCGGTTACCGGTGACATCGAAGTGATGAACCCGAACCTCGTGATCTGCCACCTCGACGAAGGCGCGACGCTGAACATGGAACTGACCGCCGACACCGGCAAGGGCTATGTCCCGGCCGTGTCGAACCGTCCGGCCGACGCCCCGATCGGCCTGATCCCGGTCGATTCGCTCTATTCGCCGGTTCGCCAGGTTTCCTACAAGGTCGACAACGCCCGCGTCGGTCAGGAACTGGACTTCGACAAGCTCAACCTGACCGTCGAAACCGACGGCACCGTCACGCCGGAAGACGCCGTGGCCTATGCCGCGCGCATCCTGCAGGACCAGCTGGCGCTCTTCGTCCACTTCGAGGACATCGCCCCGGTCGGCGCGCCGACGATGATCGGCATGGCCGCCCCGGCGCAGGAAGAAAGCGACGCCAACCAGCTCAACCGTTACCTCCTCAAGAAGGTCGACGAGCTGGAACTGTCGGTGCGTTCGGCCAACTGCCTCAAGAACGACAACATCATCTACATCGGCGACCTGGTCCAGAAGACCGAAGCCGAGATGCTGCGTACGCCGAACTTCGGCCGCAAGTCGCTCAACGAGATCAAGGAAGTCCTCTCCAGCATGGGCCTGCGCCTTGGCATGGACATCCCCGGCTGGCCGCCCGAGAACATCGAGGAAATGGCCAAGAAGCTCGAGCAGGAACTGCTGGGCTGATCAATCACTCCTCTCTCCTTGAGGGGAGAGGATACGAAGCCTTGATGCCGCTGGCATTCAGGCGAAGTTGGAGAGGGGCCTGCTTTCGGCAATCCCCTCTCTGCTGCGACTAGCAAGCAAGCTTGCAAGTCTCGCTGTCTCTCCCCTGAAGGGGAGAGAGGAATTTGGGCCGAGCCTCAATCGGCCAGCACTGAGCTACCTCATACGGGCTCATTTCGAACGGAGTACAAAAAATGCGTCACGGAATTTCAGGTCGCAAGCTGCAGCGCAAGACCGGCCACCGCAAGGCCCTGCTGCGCAACATGGCAGCCGCGCTGATCAAGCACGAGCAGATCAAGACCACGGTCCCCAAGGCCAAGGAACTGCGTCCTTACGTCGAAAAGCTTATCACGCTGGCCAAGCGTGGCGGTCTTTCGAACCGCCGCCTCGCGCACTCGCGCCTGCTTGACGCCGCGCAGGAGCGCAAGCTCTTCGAAGTGCTCGCCGAGCGTTATGCAAACCGTGACGGCGGCTATACCCGCGTCATCAAGGCCGGCATCCGCGCCTCGGACGCCGCGCCGGTCGCGATCATCGAACTGGTCGACCGCGATGTCGATGCCAAGGGGCAGGACTCGGGTCCGGTCATGGACGACGAACTGGAGATGGCCGAGGCCTAATCTTCGGTTCATTGACAAAACGATAGAAGCGGCCACGAATGCACTTCGTGGCCGTTTTCGTTTGGCCCGCCTACAGGGGACATCATGCAGTCTATCCGCCGCTTAGCCGTAACCGCCGCCCTTGCGCTCGCGCTTCCGCTGACTGCGCTGGCACAAGAACCGTTCGACTATCCCGACACGCGCTTCGGCGAGGTCGTCGATACGCAGTTCGGCGAGGCGGTTGCCGATCCCTATCGCTGGCTCGAACAGGACGTGCGTAACGCGCCCGAGGTCGCCGACTGGGTCGAGCGCCAGAATGCGGTGACGCAGGATTATCTCGAAACGTTGCCGCAGCGTGACTGGTTCGCCGGTAAGCTGCGTTCGCTGTTCGATTACGAGCGCTTTGGCCTGCCCGAACGCGCCGGCAAGCATTACTTTTACGAGCGCAACTCGGGCCTGCAGAACCAGGCGCAGCTTTTCGTGCGCAAGGGCCTGAAAGGCAAGCCGCGCCTGCTGATCGACCCGAACAGCTGGTCGGGCGATGGCGCGACAGCGCTGAGTGGCTGGAAACCTTCGGATTCGGGCAAGTATTTGCTCTATTCGGTGCAGGACGGCGGCACGGACTGGCGGATCCTGCGCGTGCTGGACGTCAAGACCGGCAAACAGGTCGGCTCCGATGTGCGCTGGGCCAAGTTCACCTCGCTGGCCTGGGTCGGCGACGAGGGCTTCCTCTATTCGCGGTTCCCCAAACCCGAAGAGACCGAAACCTTCCAGCAGCCGAATTTCAACCAGCAGGTCTGGTTCCACCGCCTCGGCACCGACCAGTCGCAGGATCAGCCGGTCTATTCGACGCCAGCGGAACCGCGCGCCAACCATTCCGCGCAGGTTACCAGCGATGGCCGATGGGCGCTTGTGACCAGCTCGATCGGCACCGATTCGCGATACGAAATCCACGCGATCGATCTTGCGAAGCGTGCAGAGGACGGCTGGAAGGCCCGCCCGCTCGTCACCGGATACGAGAACGACTGGACGCTCGTCGACGGGATGGGCGACAGCCTCTGGTTCGTCACCAACAAGGACGCGCCGCGCTATCGCCTTGTTGCCATCAACCTCTCCGACGAAACGCCGCGCTGGCAGGAACTGGTGCCGCAGGGCAAGGACAAGCTGCAGCAGGGCACGATCATCGGCAGGCAGCTGGTGCTGACCTACCTTCAGGATGCATCCTCACGCGCGTTCATTTACGACCTTGGCGGCAAACAGGTGCGCACGCTCTCGCTCTCCGGGATCGGCTCGGCGCGCGGCTTTAACGGCAAGCCGGGCAATCCTGAGACCTTCTACGCCTTCACCAGTTTCAACCGCCCGACCGCGATCTACCGGCTTGACCTGAACACCGGAAAATCCACGCCCTTTGCCGAACCCGAGCTCGCATTCGATCCGGCGGACTACCGCGTCGAGCAGCGCTTCTACACCTCGAAAGACGGCACCCGCGTGCCGATGTTCATCGTGCGGCGCGAGGACATTGCCGCAGCGGGCAAGGCCGTACCGACGCTGCTCTATGGATACGGCGGCTTCGATGTCTCGCTCACCCCGTCCTATTCCTCGACGCGGATGGCATGGCTTGAGGCAGGCGGGGCCTTCGCGCTCGCCAACCTGCGCGGTGGCGGCGAGTACGGCAAGGAATGGCACGATGCCGGGCGTCTGGCGAACAAGCAGAACGTCTTCGACGATTTCATCGCTGCCGGAGAATTCCTGATCGCCGAGGGCATCACGCCGAAAGATGGCCTCGCGATCCAGGGCGGCTCGAATGGCGGGCTGCTCGTGGGCGCTGTCGCGAACCAGCGGCCCGATCTCTTCGCTGCGGGAAATGCTGCGGTGGGCGTGATGGACATGCTGCGCTTCGACAAGTTCACCGCCGGACGCTACTGGATCGACGACTATGGCGACCCCTCCAAAGAGGCCGACTGGCGCGTGCTGCGGGCCTATTCGCCCTATCACAATATCCGCGATGGCGTGGACTACCCCGCGCTGCTGGTCACCACTGCTGACACCGACGACCGCGTCGTGCCGGGGCACAGCTTCAAATATACTGCTGCGTTGCAGGCCGCCGAAATCGGCGACAAGCCGCAACTGATCCGCATCGAAACGCGCGCGGGCCATGGCTCTGGCAAGCCGACCGACAAGGCGATTGCCGAGAGTGCCGACGTGCTCTCGTTCCTTGCCGAGTGGACGGGGCTCGAGGTGCCCGCCGCAGAGTGATCGTTCAGAAAAAGACACTTTAATCTGAACGTCGGCTGCAACGCCAATTCAGCGTCACCTCACGGCGGGCTTGGTAGAACCCCTCTCATCGGTCGGAAATCCTTCCGGCCCCGATGAAAGGAACCAAGCCATGAAGAACCTGTCCAAAGCTCTGGTGGGGACCGTGGCCGCCGGTGCGATGGCGGTCTCCACGGCAACCCCGGCGATGGCTCGCGACCGCGATGGCGGCATCGATGCCGGCGAAGTGATTGCCGGCGCGCTGATCATCGGCGGGATTGCCGCCGTCGCCGCCGCCGCCAGCGACAAGAAGCGCGACCGTTATGGCTACGGCTATCGCGGCAAGCGCGACCGCGATTACCGCTATGACCGCGCCGGATACGGCTATCGCCACGGCAATGCCCGCGACGGTGTCAGCCAGTGCGTGCACGCCGCCGAGCGGGATGCACGCCGCTATACCGGTGGCCGCGCCGATGTGACGCAAGTCACCAGCATTCGCGACAAGCGCAACGGCTACGACGTCAAGGGCCGGATCGCCGTCGATAACTATCGCGGCAACTGGCGCCGGGGCGGCTACGACACCGGACGCTTCACATGCAAGGTGCGCTATGGCCGGATCGCCGACCTCGACTATTCCGGTATTCGCGGCCTGCGCTAAGACAGGCGATGTAACGGGGCGGTTCAGGCTGCTGTAAGCCTGGGCCGCCTAGCCGTTTACCAACAGGGGCCTCGCCCCGTTCGACCGAGGAGTGGGTCGCATGAACATTTTCAAATCCCGTACCGCCGTTGCCGTCGCATCGGCTGCCGTGCTTTCGATGACCGCCACGCCTGCCTTCGCGCGCGGCTGGCACCACCGCGATCGCGGGATCGACGGCGGCGATGTCGTCGCGGGTATCCTGATAATCGGCGGCATCGCCGCAATCGCCTCCGCCGCGAGCAACGCCAACAAGAACAAGCGCTATCGCGACTCGCGCGACGATGACTATCGCGATTACCGCGACCGGGACTATCGCGAGCGCGACGGGCGCTATGGCGACGACCGTTATGACGACCGTCGCTCAGACTATCGCGGCGCGGGCGGCATGGACGCAGCCGTCGATACCTGCGTCGCCGAGGTCGAGCGCGGCAATCGCCAGGTCGATACGGTCGATGGTGCGAACCGCGATGGTTCGGACTGGCGCATCGAAGGCCGCATGACCAACGGCAGCGACTTCGCCTGCACCATCGGTAACGACATGCGCGTGCGCAGCGCCACCGTCGACGGGCGCGGGGTGGTTTAGACTCGTTTTCACTTAGGCTGAAGCGTACCCGGAGTTTCTGAGGTAGTTGGCGCATTCGTTTGGCGGGAAGGCGTCGAGCAGGGTTCCGATGCGCTTCCAGGTATCTTCGACGGTGCGTTCGGCTGCTTTGCGCATGAGCAGTTTGAGCTTGGCGAAGACCTGTTCGATCGGGTTGAGATCGGGGCTGTAGGGTGGGAGGAACAGGAGCTTGGCCCCCGCCGCGCGGATGGCCCGGCGCACAGCCGCTCCCTTATGGCTTCCAAGATTGTCCATGATGACGACATCGCCGGGTGTGAGCGTGGGAACGAGGAACTGCTCGACGTAAGCCGTGAAGCTGACACTATTGATCGGTCCATCGAGCACACACGGCGCATCGATCCGGTCATGACGCAATGCGGCGAGGAAAGTGAGTGTACGCCATTTGCCGAACGGGGCGTGCGCAACCAGCTTTGACCCGCGCGGTGCCCAGCCCCGGATCGGGGTCATGTTGGTCTTGGCCCAGGTCTCATCGATGAAGACGAGGCGGGCAGGATCAAGCCGGTCCTGATACTTCTTCCATTGCGCTCGCCGTCTTGCGATCTTCGGGCGCGCCTGCTCCTCGGCGAACAGGCTTTTTTTTGAAGCTCATTCCTTCGGAACGCACCAGCCGCCACACCGATGCCGGGCAAGTCGTGATGCCGTGCTCGGCCAATTCGGCCACCAGCGCCTTGAGCGTCAGATCAGGCTCTTCCTTGAGGCGTCCGATTACAAGTTCCCGATGCGGCTCCAGCAACCGCTTGCGATGTCCGCCCATCCGCTTCGCCGCCGCGCTCCCGGCGCCCGCTGACGCTGCGACCACTTCTACAACGTCGAAACGCTCACATCGAAAAGCGCCGCCACCACGGCAACTGCGCTCACCGGCAACCGCACAAGCAACCCGCTCGCGCAACCATTCGAATACGGTTCCGCCATCCATGCTGACCTCCATCTCAGCCAGCAGGTTGAATCAGAACTCACACCTCTTGGGAATCCCCAATCGATTCAATCAATCAGAAATCGAGTTCAGGTTTTTCGTTTCAACGCGAGTTGAACAGCAGGAAGGGCGCGCTGCAAGGTGCGCCCTTCTTTTATGGCGCACGCCGCAGCCCGAGCGCCAATCCGAACCCGAGGATCGGCGCAGCGCCATATCCGACGAGCGGCGTCGGGTAGTGCGAGATCAGCGCCATCACGATGAACCCGAACAGCGCTCCCGCCAGCGCATATCGCTCTGCGCGGGGGAGGGGCGCCCGGAAAATCAGCAGCGTGAATCCGATGGCGAGGGCCAGCGCCATGCCGAGCGCTACCGAGAACGAGTCGCGCGCTGCATAGATCAGCACCCGCTCAACGAAGGGCACGGCAGGCAGCAATCCGCGTAGCGCCATCAGGATCGCGGCGACGAAGCCGACGATGGCGACCAGTCCGAACTTCCAGTCCTTGCTCACGTCATGCAGCCCGACCGCCGCGAAGACCACCGCAAACCCAGTGGCGGCATCGGGCTGGAGAAACGCCGCCAGCAATGCGGTCAGCAGGATCGGCGCGGCATAGTCGGGATCGCGCGCGGCGAGGACGGCGAGGCTGGGGAAGGCCAGCATTCCCGCGTGGAGCGTGAACGGGCCGAGCGGCAGCCAGCGGGCAATGCCTTGCTGTTCCGGCCCGGTGAGCAGCGGCGCGAAGAGCAGCGCTAGCAAGGCGACCGTCAGAATACGCTGGGCTTTGAGCGAGGCAGGCGCCCGTCCGAGTGCCACCCAGACTCCGGCCAGCACCAGCGCGGCGAGGTTGGTGATGAGGTACGAAGTCGGTGCCCCCAGCGCCGCTAGCCCGGCAATGCCGCCAAGCACGGGCACCGCCAGCGCGGCTATGGCGAACTTCACCGCTTGTCGCCCCGTGCATAGGACGGGATCGCGAGGCCCCAGTGAATCGCCGCACCGCGCAGAGCGAACCCGGCCAGCGAAGCCACCAGCAGCACCGGCAGGCGCTCCAGCCCCGCCAGCAGTCCCGCCGCGCAGAGCCCTGAGGAGAGCGCGGCTGCGGTCACATAAAGCTCAGGCCGCATCAGGATCGAGGGTTGCCCCGCCAGCACATCGCGGATGATACCGCCAACGCAGCCGGTGATCACACCCATCAGCATCGCGGGCACCGGCGGCAGTCCGAATGCGAGCGCCTTGGCCGTCCCAATCGTCGCGAACATCGCAAGGCCCGCCGCGTCGGCCCATTCGAGCAGCCTGCCTTCCCACCAGCGCGACGGCGTGAACCAGACGAGCAGCGCCACTGCGAGGCAAAGCGGCGCGACCCAGCGGTCGGTCACCCAGAAGACCGGCGCGTCGATCAGCAGGTCACGCACCGATCCGCCACCGACGCCGGTGATGAGCGCGAAGAAGGCCATCGTTACAAAGGTCTGCCCGAGCCGTGCCGCGAGCAACGCGCCCGACAAAGCGAAGACCGCGATTCCGGCCAGATCGAGCGCCGGGGGCAGGGCGGGGAGGGCGCTCACGCTCATAAGGTCATCCAGCCAACCGCGATCACCACTGCCAGCACCAGCGTGCTCGCCGTCAACGCCAATGCAGCAGTGCGCCCGGCGCGTCCCGCATAGGCGACGACCACGCCGATCTTCACGCCCATGTTGGCGACGATCGTCCCGCTGATCGCCAGTGCGGCAAGGCTCGCCTCGATGGCATCGGGCGGCAGTGTTCCGGCAGTGACGATCGAGGTATCGACATCGAGCGCGCCCATCAGGAACAGCAGCACCGCGATGCCCGCATCGCCAAACCGCCCCTGCGCCCAGCGAACGGCTACCGCTGCA
>JAWKXP010000022.1:0-62167 GCA_041396945.1 Sphingomonadaceae bacterium | reverse complement strand
ACGTTCTGCGCATAGTCGCGCCAGCCCAGCTCGCCGAGGAAGGTCGAAACAGTGCCGCCCTTGTCGGAGGTCGCGTGCCATGCGGCGGCAGGCGAAATCTCGCCGAAATGCAGATGCGGCGAAAGGCATGACGTGCCTTCGACCGAGGGCAGGTTGCGTTGCCCCTCATATCGCGCAGCCTCGCTCTCGAACGCGCGCAGGCGCCTGGCCGCGCCGTCCTCGCCCGGCTCCCATTCCTCTGCGATTCCGCCTGCCCAGTCGGGCTTCGTGGGAAGCAGCCCCCAGTCGGCGAGATCGTCGCTTTTCGGCCATTCCTCAGGCGGATTGATCGTATGCGGGCGCAGCTGCGGCTCGGGCGGTGGCATGCGTTCCGACAGCGCGCGCCAGAACGGGGTGTAGATCTTGTACGGACTGCCCGAACCCGTCGTCACCGAACCCGGCGGCGCGAGGTAATTGCCGTCGTGCAGGACAAGCGAGACCTCTTTCGCCAATGCGCGCTCGGCATTGCGCCACCAGGGCTCGTAGTGATGCAGCGCGTGGACGCACTCCGCGCCCGTCTCCTCCGCCAGTTTCGCCAGCACCTCATCCGCCTTGCCGCGCCGCAGGATCAGACGCGAGCCCTTCTCCTCCAACGTCTTGCCAAGGCGGCTGAGCGAATGATGCAACCACCAGCGCGACGCCCCGCCCATCGCGCGATGCTTCGGCGTCTCGTCGTCGAGCACATAGACCGGAATCACCGGCGCGCCGCCCGCTGCGGCAGCAGCGAGCGCGGGTTGATCGGACAGGCGCAGATCGCGGCGGAACCAGACGATGCGGGGCTTGGTCATTGCGTGCTCCCAAAAAGCCCCTTCCTCTTCAGAGGAGGGGGTTGGGGGTGGTGTTAGTCCGCCACCCCCCCGCTGCGACTAGCCTCGCCTCCGGCTCGTCAAGTCTCGCTGCCCCTCCTCTGAAGAGGAGGGGGTTGTGGGCACAGTGCATCAATCGGCCGCAAGTTCCACACAGGGTACTTCGGGCAATGCCACCGAAAAGCGCCCGCGAGCACGAGGATCGTAGAAGCGCGCGTCGCGGATCACGACCGAGCCATCATCTGCGCGCTCGGCAAAAGGCGCGCGCGACCAGAACAGGAAGGCGTCGGCATCTTTCGATTGTGATGCCGCATCGGGAGGCAGTTCGCAGACAGGGTTCACGGGTGCTCTGTAGCCATAACCAATCCCTTTTCCCGGCCAGGCATCCGAATACCAGCGGCCATCCCCGGTCTGGATAATGCGCTCCCGCACCCAGAAAGCGATTGGCGGCGGGCTCGCGATAACCACGCGTGGATAGGGCTCACTCATCGCGCCCTTCGGCGCTTCGTTGGAGTATGTGATTCCGGCGTTCAACCCGATGTAAGCCACCGCCCCCACCAGCGCCGCCCGCGCGGGCCTGCGCCAGTTGCAGCCGGTTGTCTTCTCGCGGCGGAGCGACAACCACGTCGCAAAGCCCATGCCGAGCCACAGCCAGACATCGATAATGAACAGCGTATCGCCATAGAACCACTGGCTCGAAAACGGTTCGAGCAGCCTGATCCCATAGACATTGAGCCAGTCGAGCGCCGGGTGCGTCAGGCAGGCGATGAAGGCGAGCGCGTAGAGCCAGCCGAAGCGCACCGGCAAGCGCACCTCGGGCCGCTTGCCGCGCCGTTCCTGCCAGCGATCGAACCACCAGAGCACGCCAGCCAGCAGCAGCGGCAGCAGAACCCAGGCAATCGGCCCGTGCGTAATCCCGCGCCGGAACGCGAGATGCTCCAGCCCATCGAGCCAGAAGAAACAGGCCGCGTCGACGTCGGGGATATTCGCGCCGATCACCAGCGCGGGCATTGCCAGCCCGGTCTTGCGCTTAAGCCCCGCCTGCCCAATCAGCGCGCCGACGAGTGAGTGGGTGAGATTGTCCATTTTTCCTCACGCAACGGCGCAACGGCGTCGGGCGAATTTTCTCACACGAAGACACGAAGACGTCATCGCGAACCTATCCGTCCATAGTAATCGTTGGCAATGCGCCTGAGGCCATCCTTGAACAGCGCCTGACCAAAGTTCATCAGCAAGCCAAGCGGCAGGTCCATCAGCTTGAGGTACGTGAGGACCTGTTTGCCATGTACAGGCGCAAGCCTCTCAATCGATTTCAACTCCACGATCAGTTGGCGATCGACCAGCAAATCGATTTTGAAGGCGTTGTCGACGACAAGGCCCTTGTATTCCATCCTGACCGGGACCTGTCGTTCGACTGTGAGGCCGTTACGTTGCAGCTCCGCTGCAAGAATCACCTCATAGGCCGTTTCCAGCATTCCGGGCCCCAAATCCTGATGGATATGGAACCCGCAATCCACAACGGTCCGGGCAATTCGCTCAAGTTCGTCTTCGCGGGACTTCTTCGTGCCTTCGTGTGAGACCATCAAGGTGCGTCCCGGAGAGCCAATATCAGCCCTCCACCGTCCAGCTCTGCCCCTTGCCGAGAAGCTTGCCGAGGTCGGCCACCTTCCCTTCGCTCGAACGCGAACGCTCATCCGCAACCGCACTCTCGAACGTCGGACGCGGATCGTCGTAAAGGACGCCGAGCGCCATCGGGAAGTCGGCGAACTGCGGCGTCGCGCGCAGGTCGATCAGCATGCGCGAGACGGCGCGGTTGGTCACGTCGTGGACGAGCACGCCCGCCGCTTCCCAGTTACCGTCGACGACATCGACCATCGTCAGCGTCAGTGTGTCGGTGTCGAGCGCAATGCCCTTGGAGCCGCCCGCGTAAAGCATCGGCTCGCCATTTTCGAGCCAGAGCTGCTGGTCCTCGGCACCCTTGGGCGCGGCAAAATCGTCGAACACGTCCTTGTTATAGACGATGCAGTTCTGGAAAATCTCGATGAAGGCCGCGCCCTTGTGTGCGTGTGCCGCCTTGAGCACTTCGGGCAGCTTCTTCGAGACATCGAAGCCGCGCGCCACGAAGCGCGCGCCCGAACCCAGCGCAAAGGCGCAGGGCAGCGCGGGCCGGTCGAACGAGCCGAGCGGGGTCGAGGGAGACTTGGTGCCCTCGCGGCTGGTCGGCGAGTACTGGCCCTTGGTCAGGCCATAGATCTCGTTGTTGAACAGCATGATCTGGCAATCGAGATTGCGGCGTAGCACGTGCATCGTGTGGTTGCCGCCGATCGACATGCCGTCGCCGTCGCCCGTCACCAGCCAGACGTCGAGTTCGGGATTGGCGAGCTTGATTCCGGTCGCGAACGCCGGCGCGCGGCCGTGGATCGTGTGGAAGCCGTAGCTCTCCATGTAGTACGGAAAGCGGCTGGAGCAGCCGATGCCCGATACGAACACGGTGTTCTTGGGGTCCGCGCCGATCTGCGGCAGCGTGCGCTGCACCGCCTTGAGGATGGCATAGTCGCCGCAGCCGGGGCACCAGCGCACTTCCTGGTCGGTTTCCCAGTCCTTGAGCGTGGTTTCGATCTTGGTCATTTCATTCATGGTTCAAGCCTCCGGGCTCGGCAATTGCGTGTCGCTCACGGGCACTTCGCCGCCCTCGTTTCCGGGAACGCCATCGAAGAATGCGCCGATGGCTTCTTCGAGTTCGCCAATCGCGAAGGGCTGGCCCGAAACCTTGTTGAGCGGCTTGGCATCGACGAGGAACTGGTCGCGCAGCACCGTCTTGAACTGGCCGGTGTTCATTTCGGGCACCAGCACGTTGTCATACGATTTCAGCAACTTGCCGAGATTTTTCGGCAACGGCCAGACGTGGCGAACGTGGATGTGGGCGACGTCGAGGCCCTTCTTGCGCGCGCGGCGCACCGCCTGATGGATCGGGCCATAGGTCGAACCCCAGCCGACCACCGCCAGCCTGCCGCCCGCTTCGCCGAGGCAGACGTCCTGATCGGGGATCGAGTCCGCAACCGCGTTGACCTTGCCGACGCGGGCTTCGGTCTGCGCCTGGTGGACATCGGGCGAATAGTCGATGTTGCCGGTGCCGATGCCCTTTTCGATGCCGCCGATGCGGTGCATCAGGCCTTCGGTGCCCGGCTTGATCCACGGGCGCACGCCCTTTTCGTCGCGCTTGTAGGGCAGCAGCGTATCGTCCGGCCCATTCTTCTCAGTGAGGAACGAGACGGGGAACGGCGCGAACGATGCGGGATCGGGCACCTTCCACGGCTCGGCGGCGTTGCCGATATAGCCGTCGGTCAGCAGAATCACCGGCGTCATGTATTGCACCGCGATGCGGCAGGCCTCGATCGCGCATTCGAACGCGTCGCTGGGCGAGCGCGCGGCGATGACGGGCAGCGGCGCATCGCCGTTGCGACCGTAGATCGCCTGATAGAGATCCGACTGCTCGGTCTTGGTCGGCAGGCCGGTCGAAGGGCCGCCGCGCTGCGAATTGACGATGACCAGCGGCAGCTCGGTGATGATCGCAAGGCCCATCGCCTCGCTCTTGAGCGCGATGCCCGGACCCGAGGACGAGGTTACGCCGAGCGATCCCGCATAGGATGCGCCGATGGCCGAACAGATCGCGGAGATCTCGTCTTCCGCCTGGAAGGTCGTGACGCCGAATTCCTTCATCTTCACGAGGTTGTGCAGAATCGCGGAGGCCGGCGTGATCGGATAGCCGCCGAAGAACATCGGCAGCCCCGCTAGCTGCGCACCCGCGACCAGCCCGAGCGAAACGGCTTCAGCGCCGGTGACGGTGCGGTAAAGCCCCGGCTCGCTGGGCACCGGATCGACGTGCAGCTTCTTGAGCGGCCCGGAAATCTCCGCCGTCTCACCATAGGCATGGCCCGCGTTGAGCGCGGCGATGTTGGCGTCGGCGATCTCGGGCTTGGTCTTGAACTTGCCCTTGAGCCAGTCGACGATCGGCTGGCGATCACGGTCGAACATCCAGAGCGCAAGGCCCAGCGTCCACATGTTCTTGCAGCGCAGCGCTTCCTTGTTGCCAAGGCCGAATTCCTTGACCGCCTCGATCGTCAGCGCGGAAATGTCGAAGGCGAGCACGTCCCATTTGGCGAGGCTGTCGTCCTCAAGCGGGCTGACATCGTACTTGGCCTTGTCGAGGTTGCGCTTCGAGAACTCGCCGGTGTCGGCGATAACCAGACCGCCGGGCTTGAGCGCCTCGATGTTCACCTTCAGCGCCGCCGGGTTCATCGCCACCAGCACATCGGGCGCGTCACCCGCGGTCGTAATCTCCTGCGAGCCGAAATTGATCTGGAACGCCGAAACCCCGAACAACGTGCCCTGCGGCGCGCGGATTTCCGCCGGGAAATCGGGGAACGTGGCAAGATCGTTGCCCGCCAGCGCGGTCGAGAGCGTGAACTGGCCGCCGGTCAGCTGCATGCCGTCGCCCGAATCGCCAGCAAAACGAACGACAACGGCTTCCGGCGCGCCGTCCTGCGTGGCGGCCTCGCTGCCGGTACCTTCGGAAATCATAGTCGCCATTATCATCCTCTACAGAGCGGCGTTGGTGTGCTGGCCTGCCCTAGCCTGCCCCGTCGCCTGCGCAATCTAGTTTTTCTCACAGCCCGAAAACCGTAACCTTCGCAGAGAACCCGCAAAATTGCCTTAGTCAAGCAAACTCGGCCCTTCACCCGGCGGCGAGAGGGATTTATGCACCATTGCCGGTTAACCCTTACCGCATCAGTCAGACGACAACGAACGGGCCGCATCAGTGTCAAAAGACCCCCAAAACCTGCCCTATCGCCCCTGTGTGGGGGTGATGCTGGTCAATGCCGACGGCCTCGCCTTCGTCGGCAAGCGAATCGACAATCGCGAAGGCGATTGGTGGCAAATGCCCCAAGGCGGCGTCGATCCGGGCGAAGACCTGCGCGAGGCGGCCTTTCGCGAACTGCATGAAGAAACCGGCGTTACCAACGGAAATGTCGAGCTTATCGCGCAGACGCGTGAGGAACTGCTTTACGACCTGCCCGACGAGCTGATCGGCACGCTCTGGAAGGGCAGGTATCGCGGCCAGCGCCAGACATGGTTCCTCGGCCGGTTTCGCGGCGGCGATGCCGACATCGATCTGGAGGCCCACGACCCGCCCGAATTCTGCGACTGGAAGTGGATCGAACCCGAGCAGCTGCCAGAGATGATTATCCCGTTCAAACGGCGGGTTTACCGCGAAGTGCTGGAAGAGTTCCGCGCGCTGATTTGAGCGCTTGCGCTGCGCCATGCCCACCCCCAACCCCTCCCGCTTGCGGGAGGGGAGCGAGACTTGCCGAACGCAGTAAGGCTAGTCGCAGCGGGGTGGGATTAATCCAGACGCATCAATTATCGCTGACCACCGGTTCCGGCTTGACCATATCGGCGGCGACCATGCGGGTGGTCGGGGCCTTGGCGATCACGGCGGCAAGTTCGCGTGTCGCGTCGCAGTCATTGCCGCACATGCCCTTGAGCCGGGCGAGGTTCTGCTCGGCCTTCTGCACTGCGCCCTTTTCGGCCAGTGCAGCGCCCTCGCCCGCAATCGCGGCGAGGTTGCGCGGATCGCTCTCAAGCGCCTCGCGGTAATAGTGCAGCGCCTTGCCCTGCATCCCGTTCCTGCGCGTGGCATCGGCGATATTGAGCAGCACCGAGACATTGCCCGGGCTGAGCACCAGCGCGGCCTCGTAAGCGTCCAGCGCCCCATCGACATTGCCAGCAGCCATCGCGGCGCGCCCTTGCGCCATCAGCGCCGCTGCGCCCGGAGCAAGCTCCTCACGCGGGGCGGAATAGGTTGCCGATGACGAGATCGCGACGAGAGCCGAAAGGGCGATGGCGGCGGGGGCGAAACGCATGAGGGTATCCTTGATCGAGGTTTCCGGTCCGGACATGCCCGATTCCTATCACAGCCTCGATAAACGTGCGATGAAAAACCCGTCCGTGCCATGGCGATACGGGTTGAGGCGAATTCCTTGCCCGCGAGGTTCGCCTCCCAAGGCACTGATATCATCTGCATTCCAGCCTTCGAGGCGCGACAGGAACGCATCGAGCTGTGCCGCCCCCTCTTCGTCGAGCAGCGAGCAGGTGACATAGACCAGTCGCCCGCCGGGCCGCACCAGCATCGAGGCCATGCCGAGCAGGCGCGCCTGAACCTGCGTGTATTGCGCCAGCTGCTTGTCGCTCAGCCGCCAGCGCGCCTCGGGATTGCGCCGCCATGTGCCGGTGCCCGAACAAGGCGCATCGACCAGCACCGCGTCGGCCTTGCCAACAAGGTCGCCGAGCACCTCTCCCTCGCGCCCCGGATTGAGCAGCCGCGCTTCGGCAATCGTCGCGCCTGCCCGCCCGGCGCGCGGGGCGAGCCGCGAGAGCCTGCCCCGGTCGGTGTCGCTGGCGATCAGGGTGCCTTCGTTCTGCATCGCGGCGGCGAGCGCGAGGGTCTTGCCCCCCGCCCCGGCGCAAAGGTCGATCACCGTCTCGCCCGGCTGGGCGGCGACGGCGGCGCAGGCCAGTTGCGAACCGGCATCCTGAACCTCGATCAGGCCCTGTTCCCACGCGTCCCACTGCTCGACCGGCGTGCCAGCAGGAAAGCGAAGCGCGCCGGGTGCCGGTGCAGGCTCGCCCGCCAGCGGCAAGTCCACTGCCTCCGGATCGGCCCTGAGCGTGTTGATCCGCAGGTCGAGCGGCGCGCGGTCGAGCAGGGCTTCGGCCTCCTCGCCCACTATCTCAGACTGCGCCAGCTTCTCGACCAGCCAGGTTGGTGCGACTCCGCCATCGGCCACCTGCTCATCCGGCGCAATCCCGGCAGGCCCATACTGCGAGCCATCGAACAAGTCGCGCAGGTCCGGCTGCGTTGCCGCCAGCCGCAGCATCGCCGCGCGCCCGGAAGGGGGAACCGGACCGCAGGCGCGGATCGCATCGTAGACGTGCTCGCGGATGGCGCGCTTGTCCTTCGATCCGGCGAAGCGATGCGCGCGGAACCATTCGGCGATCAGGCGGTCGGCAGGCGCACCGCCTGACGTTGCCGCCTCGATCACCAGGTCGAGGATCTCGATGCTGGCCTGGATGCGTGCGGCGGGAGTCATGCGCTGCCCCCCTCTCCAACTGCGGCTAGGCCCGTGCGGGCCAAGCCTTCATATCCTCTCCCGCAGGGGGAGAGGATCAGCGCGCCCAGGTCCTCTCCCCTTGCGGGAGAGGATAGCGCAGCTTGCTCGCGACGCGAGCTAGCGAAGCTTGGAGGGGAAGGCAGCAAACCCTCAACGCGTCGGATAATTCGGGGCCTCGCGGGTGATCGAGACATCGTGGACGTGGCTTTCCTGCAGGCCCGCATTGGTGATGCGGATGAACTCGGCGCGGTGCGCAGGTCCTCGATCGTGCGCGACCCGGTATAGCCCATCGCTGCCTTGATGCCGCCGACAAGCTGGTGGATCACGTCCTTGGCCGGCCCTTTGAACGGCACCTGCCCTTCGATGCCTTCGGGCACCAGCTTCATCTGGTCCTTGATGTCCTGCTGGAAATAGCGGTCCGCCGAGCCGCGCGCCATCGCGCCGACCGAGCCCATGCCGCGATAGGCCTTGTAGGCGCGGCCCTGATAGAGGAACGTCTCGCCCGGCGCTTCCTCGGTGCCCGCGAGCAGCGAGCCGATCATCACCGTCGATGCGCCCGCCGCCAGCGCCTTGGCTGCATCGCCCGAGGTGCGCAGGCCGCCATCGGCGATCACCGGAACCCCCGACTTGTCGGCCGCTTCGGCGGCGTCCATCACTGCGGTAAGCTGTGGTACGCCGACGCCCGCAACGATGCGCGTGGTGCAGATCGAGCCCGGCCCGATGCCGACCTTGATCGCATCGACCCCGGCATCGGCGAGCGCCTTGGCCGCTTCGGCTGTCGCGACATTGCCCGCGATAACCTGCGCCGCGTTCGACAGCTTCTTCACCCGCTCGACAGCGGCGGCAACGTCCTTGTTATGGCCGTGCGCGGTATCGATCACGACAACATCGCACTCGGCATCGAGCAGCGCCTCGGTGCGCTCGAAGCCCTTGTCGCCCACGGTCGTTGCACCGGCAACGCGCAGCCGCCCGGCGGCGTCCTTGGTCGCGCTGGGATAGGTGACGGCCTTCTCGATGTCCTTCACCGTAATCAGGCCGATACAGCGGAAATCGTCATCGACGACGAGCAGCTTTTCGATGCGGCGCTGGTGGAGCAGCTTGCGCGCCTCCTCCTGCCCGGTGCCAAGCTTGACCGTCGCAAGGTTGTCGCGCGTCATCAGTTCGCTGACCGGCTGGTTGGGATTGTCGGCAAAGCGCACGTCGCGGTTGGTGAGAATGCCGACCAGCTTGCCGCCGCGCTCGACCACCGGGATGCCGCTGATGCGGTTGGCGACCATCATTTCCTGCGCCGCGCCCAGCGTCGCTTCGGGCGAGATCGTGATCGGGTTGACCACCATGCCGCTTTCGAAGCGCTTGACCGCGCGGACTGCGGCGACCTGCTGCTCGACCGTCAGATTGCGGTGGAGAACGCCGATCCCGCCCATCTGCGCCATGACGATCGCCATGTCCGCCTCGGTCACGGTGTCCATCGCCGAGGAGACGACCGGGATGTTGAGCGCGATCTCACGCGTCAGGCGCGTCCGGGTGTCGGCCTGCGAGGGGACGATATCGGATTCGGCCGGGCGCAGCAGGACGTCGTCGAATGTGAGCCCGAGAGAGATTTCCATAGTGCCACCGGCCTTCATGTCTGGATTCGTGGCGGCCCATGTAACCACTAAGGGGGATTCGGGCTAGAGCCTCATTGCGAAGGCGGTGAATATGCCTCGCTATCGGCAAACCAGCGGCCCAGTTCGATCAGGAATTGCACGTCCTGCGCCGCGCCGCCGATCTCGATATCGAGCGAAAGGTCGTCGCTCGGGCGGTGGTAATGCGTGTCGAAGAACTTCTCCATCCGATGCACCTCGCCATAGGCGCTGGTGACCATCACCGCGGGAATGTCGTGCTGAAGCAGCGCCCAGCCGTCCTGCCGCCGCACGAAGCGATTGGCTTCGTCGCTCTGAACGATCCTGCGCTGCTCGCGCCGGGCGACCTTCTCGATTTCCTCGTCGAGCCCGGTCATCCCCCGCCCGACAATCGCCAGCGGGGTCCCGCGCGGGGCAATGGCGATGCTGTCGATGTTGAACGCGGCAACAAAGCGCGAGAGCGGGATCGGCGGGTTCTCGGCGAAGGCATGCGCACCGAGTAGGCCAAGCTCTTCCGCCGTGGTCGCAAGGAAATAGACATCGCGATCCAGCTTCGTCCCGCGCGCCAGCTTGCGGGCGACTTCGGTCATCGCGGCGATGCCGCTGGCATTGTCGATTGCGCCGTTGCAGATCAGATCTTCGGCAGGCGGCTGCGCGCAGGTGCCGAAGTGGTCCCAGTGCGAAACGAAAAGCACCGCACCCGCTTCGGGCTTTCTGCCGGGCAGCTTGCCGATGGCATTGAAGGTCTTGATCGTCGTCTCGCGCGTCGTAGCTTCGAGCGAGGCGCGAATTCCGAGCAGCCGGGGCACGAACTTCGACTGCTTCGCATAGCGTTCGAGCCGCGCCATCGAATAACGCGTCGGCTTGAGCAGGGCGTCCATCCCGGCGCGGGTAATGAACCCTTCGAGGTCGCCGCCCAGCGAATCGTCAGCGAGCGCATAGCCCGAACGCCGACGGCGCGCGGCGACCTGCGCCAGCGTGCGGTCGCCATCGAGCACCGTCATGACCCCCAGCGCCCCTGCGGAGAGCAGCGCGTTCTGACGCTCGGAATTGGCGATGCCCGAATCGAGCATCACCGCCACGCGTCCCGCCAGCTCGTTGCGCGCGAAGTTTGCCTCTTCCGCCTTGCCGACAAAGAACAGCGGCGCATTGCGCACAAGACTGCGCTTGCCCGAGGTGAGCATCAGCATCTCTTCCTCGGGCACGGCAACCCGCCGTCCGCCGCGCGTAAACTGTGCGGTCGAGCTGTCCGGTTCGCGCGCGACCAGTGTCACCGGCATGAACCACTCGTTGCCGGGATCGTTGGTGCCCGAGATCAGGCCGATATCGAACCATTGCTTGCCAAGGTACTGCAGCGTCTTGGCTTCGCCCTCGGTGCCCGGTTCGCGGCCCATGAACTCGTCGCTGGCCAGCGTCTCGATGTGATCCATCATCCGCTTTTCAAGCCCGCGATCGCGGCGCGGCGCGGCCTCGGCAGTGCTCGGGGCGAGCGCAGGCATGACGACCGCGACCGCCGAGAGCAGCACGAATAGTTGCCTGAAATTCACCAAGAGCCCGGTCATCCCTGTTAAATATGCCCCCTGCCTATCGCATCAAGTTGAAATTCAAGCTGAACGGCCTGGTTACTGTGCTGTCCAGCCGCCATCGACGCTCAGGTTGGCGCCGGTGATGTTCGCTGCCTCTTCGCGGCAGAGGAATAGCGCCATCGCGCCGATATCGCCCACCTGTACGAATTTATTGGTCGGCTGGCGTTCAAGCATCACGTCCTCGATCACCTGTTCGCGCGTCATTCCGCGCGCCTTCATCGTATCGGGAATCTGATTCTCGACCAGCGGCGTCCAGACATAGGCCGGACTGATGCAGTTGGCGGTGATATTCTCGGTCGCCAGTTCGAGCGCGAGTGTCTTGGTCAGGCCCGCCAGCCCGTGCTTGGCCGCGACATAGGCAGACTTGAACGGCGAGGCGGTGAGCGAATGGGCCGAGGCGACATTGATGATCCGCCCCCACCCGGCGCGCTTCATATGCGGCACCGCGAGGCGCGCGGTATCGAACGCGGCGGTCAGGTTGAGCGCGAGTATCTGGTCCCATTTCTCGACCGGAAACTCCTCGACCGGCGCGACATGCTGCATGCCTGCATTGTTGACGAGGATGTCGACATCGCCCGCCGCCGCCATCAATTCCTCGACACCTGCGCGCTTCGACAGGTCCGCGGCGACATGCGTTGCCCCAAGCTCCTCGCAAAGCGCGGCGATCTCCGCTTCGTCCCCGAAACCGGAAAGGACGACCTGCGCCCCCTCGCCATGCAACGCGCGCGCAACCGCAAGGCCGATCCCCGAGGTCGAACCCGTCACCACCGCACGCTTGCCAGAAAGGAACATTCGCGACTCCTTGCAATTTTTCCCAATATGCTTTGTGAAAGCTAAAGGATGCCAAGGTCCAGCAATTTTACCTGACTGGCCGCGAAAGGGACAAGAGATGCGCCTACCCAAATTCGACCCCCGCAACGTGCGTGTACGCGATGGCGGCAGTGGCGGCGGCATCGGCAGGGGCGGCTCGGTCGGCTGCGGCACACTGATTATCGTGGTGATCGCGGCGCTGGTATTCGGGGTCGATCCCGGTCAGATGCTCGGAGGAATGGATAGCGCGCAGCAGCAGGCCCCGACACAGCAGGCACCGGGCGGTCGATCTGCAGAAGAAATCTGCGGCCAGAACCAGTATGCGATGGAGGCCTGCAACGCGCTCTCCTCGCTCAACGAAACCTGGCAACCGATTTTCGCCCGGGCTGGCATCGCGTTCGAGCAACCCACGCTGCATTTCTACCAGGGCGGCACCCGTTCGGGCTGCGGCGCGGCGCAATCGGCGATGGGGCCGTTCTATTGCCCGGCGGACAACGGCATCTACATCGATACCTCGTTCTACGACCAGATGGCCCGCCGCATGGGCGCAGGAGGCGATTTCGCGCGCTATTACGTGATCGCCCACGAATATGGCCACCACGTCCAGAATCTCAGCGGCGTCGCCGCGCAAGTCCGTTCGGCACAGGCGCAGAACCGCCGCAATGCCAACCAGTTGCAGGTGCGCATGGAATTGATGGCGGACTGCTATGCCGGGGTCTGGGCCGCGAAAAACCGGCAGTACATCGAGCCGGGCGACATGGAAGAAGGCCTGCGCGCGGCCAGCGCCATCGGCGACGACACGCTGATGCGCAACGCGGGACAGCGCGTGAATCCCGAAAGCTTCACCCACGGTTCAAGTGAGCAGCGTATGACTTGGCTCGACAAGGGCATGCGAACCGGGAACGACGACGCCTGCGATACGTTCTCTGATCTGAGACGGTAAGCAGCGTCCGCCTTTTTCGCGGGCACGCTGACCCGGAAAAGGAACTGAAAATGCGCAGGATTGCCACCGCGCTCGCCATCGCGAGCCTCGCCATTTCGGGAAGCGCCATTGCGCGCAGCCAGGACGAGCCGATCACCGAAGACGAGCCCGATGCCGTCGATGTCGCCAAGACCCCGGTGACCGACCTCAACCTCGACAAGGAAGAGATTCCCGAACTCCTGATCGATGCCCAGCGCGAACCCTATTCGCTGCGCGGCCTCAACCGCTGCGGTCCGCTGATCGCCGAGGTCGAGCGCTTCGACCAGATGCTCGGCCCCGATATCGACCTGCCGCAGGCAGAACGCGACCGGATCAGCGCGGGCCGCCTTGGCCAGACGATCGTCGGCTCGTTCATTCCGTTTCGCGGCCTGATTCGCGAAGTTTCGGGCGCGAAGGACCATGAACGCAAGGTTCGCGCCGCAATACAGGCGGGACTGGCGCGCCGAGGCTTCCTCAAGGGTGTTGGCCAGTCCAAGGGCTGCAAATATCCCGCACGCCCCGCCACGCGCGAAGTCGTCGCCGGGTTCATGGCCGAACGCGCGGCAGCGGAGCAGGCCAGGCAAGAGGCCAAAGCAAAGGATTGAGCTTGGCAGGCTGGCCCGTGCCGCGCTAAGCGCGCGCAATGCGCCTGACCGATTGCCATAACGTCGCCGATTTCCGCCGCCTTGCAAAACAGCGGCTGCCCTGGCCGGTGTTCGACTATATCGACGGCGCCGCCGACGACGAGCTGACCAAGGCGCGCAACACCTCCGCCTTCGACGATTGCGATCTCGTTCCCGAAGTGCTCGCGGGGGTCGACGAGATCGATACCTCGGTCGAAATCCTGGGACGGCGCAGCGCCTTGCCGCTGATCCTGTCACCCACCGCCCTGCAACGCCTGTTCCACTGGCACGGCGAGCGCGGCGTTGCGCGCGCGGCGGACAAGTTCGGGCTCTGGTGCGGCGTTTCGAGTCTCTCGACAGTCTCGATCGAGGAAATTGCCGAACTCACCTCTTCGCCCAAGATGTTCCAGCTCTACGTCCACAAGGACAAGGGCCTCAACGCTTCGATGATCGAGCGATGCCAGGCAGCGAAGTTCGATTGCATCGCGCTGACCGTCGACACGATCGTTTCGGGCAAGCGCGAACGCTGCCTGCGCTCGCGGTTCAAGTCGCCTCCCGAATTCACGCCCTCCTCGTTCCTCTCCTATGCAATCAAGCCTGCCTGGGCGCTCAATTTCCTGTTTCGCGAGAAATTCCGCCTGCCCAACCTCGACACCCATGTCGGCGAAGGCACCAGCCAGTCGATCTCGATCCAGGACTATTTCACCAATATGCTCGACCGCTCGATGGACTGGAAAACCGCCGAGCAGATCAGGAACGACTGGGGCGGCACTTTCTGCCTCAAGGGCGTGATGAGCGTGGCCGATGCCCGCCGCGCGGTCGAGATCGGGGCCGATGCGATCATGGTTTCGAACCACGGCGGCAGGCAGCTTGACGGCAGCCGTTCGCCCTTCGACCAGATCCCCGAAATCGTCGATGCCGTCGGCGGGGAGATCGAGGTGATCTGCGATGGCGGTGTGCGGCGCGGCACGCATGTCCTGAAAGCCCTGGCGGCAGGCGCGAACTGCGCGTCGGGCGGGCGGATGTATCTCTACGCGCTGGCCTCAGCCGGTCAGGATGGCGTCGAACGCGCGCTGACGATCCTCAAGGACGAGATCGAGCGCGGCATGCAGCTGATGGGTGTTACTTCGGTGGACCAGCTGACGCGCGAACGCCTGCGCTATCGCTAACCCTGCCCTCTAACCCCGAGGCACCGCGCGCCGGTAAAGGTGCCAGGTCGCATGCCCGAGCACCGGCAGCACGACCAGCATCCCGAGCATCAGCGGCAGCATCGAGATGAAGAGCAGCACCGCGATCACCACCGCCCAGGTCAGCATTACGAACTTGTTCGAGCGCACCACGCCAAGACTGACGATGATCGCGGTCAGGAAATCGACTTCGCGGTCGACCAGCATCGGCAGGCTGATGACCGTTATCGCATAGAACGCCAGCGCCATCAGGCCGCCCGCGATACTGCCCACGCCGAGCATCATCATCCCCGACTGCGTCTGGAGCAGCGCCAGCGATTCTCCGCCGATTCCCGAATTGGCCATGAAGATCGCAAAGATGCCATGCGCGATCCCGATCCAGAAACTGAACGCGATGAAGACGATGCCACCCATCATCAGGATCTGCTCGTCACCGTGCCCGCGCAGCGCGCCGAGCACCGCGCCCCAGCTCATTGGCAGTCCCGCCTCGCGCCTGCGGCTGACTTCGTAAAGGCCGACCGCGATGAATGGCGCGATCAGCGGAAAACCGGCGGTTGCAGGCACCAGCCAGCCGATCTGGCCCCAGTTTGCCAGCGCGTGATAAAGGAAAAATGCCCCGCCCGCGTAGATCGCGGCGAAGAACAGCCCGAACATCGGGTACGCCTTGAAATCCGAAAACCCTTCGAGCAGCGCCGCGCCCAGATCGCCAAGCGTCAGGTCGCGCGCCACCGAAACCGGCGCATTCGGGGACTGTCCGGCTTCCTGCATAACACCCTCCTGTCCTTTCCCGGACAGGAGGGTGCAACAAGTTCATCCGGCTATCAAGTCCGGCAAGGTTCAGGCCGTGGCAGGCTCACGCCGACCGACGCCGCCCCACTCGACGTTGCGCGTGGCGTACATCACCCCGGCAAGTGCCACGAAAAGCAGCACCGAGCCGATCATCAGCGACCACGCCTCAAGGTTGAGCAGTACAAAGAGCAGTGCATAAAGCCCGAGCAAGAGCGCGCCGATGAACTGCCCGCGCTTCCAGCTTTTCAGCACCGCCGCCGAATAGGCCGAAAGCAGCCCGATGATCGCGGCCGACGCGACGATATAGGCGGGCGTGAACCCGATCACTTCGGCAAAGGCGAGTAGCAGCACGAAGAACAGCACCAGCCCTGCGCCGGTCAGCAGATACTCCGCCGCAGCCACCCGCGCACCGCCGACGATGTCGAACAGCAGGAAGGCAAGGAAGGTGAAGCCGATGAACAGGAAGCCGTATTTCACCGAGCGGTCGACTTTGGAATAGAGGTCCACCGGCTCGACCAGGCCGACGGTAATCGCGGTTGACTGGCCCGTAACCTGCGAGCGCTCAACCATCGGCGGCATCACGCTGGCATAACCTGCTTCGCTCTGGATCATCGGCGCGCCGAGATCGCTGGTGGAGACCGGAGCCTGCCCCAGCGCCAGCTTGTCGACGGTGTAGCTGGCCTTGAAGCCTTCGCCCGAAATTTCGCGCGTCTCGGGCAGGAAATCGCCGGTAAAGCTGGGGCTCGGCCAGGCGGAATTGACCGCCCAGCGGGTTTGTCCGCCACGCGGTACGACCGAGAGCGAGCGGCTTCCGCGCAGGCCGAAGCTGTAGTCGACCCCCATCTCGCCGTCGCCGTCCCATTTGGCGAAGGCAAAGAAGCCCTGCCCGCCGGTCGCACCCGGCCCGTTGCCCGGCTGCACGGCAAGCGCCTCGCCATTGGCGACGATCTTGCCGCCCTTGGTCAGCCCGCGCGCATCGGAGGCACCCATGCGGATTTCCGCGCGGTTCCAGATCAGCTCCTCGCGCGTGACGCCATAACGCGGCAGGTCTTCGGGCAGCGCGAAGACCGCCTTGCCCGTCACGTCTGCTTCGAACAGCACCGAGGTATAGATCGATTTCTTGCGCTCTTCCGGGGTGACGCCGGTCTCGATGCTGTTCGAAACCGGCGAGACGAAAAGGTTGCGCTCCACTTCCACGGTGCGCGAGACGGTCTTGCCGTTCACCACCTCGTTCTGCACCTCGGTGGTCATGTAGGGCACGACCAGCACCGGCCCCGCGACAACCTGCGGCCCGCCCCAGCCTGCGTTGATTACTGCCTGCGCGGTCTGCGACTGGTCCTGTCGGTCATAAACCAGCGCATAGACGAGCAGCAGCGGGATCATCAGCGCAAGGCCGATAATCGCCGCAAACAGCAGCTTTATTCCGGGCGAGCGTTCGCGGCGCGATTCTTCGGTGATCATTGTCCCTTCCCTCCGGGTTTGCGGTCTGGAATCGGCACGCAACAGTTCGTCGCGCACAGATACCGGTTCGCCGCTATCGTGGGAAAGAGCTTACAGCGCGCTGAACAGACTGTCAGGCGAGGATTTCGCCGACCGCCTTGTTCGTTTCCATCGACTTCGTACCCCACTTGTCGATCGGCACGCCCATCACCTGTTGCAGCGTCAGGCCGACGCGGCTGATCGGCGAGCCGCCGCCATCTACGAAAACGCCGGTCTGCATCGCACCGCCCGCGCTGCCCGCGGTCATCATCGGCAGGTTGTCGATGGTGTGGAACTTGGCGAACTCGGTCTCCGAGTGCGCGAAGACCAGCGTGTTATCGAGCAGCGTGCGGTCGCCTTCCCGAACCTTGTCGAGCGCCTGCACGAAGTATAGCCAGGCATCCATGATCTGCGTCAGGAAATAGGTCGCCTCGGGCTGGTAGCCGAGTTTGGGGTCCATCACCTCTTCGTGGGTCAGCTGGTGATGCGTGATCGAGCTGCCGATACGCGTCAGCGAGGACGCGCCGTTGTTGAACATCATGTTAAACACGCGGCTCTGGTCGCAGGCGAGCGCCATGACGAGCAGGTCGGTCATCACCTTGTGGTTCTCGACCACCGTCTCGATCTCGGCGTTGACCTCGCGGTCCTTGACCGGCTGCGGCACGACGCAGGCCTGCATCGGCTCGGGCTTCGTCAGCTGCACGTCGAGCTGGTTTTCGAGCTGGCGCAGCGCGGTGAAATACTGGTCGAGCTTTTGCTTGTCCGCCGCACCGACCGAGGCCTCCAGCGCCTTGCGCTGTTCGGTCACGCCCGAAAGCACCGAGCGTCGCGCCATGACTTCGGGGTCAGGGGTGAACTTGCCGCTGTTGGGGTCCTGAAAGCCAGTGCCGAACAGGCGCGTGTAGAACGCCGCCGGGGAGACTTCGGAGGGGTTGAGGTTGCCCCCGCCCCGTCCCGAAAGCGAATTGCGCGGATCGCCCGAGGACGAGATTTCGAGGCTGCGAAAGCGGGTCATCGTCCCGATCCGGTCGCCGATCGTGACGTCGAACGATTCGCCCGGCAGCCCGCGATCCGCTCCCATCGCGCGGCCCGTGCGCACCGCCACACCACCCGAACGGTGCGGCAGGTTGGGCGCGCCATCGAGCGGGACATTGAAGTTGCCGAGAATGTTGATCTTGTGCTGCAGCGGCGCAATCGGCGCGAGCTCTTCTTTCAGATCGTAATTCTTGCCCGCCTTCGAGGGATACCAGCGAGAAGGATTGACGCCGAGGCCCCAGAACCACGTCCCGAAACGCACCGGAACGCGAGAGCCGGTTGCCGCCAGCGCCTGCCCGTTGCCGTCAAGGAATGCATCGAGCAGCGGCACACCTACGGTCACCGCCGCCCCGCCCAGCATCCCGCGAAGCGCTGTCCTGCGTGAAAGATCGAATGCCATTTCTGGTCCCTCTCCTAGTCCTGCCCGCCGACAAGGCTGACTTTCGTTTGGCCCCGGTCGAGCGCCTCGCCCTCGATGCGATAGGCTTCGGGCAAGGTCGCCACCCGGTAGAACAGGTCGCGGATGCGATAGCCCGATGCGGCAAAGCCTTCCTCCAGTTCGCCGACCAGCTGGTATTGCTCCTCGCTCGGATGCGCGGTCGCGTATTCGAGCACGCGGCCCGTGACGCAGCGCGTTGTCGACTCGCTTTGCGCCATTGCCTTGCCCAGCCCGGAAGCGCCGACGAAATCGGTGCCGTCAAACGAACCGGAGACGTCGATCTGCGCGCCGTTTTCGGTCGTGCGCCATGCGCCGATGCCGTCGAAACGTTCGAGCGAAAGGCCGATGGGATCGGTGATCTGGTGGCACCCGGCGCAGACCGGATCGGTGCGGTGCCGCGTCAGGCGAATGCGCGCGGTCGGCATCGCCTTGTTCTCGGTATCCTGCACCGCGGTAAAGTTCACATCGCCCGGCGGATCGGGCACCGGCTGGCACAGGAGCAGTTCACGGATGGCACGCCCGCGCAATGTCGGCGAGGAACGCCCCGAGTGCGAATAGAGCGCGAGCAGCCCGGCCTGTCCGAGAATGCCCGCACGGTCATCGCCATCATCGAAGCTGTATTCTTCCCAGCCCTGCGAGTTCTTCACCGGCACCTGATAAAGCGAGGCGAGCGGGCGGTTCATGAATGTCCGCGTCGTCGTAAAAAGGCCGCGATAGTCTTCGCCGCGCGTCACGAGGTGGTCGACAATCGTGCGCAGCGTCTGTTCGGGCAGCGCCTTGGCGACATCCTGGTTGAAATAGGGATAGATCAGCGGATCCTTGGCGATCTCGTCGAATTTCTCGAAGACCAGCATGTCGGCAAAGAACGCGCGCACGCCCTGTTCGAAGCGCGGCGAATCCACCATTGCTTTCGCCAGCGCATCGAGCTCGCGCTGATCGGTCAGCTTGCCCTCTGCCGCCGCGCGCAGGAGGCGCTCGTTGGGCGTCGAATTCCAGAGCATGAAGCTGAGCCGCGAAGCGCGCGACCAGTTGTCGAGCCTGAGCGCGCCCGGCTTGTCCGGATCGGGCTCGGCCACCTCGATGACATAAAGGAAATTCGGCGAAACCAGCATCGCCGAAAGCGCGAGTTCGAGCCCCTTGTCGAACGATCCGGTGGGGCCAGCGGCCTTGCCTGCCATCGTGACGTAAAAGTCCTCTTCGGACTGCGTCAGCGGGCGGCGGAAGAGGTAGCGCCCGATGGGAGCCAATGTCGCCCGCGCGCAGTCGGCATCGGCCTTCGTCGCGCTGACGGGCGCGCAGGAGACGAACTGGCCGCGCATTTCCTCGCCAAAGACCTGCGCGGCAATGTTGCGCGCCATCGCGTCGAAGCTCTCAAGCCCCGCAGGCGAAATCCCCGAATGCCGCGCGCCCGAAGCGATCATCTCGTGAACCGGGCGCACGATAGGTTCGAACCTGCCGACGACCTCGACCCCGGGGCCAAAGATATCGTGGATGGCATTGCGATACTGCTCGCGCGTCAGGCGGCGCATCGCGACGATCTGGCTTTCGGGCGTAGTGAAACTGGCGGGCGAGGCTTCCTGTCCGGCCTCTACCGGCGCGTGGCCGGTCACGCCCAGCGCCGCAATCATGGCCAGTCCGGCGAGCAAGGCAATCCGGGGTTTCATCGGGCGGCAGTCCTCGTCTTGGGCGGAATATCATTCACGAAGGCCGGGACGGCAGTGATCTGCTGCGCCGAAGAAATCCCCTCGCACTGCCCGGTCTGCGGATTGCGCATCCCGTCGGCGTACTTCCGCAAGGTCTTCAGCTCGGCGGCACAGTCGATACCGGCAACGACTGCCGAGCCGACCCCGCCAAGCGACGGGCTGATGATGATGTCGAACAGCGGACGATAGCCGCCGACAAGTCCTTTCAGCGAACCATCGGTCTGGAATTCGAGCCGCAGCCGCCCCTCGTGATAGTCGTAGGTCGCCCGGTTACCGCGAATGTCGCGCGCACCGCCCTGCCCCCATGTCTGCGTCAGTTCGATATGCGTCGGCACAGTCGTCAGCACGCCGTTGTCGATCCGGCCTTTCAGGACATTGCGGTGACGCGGCGGCTCATCGCTGATCGTAAAGGTTGCGCCGGGCAAGAACCGGCCCTTGCTATCCATAAACGGACGGTCGGGCGTGTTGCCGTATATCACCTCGACATCGGGATCGTGCTCAAGGCTGTCGACGCCGCGCAGCAGGATAACCTGCGTCCATTCGCCCGATTGGTGGAACTGGCGAATGCCGACCGAGATGTCGCTCGGCATGCCATCGAGCCCGCGCCATTCGAGCTTGCAGCCCTGCACGCGGTACGACTGGTTATCGACCCCGCGCATGCCCTCGGGAGAGACGAAATCCTCACCGGCGCAGGTCGTATCGCTGCCCTTGCCCGCGCCGCCGTCACCGTCGAGGTCGAGGCCCCAGGCTAGGTCGTTCTGCACCGTCGAAAGCAGCGGGCGGTCGAACATGTCGGGCTGCGAGCAGATGTTGGTGCCCCCAGCGCCGAAAACCTGCGAGCGCCAGCCGCGTTCGAGTTCCTCGGAATTTTCCGGCATGGTGAGCCGCGCGCGCTCTTCGGCGGAAAGCCCTTCCAGAAAGGCATCGCGCAGCTTGGGTGACGGACCATCGGGACAGGCCTCTGTGCCGGGCACGATCGGATCGAGGAAATCCGCGACGACAAAGCCCATCACCCCGTTCGCGGGCGGATCGGGGAGCACACGCTCGTCCTTTTCGCCCCGCGCCGGTGCGGCCGACATCGGTCCGAGCAGCGCCACTGCCGCCACGGCGCCAAGCCAGCCTGTCCATGCAGCATTCGCCATCTCAGTTCCCCGGCTTCAGCAGGCGTGCGCGCGGCGGGAGCAGCGACGCGTCATCGCCTTGCGCGACATAGACCGGCTTACCGCGCCAGGCCCATTGCGGCACATCGCCCGACCGATCTATCGACCAGTCGCCCACGCCCTTGCTGGCAAGCCCGCCTGCAAGCGGCGTCCAGCCGTCGCAATCCTTGCGGCATCTGCCGGTGTAGAGCAGGTTGCCGCCGCCATCGGTGAGCGCATAGTCGCCATCGACAAAGACCGGCGCAATTGCGGCAGGCGCGCTTACCTCCGGCGCGGGCGGCACAAACTTCAGTGTGTTCCACAACTTCTCGTCGGCACCGTCGAACCGCGTCGATGCTGCGCCCTCCCCCTTGCGAACGAAAACGAGGTGCCAGCCCTTGTAGACCCATTGCCGACCCGCCGGGCTCTCGATCACCGTCCAGTCCGGCGCTTCCTGTGGATCGGCATAATAGCCCTGTTCCTCGGCAAGCGCGGCATGCTGCTCGCGGCCGCGCGCGCCGAAACCCTTGGGGAAGGCGATGTTGACCTTGGTGTCCGCTGACGGCGAGACCGGAACCCAGTCTTCGCAGCGATCCCGGCAATATTCCGGCGGATCCGCTGTCCAGCGCGTGACCGTGCGCATGTCGAGGCCATAGAGCACCCGGCCCGCAGCATCGATATAGACCATCTCGCCATCGACGCGCGCGGGGCGAATGCCATCGGGATAGTTGGTGGTCGTCGCCGCCGGTATCGGCAGGTCGGCAGGCTGTGCGGCGATGGTTGCTGGCATAGCCGAGAGGCAAGCCCCGCTCAGCGCCAGCCGCCACAGTCTTGACCCAATTGCGATTGCCATCCGTTCCAGCTCCCTCGGCCCGGGCATTGTCCCGGTGCTCAATGGAACGTGGATTTATGCCATGCTGAACACCCGGTCAAATTCCGGAGTGCATCAAATTGTCGCATTCAGCTCTTGCGCCTGAGTTCGGCAATCTCCTGATCGAGATCGCGCAGCACCTCTTCGCGGATTTCCTTCGAGATCGACATGTCGCGTGCCACGGCATCGCGCGCCATCGTCAGGCCATGCATCGCGGCCCTGGTCGCAGTACCCTCGACGCAGGTTTCGTACCGTTCGATCTGCTTCTCGTCCGGCTCGCCGCCGGCAACCGCGATCACGAAATGGTGCCCGCCGCATTCGAGCTCGACCGGCTCGATGTGCTGTGCGGAGGTCGAGCCGTCTTCGTACGCCTTGAACACGCGCATTTGCATCCGCGCTTGCGGCGGGACCGGGGGTACAGGCGGCACCGGCGGCGCTGCACCCACGACCGGGGGAACCGGCGGCACCGACGGGCGCGGCATATTCGCCTCGGCCTTGGCAATCTCGGCGCGCAATTCGTCATCGCTCAGGGGGCGGTCGGTGACGATTTCGAAGCGCTTGCCGTCTTCCTCGATGACGTTGCGATAAGTCTCACCTTCGTCGTCGCCGGAGGTCACATCGCGTTCGACCTTGTGGATCACGACATGCTGGCGGTTTTTGGGCGCGACAGCCTCAGTCTCATCGGACGCAGCAAAGGCAACCGGCACTTCGATTGCAGCATAGGTTACCGTCGCCGTGGCGGGCAGCGCCAGCGCGGCAATCGCGACAGCGGCCTTGCCAGCGGTGGTGCGGCGCGCGGTTTCCTCGCTGCGCGTCAGGCACTTGAGGCGGTGGATGATCGGCTTTTCGCCCGAAAGCGGCCCCGCCATCGGCGCGGCAAAGTCCATGCGCGGACCGACCGCGTATGCAGCGATAGCCTCGCCATAGCGCGCGCGTTCGGCACGGTCGCGCCCGGCAACGACGCGCGCGTCGCAGGCCGCCTCCTGATCGCTGCGCATCGCCCGCCATGCCGCCCAGCCAAGCGGGTTGAACCAGTGCATCGCCAGCAGCGGCTGTACCACAAGGTTGGCGGCAAGATCGTTGGCGGCGTGATGCTCAAGCTCGTGGTCGAGGGCGAAATCGAACGTCTCGGCATCGGCGGTCTCGAAGAAATCGAGCGGCAGCGCCACGATCTTGTCGATCACGCCAAAGGCCACCGGGGCTTCGACCGCCGGGGATTCGACGATGCGCACCTTGCCCGATGTCGCGACCTGCACCGCGTCTTTCAGCAGGGTGCGGCGCGCGGCGAAATAGGTCCAGGTGCGGTAACCGAGAAAAGCGACCGCCCCCGCCAGCCAGACCGCCAGCGCGATCTGCGCCCAGGGCAGGGGCGTGATAAGGGACGGCTCGACAGGCGCGGCAGCTACCGCAGCAACGGGTGTCGCCCCAGCATCGCCCACCACCGGCGCGGCAGCAGGCGCGGCATGCTTCACCGGCAAGACCAGCGGCGGCAGGAACAGCCGCACCAGCGGCAGCGCCCAGAGAGAATAGGCCACGCCCGGCCCGAACCAGCGCGCCACAGGCTTGCGCACCAGCAGGACCAGCGCGATCAGCGCGCCAGTGGCCAGCATCGTATCGGTGAGCCATTCGATCATTGCTTCATCTCCCTGAGCAGCGCCTCGATCTCGGCAATGTCCTCGCTCGTCAGCGCTTCGGCTTCGGCGAGATGCGCAAAGAGCGGCGCGGCGCGGCCACCGAACAGGCGGTCGACCAGGCGGCGCGATTCCGAACCGAGGTAATCGGCACGCGCGATTGCGGGGAAATAGAGGTAGCGCTTGCCATCAGGCTCGGTCCTGACCGCCTGCTTGGCGACCAGCCGCGAAAGCAGCGTCTTGACCGTGGCAAGGCTCCAGCCGCGCAGATCACCGACGCGCTCGCCAACTTCGGATGCGGTCAGCGGACTCTGCTCCCAGAGCGCCTCCATGACGGCATGCTCTGCTTCGCTGATCCGCTCGGGGCCCTGCCCCGCCTGCGCCGACTCCCTGCGAGCCATCGCGCCCTCCTTCGTCTACATTCGTAATCGACTACGTTTGTAAACATGAATGGCGGGTGAATGCAATGGCGTGCGAACCCGCCGATTGTTCACAGAAAGAAATCGCCCGCCACGAACGTAATCGTCCCGGTCAGCACAATGGCGAACTCGGGGAACAGGTCGGCGTCGGTGTTGCCGAAGACATGCGTATCGCCGCCGACCTGTTCGTAGCGCACCTGCCCCGGAGCGGTGAATGCGCCGGTGCCGATGAAACTGAACGCCTCGTTGGTGCCCGCGCCGTTGGTCTCGTCGGCGTCGATATCGGTCAGGACTATCTTGTCGAATTCGGCCTTGCTGTAATCGGTGATGAGATCGGCGAAAGCGATCTGGTTGGACGTGTCGGCGGTTTCGCGGAAGATGAACTGGTCCTGCCCGGTGCCGCCGATCATCGTGTCCTGCCCGCGGTCGCCGTAAAGCCGGTCGGCATTGTCGCCGCCGAGCAACATGTCGTTGCCCGACTTGCCGAACAGCTTGTCGTTCCCCGCAAGCCCCGTCAGCGTATCGTTGCCAGATGTACCCGCGATCGAGTTGGCCTCTGCATTGCCCGTCGCCATATGCGCCGATCCGCGCAGGATCAGGTTCTCGACATTGGCGGACGCGGTGTAATCGACATAGCTAAAGATCGAATCCGTGCCATCACTCTTCGCCTCTGTCACGACGTCGTTGACATCGTTCACGATGTAGATGTCGTCGTCTTCGCCGCCTTTCATCGTATCCGCGCCCGGTCCGCCATCGAGCCGATCATTCCCGGGGCCGCCTGTAACGATGTCAGCGCCGCCTCCGGCGAAGAGGACGTCGTCACCGGCAAGACCGGCGATATCATCGCCTGCAGGGCTGCCGAAAAATGCGGTTAAAGCCATTATTGCCGGTGCCACTTGTCGCCGTACCTCGTAGACCAGAACTTCGACGTTGTCGGGCAGCGTGTAGTCGAAATAGCATAAACCGTATCGAGTGCGCCGCCGGTCGGCGTTTCGACCACCAGGTCGCCGACCTGTGCAACGACATATGTATCGTCGTCATCGCCGCCGGTCATTGTGTCGACCCCTCGACCGCCATCGAGCCGGTCGTTGCCGGGGCCACCATTCAAATTTCGTCTTCGTAGTCGTTTCCGGTGAGCCTGTCGTCGCCCGCCAGCCCATTGATCGTCGAGCGATAGAAGTCCGGTCCACCAATTACGTCGGCCTTTTCGCTCCCTTCGATCGTAAAGATCGCCAACGACGGTCCAGAGCCAGCTGCTGTTCGATCGCACCGTAGCCGTCACTCTACCGATATTGTGACCAGCGACTGTCCGGGGAGTATATCCGCCTGCTGGTACCGCACCGGATTTCGAACTGGCCATTGCCGAGATCCGTAAAAAGTACCTCGGAAACCCGCCGACCAGGTTGAGGGAAAGCGATCGCCGTTTGCATCGGTGAAGAAATCGCTGTTGGCGAATTGCTGCGCACCGACAGCCCCGAAAGGATTGCCCGCAGGAGTCGTCAAGACATCTGATTGCGTGATCGCCTGAGGCAAGCTGTTGATGAGAAAGATCGTGAACAGCCCCGACGTTCCACCAAGGATATTCAGCTGGTAATCTGCATCGACATCGTCGGAAGGGAACACCTGCCAGAAGTTCGCGGATCACCGATCCGTCATTGCGCTCTATCCGTGCGATGCGCGCCGTGCCGAATAGTCGGAGTGGCAATCTGCGCCAGCCAGATCGGATCGCCCGAGGTGATCTCGACCTGCGACATTATCGGAAGGATCGCCGTCTATGATCGATACTACCGGGCTCGCGACGGTATCGAAGTTTGGCACACCTCCGTCGGTAGTGAAGAGCCTGAGGTCGGGGGCGGCTGTCAGCGGATTGAGGTTGACGAGATAGTCCGGAAACGCGTCGCTGCCTGCGCGCGGATCGTTCACGATCTCCAGCGTGGCATAGCCATCGGTCTGCGGAACAAGGTCGCCCGTGCTGCTGAAAGCGGGATCGTTGGATAAATGTTGTCGACAAAACGTCGATCGCGCCCAGCCTGTTCGCTGCCGCGAAAGAGTGACGGTGACCGTAGCCCCCCGGGGCAAGGTCACCGATGACCGGAGCGAGACCGGGCATTTATCGTTCCGTTGTCGATCTTGTGACCGTTCAACGAAGAGATGAGCGGCAGGTTGTCAGGGTTATTGTAATTGTCGGCCGTGCCAGCAGCAGGTCAAGCGCCCGTGCGCGGTGCCCGTCCCGGTATTCGTGATCTGCAAAATCGTCTTGTGCGGGACGGTGGGCTCGGTAATCCCGGTGTTGTCGGATCGTCTCCCAGACTGGCTGGAAAGCGAACACCTCGATCTCCAGCGCCGGTCGTTCATCGACAGCAATCTTGCGGTCGAGAAGTTGGACAGTCTTGCTCGAACCATCATGCGTGTACGAATAGCTGCCCGGAAACCGTAGCTCTGACCTCTGCAAGCGCCTCACCAAGAAGCGACGAGCGAAACCGTGCCCGATTGCCCCGCCGCCAGCCCGCCGACGGTGTCTACCGATTCAGCGTTTCGAAATAGAGATCGAAAATCCACAAGGCCGATGACGTTGCCGGCACTGTCCAGGACCTCGAAATCGAAATTGAAGTTCTCGTGAGCGCGCTCGCCGACACGTTGCTTCAGATCAGGAATTCGACCTTGTACGCTTCCACCGTTGTCGAAAGGGTCTCGTCCAAGCGTAGGTCGACAGTAGAATCGGCGATCGAGGTGCCGTTGTCGAAGACGGTGTGCAAACGCAGTTCGGTCTCGCCATCGGCGACGAAGTCAAGATCGAGCGGGGTTACACTCGAAACGGTATCGAATGGTGAAAGCGCGTTGAACGTCTGGATGAATGCCGTCTGCCCCGAGATGACCACCGCCAACGAAGCCGAAGGATCGTGACCGGGGGCCGTGACTTGATAAAGGTAGGTGCCAGCGGCAAGGTTATTGAACGTATGGCTTCCATCGACGGATGCAGAAGCGACAAGCGCATGAGTGACCGGATCGCGAAGCTCAACTGTAGCCCCCGAATGAGTGGGAAGCCGGGGACGAAGAATGTTTCTTCGTCAGCGAGTTCGACAGTTAGATTTCCAGTCATTCAAGAACGCGAATTGTATTTTATACAAACCCTTTATAGCTCAATGTTAGCATAGAATTTCAGTTCCAGCAGTCGATGTCAAAGGAAGAAATCCCCCGAAGTCAGCGTGATCGTCCCCGTCAGCACGATGGCGAATTCGGGGAACAGGTCGGCGTCGGTGTTGCCGAAAACGTGCGTGTCGCCGCCAACCTGTTCGTAGCGCACCTGTCCCGGAGCGGTGAAGGCACCGGTGCCGATGAAACTGAACGCCTCGTTGGTGCCCGCGCCGTTGGTCTCGTCGGCGTCGATATCGGTAAGGACGATGCGGTCGAACTCGGCCTGCGTGAAGTCGGTGATAAGATCGGCGAAGGCCACCTGGTTCGAACTGTCCAGCGTCTCGCGGAAGATGAACTGGTCGAGGCTCCGCCCCGCCCGTCAGAAAGTCCTGCCCGCGGTCGCCATATAGCCGGTCGTTGTTTTCGCCGCCCGAGAGCGTGTCGTTGCCCGCCTTGCCGAACAGGCGGTCGTTCCCGGCAAGACCGGTCAAGGTATCGTTGCCGGACGTGCCCGCGATGGAGTTGGCCTCGGCATTGCCCGTCCCGACCCGGGCTGTACCGCGCAGGATAAGGTTCTCGACATTGGCGGAGGCGGTGTAGTTGACATAAGTGTAGATGCTGTCGGTGCCCTCGCCCGGCTGCTCGACGACAACATCGCCAACCTGCGCGACGAAGTAGAGGTCGTTGTTCGGCCCGCCGGTCATCGTATCGTTGCCCGGCCCGCCGTCGAGCCGGTCGTTGCCGGAGCCGCCGATCAGCGAGTCGCCCCCGCCGCCGCCAATGATGAGGTCATCGCCGCCCATGCCGTTGAGCGTGTCGGCAACCGGGCTGCCGTAAAGACGGTTGAGACCAGCGCCGCCGGTGCCTTGCGTCGCGGTGCCGCGCAGGACCAGCACCTCGGTGTTGTCGTCCACCGTGAAGTTGGCATAGGCATAGACCACGTCGAAGCCTTCGCCGGGGTTCTCGTTGACGACATCGCCCGTGTCCGAAACGGTGTAGATGCGTTATCGGCCCCGCCGCCCGACATGACATCGAGCCCGGGTCCGCCATCGAGCCGGTCCTTGGCCGCCCCGCCGGTCAGCGTGTCATCGCCTGCACCGCCGTAGAGGATATCGACGCCGCCATTGCCCTCGATAACGTCATCGCCCTGCGTGCCGTAGATCGTCTCGCCGACCGCCGTCGCCGTGGATGAGCAGGGTATCGGTGCTGACGAAGCCGGTTACGGTTACGCCGGAGAAGTTGGCGAAGCTCTGCGTGTCCATGAAGATTTCGATGGTGCGCGTCACTCCGGGATGGGCGTCGGCGGAGATCGCATCGAAACCGAACTGGGCGGCATTGAACTGCACCGTGTAATCGGCGCTTCCGCCAAGAAATCTCAATTCTTCAAGCGAGATCAGCGTTTCGCCACGGAAATCGACGGAGCCGGTCGAGTCGAATATCCGCAGCAACGGCATTGTCGCCGCCGTCGTGGCGCCGCCCCAGGAGCAAGCCAGTTTGGACGTCGAGGAAATCGTTGCCGGTACCGCCTTCGAGAACATTCGCACCGGAATAGCCAGCCAGGATGTCGTCACCGCCCCCGCCGACCAGATGATTGTTCACAATTCCACCGGAATAATTCCCGTACAGGGCGTCGGCGAAGGCCGAACCGATGACGTTCTCGAAGCCGGAAATCGTATCGCCATCGGCGTGGCTGCCGACCCCGCTGGCCGTCTGCGCGGCCAGATCGACCGTCACGCCCGCCGTCGATCCGGCATAGGACACGGTATCGCCGCCCGCGCCGTTCGCGCCGCCGGTCAGCTTGTCTGCACCCGCACCGCCAGCGATGATGTCGTCACCACCGGCGCCGTCGATCTCGTCGTCGACCTGCGTGCCGGTGATCGTTTCGTTGTCGCCATCGCCCAGGATCGAGATCGTATCGAGAGCGGTAGCCGGTGACGGTCACGCCAGAGAAATCGGCGACCGTCTGCGCGTCCATGAAGATTTCGATCAGCCGCGAATTGGCCGGATGCGCGCCCGATTCGACCTGCGAGAAGATGAACTGGTCGGCGTTGAACTGGACGCCGAAATCGGATGGTTCGCCGGAGAAGCGCAGCTGGATCCTGTGATCGTGTCGTTGCGGAGATCCTCCGATCCAGAAGGAAGGCCCGGCGATCAGCAGTTCATCGAAATCCGCGCCCCCATCGAAGATCGAGTTCGTTTCGGTCAGCCCGGCCTGCACCGCAATCGTATCGTCACCCGCTTCGCCATAGAGCGCATTGGTTCCACCGAACCCGATGATGAAGTCGTTACCCGCCCCGCCCTCGATCCGGTTATCCATGCCAAGGGCACCAAGCAGACCGTCGTTGTGGGCCGATCCGATCAGGTTTTCGAACCCGGATATGACATCGCCGGTTGCATCGCCGAGGTTGGCCGAGTTCCCACCCAGGTTGACATCGACGCTACCGCCGAAGACCCTATGTAAGACAGCGTATCGCCATTCGCCCCGTTCGCGCCGCCGGACAGCGTATCGCCGCCTGCGCCGCCTTCGATAATATCATCCGCCGAGGAGCCGGTGATGGTCTCCATCGCCGTCGCCATAAATCCTGAAGGTATCGCCGCCCACAAAGCCGGTGACCGTCACGGCGGACAGGTCAAACAGGGTCTGAGTGTCCATGAAGATTTCGACGGTGCGCAGATTTCCGGGATGTGCTCCGGAATCGACTTCGGCAAAAGCAAACTGGGCAGCATTGAATTGCACAACCAGATCGGAAGCATCGCCTGTGAATCTCAACTTTTCGATCGATAGCAGGGTGTCATCACGCAAATCTTCCGAGCCCGAAGGCCGCCCATTAAGGAACTCACCGGAAATTCGCGTTACCATCGAATGTCGATCCTATTTCGGTAAGGCCGACCTGTATTGCCAGCGTATCGTCTCCAGCGCCTCCGATAAGATGGTTGGTTCCACCCAGGCCCATGAGAAAATCGTTGCTATCCCCGCCATCCAGAGCGTTGCTCGGCAAATCTTGCCATAAAGGGCGTCTGCGTGAGCGGAGCCTGTCAGGTTCTCGAAGCCCGAAATCGTATCGCCAGCAGCATCTCCTCCACTCGCGCCCCCGGTTTCTAGGGCGACGTCGACACCCGATGTCGAGCTGGCATAGGACAGCGTGTCGCCCTTCGTGCCATGCGCACCGCCGTCAAGTGTATCGCCGCCCGCGCCGCCTTCGATCACGTCGTCCGCAGAGGAGCCGGTGATCGTTTCGACATCGCCGTCGCCGAAGATGCGGAAACTGTCGTCGCCGGAGAAGTTCGTGACCAGGACCGCCGACAGGTCGAGCACGGTTCATATCCATGAAGATTTCGACGGTGTCGACGTCGGCGTCGGTCTGCTCCTCAACCTCGCCAAAGGCGAATTGCGCGGCGTTGAACTGCACAACCAGACTGCCGCTGCTCGATTCGAACAGGAAGCGTTCGAGCGAGGTCAGCATGTCATCGCGCATGTCGACCGTGGCACCCGGACCAAGCACGACAAGCGTGTCGTTTTCCGTACCGCCGTCGAAAACCGACATAGTCTCGGGGGTTAAGGAGAGGACGACAAGCGCATCCGCGCCCGGTCCGGCCTTCGAGCAGGTTGGTCCCGCCCAGGCCAACGAGGATATCCATCCCTGCACCGCCTTGCAGGATATTGCTTACTCCAGCGATCCCGTTGAGGTGGTCGTCGAAACCCGAACCGATGATGTTCTGGAAGTTCGAAATGACATCGCTGCCGGCATCGCCGCCCGACGCGGTGGCGTTGCCGAGATTGACCATGACACCGGCACCTGACGCGGAATAATCCAGCGTGTTGTTGCCGCCGCCGCCATCGACATCGACAGTGCCCGAGCCGCCCGAGATGGTGTCGTCGTCATCGCCGCCGGTGATCGTATCGTCGCCATCGCCTCCGTTGAGCGTGAAGCCGTCGGTTACGCCCGGAGAAGGTGACGACATCGCCGTTGAAGTTCCCATTAAGTTCGCACCCGCCCCGATTGAGGTCACGACGATCGAGTCCGCACCGCCGTGCCGTCGATCTGCGCGGTTGTCGCGGCATTGCCGACGATGACCTGCAAGCCGGTAAAAGCCCCTGAGTCGGCGGCGGTGTCATCGTGGATATAGATCGTCCAGTTGCCCGTCGGATCGCCCGAAAAGGAGGACGCGAAGGTTGCCGAACCGTCGGTCTGCGCGAAATTGAGCGCGCCGGTGGAGCTGCCGAAAGTCGCATCGGTCTCGAGCGGATCGCCAAGGCTGAACGCACCCGGGCCATAAGCGCCCGCCGGAACCATCCCCAGTTCGGTCAGGCCCGTTGACCCGTCCTGGATGATATAGACGCCGTTGAGATCGTTGACGCTCCCGGCATCGGACCAGAAGACCAGATTGTCCGTCCCGTTCGGCGCGACCAGCAACATGTCGAGATCGCCGGAAAAGGTATGTGTCAGCCCGAGAATGGCAACCGAAACGCCCGTCAGCGGCGCGGTCGAGCCGTAGACGTTGATCGTCTGGCTGATCGTGGCCAGATCGACGATCGCATCGCCCGTGTTGTTGCTGTAAGTAAAAGCCGCCATTTCTTCACCCCTCGAACAAACCTATTGCCGCGCAGGCGTGCACGCAAAACTGGTCCAGCCCCGCATGGTCAGGGACTGCAAACCCTCGATTAACCCGAAAACCTGAGCCTTCCCGAACCCGGTAACGCGCTGTAAACTAACGGTCACAAGTGCACTCGCAAGCCAAATCGGCTGGCGCGGCCCTGTTATCGTAATCAAATCATGTGCTTCGAGACGATTTGTTTCGCCTTCGTGATGGATCGTAACAGACTAAAGAAAGAAATCTCCGGAAACGAACGTGATCGTGCCGGTCAGCACTATCGCGAATTCGGGGAACAGGTCGGCGTCGGTGTTGCCAAAAACGTGCGTATCGCCGCCGACTTGCTCATACCGTACCTGCCCCGGCGCGGTGAAGGGATCGGTGCCGATGAAGCTGAACGCCTCGTTGGTGCCCGCGCCGTTGGTCTCGTCGGCGTCGACCTCCGCCGCACGATCTTGTCGAATTCGGCCTTGCTGTAATCCGTGATGAGGTCGGCAAGGCGATCTGGTTCGACGTATCCGCCGTCTCGCGGAAGATGAACTGGTCCTGCCCGGTGCCGCCGGTCATCGTGTCCTGCCCGCGGTCGCCGTAAAGCCGGTCGGCGTCGTTGCCACCGCTCAGGATATCGTTGCCCGACTTGCCGAACAGCTTCTGTCGTTGCCCGCCAGCCCGGTAAGCGTATCAAGTTGCCCGAAGTGGCCCGCGATCGAGTTGGCCTCGGCATTGCCCGTCGCCATATGCGCCGATCCGCGCAGGATCAGGTTCTCGACATTGGCGGACAATGTGTAGTCCACATAGCTGTAAACGCTGTCGGTGCCCTCCATAGCGAGTTCGACAACCGTGTCGGCCGTCTGCGCGACGATATAGATGTCGTCTTCGGTGCCGCCGGTCATGGTGTCATTGCCCGGACCGCCGTCGAGCTTGTCGTTGCCCGCACCGCCAATCAGAGCATCGCCGCCTTCACCGCCATAGAGCACGTCATCGTCGCCCATGCCGCTGAGCGTGTCGGCCACGAGACTGCCATAGATGCGATTGAAGCCCGCCCCGCCCGTGCCCGAGGTCGCCGCGCCGCGCAGCACCAGCACTTCGGTGTTATCGTCGAGGGCGAAGTCGACGTATGCATAGACCGTGTCGAAGCCTTCGTCGGCAGACTCGGTAACTGTGTCGCCGACCTGCGCGACGGTGTAGATGTCGTCGCCCTCGTCGCCGCGCATCGTATCGCTGCCCGGCCCGCCGTCGAGATTGTCGTTCTCAAGGCCGCCGTAAAGCAAGTCGTTTCCGTCCCCGCCCCGCAGCGTATCCGCGCCGCCGAACCCGTAAAGGCGATCCGGTCCGCTGCTCCCGGTGATGGTTTCCGCGTCGTCGTCGCCGATAACATCCAGCAGACTGCCGGGGGTGGCGCCGGTGACTGTAATACCCGAGAGATTGAACACCGTCTCCTGATCGAGGTAGACAACCACCGTCCTGAATTCGCCCATCGGCGATCCGAAGTCGATCTCGCTGAAGGTGAACTGCGGCGCATCGAAGAAGACCTGATAGGTCGACATTTCAGTCGAGAAGCGAAATTTCTCGAGCGAAATCAGCGTATCGTCGCGAAAGTCCACCTGCCCGTCCGCCCCGCCAACGATCAGTTCGTCGAAATCCGCACCGCCGTCGAAAGTCGATCCGTTTTCATTCAAAAAGACCTGGACGGCGAGCGTGTCATTCCCGGTGCCGCCAAGCAGCACGTTGGTCGCCCCATAGGCGAGGAGGTAATCGTTCCCCGCCCCGCCTTCGAGCCGGTTATCGACGGCAGACTCTCCGAGAAGCAAATCGTTATGGTCGGAACCGATGAGATTCTCGAAGCCGGAAATCGTATCCCCGGCGGCATGGCCGCCCGATGCAGTATTATTGCCGAGATAGACCGACACGCCCGCCGGCGAACCGGCAAAGGAGAGCGTATCGCCAGCCGCGCCGTTCGCCCCGCCCGCAAGGGTATCGCCACCGCCGCCGCCTTCGATCACGTCGTCTGCAGAGGAACCTGTGATCGTCTCGACATCGCTGTCGCCGAAGATCTTTATCCGGTCCTCGCCCGCGAAGTTGGAGACCGTCAGGCCCGATAAGTCGAGCGAGGTCTGGCCGGCCATGAAGATTTCGACAGTATCGACATCGCTGGCGCTTGTTTGCCCGACGAGCTCGGAAAAGCCGAACTGCACCGCGTTGACCTGCACGGTCGGGCTGTTCGTGGCCAGGTTGTTGAACTCCAGCCGCTCAAGCGAAATCAGGGTATCGTCGCGCAAGTCGAATATCGCGGTCGGGCCGATGACGAGCAGGGTGTCGTTAGCGCCGCCGCCATCGAGCGTCGATCCGATCTCTGCAATGTTCGACGTGACGATCAGGATATCGTTCCCGGCTCCTCCGTCGAGCACGTTCGTGCCGCCAAGTCCGCTAAGCGTATCTGTTCCCAGTCCGCCCAGAATATTGTTGTTCGAGGCCGTCGAACCATAAAGCGTATCCGCCAGCGCAGACCCGATGATGTTCTGGAAATTGGAGATGACGTCGCCTGTCGCGTCGCCCCCCGATGCCGTAGCCAATCCGAGGTCGATGGCCACACCTGCCCCCGAGCCGGTATAGTCGAGCGTGTTGATGCCCGGACCGCCATCGAGCATGTCCGCGCCCGGACCGCCCTTGATCCTGTCGTTGTCGTTGCCGCCGGTTATCGTGTCCGCACCAAGCCCACCGTTAATCGTGAAGCCACCGGTGACACCCGAGAAGGTGACAAGGTCCCCGTTGAAGCTCCACGATCCCGCGCCTGCGCTGCTCGATGTGATGACGATGGAATCCGCGCCAACTGTGCCGTCAATGCTTGCAGTGGTCTCGGTGTTGGCGATTGTTACGCGCCAATCCGCCAGCGAGCCGGTTTGGGTGGCATTTGAATCGCGGATATAAAGCGTCCAGGTGCCGGTAGGATCGCCGGAAAACGCGCTGCCAAAGGTGCTGGAGCCAGCCGTCGCAGCTAGGTTGAGACCGCCGGTGGATGAGCCAAAGTCGCCATCGGTCAGGCTAGGATCGTATGCCCCCGGACCATTGGTCCCAATCGGAATCGCACCTGTAGGAGGTATCGCGGTGACGCCATCGACAATGTTGTACGATCCGTTCAGCGCGTCTCCGGCTCCGGCATTGGACCAGAAAACAAGATTGTCTGTCCCGTTGGGGGCAACGAGAAGAAAATCGAGATCGCTCGCTTCCGTGTGCACAAGGCCATTGAGAGTGACCGACACGCCCGTTGGCGATACGCTGGTTCCATAGACATTGACCGTCTGCGACACGACCGAGTTGTCGTTGATCGGCGTCCCGGTCGAATTTCTGTAGATGAATATGGCCATGCGCGGATCCCTTTCACTCTCGTTTGTGTCACCTGCCCTGTCAGAGGAAGAAATCAGCCGAGGTCAGCGTGATCGTTCCGGTCAGCACGATGGCAAACTCCGGAAACAGGTCCGCGTCGGTGTTGCCGAAAACGTGCGTGTCGCCGCCGACCTGTTCGTAGCGCACCTGCCCCGGCGCGGAGAACGCGCCAGTGCCGATGAAGCTGAATGCCTCGTTGGTGCCCGCGCCGTTGGTTTCGTCGGCGTCGATATCGGTCAGGACGATGCGGTCGAATTCGGCTTGCGTGAAGTCGGTGATCCTGTCGGCGAAGGCGACCTGGTTCGAACTGTCGAGCGTTTCGCGGAAGAAGAACTGGTCGAGCCCGGTGCCGCCGGTCATCGTGTCCTGGCCGCGATCGCCGTAAAGCCTGTCATTGTTGTCGCCGCCCGAGAGCGTGTCGTTCCCCGACTTGCCGAACAGCCGGTCATTCCCTGCAAGCCCCGTCAGGGTGTTGCTGCCCGACGTGCCCGCGAGCGAGTTGGCCTCGGCATTGCCCGTCGCCGTCGTCGCTGAGCCGCGCAGGATCAGGTTTTCGACATTGGCGGGCGCGGTGTAATCGACGTAGCTGTAGATGGTATCGGTGCCCTCGCCCATATGCTCGGTCACCACGTCGCCGACCTGCGCGACGATGTAGATGTCGTTGTCCGCGCCGCCGAACATCAGATCGTTGCCCGGTCCGCCATCAAGCCGGTCGTTGCCCGATCCGCCATAAAGCCCGTCGGCCCCGCCGCCGCCGTAGAGCACGTCGGCATCGCCCATGCCTTCCAGTATGTCGCCGACCGGGCTGCCATAAATGCGGTTGAAGCCCGCGCCGCCGGTTCCCATGGTCGCCGTCCCGCGCAGCACCAGCACCTCGGTATCGGCGTCGAGCGCGAAATCGACATAAGCATAGACCGTGTCGAAACCTGCGCCCGCGGCTTCGTTTACCGTGTCACCGACCTGCGCGACCACATATACGTCATCGCCGATGCCGCCGTACATGTCGTCCATACCCAGTCCACCGTCGAGACGGTCATTGCCGCCATAGCCAATGATCGCATCGTCGCCCTGCGTGCCAAAAATCGTCTCGGCATCGCCATCGCCGTAAATACTGAGATGTTCGATTCCGCTGACGGTCACGTTCGAGAAATTGACCGTCGTCAACGCCCCCATGTGGATCTCGATATACTGTTCGTGAATGTCGCCTTCGACCTGGGTGAAGATGAACTGGTTCGCGTTGAATATGGCGGTTTTGAGACCCGGTGTGCCGCTGAACCGCAGTTTCTCGATCGCGACGATCGTGTCATCGGTGAAGTCCGCTGCACCGTTGCCACCGGTCAGGAGCAGCTCGTCGAAATCCGCGCCGCCGTCGAAGGTCGAGTTCGTCTCGGTCAAGCCGGTGTCCACCACGATCGTGTCGTTGTCCGCTTCGCCATAGATCGCGTTGGTGCCACCAAAGCCAATAATGAAGTCGTTGCCCGCGCCGCCCTGGATCGTGTCGCCGATGACAGAGCCGGTGATTATCTCGACATCGCCGTCGCCGTGGATGACGAAGCGGCCCACACCTGCGGGGTCCGACACGTTCACCGCCGACAGGTCGATAACGGTCTGCGTATCCATGAAGATTTCGACTGTCTGCGTGATGGGAGTCGCAGGTGGAGACCCGACAAGATCGCCGAAAACAACGTCGGCAAACTGGAATTGCGCCGCGTTGAACTTGAACAGCGAGCTGTTCGAAAATTGATCCCACGAATCAAATTGAAGACTCTCAAGCGAAATGAGCGTGTCGTCCCGAAAATCCTCGGTTCCGTCGCCATCGGCATGCAACGTATCGTCATCCGCACCGCCATTCAGTTCGGACATCACCTCGCTTTGAGACAGGTCAAAATAGATAGTGTCGTTGCCTGCCTCGCCACGCAGAACATTTGTGCCGCCAAGTCCAGAAAGCTGATCATTGCCCGCGCCACCGATCAGCGTTGTCGGCACACCTAAAGCATGCGCTTCCAAAGCGTCGTCGAAGGCGGAGCCGATCACGTTCTGGAAGTTTACGAGCGTGTCGCCCGAAGCATCCGAATACAGGACCAATCCCGCATAAAGCGCTACAACTACGCCGCCGGGGGAGCTGGCGTAGCTGACCGTATTGTTGCCGCCGCCGCCATCGAGCGTATCGCCGCCCCCGCCGCCCTCGATCACGTCGTTCGCGGAAGAACCGGTGATCGTTTCGATATCCGCATCGCCAAAGATCCTGATGCTGTCGTCGCCGGTAAAATTACTGACCGCAACGCCCGAAAGATCGAACACGGTCTCGGTATCCATGAAGATTTCGACGGTATCGACATCGCCGACATCGCTCTGGCCCTGCACCTCGACAAAGGCGAACTGGGCGGCGTTGAACTGGACTGTGGGGTTGACCGTAGATAGATTCTGGAACTCGAGACGTTCAAGCTGAATTAGCGTGTCGTCGCGCAAGTCGTTGGTGGCGGTAGGGCCGATGATCACCAGGGAATCCGTGCCACCGCCACCGTCCAGCGTCGAACCGATTTCCGGCAAATCCGATTGCACAATGAGGTAGTCTTCCCCCCCGCCCCCGTCGAGCATGTTGGTCCCGCCAAAGCCCGCGAGGTCGTCGGCCCCCAGCCTTCCTATCAGGATGTTATTCGCGACCGCGCTCCCGAAGAGGACATCACCGAGATTCGATCCGATAACATTGTCGAAGTTGGAGATCATATCGCCAGCAGCGTCTCCGCCTGAGGCGGTGTTAAACTCGATATCGACCGTGACACCCGCACCCGAAGTGGAATAATCCAGCGTGTTGTTGCCGCCGCCGCCATCGAGGATGTCCGCGCCCGGACCGCCCCTGATCGTATCGTCGTCCTGCCCCCCGGTAATCGTGTCCGCGCCAAGGCCGCCATCTATCGTGAAGCCGTCGGTGACGCCGGTGAACTCGACGATATTGCCGTTAAAATTCCAGGCACCCGTACCTGATGCAGTCGTGCTGACGGTGATCGTGTCCGCGACACCGATACCCACGAGTTCCGCGGCATTGGAACTGGTGCTGACAGTCAGGCTCCACGAACCGAGCGACCCGGTATCGCCGCCCGCGTCGTCGCGCAGGTAATAGGTCCAGGTGCCATTGGCCGCGAGCCCATTGAATTCCGACGCAAAGGTCGAGCTGCCATCTGTCGCGGCAAAGTTGACGCCGCCGGTGGCACTGCCGAAGGTCGCGTCATCCTCGGCACCGTCGTTTCCGACATAGGCGCCCGGGCCATAGGTGCCCGCAGTGATCGGCGCGGCATCGGGGACTGCGGCGTTGCCATCGCTGATGACAAGATCGACTGCGGAGACATCGGCACCGCCGCCCGCGTCGGACCAGAACACCAGATTGTTACTGCCGTTCGGTGCAACGAGCAGCATGTCGAGATCGTCGGGAAAGGTATGGCTCAGCCCGCCAATGCCGAACTCGAGCGCAGTGATCGTGCCATGCGTGCCATAGACAGACAGGGTCTGCGACGACGTGGTCAGGTCACTGATCGTGATGCCGGTGCTGTTCGTATAGGTAAAGGTCGCCATTGGTCATGCCCCCTGTTGGCAGGGCGACGGCATGCGCGCGAATGGTCTGGCGATGCCTCGCCACGAAATGCTCGCTCCACAAGGCAGTGTGCGAAGCGATGCCACCCGAATCCGGTGGGTTAACTGTACTAGGTAATATCTTGTAACTTACCGGGACTTGGGTCGCTGGCAAGTAGAATCGGGCCCCTCGCGTCCCTCCGGGCGATAATGACTATCCTGTTTCGCAATGGCACGTTTCCGACATTGGGAAATGCCTGCGAACGCGTCACTCCCCGCAATGCAGCGTGATCTTCGCAGTCCGCAGCTGCGCGCCCATCGTCGCGCGGATGCGGATTTCGCCCGCGCAGCCGACATCGCGCAGGTATAGCGGCAGGTGCGCCTTGCCGCTCTCGCCGGTCAGCACCGAACCGAACCGGCGCGTGCCGAGCAAGCTGCCCTCGCCATCGGTCGCGGTGATCGTGACGGGCAGGTCTGAGAAGACTTCGCCATTGGCGCTGACCGTTGCGAAGATGAAGAGGTCGTCCGCCGCCTCGTCCGCCATGCCGCCGCCGATGGGTGTGTTCCAGCCAAAGAACGGCTCCTCGCGCGCAAGCAGGTCATCGGAGAGGCGAATGCTCTCGTAATAGAACAGCCGCGCCTCGATGGGGCCGAGAGTGACTGACGGCGCTTCGTCGGCCTGCGCAGGCACGGCTGTGGCAAGCGCCAGTGCGGCAAGCCTGCGCCAGCGCAGCCTCACAGCGTCAGCTCATAACCGCGCTCGGCGGCGAAGGTGCGGATACTCGTCATCGCGCCGCCGGTGCTAGCGTAGGACAGCACCAGCCGTCCACCATCGGGCACGAGCGAAAGCGCCTCACCCACCCGGTTTTCGGCTTCAAGGATCGTCACCCGGTCCTGCGGCACGCCCTCTCGCACGAGCCCCTGCATCAGCAGCCGGGGCACCTCCATCGGCTGGCGACCGCGCAGGTCGGGCCAGTCGAACAGCAGGTAACGGTCGAAGTGGTTCGCAACCGCGCGGCCCGCCGCGATGATCCAGTCATCCGGGCGGTCCCCGGCGGCCGTCATACAGACGAAAGACGGCCCTCCACCCGGCACCGGCGGCAGGTTTCGCGCGAGGTCGGCAAAGCCCGGCGGCCCGTCGCTCATCGTCAGGATCAGCTCGAACGGCAATCCGCCGATGCGGTTGTTGCGCCCCGGGTTCTGCGCAAAATCGGATGCAAAGCTGCCCAGCCCTGCGATGATCGCATCGGGCGCGATGCCGAGCAGGAATGTCGATAGACCCGCCGCTAGCGCCGCTGCGGCGAAGGTATCCAGCGGCATCGCCTGCATCGCGGGCACCTGTTGCTGGTCGATACCGAACAACTCCTGCGATCCGCGACAAAACGATAGTCGCCCCTCGCCCGTGCGCAGTGCATGGAGCCCGCCTGACGCGCGATGCCCGGCAATCGCGGCATTGTCCGGCCCCAGCGAGAAAAGCGCTACCTGCCGCGCCTTGCTCACCTCGCGCAGGGCAAGGACGATGCCGTCATCCGCATTGAGCACCACTGCCTCGCGTGCGATGCGCAGGACGATGGACTTGACCCGGGCGATGTCGTCGACGGTCTGGAATCCGTGGTGGCCGAGATGGTTGGGCAGGACATTGAGCAGCACGCCGACATCGAGCACGTCCACCGCAGCGCCCGACGAAAACAGCCCGCCGCGCGGCATTTCCAGCACGAGCGTATCGACGCGCGGATCGAACAGGATCGGCGCGCCATTCTTGCGCTGGTAGAATTCCTCGCGCGAGACCTGCTCATCGCCGACCCACATCCCGACGGTGCCGCCGAAACCGGGCGTCCGACCCGCCCCCCGCAAGATATGGGAGATAAGCTGGCTGGTCGTGGTCTTGCCAACCGAACCGGTCACCCCGACCGATGGAACGCGTCCCGGATCGCCTGAAGAAAGGCTGCTGCTCGTCCGGCAGCCCTGCCCAAAGCGCAGGTCGCCGGTCGCGGCATCGCGGTGCCAGGGAACGCCCTCTGCCGCTGCCTGACGCGCTTCGGAAAGGCTTTCGGGTGGAAGCGAAGCAGACAGAAGCGCGGCAATCGCCTTGTCGAGCTGGCCCGTCGCTGGCTGCGCGAGACCCGCCAGCACTTGCCCAAGCTGAACCGCCAGTCCCAGTGCCGCCATCCCTGCATTCTGGCTCTCGCAAGGCAGAAAAACGGAGATCTTTGCTTCACTCGCCCCGAGCATGGCTCCCGAACCGAGTGAAACCGAGACCGGGACCAGCGCACGCCTTGCCATGACCATGACCAGCCTGAGCATCTGGGCGTCGCCGGGAGGCGGTAGCTCAAGGTCGGCGAGAATCCGTGCGACATAGCCGCCCGCGCCGGTGGAAAGCTGCGCCGCCCGCTCAGCGAAACCTGCCGGGACCGGCTGCTCAAGCCAGAGCGATCGCTCGCCGCGAGCGAGCATCAGCGAGAGACCCGGCGCATCGCCGACGAGGTTCGGCCCGGCGAGGAAACGGGCGCCTGCGATCTCCACTGCGCGCGTTTCCTCCCTTGCAGGCGGTGTTTAGTACACGCGCGCCTTGGGTTTGATGTACTCGACGTCTTCGGTCAGCGTATATTCGTGGACCGGACGGTAATCGAGCGTAACCGCGCCGCCCTTGCCGCCCCAGCCGTCGAAGCTGGCGAGCGTGTGCTTCATCCAGTTGGCATCGTCGCGCTCGGGATAGTCCTCGTGCGCGTGTGCGCCGCGGCTTTCCTTGCGGGCATGCGCGCCGTGCAGCGTGACCGAAGCCTGGCTGATGAGGTTGTCGAGTTCCATCGTCTCGACCAGGTCCGAGTTCCAGATCAGGCCCTTGTCGGAAACGTGCAGGTCCTGCATCCGCTCGTAGGTCTTCGCGAGCTTGTCCTTGCCCTCGGCCATGAGTTCGTCGGTACGGAACACGGCGGCATGCGCCTGCATCGTGCGCTGCATTTCGACGCGAACCTCGGCCGTGGGCGAGCCGCCATTGGCATTGCGGAAGTGATCGAGCCGGCCCAGCGCCATTTCGGTCGAATTCGCCGGAAGCTCGGGCTGCGCTGCCCCGGCCTTGACCGTTTCCTTGAGGCGGTGGCCGGTCGCGCGGCCAAAGACGACGAGGTCGATCAGCGAGTTCGAACCCAGGCGGTTCGCGCCGTGGACCGAAACGCAGGCCGCTTCGCCCACCGCAAACAGACCCGAAACGGTCGCGTCGGGATCGCTCGCAGTCGGGTTCAGCACCTCGCCATGATAGTTCGTGGGGATACCGCCCATGTTGTAATGCACCGTCGGGCAAACCGGCAGCGGCTGGCGCGTCAGGTCGACACCTGCGAAGATCTTGCCGGACTCGGTGATGCCCGGCAGGCGTTCGGCGAGCACCTTGGGATCGATATGGTCGAGGTGCAGGTAGATGTAGTCGCCATTCTCGCCGACACCGCGCCCCTCGCGCATTTCCAGCGCCATCGAGCGCGAGACGACGTCGCGGCTGGCAAGATCTTTCGCGGAAGGCGCATAGCGCTCCATGAAGCGCTCGCCTTCGGAATTGGTGAGATAGCCGCCCTCGCCGCGCGCGCCTTCGGTAATGAGCACGCCCGCGCCGTAGATGCCGGTCGGGTGGAACTGCACGAATTCCATGTCCTGCAGCGGCAGGCCCGCACGCAGCACCATGCCGCCGCCGTCGCCGGTGCAGGTATGCGCCGAGGTGCAGGTAAAGTAGGTGCGGCCATAACCGCCCGTCGCCAGCACCACCGCCTGCGAGCGGAAGCGGTGGATCGTCCCGTCATCGAGGCAGAGCGCGATCACGCCGACGCATTTGCCGCCGTCCATGATGAGGTCGATGGCAAAGTATTCGATGAAGAAGTCGGCGTCGTACTTCAGGCTCTGCTGGTAGAGCGCGTGAAGCATGGCGTGGCCGGTGCGGTCGGCGGCGGCACAGGTGCGCTGCACCGGCGGGCCATCGCCCATGTTCTGCATGTGGCCGCCAAACGGGCGCTGGTAGATCGTGCCGTCTTCGTTGCGGCTGAAGGGCACGCCGGCGTGCTCAAGCTCGTAAACCGCTGCCGGAGCCTCGCGCACCATATATTCGATGGCGTCCTGATCGCCCAGCCAGTCAGACCCCTTGACGGTGTCGTACATGTGCCAGGTCCAGTGATCGGGCGTGTTGTTCTTGAGGCTGGCGGCAATGCCGCCCTGCGCCGCCACGGTGTGCGAGCGCGTCGGGAAAACCTTGGTGATGCAGGCCGTCTTCAGGCCCGCTTCGGCGCTGCCCATCGTGGCGCGCAGGCCCGAGCCGCCCGCACCCACGACGACGGTGTCATAGGTGTGGTCGATAATCTTGTAGGCAGGCTGGGTCGATGCTTCGGATGCCATTTTACGCGCCTCCCAGCGCAAGGCGGATCACGCAGAACAGGCCGAAAGCCGCTCCGCCGAACGCCAGAAGATTGATTGCGACGAGCGCGGCAACGCGGTTTGCGCCGTGGACATAGTCCTCGATCGCCACCTGCATACCAAGCCGCGCGTGCCAGAACGTGCTGATGATGAGCAGCGCCATCGCCGTCGCCGGGACCGGGCGGGCCAGCCATTCGCTGACGGTCGCAAAACCAAGGTCCGGCAGCATCAGCAGCGAGACGACCAGCCAGAGCACCAGCAAGAGGTTGCCGATCGCGGTGAGCCGCTGGACCAGCCAGTGATGCGGTCCGGTGTGGGCCGCGCCGAGGCCGCGTACCCGGCCTATCGAAGTTCCGTTACCCATTGTTCCCTCTTCAAACCAGCATCAGCGCCCAGAACCCGGCGGTGAGCACAACGCCCAGCACCATGCTCAGGATCGACCAGGTCTTGTTTGCCTTGAGCTCGTAACCGGCACCGATATCGAGCACGAAGTGCCGCAGGCCCGAGATCATGTGATTGAAAAACGCCCAGGAAATGCCGACCAGCACGACCATGCCGTACCACGAGGAGGCATGGCCCGCGAATGTCTCGTAAGCCGCCGGACCGCTTGCCAGCGCGCCCAGCCACCAGAGCAGCACGCCAAGCCCCGCAACCGCCAGACCGTTTCCGGTGACGCGGTGCAGGATCGAGATCGTCATATGCGCGCCCCACTTCCATATCTGGAGGTGCGGTGAGAGCGGGCGTGTTCCGTGCGCGGCCTGTGCCATGCGGCGAATCTCCTGTGATTGCGGCCATCCCCCGGGCCGCCTGCGTGGGGAACCCATAGCCAAATCGCGCGCGAGGGCAAGCATCGCGCAGGGGCTTATTGCCCGAAGGTGCGTAAAGCGCTTATCTGTCGGGAATGTCGCAAAGCTGGAAAATCACGATTGCCGGGTCGCAGGATGCGGTCGAAGGCGCGCTTGTCGCGCATGAAGAGGCGCTGGAATGGGATCCGGAGATTGTCCTTTCGGGCACCTGCGCGCCGCCGGGCAGCGACGGCGACTGGCTGCTCGAAGCATTCCTTCCCCGCCGCCCGCGTAAGGGAGACAAGGCCGCGATTACCGCGCTCTTCGCAGGCGAAACGCCTGATATGACGGTCGAAAAGCTGCCCGATCTCGACTGGGTGGTCGAAAGCCAGAAAGGCCTCGAACCGATCCGCGCCGGGCGTTTCCTCGTCCATACGCCCGACCATGACCCGCCTGTCGAAGCTGGCGTGCACCGCTTCGTCATTCCCGCCGGGCAAGCCTTCGGCACCGGCCATCACCAGACCACCGCCGGATGCCTCGCGATGCTCTCGCGGATGAAGCGCAGCGGCGTGCTGGTCCGAAATTGCGCCGATATCGGCACGGGCACCGGCGTTCTGGCGTTCGCCGCAATGAAGCTCTGGCCGCGCGCCATCGTCACCGCGTCGGATATCGACCCGGTCAGCGCGGCGGTGACCATCGAGAATGCAGAACTGAACAGCATTCCGGTCGGGTCGCGCGGCGGCGAAATGACCGTGACCATCGCCGACGGCATGACGCACCCGCTGATCGCGGCACGCGGCCCCTATGACCTTGTCATCGCCAATATCCTCGCCGGACCGCTGATCGAGCTTGCCCCGGCCTTCTCGCGCGCGCTGGTGCCGGGGGGCAGCCTGCTGCTGGCGGGCCTGATGAACTCTCAGGAGCGCGCGGTGCGGGCTGCCTGTCGTCAGGCCGGTTTCCGCATTGCCGCCAGGATTGTCGAGGGCGACTGGCCGGTGCTCTGGCTGCGCAAGCGCCCGGCGATCACGCTGCGCGAGCGGCGCGCAGTGCCGGCGGAAAAGTGGTGAGATGGCGCGCGCGTTCCGATTGACACGCGTCGCATTCGGCTGGCTGCTCCTTGGCGCGGGATTGTTCATGCTGGCAGGCTGGATCGGCTCTTCGATCCCGCGCAATCCCGGCTGGAACGAGGCCGAAAGCGGCATCGACATCCTGGTCGAAAGCAACGGCGTGCACACTTCGCTGATCCTGCCCGCACAGACCCGCTGGCGCGACTGGTATCGCGATTTCCCTCCAGGCCATACCGGCGCTCCCAACCGCGCCTATACCCACGTCTCGATCGGCTGGGGCGAGCGTGAGGTTTTCCTCAACACCCCGACCTGGGCCAATCTCTCGCCCTGGACGGTGCTGCGCATTCTCGGGGCCGATGGCGAAGGGATGATGCATGTCGCGCATTATGTGCGCCCTGCTTCGGGTGAACGGACAAGGCCGCTGCGCCTCAGCCCGGCACAGTACCAGCGACTGGTGGCGAAGATCGAGACGCTGCTGCCACCGCCCGGCGCGCGCAAGTATCCGGGCTATGGCGATTCCGATGCCTTTTACGAAACCGGCGGGCGCTATTCCTACACCAACACCTGCAACCAGTGGACCAGCGACGTACTGGCCGCAGCCGGCGTACAGACCGGCTGGTGGACGCCCTTTGCCGGCGGCGTGATGAAATGGTTTCCCGAGCCGGGCGAGCGGCGCTAGGTTCGCGGTGAGGAGAACCGCATGCACATCATCCTGACCGCTATCGGCAAGGACCGCCCCGGCCTGACGCAGGCGTTGGCCGATGCCATCGGCGAAGCGGGCGGCAACTGGCATGAGAGCCACTTTGCGGCGCTGGGCGGCAAATTCGTCGGCTCGGTGCTGGTCGAGTTGCCCGACGCGCGGCTCGAAGACCTTCAGGGCGCGGCGAGCAAGCTCGACGGGGCAGGATTTACCGTCTCGCTCACGCCTGCCGACGAAGGCAACGCCGGGGCAGCCGAACGCGCTTTCTGCTTCGAACTCACCGCCAGCGACCGTCCCGGCATCGTGCGCGAAGTCTCCACCGCCATCGCCGCGCTGGGTGCATCGATAGACGAACTCGAAACCGCGACCGAGGACGAAGCCTGGTCTGGCGGCACGCTGTTCCGCGCGAAAATCTGCGTGGCAGTGCCCGAAGGCGTTTCCGCCGATGCCGTCCGCGAGGCGCTGGAGGACATCTCCGGCGAGATGATGGTTGATTTCGAAGGCTAGGCGCGGCCTGCCAAAGCGTCTTCGAGCAGTTCGAGCGCATGTTCGGTAAAGGCGCGCATGTTGGCGATGCGCTCGTCCGTTCCGGTTTCGAGCACGCGGGCGAATTCACCATCCGGCCCGACCACAGCGCAGGCGCTGGTGCCCGAGGCGACGCCGCCGGGATGCACGCTGCCGCCAACGGAGCCCGATTCGGCAATCGCCCAGTCGGCATCGAAGCTGGTGCGGATCGCGCGGGCTTGCAGCAAGGCGTAGTCCTTGGTCGAGGAGCGCATTCCCCGGTAGGCTTCTTTCTCAAGGCCATAGAGCAGGTCGCGCCCGCGAAACGAATAGATCACGCCGCCGCCAAGATGGAACTTCGTCGCGCCCGGAACCGTCAGCAGCGCAGCCGAGATCAGCCCGCCGGTCGCGCCATCGGCGACGACGATTTTTTGCCCGCGCGCGATGAGCATTTCGGCGATACGGGTGGCAGGTACGTTCAGGTCTTCCAGCATGTCGCTCACCCCGCAGCCTTGACGATTTCGACCCATGCCGCCTCGTCGATCACATCTATCCCCAGCTCCGCCGCCTTCTTGAGCTTGCTCCCCGCCCCCGGCCCGGCGACCACGAGATCGGTCTTGGCAGAAACCTCTCCACTTCAAAGGAATACCGACGAATCGCCAAATGCAAAAAAAAAATGAAGTTGCGGGAATCGCGCGCGCGGATGCGAAATATCTATTTTCACGGGAAAGAACGAGACGGCCAGTTGCCGCATGACTATATGTTCCCGCATATTGATTTGACCCATTGAGGAGGGCAGCCTTCGCGCCCAGCTTTTCCGCCTGCGCCTTGGCTTCATCCCGGCTCATCGTTTCGAGGCTTGCCGGTGAAGACCACGGTCTTGCCGGTGACGGGGCTTTCGGTGGTTTCCACGATGTACGGTGGGGCGAGACTTCGCCGAGCAGGTCGTCCCAAACTTCGCGGTTGTGGGCTTCGTGGAAGAAATCGGCCAGCGCATGCCCGACGGCAATGCCGATGCCGTCGGTCCGCACTTCGAAGATGCGCTTTACCGCCTCGATCATGCGCGAGTTGAACGGGCTTTCCTTTTCATCCTCGCCGCGCGGGTTTTCCCTGACGATAGGTAGCGAAATCGGCAGCAGACCAGGCAGCCTGTGGATATCGCCGATGCCCTTCATCAAGTCGCGCGCCGTCACCGCGCCGACATGGCGGATACCAAGGCCGAACAGCAGCCGCGCGACGTCGGGCGCGCTTGTTTCCACCGCCGCCAACAGGTTATCGACAGACTTGTCCTGCCATCCCTCAAGCGCGAGTATCTCCCTCGCGCCGATCCTTGAGCCGGAAGATATCCGCCGGGCTTTCGAGCCAGCCGCGCGCGAAGAAATCGGCGATGGTCTTTCACCCAGCCCCTCGATGTCGAGCGCCCCCCGGCTGACGAAGTGCTGCAGCCGTTCGGTACGCTGCGCCGGGCAGATCAGCCCGCCGGTGCAGCGCACGTCGACCTCGCCGTCCTCGGCGATCGCCTCGCTGCCGCATTCGGGGCAATGGTCAGGGAGAAGCCCGAAGGGGCGCGCGTTCGGCATCGCGCGCCAGATTGCTTCCGACCACCTGCGGGATCACGTCGCCCGCGCGCTGGATCACCACGCGGTCGCCCGGGCGCACGCCAAGGCGCGCGATCTCGTCGCGATTATGCAGCGTTACGTTGGTCACCGTCACCCCGCCGACCAGCACCGGCGCAAGCCTGCCCACCGGGGTGAGTTTGCCCGTCCGCCCGACCTGAATGTCGATCGCCTCCAGCGTCGTCTCGGCCTGCTCGGCGGGAAACTTGCGCGCGATCGCCCAGCGCGGGGCCTTGGCGACGAAGCCCAGGCGTTCCTGCCAGTCGAGCCGGTCGACCTTGTAAACCACGCCGTCGATCTCGTATTTGAGACCCGGCCGCGCCTCGGCAATTTGCTGATAATGCTCGATCATCTGGGCAAGATCGTCGCAGCGAACCAGCGCCGGCGAGACCGGCACGCCCCAGTCGAGGATCTGCTGCATCATGCCGATCTGCGTCTCGTTCGGTACTGCCGAAGCTGCGCCCCAGCCATGCGCGAGGAAGCGCAGCGGGCGCTTTGCCGTGACCGACGCGTCCTTCTGGCGCAGCGATCCGGCAGCGGCATTGCGCGGGTTGGCAAACTGGCGGACCTTGGCCGGATCGAACTCCGCGCCTTCGCCTGCGCCTCGGCGCGCGCTTCTTCCATCAGCGCTCGTTGAGCGCCGGCGAAGGCGCCTCTTCTCCATGAAGACCTCGCCGCAGATCTCGAAGACATCGGGCACCTCGCCCTCAAGCTCCTGCGGGATACCGTGGACATGGGCGACATTGGCGGTGACATCCTCACCCACCTGCCCGTCGCCACGCGTTGCCGCGCTCAGCGTGCCCTTCTCGTAGCGCAGCGAGCACGAAAGCCCGTCGATCTTGTCCTCGGCGGTAAAGGCAACGGGCTCGTCCTCGCCCAGATTGAGAACCGCCGCACCCGCGCGACGAATTCGGCCACTTCGTCGTCGAAGGCATTGTCGAGGCTCATCATGCGAACCTCGTGCGTCACCTTTGAAAGCGGCGAGGCGCAACCGCGTGTCCGACCTTTCGGCTCGGCGAGTCTTCGCGGATCAGCTCCGGGAACGCCGCCTCCAGCTCGGCATTGCGCCGCACCAGCGCATCGTATTCCTGATCGCTGATCTCGAGGCGCATCCTTGGCGTGGTATAGCTCGTCATGCTTCGCAATCGCCTTCGCCAGCCGCATCAGCTCGTTTGCGGCCTCGGCCTCGGACAGGTTTTCGATCTCGGATGGCCGCCACAACTGGTCCGCTTTACTTGCCCGTTCTCGCTGCTAGCCTTGCGGCCGCAGGGGACATAGCCGTGATCGACCGGATTCTGAAAGCACTGATTAGCGCAGACATCGGCCTGATGGCGCTGCTCTATGTCTTGCACAACATCGCCAACCTGGGCGCAGCCTGCGAATTCTTTGTCTACACGACGAGCCACGCCGATCGGGAGGCCTACCCGGTCACGCTGCTGCCGGTGCCGTTCCTGATCGTGGTCGCGATGGTGCTGGTCTTCGCGCTGGAGTTCGCGGCGGGCCTGCTCGGACTGTTCGGTGGCTGGACCATGTGGCGCGCGCGGCATGCCGACGCAGCGACATTCGAGCGCGCCAAGAAATGGGCGAAAATCGCGATGGGCTGTGCGGTTAGCTTAGCACAGGTGGGGCCTGTTCCGGGGATCGCGGTGGCCGGATACCAGCTCTGGCAAATGCCAATGGGTGCCGGCGAACAGCGGATCATGGATCTACGGCGCGATAGCGATGATGGCGCTTATCTATATTTCGATGCGTGACGAGGGAGTATTGAAGCGTAAATGGCTGTTTGATATTTCGACGCCTGCCCCAAAATGAAATTCTTAACTAGGTGGATCTAAAGGAGTTTAGAAAATCTACTCTGCCAATTAAATCGACCAGAGTTGACCTCAGATTTAGTCACATCATCATCGCCAGTTGACTAATAACATTTAAGGCATCAGGAAATCCCATTCTCATCGCTATCCAGTGCAATTGCTTTCAATTCTTGTCGCAATTCTTCAACAAGGGGTCAATCACTGAGTCAACATCTTTCGAAAGGTGTGCTTTCGCCTTTGGCCAAAAACTGCCAAAGAGGCATCAATCGTCTTTTGGTGATAAACTAACCTTTCGTGAACAAATCACCAGCCGCGATTGCCGTCCTTTCGACTCTCCGTCGTAATCTAAATCAAAGATTTTCCGTGATTCAGCATTTGCTGCCTCACACTCACTAGACCAGTGCTGAGGTTCCCTAATTGCCTCAAGAGCCAAATCTGAACCTGATAGACGGCAGAAAACATCTCTGAAGCTGCTTCGACAACCTTTTCCTCTATGCGTTGTGTGATCCAATAGCGAGCAACATTTGCACCGCTTGAACGGCAAAAAGTTAAAAATGTGCCTATCCCTCGAAGGACGCCGAAAGCATCTGTCCCAATCAACGGAGCACATATTATCCACAATCACACCCCTCCAGCAAACGATCCGCCCGCGCTTGCTTCGTCGGTGACTTCCGCGCCCGAGAGCATGCGGGCGATTCTTCCTTGCGGTCAGCCTCGCCGAGGTGCGTGACCGAGGTTTTTGTCACCGTGCCCTCGCTCGATTTGGCGATGAGGTAATGCGTCCCTCCCCGCGCGGCGACTTGCGGGCTGTGCGTCACCACGAGCAATTGCCCGCCCGAGGCCAGCCGCGCCAGCCGTTCTGCCGATGGCGGAGGCAACCGCGCCGCCGACGCCCCGGTCGATCTCGTCGAAGACCATCGTGCCCGCCCCGCCCTCTTCGGCGAGCGCGACCTTCAGCGCGAGGATGAAGCGTGAGAGTTCGCCGCCCGGCGATCTTGGCAAGCGGAGCAAGTCCGCGCCGGGATTGGTGGCGATGAGGAATTCGACCGTGTCGATGCCCTGCGGCCCCCAGCGATCCTCGGGAAGATCGGCAACGGCGGTCAGCGAACCGCGCGGCATCGAGCTTGAGAGCGCAAGTTCGCCCGCCACTGCCTCGTCGAGCCGCACAGAGGTGACGCGCTGCGCGTGAACCTCCTCGGCCTTGGCACAATAGAGCTTGCGCGCCTTTTCCGCCGCCGCTTCGAGCGCCGCAACCTCGCCCTCCCCGCCCTCGATCGCATCGAGCAGGGCGCGCATCTCGCGCTGTTTTGCGGGCAACTGGTCCACCTCGACCGAATGTTTGCGCGCCGCCGCACGCAGCTCGAACAGGCGCACTTCGATGCGGTCCAGTTCGGCAGGATCGAAGGCCAGCGCCTCGGCGGCCTTTTCCAGCGCACCTTCCGCCTCGCCCGCCTCGATCACGGCGCGGTCGAGCGCGGCGAGGGCTTCGGCGAGCAAGGGATGCTCTTCGGCGATCCGGTCAAGCCGCCGCGCCGCGCCGCGCAAAGTGGCCAGCGCCGAATCCGATCCGGCCCAGAGGTGGCGCAGTGCCTCCAGATCGTCGGCGAGCTTTTCGCCCTTCTGCATCGTCGCGCGGGCCAGCGCGAGTTCCTGTTCCTCGCCCTCGACCGGTTCGAGCGCGGTCAGTTCGGCAAGATGTGCCAGCAGCAGGTCGCGGTCGGCAGCGGCCTTCTCAACCTCTGCCCGCGCCGCTTCCAGCTTCTCTCCCGCCTCGCGCCATGCCCGCCATGCCGCAGCGAGCCCGGCGGTGTCGGAACCCGCAAAGCGATCGAGCAGGTCGCGATGCCCGCGCGGGTTCACAAGGCCGCGATCATCGTGCTGGCCGTGGATTTCGACCAGCGCTCCGGCAATCTCGCGCAAAAGCGCCACGCCGACGGGCTGGTCATTCACGAAAGCCTTGCTCCCGCCATCGGCCTTCAACTGGCGCCGCAGGATCAGCGGCTCTCCCGGCTCGATCTCGATATCGGCATCGTCGAGCGGGCCGGATACCGCCTCGGGCAGCGCGGCGAAGTCGAACGAAGCGGTCACCGATGCCTTGTCCGCACCCGCACGCACCAGTGCCGAATCCGCGCGATTGCCCAGCACCAGCCCCAATGCATCGAGCAGGATCGACTTGCCCGCCCCGGTCTCGCCGGTGAGCACGCCAAGCCCGCCGACGAAATCGAGGTCGAGCGCTTCGATCAGGACGATATTGCGGATGGACAGGCGCGTCAGCATGGTCGCGCCCGTGTCTAGCCGAGGCTTGCGGTAAGGTCACGCGCCGAGGCGCGATCTTTCCCTCAGAAAAAGCGTGCGGCGTTGAGCCAGACGATGCCCAGCACCACGGCAATCGCCGCGCCCTCGGCATAATACTTGCCTGTGGGCCATTGGCGATAGAACTGGCGCGACTGTTTGCGCCGGTCGAATTCGATGCGTGCCACCTCGGGCTCCCTCAAAATCGCGCGTCCATAAAGGGCGCGGCCTGAGGGCAGTGTCAGCGACGCGGGTTAAAAAAGGTTTACCAGCGCGGCCTGTCAGCCGACGGTCGTGTCCGGCGCGTGGCGGTTCATCAGCGAGAACGCGCGTTTGTACCAGACCGAGGCGGGGTAGTTACGTCCCAGAACCGCAGCGTTTTTCTGCGCTTCCTCGGGAATGCCGAGCGAGAGGTAGCTCTCGACCAGCCGGTAAAGCGCCTCGGGCGTGTGGCTCGTGGTCTGGTATTCGTCGATCACGTTGCGGAAACGCATGGTCGCAGCCAGCCACTTGCCCGAACGCTGGTAATAGCGGCCGATGGTCATTTCCTTGCCCGCGAGGTGATCGTTGACCAGGTCGAGCTTGAGCTGCGCGTCCTTGGCATAGTCGGTGCCGGGATAGCGGCGCGAGACTTCGCTCAGCGCCTGCTTCGCCTGACCGGTGATCTTCTGGTCGCGGCTGACGTCGCTGATCTGCTCGTAATAGGAGAGCGCGATCAGGTAATAGGCGTAAGGCGCGTCCTTGTTACCCGGATGGATCGACAGGAAGCGCTGCGCCGACTGGATCGACTTCAAATAGTCGCGCGCGACGTAATAGGAGAATGCGCTCATCAGCTGCGCGCGGCGCGCCCAGGGCGAATAGGGGTGCTGGCGCTCGACCTCGTCGAACAGTGCTGCCGCCTGCCGGGTCTGGCCGCGATCGAGGCGTTCTTTCGCTGCCATGTAGAGCGTATCGACATCGCGCGCGACATAGGCCGTGTCCTCGCCCCCGCCGCGTCCGCCACAGCCGGAAACGAGGATCATCGCGGACGAAGCAGCGGCCATCATGGCCAGCCTTGCAGGGGAAAATCTCGACATGGCCGGTCCTATAGCCAGCGCGCGGCTGAACGCCAAGTGAAGTTCGGCAGAGACACACAGCGCCGATGCCGATGGAGCGCTGTTCGGTTTTTCCGATCAGTGACAACGAATTTTCCAAATTGGCCGAATTCAGGCGCGCGGTTATCCCTGAACGACAGATTAATCGAAGGAGAGGTTCCGATGCTGAAATCCCGCGTTTCGCTTTGCGCACTCACCGCTGCCCTGCTCGGCACGACAACAATCGCCAGCCCTGCGCTGGCCGACAACCACGGCAAGGCCGCCAACGATCCGGTCGTCACGCAGGAGCCCAAGCCGATGGGCGCGATGACCAACAAGGACTGGTGGCCCGACCGCCTCGATCTCGACGCGCTGCGCCAGCACGGTGCGGAATCGAACCCGATGGGTGACGATTTCGACTATGCCGCCGAGTTCGCGACGCTCGATCTGGCAGCGGTCAAGAAGGATATCGAAGCGCTGATGACCACCTCGCAGGACTGGTGGCCGGCAGACTATGGCCACTACGGCCCGTTCTTCATCCGCATGGCCTGGCACTCGGCAGGCACCTATCGCACCGGTGACGGACGCGGCGGCGCGGCAGGCGGCCAGCAGCGCTTCGAACCGCTCAATTCCTGGCCGGACAATGTCAGCCTCGACAAGGCGCGCCGCCTGCTCTGGCCGATCAAGCAGAAGTACGGGCGCAAGCTCAGCTGGGCCGACCTGATGGTGCTGACCGGCAACGTCGCGCTCGAATCGATGGGCTTCGAGACTTACGGGTTCGCCGGTGGCCGTGAGGATGACTGGGAAGCCGACAAGGTCTTCTGGGGGCCGGAAAACAAGTGGCTGCAATCGGACCGCGTGCATGGCTCGGGCAAGGGCCAGAAGCTCGAAGGACCGCTCGCCGCCACACAGATGGGCCTGATCTACGTTAACCCGGAAGGCCCGAACGCCAACCACGATCCGCTCGCAGCGGCTGACCGCATCCGCCTCGCCTTCGGGCAGATGGCGATGAGCGAGGAAGAGACCGTCGCGCTGATCGCGGGCGGCCATACCTTCGGCAAGGCGCATGGTGCGCACAAGCCCGATGAGTGCATGGGTGCCGATCCCGCCGGCGCGCCGGTCGAGCAGCAGGGCCTTGGCTGGGCCAACACCTGCGGCAAGGGCCATTCGGAAGACACGATCACCTCGGGCCTCGAAGGCGCGTGGACCTCGAACCCGATCCAGTTCACCCACCAGTATCTCGACAACCTGTTCCGCTTCGAATGGAAGCAGACGAAAAGCCCGGCCGGTGCCGGACAATGGATCCCGACCGATCCGGCGGCCGCAAACCTTGTCCCCGATGCGCATATCGCGGGCAAGACGCACGCGCCGATCATGTTCACCACGGACATGGCACTGAAGCGCGATCCGGGCCTTGCGAAGGTCGCCAAGCGGTTCCACGAGAACCCGCAGGAATTTTCCGATGCCTTTGCGCGCGCATGGTTCAAGCTGACCCATCGCGACATGGGCCCGGCCTGGCGTTACCTCGGCAGCGAGGTTCCGGGCGAGCAGCTGATCTGGCAGGACCCGATCCCCGAGGTCGATCACGCGTTGGTCAATGACCGCGATGTCGCCTCGCTCAAGAACGATATCCTGCGTTCGGGCCTGACGGTGCCGCAGCTGGTCAAGACGGCATGGGCGGCAGCGGCTTCCTATCGCGATTCCGACATGCGCGGCGGCACCGATGGCGGTCGCATCCGTCTCGATCCGCAGCGCGGCTGGGCGGTCAACGATCCGGCGGAACTCGCTGCGGTGCTCGACAAACTCGAAGCCATCCGCACGGACTTCAACGGCAAGGCGCGCGGCGGCAAATCGATCTCGCTCGCCGACATGGCCGTGCTTGGCGGCGCAGCCGCGATCGAGGCTGCGGCACGTCAGGCCGGACATGATGTCTCTGTACCGTTCACCCCGGGCCGCGCCGATGCCAGCCAGGAGCAGACCGAGGTCTCCTCGTTCAACTTCCTCGAGCCCAAGGCCGATGGCTTCCGCAACTATTACAGCAACGAAGCCTATCTCTCGCCGGCCAAGGAACTGGTCGAACGCGCCGACATGCTGGGCCTGACGGTGCCGGAAATGACCGTGCTGGTAGGCGGCATGCGCGCGCTGGCGGCCAACAGCGGCGGATCGCGCCACGGTGTCTTCACCGACAAGCCGGGCACGCTCGACAACGCGTTCTTCGTCAACCTGCTGTCGATGGACACCAAGTGGTCGAAGTCGGCAACGCCGGGCGTTTACGAGGGCCGCGACTACAGCTCGGGCGCGCTCAAGTGGACTGCAACGCCGGTCGACCTGATTTTTGGTTCGAACTCGGAACTTCGCGCGGTTTCGGAAGTTTATGCTTCCAACGACGCCAAGGACAAGTTCGTGGCCGACTTCATCGCCGCCTGGACCAAGGTGATGAATAACGGGCGCAAATAACCCGGCCCTGCCGGGTCGCAACAGAAAGGGCGGCGCCTCGCGGTGCCGCCCTTTTTTCATTTTTATGCGTTTGAAAGATCAGGCGAAAGCCTCTTCACCCTCCAGCTTGGTGCGGTGCATCAGGCGGCCCGAGCTGTGATCGTAGGGCGTTGCGCGGTGCAACGTGCCGGTGTTGTCCCAGATCACCATGTCCCCCAGCTTCCACTTGTGACGCAGCACGAATTCGGGCCGCGTCGCCCATTCGCGCAGGCGCACCAGCAGCGCTTCGCTCTGGGGCAGGTCCATGCCGACCACCTGCATCGCGGTGTTGCCGAGCACCAGCGACTTGCGGCCCGACCGGTGCGTCCAGACCAGCGGGATTTCGTTGTGCCCGATCGACTGCCAGCGCTGCATCTGCTCGTAGGTTGGCTCCGGGTTGTAATAGAGCTGCGAGCGCCACATCGCGTGGATCACCTTGAGCCCGTCGATCTGTTCCTTGAGCTCGTCATCGAGCGCGTCGTAGGCGGCATAGGTGTTGCAAAATTCGGTATCGCCGCCTTCGCTCGGCAGCACCCGGCTCGACATGATCGAGGCGAGGATCGGCTTTTGCGACATCGAGCCGTCGAGATGCCAGAAGAACGCACCCTTCAGGTAATCGGCGTTGGGATTGATCTTCTGGTCCATCGTGATCGGATAGACCTCGCCCTCTTTCTCGCCAGTGTCGTGGCCCATCGTGCCCAGCGTCTTGGTAAACTCGATCTGCTCCGCGTCGGTCATCCCGATCTCGGGGAACACGAGCACGCCGCGCTGCTCCATCAGCGCGCGGATTTCGTCGCGTCGCTCGCCCGAGAGCAGCGTTGCCTTGTCAGCCACGATACTGCTGCCGATGTTCGGCGTCACATCGCTGACCTGCCAGCGCGCCTGCGTCGATGTAGCCATGTCTTTTCTCTCCCGGTTTGCGATCACTCGAACGCGAAAGCTTCTTCGCCTTCCAGTTTGGTGCGCACCATCAGGCGGCCGCAGGTCGGATCGTATTCCTCGGCACGGTGCAATGTGCCGGTGTTGTCCCAGATAATCATGTCGCCTGCGGTCCATTCGTGCGAATAGACGAAGCGGTCCTGCGTCGCCCAGTCGCGCAGGCCATGGAGCAGCTGCGCCGACTTCGTGTGATCGACCCCGACGACATGGTGCGCGGTGCAGCCCAGCACCAGCGACTTGCGCCCGTCCTTGTGCTTCCAGACCAGCGGCAGTTCCGCCTCGCCCGCGCCCATGAAGCCCTTGAGCTTGTCGATATTGGGTTCCGGATCGTAGTAGAACATCGATGCCCAGGGCGCGTGGATCACGGTCATGCCCTCGATCTCGTCCTTGGTTTCCTGCGGCAGCGCTTCGTAGGCCGAGTAAGTATTGGCAACGCCGGTGTTGCCCGTGCCTTTCGGCGAAGGCACGCGGCACGACAGCAGCGAGGCAAGGATTGGCACTGTGTTGCGCACGCCGTCGAGGTGCCAGTAAAGCGAGCCCTTGAGATATTCCGCGCTCGACGGATTGGTCTTCACGTCGAGCGTGATCGGGTGGACATTCTCGCCATGATCGCCTTCGGGCGCGAAGTTGCCCAGCGTCTTGGTAAAGGCGACCTGCTCTTCGTCGGCAAAGTCGATCTGCGGGAAGACGAGCACGCCGCGCCGCGTCAGCAGTTCGCGGATCTCGTCGGAAATCTGGCCCGAAAGCAGCTCTTCCTTGCTGTTGAGGATGCGCGTGCCGACGTCCGGCTTGATGTCCTCGGCCTTAAGCTCGACCCTGGTTGCAACGGTCATTTCTGGTCTCTCCAACGTGAAACGGATATCCTGCTGAACGCCTGTACAGCACGCTTGCCCCGCCGCCAAGATGGCCACGAGGGACAGGTCCGCGATACCGGCTAGGCGATCAGGCCTTTTCGGACATCCGCTTGAGCCAGCCCGCGACGAATTTCTTGGCGGCCTCGTGCCCGTCGTCGAGGCCAAGGTTGTCTTCCATGACGATCGCGCGCCCGATGCCCACGAGCACGACCGAGAGCACCTCGGGCGTCAGCCCCTCGATCGTGTCGATCCTGTCGCCAAGCAGGGCACGGAAAATCTTCGCTTCCTGCACGCGCATCTGCTTGCAATGCTGCGCCATATGCTCGCGCAAGGCAGGGCGGTGGTTGGCCATGGCCATGAATTCGAGCGCCATCGCGGTACGGCTGGTGTCGATGTAGAAGCGCCAGAGCGCCGCGATCGGATCGTCGGAGGCCATCGCCTGTTCGATCATGCGGTCGCTGTCTTCCGCCCCCTCCCGGCTGACCGCCAAAAGCAGGTCGTCGGTTGTCGGGAAGTAGTAATGCACCAGCGAGGGCTTGAGCCCGGCACGCGCGGCCACGCGCCGCGTGCTGAGCGCGCCATAGCCCTCATCGCGCAGCAGCGCTTCGGTCGCCTTGAGAATGCGCGAGCGGGTTTCGGAGGTTTCCGCCCCCACCCTGCGCGGTTCGCCTGCCATATGCACACCCCTTCGCCCCTGCCCTAGAGCCGCAAGGGGGCAAGTCAACCGTGCCGCGAAGAGCGCCGGGGCGATTTGACGCTCATCGTGCAACCCGTCATGCAAGGCCGAAAGACAACCGGGGACTGGTGATGGGAGAGACGGCAAAGTCAGGTGCGGGGCCGGATACAGGGCCGGATGCGGCTGCCGAATGGCGACACGGCTGGACGCTGGTGATCGCGGCGATGGCGGGCTATTCGCTGGCCTCGGTCCATGCCGGCTCGGCTGGCGTGATGCTCGAACCGATAGAGCACGACCTCAAATGGAGCCGGACCCAGATCTATTCGGGAGTTTCGCTGGTTTCGCTCGTCAGCATGGTGCTGGCCACCTTCATGGGCGTTGCCATCGACCGCTTCGGCGCGCGCCGGATAGCGCTTGGCACCTCGTCGATTTTCCTCGTCGCGCTCGCACTGATGTCGACCACGGGTGACAATCTCTGGGGCTGGTGGCTGCGCTGGATGCTCGTCGGCGTCGGCGTTTCGGCAATGCCGACGGTCTGGATCACGGCGGTTGCCGGGCAGTTCGACAAGGCGCGCGGGCTGGCCGTGGCGGTTGCGCTCAGCGGGTCGGGGATCGGCACTTTCCTCTCTCCGATCCTGATCAACATCTTCGTCGAAAGCCACGGCTGGCGCGGCGCCTATATCGGGCTGGCGCTGGCCTGGGGCATCGTGGTGCTGCCGCTGGTCTTCCTGTTTTTCCGCACCGACCGCGCTTCTTCCGGCACGACGCAGGCGACCCGGAAGCCCCTAGCCACCGACCTGCCCGGCCTCACCCGGCAAGAGGGTTTCCGCTCGCTGACCTTCTGGAAGCTGCTTTTCGCGGGCGCGGGCGCGACGCTCGGCGGGGTGGCGATCATCCTCAACATGGTGCCGGTGCTGACGAGCGACGGCGTGTCGCGCGCATCTGCCGCTGCGATTGCCGGGCTGGTCGGGATTTCGACCATCGTCGGGCGCATCGCGGGCGGCTGGCTGATGGATCGCTTCAGCGCAAAATGGATCGCCTTCGGAGCAACAATTTCAGCGGTCACCTTGCCACTGGCATTGCTCGGTTTTCCCGGTTCGGCAACGATCGCCGCGATCGGCGTCGTGATCTACGGCCTGATGGGCGGCGCGAAAGTCGGTGCGCTCGTCTATCTCGCCAGTCGCCATCTCGGCCAGCGTGCTTTCGGCGCGCTCTATGGTGCGATCAATGCCGCGATTGCGCTGGTCGTGGCTGCGGCGCCGCTGGCCGCAAACTATGTCTATGACGTGACAAAGAGTTATGAACTGGTGATGTGGGCGGCCCTCCCGATCCTGATTGGCTCGGCGCTGCTCTATGCCACGCTCGGGCGATATCCCGACTTCACGCAAGACGCAAAGCAGGCAAGCAGCTAGGCCCGACAAACAATACCATTGATTGGGCTGGGAGAGGCCGTGACCGAAACAAGCGCAGCCGCCGAATGGCGCAGGCACTGGACGCTCGTCCTCGCAGCGACAGCCGGGATGTCGATGTCCTCGCTTTCAACCGCGCTGTTCGGCGTGATGCTGGTGCCGGTGGCAGAAGACACGGGCTGGTCGCGCACCGACATCTCCTATGGTCCGGCGCTGATCTCGTTCATGGTGATTTTCCTCGCCACGATATATGGCGCGACGATCGACCGCTTCGGATCGCAACGGATCGCGCCGGTCGCGGTGATCGGGCTTGGCGGGGCGACGATGCTTGCCTCGCAGATCGGCACCGAGATCTGGCAATGGTGGGCGATATGGGCTGCCATCGGCCTGTTCAGCGCCTTTGCGCCAACCGTCTGGGTCTCGCCGGTAACGCGTGCGTTCAATGCCGGGCGCGGGCTGGCGATGGCGATCGTGCTGAGCGGGTCGGGGCTCGCCTCGTTCCTGGCTCCGAATATCGCCAGCGCCCTGTTGCAGGACCACACATGGCGCGAGACCTATTTGCTGCTGGGCGCGGGCTGGTTCGCGGTAGTGATCGTGCTGGTGCTGCTGTTCCTGCGCGCGCCGAAGGCCGTCCCTGCCGGAGCCGACCCGCAGGCCGCGATGCAGGCTCCCGATGCCGCCACCCTGCCCGGCCTCACCGCGCGGCAGGGCTTTCGTTCGGCAAGCTTCTACAAGCTGCTGATCGCGACCGTCATCGCCAATTTCGCGGGCATCGCAATGATGCTCAACCTCGTCCCGATCCTGCAGGAATCGGGCCTTACGCCCACCTCCGCTGCCGCCGCGTTCAGTTCGCTGGGGATAGCCACGATTGTCGGACGGCTGTTCGGCGGCGGCCTGCTTGACCGCTTTTCGGCCAGCACCGTTGCCGCGGGCGCATCGATCCTGATGTCGATCCTGCCGCTGACGATCCTGCTCCTCGGCGGTTCGTTCGCCGCATCGGTGACAGGTATTTTCGTTTACGGACTGATGGGCGGCGCGATGATGCCCGCCGTCGCCTACCTTGCCAGCCGTCACTTCGGACAGCGTGCCTATGGAACGCTCTACGCTACGATCATGGCGGCGATGTCGGTCGCAATCGGGCTTGGCCCGGTGATCGCCAACGCCGTGTTCGACGCAACGCAAAGCTATGACATGGTGCTGATCGGCGCGATCCCGATGTTCGTGCTCGGCGCGCTGCTTTACCTGACGCTGGGTGCCTATCCCGAATTCTCAAAGCCCGATGATGCCAATGCCTGAACAGGACCACGACCGATGGAAGTGAACCTCAACGAAGACCAGACGATGCTGCAGGACATGACGCGGCGGTTCCTTGAGGACCGCTCGCCGATCACAGTGCTGCGCAAGCAGGCCGATGCGGGCGAGAGCTTCGATCGGGCGACCTGGAGCGAAGCGGTGGAACTCGGCTGGGTCGCGCTCTTCGTGCCCGAGGCGCATGGCGGGATTGCCGAAGCGGCGGGCGGCGTGATGGACGCGGCCATCGTCGCCGAGGAACTGGGGCGCGTTGTCTATTCCGGGCCGTTCCTGTCCACCTGCGTCGTTGCCGATGCGATTGCGCGTTCGGGCAGCGCGGCGCAGCAGGAACGCTGGCTTCCCGCGCTTGCCTCGGGCGAGGCACTCGCGGCATGGGCTTTTGCGGGCAAGGGACCGCAGGCAGGCATCGCGCCGGGATCGGTGACAGCGGAGAAATCGGGCGACGGCTGGAAGCTTGGCGGAATGGCCGCCTATGTCGAAGACGCGGCCAGCGCCGATGTGCTGCTGGTTTCGACCGCCGACGCGCAGTTCCTCGTGCCAGCCGGGACAGCAGGCATGACCATCGAGCCAATGGAGGCGCTCGACCTTGGCAAGCGGCTCTCGATAGTGCGTTTCGACGGGGCGCAGCTTGGCGCGGATGCCCTGCTCGACGGCGGCCCCGACGCCTTCGAGAAACAGCTACAGGTCGCCCTCGCCCTGCAATGCGCCGAGACCGTGGGCGTGACCGACCGCGCCTTCGAATTCACGCTCGAATGGGTCAACGAACGCCATGCCTTCGGGCGGCCTATCGGATCGTTTCAGGCGCTCAAGCACCGCCTTGCCGACCATGTTGCCAACCTCGAAGGCGCGAAGGCCGCTGCCGCCTATGCCGCGCGCGCGGTCGCATCCGATGCACCAGACGCCGCCATCGCCGTCTCCGCCGCCAAGAGCCATTGCGGCACATCGGCAACCGAGATCATCCGCGACTGCCTGCAAATGCACGGCGGCATCGGCCTGACCTGGGAACACGACATCCACTTCTACCTGCGCCGCGCGGTCTCCAACGAGGCGCTCTGGGGCAGCCCCGCCATCCACCACGAGCGGCTTTGCCAGCTGGCCGGAATCTGAGGGAGCAGCGACGATGATCAACGAAGCCGAAGAACTGGTCGAAGCGCCGAAGACGACCGAGCATCTCGATACCGACGAACAGCGCGCGTTCCGCCTCAAGGCGCGCGAATGGATGGCGGCGAACCTGCCGCCGCGCCTGCCTGGACAGCCGGGCAATGCCTTCGAG
>JAWKXP010000021.1:0-62203 GCA_041396945.1 Sphingomonadaceae bacterium | reverse complement strand
GCAAAGGTCCCGAGATAGGGGTATCGCAGGGGGTATTTTTGGAGAAGCTAATATAGAAATGGCATTGTAACAGCTACTTAAGCGAAATTGGTGGATCCCTCCTCGGCTACCATCCGCACGCTTCCACAGAAATCCAGATACCACCGCGTTCGATAGACAACGGCCAGGCGCGCGCCGCATTACGACGTACGAAATATTGCCTGCTACCTAGAAAGCTACCTAGTGCTGGAAGCCAACTAAAAGCCACCCCTGAGGAATGCCTTAAAAGCTTGATATAATGCGAAAAAATGGTGGACGCACTAGGGCTCGAACCTAGGACCCGCTGATTAAGAGTCAGCTGCTCTACCAACTGAGCTATGCGTCCACGCCGGGCTTGCCGGATGTCCCGAATCATCGGGAAGCGCCCGTATAGCGATTGATCCGTCGAGTTAAAGCGAAATCTTGGCGGTTCGCTCCAAAAACTGCCCGGCTAGGTGAGCGTGGTCGGTCTTCGGCTCCAGCGGTCGACCGCCATGAGCGAACCGAAGCAGAGCATGACGGTCAGCATCGAGGAGCCGCCATGGCTCATGAACGGCAAGGGGATGCCGACGACGGGGGCGAGGCCCATGACCATCATCAGGTTTACCGCGACATAGAAGAAGATAACCGCCGTCATCCCGACCGCAAGCAGGCGCGAGAAGCGGTCGGGGCCTTTTCGTGCCACCTGCATGCCCCAGCGCAGGATCAGGGCGAAGACGAAGAGAACGAACAGGCCGCCCATCATCCCCCATTCCTCCGCCATCGTCGCAAAGGCAAAGTCGGTGTGCGCTTCGGGCAGGTATTCGAGATGGCTTTGCGAGCCGTTGCCGAAGCCCTTGCCGAAGATACCACCCGATCCGATCGCGATCTTGGACTGGGTGATGTGATATCCGGTGCCCAGCGGATCGCTTTCCGGATCGAGGAAGGTGAGCACGCGGTTGCGCTGGTAATCGTGAAGGAAGGTGAAGAATGCGAGCGGCGCGGCAATCACGCCGGCCAGCCCCGCGCCGATGAACCAGCGCAGCGGCAACCCGGCCATGAACATCACCACGCCGCCACCGAAGATGATCGCCAGCGAGGTGCCGAGGTCCGGCTGCAGGAGGACCAGCGCGACTGGCAAACCGATCAATCCGAGTGCGGGCAGCAGTCCTCGCCAGGAATTCGTCATCGCCGGGGGCAGGTTGTCGTAAAACTGCGCAAGCACCAGGATGATGACGGGCTTCATGAGTTCCGAAGGCTGCAGGTTCATGAAGCCGAGATTGAGCCAGCGCTGGCTGCCCCCGTTGATCGCGCCGATCAGTTCGACCAGCAGCAGCAGGAGAAAGGTGCCGCCATAGGCCGGGTAAGCACCCCATTTGAAGAGGCTGGACGGCAGGCGCGAAATGACGACTGCCATCGTGAAGAACACGCCAAATCGGACAAGATGCGAACCGGCATAGGGCGACATGCTACCGCCCGCAGCCGAATAGAGCACCGCGCTGCCGAGCAGGACCAGCGCGAAGAGCGGCAGGATTACGCGCCAGGGCTGGTTGGCAATCGGTGCGGGTATGAACCAGGGTGTCACGGCGTTCCCGTACCGCCACCGGAGCCGCCGGGCAACGGCTGGACCACCGGCTCGCTGGTGAAAGCCGGGGCTTGCGGCTGTGCCGGTTGCGCGCTCGCATCGCCTTGCGGGTTCGGCTGGGGCTGTCCCGGACGCGACTGGGTGCGTTGCTGCGGGCGAGGTTCGGGCTGCGGCGTGGATTCGGGCTCGGGCCGCGGGGCCTGCGCTTCCTCGACGATGGGCTGGGTTTCTTCCTGACGCTGTTCCTCTTCCTCGCGCGCGTCTTCCTGTTCGCCTTCGGGATCGACCTCGGGAGCGCCGTCGCCGTACTGCGCGACATAGGCGTTGTATTTGCGTTCCAGCCGCTGCTGCGGCGTGCCGCCCCAGCCGGCCTCCATGCCGTGCAGGGTTTCGAGCGCCTTCTGCGGATCGAACAGGAATGTCATCACGTCGCGCGCGATAGGATAGGCCGCACTCGAGCCTCCCCCATGTTCGATGGTGACGGCGCAGGCGTATCTTGGCTTGTCGAACGGGGCGAAGCAGATGAAGTGACCATGATCGCGGTATTTCCACGGGCCGGATTTGCCCGAGCTGACTGAAAGGCTCACGACCTGGGCGGTGCCCGTTTTGCCCGCCAGCTTGACATCCTTGACCGGCAATCGTGCCCGGCCAGCCGTGCCGGGGCCGTTCACAACGTCCGACATTGCCTGATGGACATAGTCGAGGTGGTCCTGCGGAATGCCAAGCGATTCGAACTTCGGCTTCTTGCCGTCATGGATAAGGCGCGGCATGATCTTGAGGCCCGAACCGATGCGCGCAGCCATCACTGCCTGCTGGAGCGGGGTTACCAGCATATATCCTTGCCCGATGGTCGCGTTGACGGTGTCGAAAGGCTCCCATTCGCGGTCGTATTTTTTCTTTTTCCAGGGCGGATCGGGGACGGTGCCATAGGACTGGCCCACCGCAGGCAACGGGAATTCGTGCCCAAGCCCGAGGTGGCGCGCCATGTCGGCGATCTTCTGCATCCCGATCTTCTGCGCGAAATAGTAGAAATAGACGTCGCAGCTCTGGTAAATGCCCTTGGCCATGTTGACGCTGCCATGGCCGCGCCGGTTCCAGCAGTGGAACACGCGGTTTCCGACGCGCAGGCCGCCGCCGCAGCCGACCGATTCCTCAGGGTCGAGGCCCGCTTCGAGGAAGGCCAGGGCAACCATTGGTTTCACGGTCGAACCCGGCGGGTAGAGCCCGCGCATCACCTTGTTGCGCAGGGGCACATGATCGTCGTCCTGCAGCATCTTCCATTCGACGCGGCCGATGCCGTCGGAAAAGCTGTTGGGATCGAAGCTTGGCATCGAGGCCGAGGCAAGGATGTCGCCGGTCTCGCAATCCATCACGACGACAGCGCCCGATTCCAGACCGATCCGGCGCGCGGCATAATCCTGCAATGGACCGTTGATGGTCAGCCGAACCGGATCGCCCGGCACGTCGTCGCGCGTTTCGAGATCGCGGATAATGCGGCCGGCCGCCGTTACTTCCACCCGGCGCGCGCCGGGATAGCCGCGCAGCTCGTCCTCGAAGACCTTTTCCAGCCCGTCCTTGCCGATCTTGTAGCCTGGCGTGATGAGCAGCGGGTCTTTCTCCGCCTCGACCCATTCCTCCCGCGAAGCGGCGCCGACATAGCCCAGCAAGTGGCCGACCGAAGGGCCGGTCGGGTAGAAACGGGAATAGCCACGCTGGGTTATCACGCCCGGCAGGTCGGGTAGCCGGACCGAGACAGCGGCGAACTTGTCCCAGTCGAGGCCAGTGGCAATCTCCACCGGGGCAAACCCGCTGGCCTTGTCGATCTTGTCCTTGAGGTCGCGAATCTGGACTTCATCGTACCCGAGCAGCTCGCCGATCAGGGCAACGGTTGCCTCCGGATCTTCGAGCCGGTCGGGTATAACGTCGATGCGGAAATCGGGGCGGTTGATCGCCATCGCCCGGCCATCGCGGTCGAGGATCCAGCCCCGGCGCGGCGCAATCAGCGAGAGGTTGACCCGGTTGCTTTCCGATTCAAGTTCGTACTTCTCGTTCTGCGCAATAGCGAGATAGCCCAGCCTGCCTGCCAGGGCGACGCCCAGCGCGCCTTGCGCAGCGCCAAGGAACAGGCTGCGCCGGTCGAAGCTGTTGCTCAGCATTGTCTGGCTGACGTTCCTGGTCGGCGCTCCCATCAGCGCAACTCGATGAAGGGCGTCAGGCGCAACCGGTCAAACAGCGCCACAAGACGCCCGAACAGTGGATATACGAGGATCGAGATGGCGATTTGCGGCACGGTGACCCAAAGCGGAGTTGCAGCGCCCGCCATGTTCGCAAGCGCCAGGGAGCCGCCAATATAAGCGATGAGCATGCCTGCTGCCAGCAGCCATTCGGTCAGGAAATTCCGCCAGGGCAGCCGCGCCTCGACTACATCGAGCGCAATTGCCGCGATCGACCAGAGAAAAATGGCGCTGCCGATGGGCTGGCCGCTGAAGATATCGTCAATCATACCAAGCGGCAGACCCGCCCAGACCGGCAGCAAGCCGGGGCGCAGCTGTCGCCATGCGAGGAACATCATGAAGCCGAGCGGCGGCATGAGGGGCGTTGAGGCAATCACGACCACCACCGCCAGCATCGAGGCAATCACGATCGAAACCCAGGGCACCGAGAGCGCGATGGCAGGTGAGGGTACGCGGTTGATGCGCGGGCCACGCGCCGAACGCACCCTGGCTTTTGCAGGCTTCTTCATTCGCCCTGCGGCGGCTGCGTGTTGCCGTCCTCCTCATCTGACGCAGTTTCCTGCTCCGCCAGCTGAAGCGTGCTGATCGATTCGACGATTACGAAACTTGAATTGGCAGGATCGGCCAGCACGCGGGCAATTGCGCCATCGCGGGTCAGTTCCGCGACCACAGCGGTTGGCGTTCCGGGATGGAACAGTCCGCCCGAGCCGGAAGTAACGAAGGTATCGCCGACCTTGAGCGGATTGATGCCGAGACGGATCAGGCGAATCTGCAAGGTGCCGTCGCCGCGTCCCTGTGCGAAGGCGGCAACCGAGTCCTTGTCGCGCCGCACCGGGACCTGGCTTGCCGTATCGGTGATAAGCAGAACCTGCGCGGTTCCCCTGCCAACCTCGAGAACCCGTCCGATCAGGCCAAGGTCGGAGCGTACCGGCATGCCGCGCACAATGCCGTCCGAAGCGCCGGCGCCGATCGTGGCGAACCGGCGTGAACTGCTGGCCGACGAGGCCGTGATGCGGGTAACGGCGACAGGCTCGGTATCTTCGGTCGAGAGCTTGAGCAATGCTCGCAGCCTTCGGTTTTCCTCTGAAATCGCGTTGCTTTTGGCAAGGCGTCGCCGGGCCTCGGCGAGCTCGCGCTTCAGCTTTGCGACCCGCTGGCCGGACGTGGCATAGCCCTCGATCGTCTCGAAAACCGAATTGCCCGCCGCGCGTGTCCGGGCGGTCGCGCCGCCGACCGGTTCGGTAATAGCCGCGCCGCCGGAACGCAGCCCGGAGAAGAAATCGGGCGAAACTATCGAGACAAGCAGCAGGACGCCGCCCACGAACGCGCCCAGCACGCCGACGGCATAGCCAAAGAACGTGGTATATTGCGCCCTGCGGGAAAAGCCGGAGCGCCGGTTCGATGGCGGCGCCATGCGCGTCCTAACCTCCTTGCCGGCCTCGCCAGTCCCGGGCGAGCGGCAGTTGCTGCAAAAATCAGGCCGTCATCAGGACGCCGCGATAGATCGGATCCTCCATGGCCCGTCCAGTGCCCAGCGCGACGCAGGACAGCGGGTCTTCCGCCACGGATACAGGAAGACCGGTCTCTTCGCGAAGGAATTCGTCGAGGCCCTGGATCAGCGCGCCGCCACCGGTGAGGACGATGCCCTGGTCGACGATGTCGGCGGCCAGTTCGGGAGCGGTGTTTTCCAGTGCGATGCGTACGCCTTCGACGATGGCCCCGATTGGTTCGGACAATGCTTCGGCGACATTGGCCTGATTGATCGTGATTTCCTTGGGCACGCCGTTGACGAGGTCGCGGCCCTTGATCGTGATCGATTCGCCAGCGCCATCGGCAGGCACGGTGGCAATACCGTATTCGGTCTTGATCCGCTCGGCAGTCGAATCGCCGATCAGCAGGTTGTGGTGACGGCGGACGTAGGAAATGATTGCCTCGTCCATCTTGTCGCCGCCGACGCGCACCGAGGTGGTGTAGGCGAGGCCGCGCAGCGAAAGCACGGCAACCTCGGTGGTGCCGCCGCCGATATCGACGACCATCGAGCCGACCGGCTCGGTCACGGGCATGTCGGCACCAATCGCCGCTGCCATGGGTTCGAGGATCAGGTAAACCTGGCTCGCGCCCGCGTTCGAGGCGGCATCGCGGATCGCGCGGCGCTCGACTGAGGTTGAGCCCGAGGGAACGCAGATCACGATTTCGGGATAGCGGAACAGGTTCTTCTTGCCGTGCACCTTGCGGATGAAGTGCTTGATCATTTCTTCGGCAATTTCGATGTCGGCGATAACGCCATCGCGCAGCGGGCGGATCGCCTCGATATTATCTGGGGTCTTGCCCATCATCATCTTCGCATCGTCGCCAACGGCCTTGACCTTCTTGACGCCGTGCATCGTCTCGATGGCCACGACCGACGGTTCGTTGAGCACGATGCCACGGTCCTGCACGTAAACGAGCGTGTTCGCGGTGCCGAGGTCGATCGCCATGTTTTGCGAACCGAATTTGAAGAATCGTGACATAACCGAAGACATCCAGAATTCTCTAAAGTTATCCGGCTCTTACCAAAGCGTCTTCGGTAAGCGACAACCGGTAGTTGGTGGTGAAAGGCGGTCCCTTAACGCAACCGTTGCGGAAAGGCCAAAAAATTGTGTCGAAATCCCGGAGTTTTCCAGCGCTTCCGCCTCGAATGATGACCCTTTCATCGCTAGGCTGTTCCACATGCCGCAAATCCGCCGCCTTCCCGAGGACCTCGTCAACCGAATCGCCGCCGGTGAAGTGGTCGAGCGCCCTGCTTCTGCGCTCAAGGAACTGGTCGAAAATGCCATCGACGCAGGTGCCCGCTCGGTCGCGGTGCGAATCGGTTCGGGCGGGCTCGATCTGATCGAGGTTGCCGACGACGGGTGCGGGATGTCGCCCGATGATATCGCGCTGGCGCTGGAGCGGCACGCGACGTCCAAGCTGCCCGACGAGCGGATCGAACATGTCGCGACGCTCGGCTTTCGCGGCGAGGCATTACCCTCGATTGCGTCGGTCGCGAGGCTCACCATAGAGAGCAGGCAGGGAGCCGATGCCGATGGCTGGCGGCGGGTGGTCGATCATGGTGCTCTGGTGGAGGACGCTCCGGCTGCGATCCCGCCCGGCACGCGCATTCGCGTCGAGAACCTGTTTGGCAAGGTGCCCGCACGGCGCAAGTTCCTGCGCACGCCGCGATCGGAATACGCTGCCTGCCTCGATGTCATGCGCCGCCTCGCGATGGCGCGGCCCGAGGTTGGCTTCACGCTGGAGCATGACGGGCGGCGCACCCTCTCGGTACAGCCCGAGGAAGCTCTCGCGGCGCGCGTTGCGCATATCGTCGCGCGCGAGCTTGCAGAGGACGGAGTTGTCATCGACGCGCAGCGCCAGGGCGCGCGGCTGACCGGCGTTGCGGGGCTGCCGACGTTCAATCGGGGCGTGGCCGATCACCAGTACCTTTTCGTCAACAACCGACCCGTGAAGGACCGGCTGCTGATCGGCGCGGTGCGCGGAGCCTATTCCGACATGCTCGCGCGCGACCGGCACGCGGTGCTGGCGCTGTTCCTCGACCTGCCGCCCGAAGAGGTCGATGTGAACGTGCATCCGGCGAAGACCGAGGTTCGGTTTCGCGATCCGGCCTTCGTGCGCGGCTTCATCGTCGGCGCGCTGCGCCATGCGCTCGATGCTTCGGGGCAGCGCTCGGCTCAGACCCCTTCGGAGAGCGCGATGGCGCGCTGGCAGGCCGAGCCAATCGAACCGGCACCTGCGCCAGCCTCGCTGCAATCGCTCTTCGCGCGCCAGCATGCCGCACCGCAGTCGCGCGTGAGTGAGGCCGGGCAGGTCTGGCGTGGCTATGAGCAGCAGGTGATGGACGCGCCCTCCGCCCGTGCTGAGGAAGCCGTGCCGCTGGCGGACGAAGCGCGCGACTTCCCGCTCGGCGTGGCGCGCGGGCAGGTGGCTGAGACTTATATCGTCGCCGAGGCCGCGGATGGTCTTGTGATCGTCGATCAGCATGCTGCGCACGAACGCCTCGTGCTCGAACGGCTCAAGGCCGCCGGGGCAGGGGAGTCCGCCGCGCGCAGTCAGGCGCTGCTGCTGCCCGAAGTCGTCGAACTCGAAGAGCCGGCTTGCGACCGGATCGAGGAGAACGCGCAAAAGCTCGGCGAACTGGGCCTCGCAGTCGAACGCTTCGGCCCCGCCGCTATGCTGGTCCGCGCGGTGCCTGCTGCGCTCTCGGGCAGCGACGTTCACGCGCTCGTCTCCGATATCGCCGACGATCTTGCGCAGAATGGCGACACGCTGGTTCTCGGTGAAAGGCTCGACCATGTGCTGGCGACGATGGCCTGCCACGGATCGGTGCGGGCAGGGCGCTCGCTCTCGGTTGCCGAAATGAACGCCCTGCTGCGCGAAATGGAAGCGACCCCGCGTTCAGGCCAGTGCAATCATGGACGCCCGACATGGGTAAAACTGGCGCATGAAGACATAGAAAAGCTGTTCGGGAGAAAGTGATGCGGGCGATCGTCGCGGGAATGGCGCTGCTGGCGCTCACTGGTTGCGTGAAGGTGGAGGAGCGCTCGACGCCTGCCGAGGATGCGCAGGCCGTTGCCAAGGTCGAACGCCTGTCGACGCCGCCAGTCCTGCCGATAACACCGCAGCCGATTACTTTCCCGGATATCGAGGAAAACAACCTCTTTGGTGCGGGCTGCGCGGCGTTGGTTGAGGGTGTGAAAGACCCCATCTTCCTTGGCAGCGATGAACAGGGCTGGTTGATGCTTGAGGGGGAGATTGTGCGGCTCAGCGCGGACCAATCGAGCGAAAGCCTGCCGTTCGCCGCATGGAGCAAATATATCGGGCAGGAAAACTGGCTGACGATCACGCGCGACGCTGAGGAGGAACAGCAGACCGGCGACGAAGTATGGTCCGCGCCCGGCGAAATCGTGATCCACGACTTTGCCGACCGCGTCGTCTATCGCGCGCGGGCATCCATCGAATGCGGGGCGTGAACTCCCTCAAACTGCCCTGAACGCAGGGACGCGGCCCTGCTCGCCGAGATCGGGAATGATCCGGTAGCGCGCCAGCACAAGGCTGAAGAGCCCGAACAGTAGCAGGCCGATGGCGACGAGCGTGAATACTATCCCGTCGTCGGCGAGCGAAGCGACGGCATCGCCGAGCGTCTTGACCTGGCTTGCGCCGCCTGAACCCATGCCTGCATTGACCAGAGAATAACCGATAACGAGGAAAACCACAGTGCGAGCAGCATAGCCGGCCTTGCCGAGCTTGCTTGTTGCCGAGGGGGCCGCAGCCGCAATCCGGTTCATGAAACTGCTGGTCCATGCCTTCTTCGCCTGATTGGCGGCGGCAAGAAAGAATGCAACGCCCAGCAGTGCCAGCAAGAACCCGCCGAACTCATAGGACAGCACGCCCGAGGCCGCTTGCTGCGCGCCGCCGCCCGACGCGCTGCCGCTCGTTGCGAATTCGTATGCCGAATACGCCAGAGCAAGGTGGCCGATAGCGCTCCCCGCATGGCCGATGCGCTTGCCCCAGCCCATCGCATCCGAGCCTTCGTTCTCGATGTCGAACAGCAATGAGCAAAAGCGGAACAGGGCATAGCCAACCAGCCCAATCACCAGCAGCCAGAGTATCGCGGTGCCGAGCGGGAACTCGTCGATGGCGATGAACACCCCGTTGGTGCCCGCGCTGATCTTGCCCGCACTGGTGAGGGCGATCAGCCCGATCACCGAGTACATGATGGCGCGGGCGAAATAACCCGTGCGCACCAGCCAGCTGAACTTTTCCGATTTATCGACCACTGTCCGTCTCGCCTTCCTGCTTCCTGCAGGAAAAATGCGCGAAAAGCGGAAAAGTGCCCTGCTGGCGTGTCAGACGTTGAACTTGAAGTGCATCACGTCGCCGTCCTGCACCACATAGTCCTTGCCTTCCTGACGCAGTTTGCCCGCATCCTTGCAGGCGGTTTCGCCGCCGAGCGTGACGAAGTCGTCGTAGGCGATGGTTTCGGCGCGGATGAAGCCGCGTTCCATGTCGGAGTGGATTTCGCCCGCCGCTTCGGGGGCTTTCGCGCCCTGATGCACGGTCCATGCGCGCGCTTCCTTGGGGCCGACGGTGAAGAAGGTGAGCAGGTGGAGCAGGTCGTACCCGGCGCGGATAATGCGCGAGAGGCCGGTTTCGTGCAGGCCCATCTCCTCAAGGAAAACGAGGCGGTCTTCCATCTCCATGCCGATCAGCTCGGCTTCGATAGCGGCCGAAACGATCACCGCGTTGGCATTCTCGGCCTTGGCCTTTTCGAAAACCCGCGCCGAATGAGCATTGCCCTCGGCAGCGGCACCCTCCTCGACATTGCAGACATAAAGCACTGGTTTCGCGGTGAGCAATTGCGCCTGCCGGAAAATGCGCGCTTCCTCGTCGTCCTTGGGCTCGGTCAGGCGCGCGGGCTTGCCGTCGCGCAGAAGATCCAGAGTCTGGCCGAGCACCGAGGCCATGATCTTGGCCTCCTTGTCGCCGCCGGTCGCCTTTTTCTGCGCCGCAGGGACGCGCTTTTCGAGGCTTTCGAGGTCGGCGAGCAGCAGCTCGGTCTCGACCGTTTCGGCATCGATGATCGGATCGACGCGATTGTCGACATGCTGGATGTCGTCATCCTCGAAACAGCGCAGGACGTGGACGATGGCATCGACTTCGCGGATGTTGCCGAGGAACTGGTTGCCCAGGCCTTCGCCCTTCGAAGCCCCGCGCACGAGGCCGGCGATGTCGACGAAGCCCAGCTGCGTCGGGATGATCTTGGCCGAACCGGCGATCTCGGCCAGCTTGTCGAGCCGCGGATCGGGCACGCCGACCTGCCCGACATTGGGCTCGATCGTACAGAACGGGTAGTTCGCCGCCTGCGCCGCCTGCGTCTCGGTCAGCGCGTTGAACAGCGTCGATTTACCGACATTCGGAAGGCCAACGATTCCGCAGCGAAAACCCATTTCATGCTCCTGATGGCGGCCAATTCGCCGCCCAAGCGCGGGCCAATAGCCGCGTCATTGCGGTTTGACCAGTTTCACCTCCTTTTTACCAAGTTTTGCTAGGCCCTGCCCCCATGAAACAGCCACTGAAATTCGCGTTTCCGCTGATCGCCGCGGGTCTGCTAGCCTCCTGCGGGCTGTCGCCTGCCGAGCATCTGGAGCAGGGCCAGCAGGCCTATGCCTCAAACCAGTACAACGAGGCGCGCATTCACCTGTCGAATGTGCTCAAGGCCGAACCCTCCAATGCCGAGGCGATGGAGCTGCTGGTGCGCGCGTATCTTGGAATGGGCGACCCGGTTGGTGCTGCCGGCATGCTCACGCGGCTCGAAGCATCGGGGAAAGTCCCGGAGGACTTCACTCTGCTCAAGGCCGAAGCCGACGTGATGATGGGCAATTTCGACGCGGTGATCGCGGCAATGGAATCGGCTGAAAGTGCCGAAGCATATCGCCTCATGGCGCTGGCCTACATTGGTAAGGGGATGCCCGAAAAATCGGACGAGCTCTTTGCGGCAGGCATGAATGCGCCCGGGGAGAAGGGGCGCCTGCTTGCCGATTACGCGCATCTCCAGCTCGAGAAAGGCAATGCCAAACGCGCCGCCGAGCTGGCCGGGATGGCAGCGGCGATCAAGCCGCGCGTTCTGGGAAGCTATCTGGTCAGCGCAGACATCGCGGTGGCCGATGGCAAGCCCGCCGCCGCGCTTGCGGGCTACGAATCGGCGCTGCAATACTATCCCGAGAGCCGCGCCGCCTTGCTCGGCAAGATCGGTGTGCTGGGCGGTCTGGGCAAGATCGAGCAACTGCGCCCGCTGGTGGAAAATGCGCTGGAAAAGGCTCCGGGCGATACCGACCTGCTGTACCTCAAGGCGCGCATTGCCGCCGAAGACGAGAAGTGGGGCGAGGTGCGGGACATCCTCCAGCCGTTCGAGGCGCAGCTGGAAGGCTTGCCGCTCGCCAATTCGCTCTATTCGAAGTCGCTGATCGAGATCGGACAGGTCGAACAGGCGCGCATGCGGCTCAATTCGCAGATCTTGCGCGATCCATCGGACCGGCAGGCGCGGATGCTGCTGGCCGAGGCGAAGCTGGCCTCGGACGATGCGAAGGGTGCGGTAGAGACCCTGCGCCCGCTGGCCGCGCGTCCCGACGCGACGAGTGAGGAACTGGCGCTCGTATCAAAGGCGGCGCGTGCGGCGGGCATGTCGGATTCGGATGTGATGACGAACCAGGTCGTGCAACTTGTGCCCAAGGAAATCGCCGAAGGGCTTGCCCGGGGCGACGCTGCGATCAAGGCGCGCAACTGGTCTGGTGCGATTTCCGCCTATGAGCAGATCCTCGCGCGCACCGACGGCAAGAACGTGCTGGTGCTTAACAACCTCGCCTATGCCTACAGCCAGGGCGGCAACAAGACCAAGGCGCTGGATATCGCCAAGCGCGCTCTGGAACTGGCGCCGGGCAATCCTTCGGTTATGGATACGGCAGGCTGGCTGATGGTCGAGACCGGGGCTGACCGTTCGCGCGGGATCGCTTTGCTGAGCGCTGCGGCGGACAAGGCTCCGGGTAATCCGACGATCCGCGCTCACCTGCGGCGCGCTCAGGAACAATAGAGTTATTCATGAAAAAGGGCCCTCCCCGCGTGAGCGGGAAGGGCCTTTGCCGGACTGCCTGACTGTGTTGGGGGGTTAGACGGCCCGGAAATTCGCTTACTTGCGACGACGACGCGTGCGCGCGATGCCGACACCGGCGAGGCCGAGGCCGAGAAGGCCGAGCATGCCCGGTTCCGGAACAGCCGTGCCGCCCGACGAAGAGCCGCTCGGCGGCTTCGGTCCGCCCGACGAACCGCCAGTGCTGCCGCCACCCGAAGAACTCGAACCGCCACCCGAAGAAGTAGAGCCGCCGCAGGTCTTGTGGCCACAGCCGCAATAGTGCGTGTGCGTCTTGCCGCCCGAGGAGCCGCCCCAGCCGCCCCAGCCGCTGAGCGTAAGTCCACCGGCCGATGCCGGAGCCGAAAAGGCCATCGCCGACGCTGCTGCCGCGATGATGATTGCTTTGCGTGACATGTTCATTCCCCAGTTGCAAAAATGGTTGACATGCGAAGAAGCAATCGCCGTGCCAAACGCGGATTTGCGGGGGTTACGATGGTTAACGGAGGGGACGAGCCTATCGAATTGTAACAGAATCCGACACCGGATATGGTTAATTTGTTAAGGAATTGCCTTAGCCAAAGCTTCCTGCAACGCCTTGTCGCCGTCACAGGCCGCCATCGGGCGCGGCTTGCCAGAGAAGACCTCGATCACGCGCATTGCTGCACGATCGGTGGTCACCTTGAGGCAGGCGCAGCGATAGCCGTAATAGCCGTTGGTGCGGACCCAGCCGGCTTCGAAGAGGTTTTCGGGCATCGTCTCAAGGCCTTCGGCCTGGTATCCGCCCTGTACACCTATGGTCCAGTTGCCATCGCGATCATCCAGCCACCAGTTCGCCGGGGTCGGGTTGGACAGGATCCCGCAGCGCGTCTCCGGCGCAGGTGTCTCGCCGGGCGCAGTGCCAAGGCAGGCGATTGCGATCACCGGCAGGGCGGCAAGGCGCAGGAGCGTCATTCAAGCACCGCTTTCACCCAGGGACCGTAGGGGCCGTCGCCCAGCAAGCGAAGCTGCGTCTCGCGCGCGACGCGGTTGATCTCCTCTTGCGGCTTGCGCCCCGGATGTACGGGCACGCGCAGCGGCCGCGTTCCGGCTGGCATGGCGGCAATCTCCGCAATCTTGCGCGGAATATCGGTCGGATCGGGCGCGCCGGGCCTAGTCTGCGCCTGCCCGGGCACTTCCATGCGCTTGACCAGTTCCGGGTACCCCTCTGCATGGCGCTCTTCGATGCGATCATAAAGCGCGTTGGTGTATTTGGCGCGGTTCTGGCCAACCTCGGTTGGATAGCCGCCGGGCTCGATAATCAGCACCTCGATGCCATGCGGGGCAAGCTCATAGGCGAGGGCTTCGCTCATCGCTTCAACCGCGTGCTTGGTTGAGTGGTACAGCCCCATAGCGGGCATGATGAAGCGCCCGACCTGTGAGGAAATGTTGACGATCAGCCCCGCCTTGCGCGCGCGCATCGCGGGCAGGGTGGCACGCTGGACGCGCTGCATGCCGAAGACGTTGGTGTCGAAGGCAAGCCGCGTTGCCTCGGGATCATGCACCTCTACCGGTCCGCCGATGACGATTCCTGCGTTGTTGACCACGACATCGAGCGCGCCGCCCGCGATCCTTTCCGCTTCGGCCACAGCGTTTGCCACGGACTCATCGGAAAGCACATCGAGTTCAAGCACATGCAAGTCGAGATTCGCGTCTTTTGCGAGGTTGCGCAGCTCCTCCGCCTCCGGGCGCGGCAGGTTGCGCATAGTCGCAATGACCTTCGCCCCCAGCCGCGCATAATGCTCCGCGCCGAGACGCCCGAAGCCCGACGAGGTTCCGGTAATCAGGAACGATTTGCCAGCAAGCGGCTTGTGATTGTCCGCATTGGCGGCGGAGGCGAGCGAGGTGGCGGCGAGCGCAGATCCCGCTCCGGCCATTAGGTTGCGACGGGTGACTTCGGACATCGGGGCTCTCCTGTTTCGTTACAGGCGAGTTTAGGCGCATTTGGCGGGCTGTCGAGGTGCCCTCAGGGCTGTTGCCGCAGCGCGACGTCGCTCATGAAGCGCTCGTTGTTGCCATCGGCGAGCCATCCGGCCTCCGCGCCGACTGCGCCCAGCATCGTGATGAGGTCGTCCTGCTCTGCCTTGGCGAAATTGCCGAGGACATGGCCGGTCACGCGGTCCTTGTGTCCCGGATGGCCAATGCCGAGTCGCACGCGGCGGAATTCCTTGCCGAGGTGCTTGTCTATCGAGCGCAGGCCATTGTGCCCGGCGGTGCCGCCGCCCTGCTTTACCTTCACCTTGAACGGCGCAAGGTCGAGTTCGTCATGGAAAACGGTGAGCGCGTCCATTTCGAGCTTGTAGAAGCGCATCGCCTCGCCAACCGCGCGCCCGCTCTCGTTCATGAAGGTTGCGGGTTTGAGCAGGATGACGCGTTCGGAGCCGATCCGCCCGTCCTGCATCCAGCCGGAGAACTTCTTCTGCACCGCGCCAAAGCCATGCATTTCCGCGACGGTGTCCACCGCCATGAAGCCGACGTTGTGTCGGTGCATCGCATATTGCGGCCCGGGATTGCCGAGGCCCACCCAGAGCTGCATTTCCATTCCCCGCAACGAAAAACCGGCCCCGCCTTAGCAGGACCGGTCTTGCATGCAATGAGCCGTGGAAGCCCACCCAGCCCCTCCCGCATGCGGGAGGAGCGAACTTGCCGAACCGCAGGTGAGGCTAGTCGCCTGGGGGGTGAGGGATAACGATCCCTCACAATGAGGATTACTCCTCGCCGCCTTCCTCTTCGCCGTCTTCTGCTTCGGCTGCGGCTTCTTCGCCGTCTCCGCCTTCAGCAGCAGCTTCGCCCTCGGCGCGCTTGAGCGCGGACGGAGCGACAATCGTGGCGTTCGTGAAGTCGCGGTCGTCGATGGCCGATTCCGAACCATCGGGCAGCGTGACGCTGGAGATGTGGATCGAATCGCCGACTTCGAGACCGGTGACGTCGATCGCGATCTCGGTCGGGATCTTGTCGGCATCGCAAACCAGTTCAAGTTCGTGACGCACAACGTTGAGAACGCCGCCCTTCTTGAGGCCGGGCGATGCTTCTTCATTGACGAAGACCACGGGGACCGAGACGTCGACCTTGGCACCCTTGGCAAGGCGCAGGAAATCGACATGCATCGGGCGGTCGTTGACCGGGTGGAACGCGACATCCTTGGGAAGCGTGCGAACCGTGTTGCCACCGACTTCGATCATGACGATCGAGTTCATGAAGTGGCCGGTGCCGAGCTGGCGGACCAGCTCCTTCGCTTCGACGTGGATGGACTGGGGATCTTCCTTGCCGCCGTAAATCACGGCGGGAACACGGCCTTCGCGACGAAGTGCACGGGAGGCTCCCTTGCCTGCCCGTTCGCGCGATTCGGCCGGCAGGGTAAGCGCGTCGCTCATAGGTCTTGCCTTTCGAATAAGGTTTCAAACTGGGGCCAATTGCCCCGCCCTACAGCGCCTCCAGGGATGACCATTGCAGGGGGAGCGGGGCCGTTACAGCGAGGCGCACGCGAAAGCAAGCGTTTTGGCGGGTGTGCTGCATGCCCACCCCAGGCGACTAGCTCACCTTCGGTTCGGCAAGTCTCGCTTCCCCTCCCGCATGCGGGAGGGGCAATGAAGCTTGGTGAACGCAGTGAGCCTAGCTGCAATGGGGTGGGCTCCCGGCCTAGCGGAGGCGATTTACCCCAAAACCCTGCGCTTCCAGCATCGCGGGCAAGCCTTCCGTCCCCGCCATATGCGCCGCGCCGACTGCTACGAATGGCTTGCGGCCTTGCGTGATCGCCTCGGCAATGCGCGTCGTCCACGCTGCGTTGCGGTCGGTGAAGAGGGCTGCGCGCAGTTCCGGGTCGGCGAGGAGGCCGCGCGTTGTTTCACGCTCGATGGCCGCCATGTCGCCAGTGCGCCATGCAGTCACGAGGTCGGTGCTTTCGCCCGAGAGGCTGGCAGCGTCCTTGGCAACGGATTCGAGCAGGTCGGCCTGTTCGGCTTCGGGCAGGCTATCGAAGATCGCCAGTTGTCCTGCCGCGCCCTCAAGCTCCGCGATCTGCAATCCCTCGTCGTTGGCGGTGGCGAGGAGCGCGCGGTCTATTCCGTATTCAGTTTCGAGCCGGGGCGCGGCTGCCTGTGCGAATGTCAGCGCTGCGGCCCAGGTATCGACATTTGCAAAGCCAGCATCGCTCAGTCCGTGCCTTTCGAGCACGCTGCGCAATGTCTGGCGCATTGCAGGATCGACGCGGGCGGAGAGGGGCGGCAAGCCATCGCTCGCCGAAAGCTCTGCAAACGTTTTCGCCAGCTTTGCCCCATCATCGAGATCGGCAACCTCGACATAGAGCAAGCGCGCCTGTTCCAAGGCATCGCCGACCGCCTTGGTGCGCCAGAGCGCGGGTCGTTCAAGCGCGTGGACGGTTCCGAAGAGCCAGCCTTTCTGGCCACCGGGAGCGGTGACTTCCCAGATTGCGGGATCGGCGGCTTCCTGCTCGGGCGCCTGCCAGCATCCGGCGGGGAGCCAGGCCAGCAGGAATAGCGCGGCGAGCCGCCACATCGTTATTGCAGGCGTTCGGAAGCGATATCGAGTGCGGCAAGCTGGTCCTGCAGGCTACCTTCACCGGCGAGGTGCCCTGCGCCAACCGCGACAAAGACGGTGCCCGGCTCGTCCATGCGCGCCTCGATCCACTTCGCCCAGTTGGCGTTGCGGTCGGTCAGCAGCGTTTTTACCAGCACCGGATCGGACCGCTCGGCGTCCATCAGGCTCGTGAGCAGATCGACATCACCAACCTTCCACGCCTCGACCATTTTGCCGAGCTGGCTGCGGATCGTCGGCATCTGCTCGATCACTTCGCCAAGATAGCGCGTCTGCACTTCGACCGGCAGGGCATCGAACAGATCAAGCTGATACTCCGCCGTTTCAAGCGCGAGATGTTCGGTGCCGCCTGCCTTCGCATGATCGTCCAGCGTCTTTTCGACGCCGTGATCAGCATTGTAGCCATCCTGCATCAGCGGCAGCGTCGACAGGCCGACAGCGGCGTACCATGGCTCGAAGCGGTCAAAGAGCGCCGGCGGAATCTTGTATTCGCCCAAAGCCGCCTCGTAGGCACCCTTCTGATCCTCACTCAGCAGCGCCCGCAGGCTTTCGCCTTCGGGCAGCATCGCTTTCTGGAAAACGAGGCCCTGCATCGCGGCAGGATCGCCTTCGATGATCTCGGTCACCAGCGTATCGGAGGCATGGAACGCCTTGGCGACCTCGCCATCGAACCAGTGCACGCCTTCGGGCAGGACGTGGATCGTGCCGAAAAGATAGACCGTCGTGTCCTCGTCGGCGACTTTCCAGAGCGCAGGCGAAAGCTTTTCGACCGCTTCCGGCGCACGGACTACCTCGACCGGATCGGGCGCAGGGCTCGCATCGCGGGCGGTTGCGGGGAAGACGAGCAGCGCGGCCAGCGCGGAAAGCATGGCGGCGACAAGGCGATAAAGCGTGTTCATGCGCCCCTATATAGGATGCAAATCTCGCCCGTCGATTAACAACCTCATGTTGGGACGCGATGTGGCCGCGTTCGCGCAAACGAACCTCCGCAGACCATCTGTTGACCCTTTGCGGCGCATCCGCCAAAGGCGCGGGACTATGGCCGAAACTGGTGAACCACTGAGCTTCCAGGACATGATCCTGACGCTCCACGATTTCTGGAGCGCGAAGGGCTGCCTGATCCTGCAACCCTATGACATGCGCATGGGCGCGGGCACGTTCCACCCGGCAACGACGCTGCGCGCGCTTGGCCCGGAGCCGTGGAACGCCGCCTATGTCCAGCCTTCGCGCCGCCCGACCGACGGTCGCTATGGCGAGAACCCGAACCGGTTGCAGCATTATTACCAGTATCAGGTGATCCTGAAGCCGAATCCGGCGAACCTTCAGGAACTCTACCTTGAGAGCCTCGGGCGCATCGGCATTGACCCGCTCGCGCACGACATCCGCTTTGTCGAGGACGACTGGGAATCGCCGACGCTTGGCGCATGGGGTCTGGGCTGGGAAGTTTGGTGCGACGGGATGGAAGTGACGCAGTTCACCTATTTCCAGCAGGTCGGCGGCTTCGACTGCAAGCCGGTTGCGGGCGAGCTGACCTACGGGCTGGAGCGCCTTGCGATGTATATTCAGGGCGTCGACAACGTCTACGACCTCAAGTTCAACTCCGCTGGCGAGACCTATGGCAAGGTCTTCCTCGCCAACGAGCAGGAAATGTCGAAATACAACTTCGAGGTTGCCGATACCGAAGCCTTGTTCAAGGGCTTCCAGCATGCCGAGGCCGAGGCGAAACGCTGTATCGCGGCGGAGATTCCGCTGGCCGCATACGATCAGGCGATCGAGGCCAGCCACCTTTTCAACCTCTTGCAGGCGCGCGGCGTGATCTCGGTACAGGAACGCGCCTCTTACATCGGCCGCGTGCGCGATCTGGCGAAAGGCTCGTGCGAGGCATGGATCGCGAAGAACGCGGAGCGCTGGGCAAGCGAATACGAGGGGTGGAGCGCGTGATGTTCTCCCCCTCTCCAACTACGGCCAGCGCGCTTCGCGACGCGGCCTTCGTATCCTCTCCCGCAAGGGGAGGAGTTGTGCTGTAAGTCCTCTCCCCTTGCGGGAGAGGATGGCGCAGCTTGCCGACTTGTCGGCTAGCGCAGCCTGGAGAGGGGGCTGGCCCGATGACCGATTTCCTCCTCGAACTGCGCAGCGAAGAAATCCCCGCGCGGATGCAGGCGGGCGCGCGCGCCGATCTTGAGCGGCTGTTCCGCGAACAGCTCGAAGCCGCCGGGGTCGCGCCGGGCGAAGTGACCGTCTGGTCCACCCCGCGCCGTCTTGCGCTGATCGCTCGCGGGCTGCCCGAACAGACCGAAGCGGTAAGCGAAGAAGCCAAAGGCCCGCCAGAAGGCGCACCCGATCAGGCGGTCGACGGCTTCTGCCGCAAGAATGGCGTCACCCGCGATCAGCTTGAGCTGCGCGAGGTGAAAGGCCGGAACACGTATTTCGCGGTGATCGACAAGCCGGGCCGCGCAGTCAGCGACGTTCTGGCCGAAGCTATCCCGGCCATCGTCCGCGCCTTCCCATGGCCCAAGTCGATGCGCTGGGGCGCGGCGTCGATCAGCACCGAGAGCCTGCGCTGGGTACGCCCGCTGTCGGGCATCGTCGCGATTTTCGGCGAAGAGCTTGTCGCCTGCGAAGTCGGCGGCGTGCAATCGGGCTACGCGACGATGGGGCACCGGTTTCACCACGAAGGCGAGATTACCATTGGCAGTGCCGACGACTACGCCGACAAGCTGCGCGCCTGCCATGTGATCGTCGATCATGAGGAGCGGCAAGATATCGTCCGCGATGGCGCGAAGAAGGCCGCTGCCGAAGCCGGGCTGGACCTTGTCGAGGACGAGGGACTGGTGATCGAGAATGCGGGCCTGACCGAATGGCCGGTCCCGCTGCTCGGTCGCTTCGACGAGGAATTCCTCGCCGTGCCGCCCGAAGTGATCCAGCTGACCGCGCGCACCAACCAGAAGTATTTTGTTTGCGAGCAGGGCGGCAAGCTCGCCAACGCCTTCGTCTGCACCGCCAATATCGAGGCGGCGGACGGCGGCGAGGCGATTGTCGCGGGCAACCGCAAGGTGCTTGCGGCGCGTCTCTCGGATGCGCGCTTCTTCTGGGAGCAGGACCTCAAGAAGCCGCTGGAAGAGCACGCCAAGGGGCTGGCGCGGATCACCTTCCACGAGAAGTTGGGCACGGTCGCCGACAAGGTCGAGCGTGTGGCGAAGCTGGCCGAATGGCTAGCTAACGAAAAGATCGTCCCAGACTGTGATCCGGCGCTCGCACGCCAAGCCGCCGAACTTTGCAAGGCGGACCTTGTCACCGAGATGGTCGGCGAGTTTCCCGAATTGCAGGGCCTGATGGGCGGCTACTACGCCCGCGCCGAAGGGCTGCCCGATGCCGTCGCCGATGCGATCCGCGATCACTACAAGCCGGTCGGGCAGGGCGATGAAGTGCCGACTGCGCCGGTGACGGTGGCGGTGTCGCTGGCGGATAAGCTGGATACGTTGGTTGGGTTCTTTCGAATTGAAGAGCGCCCGACAGGTTCGAAAGATCCGTTCGCTCTTCGCCGAGCAGCACTCGGAGCTATATCTTTGATCACAAAGAATGGCCTTCGGAGTTCAATGTACAATCTCTTTCACGCGGCACTCGGAAAGTCGGCAGAGGTCGATATGAGTGCGGTGGTAGCTGCCGATTATCTCAAAGATTTCTTTGTTGAGAGATTGAAGGTCCAACAGCGTGAAGCTGGCGTCAGGCATGACCTGATTGATGCCGTAGACTCGTTAGGCGGGGACGATGACATTGGTGGGGAACGCGATCTCGTCCGGCTGCTCGCCCGCGTCCATGCCTTGCAGGACTTCATCGGGACCGAGGACGGCACCAACCTCCTCGCCGGATACAAGCGCGCGGCGAATATCCTCAAGAAGGAAGGCTTCGAATCCGCGTCCGATCAGGTTTCGCTGTCCTACACGCCCGAACCGGCGGAAAAGGCGCTGATGGATGCGCTCGATTCGGCAGGGCCTCGGGCCGCCCAGGCAGTCGAGGATGAGGATTTCTCCGGCGCGATGGCTGCGCTCGCCACGTTGCGTGCGCCGATCGATGCCTTCTTCGACGACGTCACCGTCAACGACGCGGACGAAAACAAGCGCAAATCGCGCCTCGCGCTGCTTGATCGTTTCCGTGTTGCAGTGCACAACGTCGCGGATTTCTCGAAGATCGAGGGCTAGGCGGGCAGACCGTTCGTCATCCCCGTGAAAACGGGGATCCAGTTCAATCTTGAAGCCGGGGAAGCCGCGCAATGGATTCCCGCTTTCGCGGGAATGACGGAATCAGGGACCGATTGGCCATGAGCAAGCAAGTCTACACTTTCGGCGGCGATGCCGCGCACGACGATCCTCGCCAGAAGGACAAGACCGTCACTGGCGGCAAGGGCGCGAATCTGGCGGATATGGCGGGAATCGGCCTGCCGGTTCCTCCCGGCTTCACGATCACCACCGACGAATGTGTGCGCTATCTCGCCGAGGGCGCGAACTTCTCGGACAAGCTGCGCGCCGAGGTGGGCGAGGCGCTGGCGCATATCGAGCGCACCGTGGGCAAGAGTTTCGGCGATCCCGCCGATCCGCTGCTCGTCTCTGTCCGCTCGGGCGCGCGGGTCTCGATGCCGGGCATGATGGATACCGTGCTCAATCTTGGCCTTAACGATGCAACGGTCGAGGGCTTGGCAAGCACCTCGGGCGACGAGCGGTTTGCCTGGGATTCGTACCGCCGCTTCATCCAGATGTATTCGGACGTGGTGCTCGGGCTCGATCATCACAAGTTCGAGGACGCGCTGGAAATCGCCAAGGAAGACCAGGGCTATTTCAACGATGTCGAGATGGCCGCCGAAGACTGGCAGGGTCTTGTCGGCGAATACAAGGCGCTGGTCGCCGCCGAACTGGGCAGGCCGTTCCCGCAAGACGTGCACGAACAGCTTTGGGGCGCAATCGCGGCGGTGTTCGATTCGTGGGATTCGGACCGGGCGAAGGTCTATCGTCGGCTCAACGACATTCCCGGCGACTGGGGCACCGCGGTCAACGTTCAGGCGATGGTCTTTGGGAACATGGGCGAGACTTCGGCGACGGGCGTTGCCTTTACCCGCGATCCCTCAACCGGCGAAAAGGCCTATTACGGCGAGTGGCTAGTCAACGCGCAGGGCGAGGATGTGGTCGCGGGCATCCGCACGCCGCAATACCTGACCAAAGCCGCGCGCGCGGCGGCCAATGCCAAGCCGCTTTCGATGGAAGAAGCGATGCCCGAAGCCTTTGCGCAGCTGGCGCAGGTCTTCGAAACGCTCGAAGCGCATTACCGCGACATGCAGGACATCGAGTTCACCGTCGAGCGCGGCCACCTGTGGATGCTGCAAACCCGCTCGGGCAAGCGCACCGCCAAGGCGGCGCTAAAGATGGCGGTCGACATGGTCGGCGAGGGGCTGATCGACGAGGCGACCGCGATCAGGCGCGTCGATCCGATGGCATTGGACCAGTTGCTGCACCCGACGCTCGATCCCGAAGCGCCGCGCGATGTGCTGGGGCGCGGGCTTCCGGCCTCTCCCGGTGCAGCGTCGGGCGCGGTCGTGCTCGATGCGGATACGGCGGAAAAGCGCGCAGAAATGGGCGAGGCGGTGATCCTCGTGCGCGTCGAAACATCGCCGGAAGACATCCACGGCATGCATGCGGCAAAGGGCATTCTCACCGCGCGCGGCGGGATGACGAGCCATGCGGCAGTGGTCGCGCGCGGCATGGGGCGGCCCTGCGTTTCCGGGGCGGCGGGCGTTTCCATCGACATGAGCGCGCGCACGCTGCGCATCGGTCAGCGCGAACTGAAAGAGGGCGAGATCATCACCCTCGACGGCAGTTCGGGCGAGATCATGGCGGGCGAGGTGCGCACCATCGAACCCGAACTGGCGGGCGATTTCGCGCATGTCATGGAGTGGGCGGACAAGCACCGCCGCATGCGCGTGCGTACCAATGCCGAAACCCCCGAGGATTGTCGCATGGCGCGCACCTTCGGCGCGGAAGGCATCGGCCTGTGCCGTACCGAGCACATGTTCTTCGATGCCGAGCGCATCTCCGCAGTGCGCCAGATGATCCTTGCCGAGGACGAGAAAGGTCGCCGTGCCGCGCTGGCCAAGCTGCTGCCCGAACAGCGCAGCGACTTTCACCAGATCTTCGAGGTAATGGCGGGCTTGCCGGTAACGATCCGCCTGCTCGACCCGCCGCTACACGAGTTCCTGCCGCATGAGGATGAGGAGTTCGAGCACCTTGCCGAAGCTATCGGCATCGGCGCGGAGACATTGAAGCGCCGTGCGGGCGAGCTGCACGAGTTCAACCCGATGCTGGGCCATCGCGGATGTCGTCTCGGTATCACTTTCCCCGAAATCTACGAGATGCAGGCGCGCGCGATCTTCGAGGCGGCCTGCGATGTTGCCGAGGCATCGGGCGATGCGCCGGTGCCCGAAGTGATGATCCCGCTGGTCGCAACGCGGCGCGAGCTGGAGATTCTCAAGGGTTTGGTCGATGCGGCGGCCGAAGCGGTCTTCGCCGAGAAGGGCCGGACGCTCGCCTACCACGTCGGCACGATGATCGAGCTGCCGCGCGCGGCGCTGATGGCCAAGGAAATCGCCGAGGTCGGCGAGTTCTTCTCGTTCGGCACCAACGACCTGACGCAGACGACGCTGGGCCTGAGCCGCGACGATTCGGGCCGGTTCCTCGGGCATTATGTCGAAAAGGGCATCTTCCCGCGCGATCCCTTCGTCAGTCTCGACATCGACGGGGTCGGGCAGCTGGTGGCGCTGGGCGCGGAGCGCGGGCGCGAGACGCGTCCCGACATCAAGCTTGGCATCTGCGGCGAGCACGGCGGCGATCCGGCGTCGATTGCGTTCTGCGAAGGGGTTGGCCTCGATTATGTGAGCGCGTCGCCCTACCGCGTGCCGATTGCGCGATTGGCGGCGGCGCAGGCGGCGTTGGGCTGAGGCCCACCCCATTGCAGCTAGGCTCGCTGCGCTCGCCAAGCTTCATTGCCCCTCCCGCACGCGGGAGGGGAAGCGAGACTTGCCAGCTTGCTGGCTAGTCGAAGCGGGGTGGGCTTATCTCCGCCACCCGCTGAGCGTCAGGATTTCGAACGTCTCGGTGACGCGGCCCTGTTCGTCGGTGAGGGCATCGAAGCTGGCTTGCGCTCGGGCAAGCGCCGCCTTGCCCAGCGGCGGGCCGGGGTCGGCGAGGAGGTTGGACAGCCCCTGCGCGCGCAGGTCCGCCACCAATCCGCCAAGCGAGCGGAACGAAGCGCGAAGCGGGCGCGAATCGATTACCGGGTCGGCAAAACCGGTGCGCTGAAGCAACTCTCCGCCCGCCCGCACATCGACCATCGGGTGGATGCGCGGGGCAGGGCGCTCGCCATCGGCGGCAAGCATGATCTCGCGCAGGGCGGGTAGGCTGCCCGAGCCGATAAAGCTGGCGATCATCAGTCCGCCGGGCGCAAGGGCATTGCGGATGTGGATCAGCGCGCCGGGCAGGTCGTTGACGGTGTCGAGGGTGCCAAGGCAGGCGATGAAGTCGAAGCCCGCGAAGGGAAAGGGCTGTTCCTCGGCGAAGCCCGCCGCCGACTCGGCCTCGCTGACCTCGCACCCGGCAGCGCGCAGGTGCCTTGCCAGCGCGCCGGTCGTCTCGCCGATGACAAGCGCGCGGGCAGGCTCATGGCGCAGAAAGCCAAGGCGCTCGATCACGTCCTCGACCATGTCTTCGAGCAGGTAACGCGGCGTCCCTGCGGCCAGCATCCGTCGCCGCGCTGCAAGGCGGCGGGCGGGGGAGAAGATCACGGGCGGAGCTTTGCCGGTCATCGCGCCGCCCTGCCGGTTCGCTGGCCGCGACGCAACCGCTTGCCGCCGCGTGCGTCGCAGATAAGATGTTCGAATGAGCCTGAGCCAGACCCTCGCACCCGTTGTGGACCTCGTGTTCCCGCCGCGCTGCCCGACCTGCGGCGATGCGATTGCGGCGCAGACGGGCCTTTGCATCGCGTGCTGGAGCGAGCTGGAGATACCTTCCGATCCTGCCTGCACCCTTTGCGGCAGGCCGTTTCTCGATTCGGTACGCGATGGCGCAACATGCGCGCCCTGCCTTGCCAACCCGCCGCGTCATGACGGGATTGCCGCGGCAACGCTTTACAACGAGACCTCGCGCAAGCTGGTGCTCGCTTTCAAGCACGGCAACCGCATCGCGCTTGCGCCGATGATGGCGCGGCTGATGACCGCCAAGCTGGGCTTTCTTGACGAGACCTGGGTCATCGTCCCGGTGCCGCTGCATCGTTGGCGGCTCTGGAGGCGCGGGTACAATCAGGCGGCGGTGCTGGCGCGGGAGATTGCGAAAAAGAGCAAGGCGAGACTTTCGCTGGATGCTCTCAGGCGAACCAGGGCAACTCCCTCGCTTGGCGGACTGGGCGCAAAGGCACGCAGGAAGGCGCTTTCGGGGGCAATTGCGATCCACCCGGCGCGCAAGGCCGGAATCAAGGGCGCGAAAATCCTGCTGGTCGACGACGTGCTGACCAGCGGGGCGACCAGCGATGCCTGCGTCAAAGCGTTGAAGGCGGCAGGCGCGCAAGAGGTGAAGATTGCCTGTTTTGCGCGCGTCATGGGCGAAGCATTGTGATTGCGCCTCACAAACGAAAACGCCCGGGACAATGTCCCGGGCGCCCTCGTGACGAAACAAGTTCGTGGGCCCGCTTTCGCGTGGCGGCGGCCTCCCCCTGGTGGCCGCCTGACCCGATCCCTCAATTCGCGGCTCGCTCCTGCCAGACCGGATGCGGTGGACTGGCGGGCCGTAACCGATCCCTGAACCATGGCGCGTTTTCGTATGCACCTTGCGGTCAGATTGCAGCCCCCCGGCTGCGGGCTGGTAAATCACGCGAAACGCAGCAAATGGAAAGGGCAATCATGTGGTGTCGTGGATTTTCGTCCCCATCTGTGGTTATCGTGCAACATATTGAAACATCCGACCTGTGCGAAGGAGATGCCGTCCATGCCTGAAGTTACCGCGGCCGAGCGTGAGCAGGGCACGGCCTTCCTGCCGAAGTTCGACGCAAATGGCCTGCTGACGGCGGTGGTGGTCGATGCGCGTGACGGCACGGTGCTTATGGTTGCGTTCATGGACGAAGAGGCGCTCGGCAAGACACGCGAGACCGGGCGGGCGCACTTTCACTCGCGTTCGCGCGGTAAGCTATGGCTCAAGGGCGAAAGCTCCGGGAACTTCCTTAACGTCCAGGAGATACTCGTCGATTGCGACCAGGATGCTCTCGTCGTGCGCGCATTGCCCGATGGGCCGACTTGCCACACAGGCGAAACGAGTTGTTTCTATCGCAAACTGGATGGAAATCGGCTAACAGGTATCGAATCAAAACCTAATTCCGATCGCGCCTGACGATCGGGTCGCCAACGATAAACAGGAGCAGAGGACCCATGCCGACCTACAAGGCACCAACCCGCGACGCGCGGTTCATTATCAACGAAGTCATCAAGCTCTCCGATTATGCCCATCTCGAAGGGTTCGAGGCGGCGACGCCCGACATCGTCGATGCTGTGCTGGAAGAGGGCGGCAAGTTCGCCGCCGAAGTGCTCGCGCCGCTTAATGCCTCGGGTGATGCAGAAGGCTGCACGCGAAAGCAGGATGGGTCGGTAACCACGCCCGAAGGTTTCAAGGAGGCTTTCGACCAGTTTCGCGAGGCTGGCTGGGGCACCTTGTCGCAGCCGGCAGAGTTTGGCGGGCAGGGCATGCCCGAGGTGCTCGGCTTCGCGGTCGAGGAATTCCTGTCATCGGCCAACATGGCCTTCGCTATGTATCCGGGGCTGACCAACGGCGCGGTCAACGCATTGCTGGTCAAGGGATCGCCTGAACAGCAGGAAACCTACGTTCACAAGATGGTATCTGGCGAATGGACCGGAACCATGAACCTGACCGAGCCGCAATGTGGCACCGATCTTGGCCTGATCCGCACAAAGGCGGAGCCGCAGTTGGACGGCTCCTACCTCATCACCGGCACCAAGATATTCATCTCCGCCGGCGAACACGACATGGCGGACAACATCATCCACCTTGTCCTCGCCAAGACGCCCGATGCGCCCGAGGGCACCAAAGGCATTTCGCTCTTTGTCGTGCCCAAGTTCCTCGTGAACGAAGACGGCTCGGTCGGAGAACGCAACGCGGTCTCTTGCGGTGCCATTGAAAAGAAGATGGGCATTCACGGCAACGCCACCTGCGTGATGAATTACGACGCGGCCAAGGGCTGGATGGTCGGCGAGGAGAACAAGGGCCTCGCCGCGATGTTCATCATGATGAACGCGGCGCGGCTCGGTGTTGGCCTGCAGGGGCTTTCGCAGGCCGAGGTCGCGTACCAGAATGCGGTGACCTATGCGATGGAACGGCGACAGGGACGGGCATTGACCGGTCCGGAAGACCCGGAGGCGAAGGCCGATCCGCTCTTCGTTCACCCGGACGTGCGGCGCATGCTGATGGATGCCAAGACCTTCAACGAAGGCATGCGCGCGCTCTCGCTTTGGGGCGGGCTGCTGGTCTCGCTTGCCGAGAAGGCAGAGACCGAGGAGGCTCGCGAAGAGGCTGACGAACTGCTTGGCCTGCTGACGCCGGTTATCAAGGGCTATGGCACCGACAAGGGCTATGACGTTGCCACCAACATGCAGCAGATCTGGGGCGGGCACGGCTACATCGCCGAAAACGGGATGGAGCAATTCGTGCGCGATGCCCGGATCGCGATGATCTACGAAGGCGCGAACGGGGTGCAGGCGATGGACCTTGTCGGGCGCAAGCTGGCCCGCAACGGCGGTAAGGCAGTCCAGGCATTCTTCGCGATGGTCGACGAGGAAGCAGCCAGCGCCAAGGATGACGACGCGCTCTCAGGCGTCGCCGAGCGGCTTGAAAAGGCCAATGGCGAGCTCAAGGCGGCGACGATGTGGTTCATGCAGAACGCCATGACCAACCCCAACAACGCCGGAGCGGGCGCCCATCATTACATGCACATCATGGGCATCGTCGCGCTGGGCCTGATGTGGCTGCGCATGGCGAAAGCAGCGGCGGCAGCAATGGCCGGCGGGGCCGGCGACGATCCATTCTACAAGGCAAAGCTGGTCTCCGCGCGCTATTTCGCCGAGCGGGCGATGCCCGATGCCGGTGCGCTGCGCCGCAAGATCGAGTCGGGTGCCGAGTCGATGATGGAGCTTTCCCCGGAAGCCTTTGAAACGGCCTGATTTCCTGACGAAATGGTGCAAGGCGGCGACGGACTGAAGACCGTTGCCGCCGGCGCTTTGTCGCACGCCTGCCCCATGTCGCGCGTTTGGGCGGAGTTAAACCGCGATTAACCGCATCCGGTAGTGCGCCGGTAACGGACATGAACGAATGTAAAGACACGCGGTCGCAATGAGCGCGTGAGGGTCGGCAATCGGGATAAGATCGGCCCCGGCAATAACACACTACGGGAGTTCAGCCCCTGCGCGATGCGTCGCGCGGGAACAGTCCACTATTGCCAGAGGAAATTGCAATGAAATTGCCTCAGATACTTGCGGCTGCCGCAACGGTTATGGCGCTTGCCGTGCCGGGCAGCGCATATGCCGGGTCGCGTGCCTCGTCGGATGGCCACCACTTCAAGGGGTCAAGCAAATACTCCGATTACCGGGGCCGCCATGATGACGACCGCCACCACCCCTACGGCCGTTCGAAGCACAAGAAGAAGTTTCCGCCCGGCCTCGTCGACAAGTGCTTCGGAGACAATGACCACCCCGGCAAGCATGGCCACAAGCGTGCCTGCAAGTACCGCTCGCACGGGGCGGGCTAGGCGTCAGGCGAGCGCCTCGTCGAGGAAGCTCAGCATCGCCGCCCAGCTTTGCCGGTCCGCGCTGGCGTCGTAAGCGACCGCATCGAGGTCGCGTTCGTCGCTGGCCGGGTCGGTGAAGCCGTGGCGCACACCCGAGTAGGCGTGGAAATGCCAGTCCGCGCCAGCACGATCCATCTCCGCCCAGAAGGCGAGGACTTGCTCGCGCGGGACCATTGGATCGGCGTCGCCATGCAGCACGAGCAGCCGCGCCTTGACCACGCCGGGTTCGGCGGGCTCGCTCGTGGCGAGCAAGCCGTGGAAGCTGACGGCGGCGAGGACGTCCTGCCCGTCACGCGCGACTTCGAGCGCCGCCCCTCCGCCCATGCAATAGCCGATGACCGCGGGTGGCAGGCCAGCGGTGCCGGGGAGTGCGCGGAGAGTCCCGATGGCCGCTGCAAGCCTGTCGCGATAAAACCGCGTATCGGCGCGCAGGTTTTGTGCAAGGCCTTGCGCAGCGGCAAAGTCGGCGACCGGCTCGCCATAGAAGTCGGCGATCAGCGCGAGATAGCCTTCTTCCGCCAGCATCCGCGCGCGGCGAAACATCGCCTCGTTGGCGTTGACGATGGTCGGATAGATGACAATCGCGCCGCGCGGGGTGTCGTCCGGTCGCGCCAGCCAGCCGGTCAGCGCGGTGCCGCCGTGTTCGTAGGCGACCTGTTCGAGTTCGCTCATTCGGGCAGGAAGTCCGGCACCGAAAGATAACGCTCGCCGGTATCGTAGTTGAAGCCGAGGACGCGCGAACCGGCGGGCAGGTCGCCCAGCTTTGTTGCAATTGCAGCGAGCGTCGCGCCCGAGCTGATCCCGACAAGCATCCCTTCCTCGCGCGCACAGCGGCGGGCCATTTCCTTTGCGTCTTCGGGCTCGACCTGGATCGCGCCGTCGATCGACTGGGTGTGGAGGTTGCCGGGGATAAACCCTGCGCCAATGCCCTGAATCGGGTGCGGTCCGGGCTGCCCGCCGGAGATGACCGGCGAGAGCGTAGGTTCGACCGCATAGGCCTTCATCGCGGGCCATTCGGCCTTCAGGGCCTCCGCGCAGCCGGTGAGGTGACCACCGGTGCCGACGCCGGTAATCATCACGTCAATCGGCGTGTCGGCGAAATCTGCGAGGATCTCCTTCGCGGTGGTCTCGACATGGACCTTCACGTTGGCGGGGTTATCGAACTGCTGCGGCATCCACGCGCCATTGGTCTGTTCGACAAGTTCCCTGGCGCGCTCGATAGCGCCCTTCATGCCCTTCTCGCGCGGCGTAAGGTCGAATGTCGCGCCATAGGCCAGCATCAGCCGCCGCCGCTCGATCGACATCGATTCGGGCATGACCAGCACCAGCTTGTAACCCTTGACCGCCGCGACCATCGCGAGGCCGATTCCGGTATTGCCCGAAGTCGGCTCGATGATCGTGCCACCGGGCTTGAGGCTGCCGTCAGCCTCCGCCGCCTCGATCATGGCAAGGCCGATGCGGTCCTTGATCGAGCCGCCGGGGTTGGCGCGCTCGCACTTGATCCAGACCTCGTGGTCCGGAAACATGCGCGACAAGTGAATGTGCGGCGTGCCGCCGATGGTCGCTAGAATGCTCTCTGCCTTCATGGCCGTGGCTCCCTCTGCCGATATTGCGGTGCGAATGTCCGTGCTCTCCGGATCTCCGGGAAAAGCATGGCCCATGCGATGGTTACGACTATGGCACCCGCGCCGCCGAATACAACTGCCCCGGTCGCGCCGAGCAATGCTGCGGCGATACCCGATTGCATCTCGCCCAGCTCGTTCGATGCCGAAATTGCCAGCCCCGAGATCGCCGATACGCGCCCACGCACGTCATCGGGCGTGTTGAGCTGGATCAGGGTATTACGGATGAAGACCGAGATCATGTCCGCCGCGCCCAGTGCCGCAAGGCAGCCGAGCGAAAGCATGAAGCTTCGCGAGAGCCCGAAAGCAATGGTCATCACCCCGAACAGCGCGACGGCCCAGAGCATCTTGACGCCGACATTGTGTTCGAGCGGTTTGAACGAAAGCCAGAGCGCGACGAGCGCTGCGCCGGCCGCCGGGGCTGCGCGCAGTTGTCCAAGGCCTTCGGGGCCGACTTCGAGGATGTCGCGGGCAAAGACGGGGAGCAGGGCTGTCGCGCCTGCAAGCAACACCGCGAAAAGGTCCAGCGTGATGCAGCCCAGAAGGAACCGCTCGTTCCAGACGAACTGAAAGCCCTCGACGATCCGTTTGACCGGTTTGACGCCTGTGGCAGCCTGAACAGCTTTGGGAAGCGGGCCGATCTGCAGGATCGATAGCATGGAGCAGGCGAGCAGGCCCGCTGCGACCCAGTATGGCACGTCGGGCCGGGCGGCATAGAGGAACCCGAAGATCGCTGGTCCGGCAACTCCGCCCGCCTGCCAGGCAATCGAATTGAGTGCGATGGCGCGCGGGATCAGCGCAGCGGGCACGATATTGGGCGCGATGGCTGCCAGTGCGGGGTTGACGAATACCCGGACCGATCCGTGGAGCGCAGCAAAAGCGAATAGCAGTGGCAGGCTGCGCACCCCGGCATAGGTCGTCGCGGCCAGCCCGGCGGCAACGCACATGTCGGTGACCACCGCCAGCGCGGCGACATGGCGCCGGTCGAAGCGATCTGCCGCGAGGCCTGCGACAGGCGTGAGGAGCAGGAGCGGGATGAATTGCGCCAGGCCGAGCAGTCCAAGCTGAAACGCGGCCTCGGGGATCGACATGCCATAATTGGCGCGCGCGACGTCATAGAGCTGGTAGCCGATGATGACGACCATGCCGGTCTGCGCAACGACCGAAACGAAGCGCGACAGCCAGAAAAAGCGGTAGTCCCTGATCTTCAGCGGTGAACTAGGTTCGTCGGTCACCCCTGCGCTTTGGCAGCAGGCTTGCGACTTGCCAAGCCAGGAAGGGTCAGAACGATACTTTCGCTGTCAGCCTGATGTCGCGTCCCGGCAGCGGGACGAAATCGCGCGTAAACGATGCGGCGCGGCGCGCATCGACATCGAAGATGTTGCGCGCATCGAGGATCAGGGTGACCGGGCCATCTTCCCCGAGTGGATGCCAGTCGGCGGACAGGTTGACGAAGGTAAAGCCCGGTACGGCATTTTCGAATGAGGCGACGCGTTTCTGCCGGTCGTTCCATTCGATTTCTGCGTGAAGCCGCAAGGCCTTGTGCCGCACCTCGGCACCTGCCTGAAGCCGCAGCGGCGGGATGCGCGGGGCCGGGCCGATGCCCGAAAGGCGCGCGCGGGTGTAGTCAGCCGATGCATCGAGCTTTACCTCGCCCACCGACCATGAAAGCGGCTCGACGCTCGCCGACGCCTCGAACCCGGTGAAACGCGCGGGCACCTGGACATAGCGGAAGACCGGGAATCCCTCGGCTTCGAGGTCGGTCGGAACGGCGGTGATAAAGCCGTCGAACGAGGTCCGGTATCCGGTCAGCGAGAGGCTGGCATTGTCCCGCGTGTAGCGGACATAGGCTTCGAAACTGTCGCTTTTCTCGATGCCGAAGGTTCGGTTGCCGGTCTCGAACGCCTGCGTGGCAACGTGCAAACCTTCGGAGAGCAGTGCCTCGGGCGAGGGGGCGCGCGCGCCGTGCGTATAATTGAGGCCGAGCTTGAGACCGGCGGCAGGCTCGTAAACGAGGCCCCCGGCGCCTGACCACAGATCGAAGCTGCGCGCGAAGCCGGCTTCACCGGAGGTTATCCTGGTGCTTTCGTAGCGGCCCGCGATGTCCACGGTCAGTTGCGGGAGAGCTTCGAGCGATTGCAGGGTGAAGATGCCGAATCGCTCGACCGAGTAGTCGGGCACGAAGGCCTCTGCGCCATCAACGGCAAGGCTGCGGTCGACATATTGCACGCCGCTGCGGCCGCGCCAGCCGCCGCGCTCGGCCTGGATGGCATCGATACGCATTTCGAAGCCATCGGCGGCGAAGGTCGTGCCGCGTTCCTCGCCTTCGAACTCGATGTGTTCGTATTCGCCATAGGCGGCGCGCAGTTGCAACGAATCAAGGAAACCATCGAACCGCAATGCACCACGCAGGTCGAAGCGGTCCTGCACGAGGTCGATCGATACCGTCTCGGCTTCGCCTTCGTGGCTGTCCTCAGTCGCGGGATCGGACGCGGTTTCCGGTCCGTGGTGATGGCCCGCGCCGGGACGAAGCGGCACGCCATAGCGCGTGTCATAGCGCTGGTATGAGACGCCAAGGTCGCCTCTGTCGCCGACCCAGGCGACGCCGGCACCTGCGATCAGGGTCCGCGCGCCACTGTTGGGCAGGTGGTTCTTGAGGTTGGCGAGTTCCTCGTATTCCTCTGCTTCTCCCGCTTCCCCTTCGCCGAGGAGTTCGGCGGCTTCTGCAACCAGTTCCTGACGCAACGGGCGCGAGTTTACATAGCCGCCAACGCGCAGGTCGTCGCTCTTGCGCCAGCTGGCATCGGCGTGAAACGCGAGGTTCGCCGCAAGGGGCACTTCGATCGCACCTGAGGCCGAGCGCTCGTCGGCGGCAGAGCCGTATCCGATTATTCCGGTTGCGTGAATGTGATCGGGCACGCGGCGTGGAATGCGCTTGTCGAGCGCATTGACCGCGCCGCCGATGGCATTGCCACCGAAAAGGAGGACGGCGGGGCCGTGGAAGACGTCGATATGATCGACCGTCAGCGGGTCGAAAACGACCGCATGATCGACCGAAACGTTAGAGGCGTCGATCGAGCCGATCCCGTCGAGCAAGACTGCAACCCGGTCCCCGCCAAGCCCGCGCAGGATCGGGCGCGAAGCACCGGGCGCAAACGAAGTCGACGAGATGCCGGGCAGGCTGGCAAGAGTATCGCCAATCTGGCCGCGTGTTTCGGCAACGAGTGCATCGCCCTCGATCGAGACGGAGGAGGCAAGGATGCCGAAATCGACCGGCGGATGGCCCGTGACGACGATTTCATCGGGAGCCGTAGCCCGTGCATGGGCATCGCCATGGTCGCCCTGCGGCTCGCGTCCTGCTTCTTGCGCGCAAACCGGGTTGGCCAAGAGCGCGGCGAGGGCCACGCTGCTGTAAAAGCGACATTTGGGTAAGCGGGAGGCGCGACTCGTCATGTCGCCGAATTAGGGTGATGATATATTATATCAATTGCATTTCGACGAGCGGCGGGAAAATCCTCCTGAACCGCTCGGATCGGGGAAATCAGCGCTTCGGGCGGAGGCGCGGATTCGGCTGGAGCGTGTCGACCAGTTTCAGGAACTCGTCGAGGCGGATGATACGCTCGAACTGAAAACCGGTGCGGTCGTCGCGCGCCCAGATGACATGCGCTTCGATCAGACCGACGATCGGCAGGCGGATAATGAGGCGTTCGCCGCGTCCAAGCTCTGCATCCAGCGTCGCCATGAAGCCTTGCGCCGACATATTGATGATATGCAGGGGCACATCGCCAATCTGGCGATGCTCGCCAATGACCTTGTGATCGACCGGATGCCGCATCGCGCGGCGCTTGTCGGTTACCGTTAGTTGTGCACCTGCACCCATGTTCCCTACCCAAATGCGATTTCACAGGGAACTGGACAATACCGGCCATTGGCAAACATTCGGTAAACCGGTGTAACAGCCGGTTTTCTGCGCCTTAGCCGCGCAGGATGCCGTGCTTTTTCTTGCCGAGGCTGAGTTTGACCGTGGCACCGGCAGCGACTTCGACCAGGAATCCGGGGTCCGTAACCGCCTCGTCATCGAGCCTGACTGCCCCCTCGGCAATCTTGCGCTTCGCCTCGCCATTGGAGGCGGTGAAGCCGATCTCGGTACAGACCGCGCCAAGCCGCATGCCCTCTGACGGAATGTCGAGAGTTGGCAGGTCTTCGCCAAGGCCACCGCCCGCGAAAGTGTCCTGCGCGGTCTGCGCCGCCGCCTGTGCAGCATCATCGCCGCGAACCAGTTTCGTTACCTCGTTGGCGAGCACGACCTTGGCGTCGTTGATTGCCGAACCTTCGAGCGCTTCGAGCCGCGCGATTTCTTCCAACGGCAGATCGGTGAAGAGGCGCAGGAACCGTCCGACGTCGCGGTCGTCGGTATTGCGCCAGTATTGCCAGAAATCATATGCGGGCAGCGCGTCGTCATTGAGCCAGACGGCCCCGGCGGCAGTCTTGCCCATCTTCGATCCGTCCGCCGTGGTGATGAGCGGCGTCGTCACCCCGTAAAGCTCCTTGGCGTCCTTGCGGCGGGCAAGCTCGATGCCGTTGACGATATTGCCCCACTGGTCCGATCCGCCCATTTGCAGGCGGCAGTCGTGGCGCAGGGCCAGTTCCCTGAAGTCGTATGCCTGCAGGATCTTGTAGTTGAATTCGAGGAAAGTAAGCGGTTGTTCGCGGTCGAGCCGCAGTTTGACCGATTCGAAGGCCAGCATGCGGTTGATCGTGAAGTGCGGGCCGACATCGCGCAGAAGATCAATATAGCCCAATGCACCGAGCCATTCGTCGTTGTTGACCATCACCGCGCCGGTCTCGCTGTCATCGAAACGCAGAAGGCGTTCGAACACGGTGCGGATCGAGGCGATGTTGTCATCGATCACCTCTGGCGTGAGCATCTTGCGGCTCTCGTCCTTGCCCGAAGGATCGCCGATCTTGGTCGTCCCGCCGCCCATCACGACAATTGGCTTGTGTCCGGCCTGTTGCAGGCGTCGCAGCAGCATGATCTGGACAAGCGAGCCGACATGCAGCGAAGGCGCGGTTGCATCGAAGCCGATATAGCCCGGCACGACCTGCTTATTCGCGAGTGCATCGAGGCCCTCGGCATCGGTCAGCTGGTGGATGTAGCCGCGCTCGTCGAGCAGGCGCAGGAGGCTGGATTGGTATGTCGTCATCGTATCGTCTATCTGTTGAGCGCGGGCGGTTAGCATGGGGGACGCGAATTGGAAACGCACGAGTTGCAGGCGCATTCGGCAAGTCCGCCTGCGGGGGTGAGAGGCATGACGGCGCGAGTTGTCTCCTTCGATGCCAACTGGCTCTGCCTGCGCTGGCGGATCGAAGCTGCGGGAGCCGTGATCGTGCCACCGTTTGCAGGGCGGGCGCGAGCCGATGGGTTGTGGCAGCCGACCTGTTTCGAGCTTTTCGTGCGGACCGAAGACGGCGAGGCGTACAGCGAATTCAACTTCTCTCCATCCGAACAATGGGCCGCATATGACTTTACCGGCTACCGCGAGGGGATGAACGACCGCGAGATGCCTCGCGCGCCGACCTGCACCTGGCGCGCGGGATCGAGCTTCGCGATCTTCGATGCGGCCCTGCCAACAGCCGCGTTGCCGGATTTGCCTGCCGCCATCGCGCTGACCGCTGTTATCGATGAACTGGGCGGGGTGAAGAGCTATTGGGCTTCGGGGCATCCTCCCGAAAAGCCCGATTTCCATCATCGAGCTTGCTTCACCGGCAGGCTTGAGGCACCGGCAGGCACATGAAATTCGGTATCGATCGCCTCCTCGCGGAACCAGAGCTGCGCAAGCCTCTCGAAGGCAAGCGCGTTGCGCTCGTCGCCCACCCTGCCTCGGTGACGGCAGACCTCACGCACAGCCTAGATGCGCTGATCGCGGCGGGCGTCAACGTCACCGCCGCTTTCGGCCCGCAGCACGGGTTGAAGGGCGACAAGCAGGATAACATGGTCGAGACGGCGGACGAGACCGATCCGGCCTACGGTATCCCCGTGTTCAGCCTCTATGGCGAGGTCCGCCGTCCGTCGCCCGCGATGATGGACACTGCCGACGTCTTCCTGTTCGACTTGCAAGACCTCGGCTGCCGCATCTATACCTTCGTCACCACGCTGCTCTACATGCTCGAAGCAGCAGCAGGGGCGGGCAAGGCGGTCTGGGTGCTCGACCGGCCCAATCCGGCAGGCCGCCCGGTCGAAGGCACGATCCTGCTGCCCGGACAGGAAAGCTTTGTCGGGGCCGGACCGATGCCGATGCGGCACGGGCTGACGCTGGGCGAGATGGGGCAGTGGTTCGTCCGCCAGTTCAACCTCGATGTCGAATACCGCGTTATCGAGATGCATTACTGGCTGCCCGAGGCTGGCCTCGGTTTCGGCTGGCCGGATGACCGCATCTGGATCAATCCCAGCCCCAATGCTGCAAACCTCAACATGGCGCGCGCCTACGCAGGCACGGTAATGCTCGAAGGCACGACCCTGAGCGAGGGCAGGGGCACCACGCGCCCGCTCGAAGTGTTGTTCGGCGCGCCCGATCTTGATGCCGCCGCTGTGTTCGCCGAAATGCAACGCATGGCATCGGGCTGGCTCGAAGGTTGCGCGATCCGCGAATGCTGGTTCGAGCCGACCTTTCACAAACACGCCGGGACGCTTTGCAATGCGCTGATGATCCATGCCGAGGGCGGATTTTACGATCACCTCGCTTTCCGTCCCTGGCGTTTGCAGGCTCTGGCGTTCAAGGCGATCCGGAATATCCAGCCGGATTACCCGATCTGGCGCGATTTTCCCTACGAATACGAGTTCGAGCGTCTCGCCATCGATGTAATCAACGGCGGCCCGGCCTTGCGCGAATGGGTCGACGATCCGGCGAGTGAGTCGGGCGATCTCAATGCCATAGCCGGGGCCGACGAAGCGCGCTGGCGCGACGAAATCGCCGACCTGCTGCTCTATTGAGCTGGCGAGAGGGTTAACCGGCCATTTTCCTTTGCGTGCTAGGCCCGCGCGCATGAACCAAGCCGTCCGCATTGAGGCAGAGACTGTCGCCCAAACTGCCTGCAACCTCTGCCGGGGCACCGGGCATACCTTCCTGTTCCGCAAGGAAGGCTATGACCTCGTGCGCTGCAACGGATGCGCGCTGGTCTTCGTCGCCAACCCGCCCGGCGCGGTCGAAGTGGGCGAACTCTATTCCGCGGATGACGACTACCATACCCAGCTGTTCGATCCCGATGGTGCCGAATTCGCCCGAATGCGCCGCGTTGCCCGCCAGCACCTCAAGGTATTGCGCAAGTCGATCCCAGACGGTTCAGGATTGAGCCTGCTAGACATCGGCTGCTCCTCAGGCCTCTTCCTCAAGGAAGCACGCGAGGCGGGATACGCCGTGCAAGGCGTCGAACTCTCGCCCAACTCAAGTCGGTTTGCGCGGGAGCACTTCGGGCTCACCGTTCACAATGGCTTGCTCGACAGCGCCGGGTTCGCGCCCGAGAGCTTCGATGTCATCACCCTGTTCGACGTGATCGAGCATGTCCCCGATCCACTGGCCGAACTGGTCAAGATCCGCGACCTGCTCAAGCCCGGCGGGCTGCTGCTGCAATCGACGCCCAATATCGACGGGCTGTTTCCGCGCGTCTCCTATCCGCTGGCGGGCAAGCTCGATTACTGGCCGCACCCGGAGCCGCCGCACCACCTTTACCAGTTCTCGGTCGAGACACTTACCGCGATGACTGCGAAAGCCGGGTTCGAGACCGGCCGCGTTGACCAGACGCGCATCGACCTCGGCTACAGCTTCGGTACGCCCGAGCACTGGAAGCGCAGCAAGAAGCTGGTGCCCTACGCGCTGCTCTTCGCGCCCGCCGCGATCCTGGGTCCGTGGATAGGCATGGGCGACTGGTTCTATCTGGCGGCGCGGAAGCCTGCTCAACTTTGAACTCTAATACCACCATCTTGCATACGTTGGTCGGCCCCAATTCAATAAAAAAGCAGCGGGTTTACCGAAGACTGCGAGGAGCAGCGTGCCAATGAAGCCAAAGATTGGCCCGTAAAGAGCCAGCTCTTCGTCAAAATTTAGTAAGCCGCCGAAGAAAGACATGCCGCATACAAACCCGCATGTCTGGATGAATTCGTACCGAGATCCCGCAGCCCAAACACATAAAAGCCAAAGCAACGGTGATGCAAACCAAATTACAAGGATCCATCCGATCAATGAGTCTTGCCCAACCAACTTGCCCAAAATGAACGCAGCAGCCATGCCGGGCAAACCGAAAGCAAACGTGAAAAAGGCTGCCTTGTCGAGGTAGCCCATTTCTTTCCAGCTTTCCATCGATGCCAGTCCTAACCCTTCTTCCGGGTCAACTCGCGCATCGCGTCGTCAAGGCCCTCCAGCGTCAGGCCGTACATCGCGCCGCCGAGCAGTTCCTTCACCATCCGCGTCGAGGTCGAGTATTCCCACTGCCGCTCGGGCACGGGGTTGAGCCAGACCGTTGCCGGATAGGTCTGCGCCACGCGTTGCAGCCAGACCGCGCCCGCCTCGTCGTTCATGTGTTCGACCGAGCCGCCGGGGTGGCTGATTTCGTAGGGGCTCATCGCCGCGTCGCCGACGAAGATCACCTTGTAGTCGTGGCCGTACTTGTGGAGGATGTCCCAGGTCGGCGTGCGCTGGGTCCAGCGGCGGCGGTTGTCCTTCCACACGCCTTCGTAGAGGCAGTTGTGGAAGTAGAAGAATTCGAGGTTCTTGAATTCGGCGGTGGCGGCGCTGAACAGCTCCTCGACCAGCTTGATGAACGGGTCCATCGATCCGCCGACATCGAGGAACAGCAGGACCTTGACCGCATTGTGCCGCTCGGGCCGCATGTGAATGTCGAGCCAGCCCTGCTTGGCGGTGCCTTCGATCGTCGCGTCGAGATCAAGCTCTTCCGCCGCACCCTCGCGCGCGAAGCGGCGCAGGCGGCGCAGCGCGACCTTGATGTTGCGCGTGCCCAGCTCCTTGGTGTTGTCGAGATTGGCGAATTCGCGCTTTTCCCAGACCTTGATCGCGCGCCCGTGCTTGCCTTCGCCGCCGATGCGGATGCCTTCGGGGTTATAGCCCGAGTGCCCGAACGGCGAGGTGCCGCCGGTGCCGATCCATTTGTTGCCGCCCTGATGGCGCTTTTCCTGCTCTTCCAGCCGCTTCTTGAGCGTCTCCATGATCTCGTCCCACGAACCGAGCGACTTGATTTTCTCCATCTCCTCTTCGGAAAAATAGCGCTCGGCGATCTTCCTGAGCCACTCCTCGGGGATATCGACGGCTTCCTGCCCGTAATCGGTCAGCACGCCCTTGAAGACCTTCTGGAACACCTGATCGAAGCGGTCGAGCAGCCCCTCGTCCTTCACGAAGGTGGCGCGCGAGAGGTAGTAGAACGCCTCGGGCGTCTGCTCGATCACGTCCTTGTCGAGGGCTTCGAGCAACGTCAGGTGCTCCTTGAACGAAGCCTGGATACCCGCCGCGCGCAGTTCGTCGATGAAGTTGAAAAACATTTGGCTCCCTTAACCCGGCTCAGGGGCTTGCGCCAGTCGCTTGGCTCGGGCAGGTTGTATGCAACACATACTAATCCGCGCAATGCGGGAGGAGACGGGGATGCTTACGCTTTACAGTTTCGGACCGGCTGCCAATTCGTTGAAGCCCATGCTCACGCTCTTCGAGAAGTTCGAGCACGGCAAGGATTTCAGCGTTCGCCGTCTCGATCCGACCAATTTCGAGCATCATTCCGACTGGTTCAAGGCGATCAATCCGCGCGGGCAGGTGCCTGCGCTCGACGATGGCGGGAAGATCGTCACCGAATCGACGGTGATTTGCGAATATCTCGAAGATGCGCACCCGACGGCGGTGAAGCTGCGGCCCGACGATCATTTCGACCGGGCGCAGATGCGCGTCTGGACCAAGTGGGTGGACGAGTACTTTTGCTGGTGCGTCTCGACTATCGGCTGGCATCGCGGCATCGCCCCGATTGCGCAAAAGCTGTCCGATGCGGATTTCGAGGAGCACCTCAAGAAAATCCCGATCCCCGAGCAGCAGGTCAAATGGCGTCGCGCGCGCGAGGGCTTTCCGCAGGACCTGCTCGACGAGGAAATGCGCAAGATCGCTGTCTCGGTGCGGCGGCTTGAGGATCATCTTGCCGACAACGAATGGCTGGCGGGCGGCATGTATACGCTCGCCGACATCTGCAATTTCGCAATCGCCAACGGGATGCAGTTCGGCTTTGCCGATCTGGTCAACGAGAGCGACACACCCGGACTGCTGCGCTGGATGGCACAAATCAACGAGCGCCCTGCGGTGAAGGCGATGTACGAGGCGGTGCCGATGGAGAAGCTTGGCCCGCAGGATTAAGGGGCTGACCGTCTTCTGGCGTTGCGAGATTGGTTTCACGCAGAGGCGCAGAGGGTAGGGGAGACGCAGGGATATCGTGCTTGCGGCGAAGCCGCACTCAATTTTCTGTCGTCCGAAGTTTATCCTGCGGCCTGCGGCCGAGACGAAGCCTCTCTGCGCCTCTGCTTTCTCAGCGTCTCTGCGTGAAACAGATCAGTGGCCGCAGTCGTACTCACCCATCGAGGGAGCGGGCGCAACGCTACTCTGAAGGCGGCAGAACGGGTTGCTTCGGAAAGTGCGGAATGTCCGGGTTGATCTGTGCCCACGATGGCGCACTATCGGTCCAGATCGCGGCCTGCGGAGCCATTAGTTCCGGATCGTCCAGCGTGCCCGCACGGATGCGCATCGGCAGCTTGGTCCCGGCAACCGTGCGGCTGTACATCTGCGATCCGCACTTCGGACAGAAACCGCGCCGGATCGTGTTGCCGCTCGCAGCGGTCTTCTCGATCTCGGTGATCTCGCCCTCGAAGCTCACCGCCTCGTCGGGGAAAAACACATTGTTCGTTCCCGAACCGGCAGCGATATACTGGCAATCGCGGCACCAGCAGGTCACCGCGCGCTCGGGCTCCGAGTCTATCGAATAGCGCACCTGCCCGCAGAAACAGCGACCCGTGTGGGGCATATCAGCTACCCTGCCGCCGGCTCATGAACGCAAGCCTTTCGAACAGCATCACGTCCTGTTCGTTCTTGAGCAGCGCGCCGTGCATCGGCGGGATCGCCTTGCTCGGGTCCTGATTCTGCAGCACCTCCAGCGGCATGTCCTCGTTCATTAGCAGCTTGAGCCAGTCGAGCAGTTCGCTGGTCGAGGGCTTTTTCTTGAGGCCTGGCACTTCGCGCAGCTCGTAGAAGATCTCCATCGCCTTGGTCACCAGCGTCTTCTGGATGTCCGGGTAATGGACGTTGATGATCTCCTGCATCGTCTCGCGGTCGGGAAACTTGATGTAGTGGAAGAAGCAGCGGCGCAGGAACGCATCGGGCAGTTCCTTCTCGTTGTTCGAGGTAATGACGACGATCGGGCGTTCCTTTGCCGCGATGCGCTCCTGCGTTTCGTAAACGTCGAAGCTCATGCGATCGAGTTCCTGCAGGAGGTCGTTCGGGAATTCGATGTCGGCCTTGTCGATCTCGTCGATCAGCAGCACGGGCAGCTTCGGCGCGGTGAACGCTTCCCAGAGCTTGCCCTTCTTGATGTAGTTCGAATTTGATGTCGTGGACGCGCTCGTCGCCCAGCTGGCCGTCGCGCAGGCGGGCGACCGCGTCGTATTCGTAAAGGCCCTGGTGCGCCTTGGTCGTCGACTTGACGTTCCATTCGATCAGCGGTGCATCGAGCGCCTTCGAGATTTCATGCGCCAGCACCGTCTTGCCCGTGCCCGGCTCGCCCTTGACCAGCAGCGGGCGGCGCAGCAGCACCGCGGCATTGACCGCGACCTTGAGGTCATCGGTCGCGACATAGGACTGGGTGCCTTCGAAACGCTGCATCTGTAATCTTCTTTCCGTGACTTGTTGCTTGGGAATGTGGTTAGGTATCGCATTGCAGCATGGCAAGTGCGAACGGAGAGGGCAGTGCAATGGCAGATTTTGAAGACTGGCGCGCGATATGCGAGACCAAGGCGCGCTATTGCCGCTGCCTCGATACGAAGGACTGGGCCGGATATGCCGACTGCTTCACCGAGGACTTCGTGCTCGACACGCCACCCGAGGGCAACGTCCATGAGGGTCGCGACAAGGCGGTCGCTTATGTGCGTTCCTGCGTCGAGGATTGGGTGACTGTCCATCATGTTCACAACCCGGAGGTCACCTTCGACGGCCCCGATGCCGCCGATGTGATCTGGGCCATGCAGGACCGCAACACCTATGATGCTGCCGATGCGCAGGAAAAGGGCATCGCCGGGCACAATGGCTTTGGCCATTACCGCGAGCGTTATGTCCGCTGCGAGGACGGGCGGTGGCGCATTGCCCGCCAGCGCCTATCTTACCTGCATATGGACTTCATCGAATTGAAGGAGGCCTGATGGCCCGCGAAAAACCCGACCGTCGCCGCAACAACATCGCGCTGCTGATCGACGCCGACAATGCCTCGCCGGGCGACTTGGAGGCGGCGCTGACGATCCTCGGCGATCTTGGCACGGTCAATATCCGGCGCGTTTACGGCAACTGGAAGAAGACCGGGCTGACCGGATGGGCGAAGCTCGTCCACAAGCACGCGCTTGAGCCGCAGCAGGCGTTCGACATCACCAAGGGCAAGAACGCCACCGACATGAAGATGGCGATCGATGCAATGGACCTGCTTTACACCGGCAATGTCGATGGCTTCGGCCTGATGACCAGCGACAGCGATTTCATGCCGGTCGCGATGCGACTGCGCCAGAACGGCCTGCCGGTCTATGGCTTTGGCACCAGCCGCGCGCCTGAGGGCTTTCGCCAGTCCTGCACGCGATTTATCGATCTTGCGCACCTGCCGCCCGACCTGGCCGACGAGCCCGAAGAGGGCACTCCCGAGGTCGATGCCGAGCTCATCGACCTTCTCGGCGATGCCTGGAAAGCCTCGAAGCGTGACAGGCAGGGCTTTGCCAGCCTGTCCGAGATGGGCCAGCGTGTCGCCAATCGCTCCAGCTTCGATGCCCGCAGCTATGGATTTTCGCGCCTGTCCGACCTTATCGAATCTCTGCCCAACTTTGCCAGTGAACGGCGCGGCGATGATCTCTACGTGAAAAGGGTGCGCTGACCTTGACGGATCGGTGCGAGACAGCGACGAGGCGTGCCATGACATCGAGAACCCAAGGAAATGCGATGAAACGTTTCTGGCAGCTTGCCGCCGCACTGGCGCTCATTCCCTCGGTTGCCCACGCCGCCGATGTACAGGGCGAGCGCGAGATCCTTATTTCGCGGCAGCTTCCGGGCTATACCGTAGCGCAACAGGAAGTCAGCACGACCAAGATCAACGTGGTCGAAATCCCGGATGTGCAGACGCCGGACTACTGGACGCGCAAGATCACCACACAGTGGTTCAAGCAGCTTGCCGACGACATGGAGCAGGAGGAATACGCCGCCGAAATCCGCAGCATCCTGCAGCAGACCTGCCCCGATGCGTTGATGTCGCCGGTGCGCAACGGCAAGAAGGGCGGCTTCGAAACCTTCTATTTCCGCGCGATCTGCCCCGCGACCGACGAAGGCAACCGCATCACCTTCATGCTCCTCGCCTTTGCCGGGAAAGACGACATGTTCGTCAAGCAGGTCGCGTTTCGGGGGAAGGCAACCTCGGAGGATTTCCTCTGGGGTCACGATTTCCTGAACACTGTGCGCCTGTGCAAGATCGATTCCGACAAGAAGGGTTGCCCCGGCTACAAGGCCAAGCGCGAGAAGGGCGACAAGAAGACAATCTTCGGGATATTCAAAATCTGAGCGGGGAGGCCGGGTGCGGGGCGATTAGTCGCTTAGTCTCAATGTTCTTCGACAAGTTCGCTTATCGCATTGGAATTTGGCATACGACGCCTCATGCCGCTCATCCTAGTATCGAGTATTTGAATTTTGTTGAATTACTGGTAGGGCCTAACGTGAGAATCGCAATGGCAGACCAGCAACCGACAGCGCCGGAACCGACTGGCAAAGTGACAAACGCCGAGAAGAGCGCTCTTTTTGCTGTGCTGCTCTATTCTTCATGTCTATTGCATGCTTGGCTATTCTGGTTGACCCGAAAGTTCTTCCAATCAATAGAGATACGCCAATCGAATTTAAGATTGGTGTACCATTGTTATGTTCATTTGTTTGCCTCATTAGCGGTGGATGGTTTTCACTTGAGCAATTTAGGCAGGTATTTGGCTGGATTAGTAAAATCAAGATTTCATTCGGAGATGATAAATGACATCTCGGCAGCTTTATTCAATAGCTAGCTTGGCCTTGTTTTTGGTCTCCGTTTCCCTGTTTGTGTATCTATTTTTTAATGCACGAGGTTTGAGGAGAGTGTTTCTGAGTTGAGAGCTGAACGCGATCAATTGCAGAGCGAGCGCGATGACCTGGAGCGTGAGCGTGACCAATTAAAGAATGAGCGAGAGCAGCTTTTGACGAAAGCAGACTAACATATAATGATGTCTTCGATCTCCGCAGAAGTATTGCGGGTAGTGAATGGTACATTGAGTTTGTAGGGGAAACTCCTCGAATCTTGCAAGGAGGAGTTTAAGGAGCGTTGTGAATATTTCGTCAAACTCGGCAATCTTATGAACTTGAGAAACGAAATTAAACTTCTTAGCGTTGAAGGGGTTGGCGAAAACATTGAGGAACTATCTGGAAAATTGGATATTTTTATTGAGAAAAACTCTCAACTTCACGAAAGGTTTCCTGACAAGTGGAGGAGTAAGGACTTCAATTCGTTTCAAGCTTATGCATTGTCAGACAAAGCGAACATCGCCTTAGTCCGTGGTAGGATTAATGAAGCTGAAACGTTAATCGATCAAGCCCTTGAATTGAGTTCTCGTTCGGCTGCTGCTCGTATGATCGACTTAAAAATTCGCTGTACCAGCAGACCCGGATTAGCTGAGAACCGGAAACTATTTGACGATACTGTTTCCATGTTGAAAAATGAAATAGATGACGCAAAGGACGAGCAAGGAAAGAAGAATGCAAGGATGATGTACATCTATTTTTCTGAAGATTATCAGCTTAAGAAACTCTGTGGATTTGATTGAAGTAAATTCACGCGTCGATCATATGCTTGTCCAGCTCGCTTGCGCGGTTCTGGATGAAGTTGAAGCGATGCTCGGGATTGCGGCCCATTAGGCGGTCGACAAGGTCTTTTACCGCCGCGCGCTGTTCGAATTCCGGCGGCAGGGTGATGCGGATCAGCGAGCGGGTGTCCGGGCTCATCGTCGTTTCGCGCAGCTGTTGCGGGTTCATCTCGCCAAGGCCCTTGAAGCGGCCGACTTCGACCTTCTTGCCCTTGAAAACCGTCTCTTCCAGCTCTGCGCGGTGCGCGTCGTCGCGCGCATAGGCCGAGGTTGAGCCGGAGGTCAGCCGGTAGAGCGGCGGCTGTGCGAGGTAGAGGTGCCCCTTGCGCACCACTTCGGGCATTTCCTGAAAAAAGAATGTCATCAGGAGCGTCGCGATATGCGCGCCGTCGACGTCGGCGTCGGTCATGATGATGATGCGGTCATAGCGCAGCGCGTCGGGATCGCAGTCCTTGCGCGTCCCGCAACCGAGCGCGAGGTTGAGATCGGCTATTTCGGTGTTGGCGCGGATCTTGTCCGCCGTGGCCGAAGCGACGTTGAGGATCTTGCCGCGGATCGGCAGGATCGCCTGCGTCTTGCGGTCGCGCGCCTGCTTGGCGGAGCCACCTGCAGAATCGCCCTCGACGATGAACAGCTCGGTTTCGCCGTCGCCTTCGCCGGTGCAGTCGGTCAGCTTGCCGGGCAGGCGAACCTTCTTGGCGTTGGTCGCGGTCTTGCGCTTGATGTCGCGCTCGGCCTTGCGGCGCAGGCGGTCCTCCATGCGCTCCATTGTATGCGCGAGCAGCGCCTTGCCGCGTTCCATGTTGTCGGACAGGAAATGGTCGAAATGGTCGCGTACCGCGTTCTCGACGAGGCGCGCGGCTTCGGGTGATGTGAGCCGGTCCTTGGTCTGGCTCTGGAATTGCGGATCGCGCAGGAACAGCGAAAGCATGATCTCGCTGCCCGTGACGATGTCGTCGGGCGTGATGTCCTTGGCCTTCTTGACCCCGACCAGTTCGCCGAACGCGCGCATTCCCTTGGTCAGCGCGGCGCGCAGGCCCTGTTCGTGGGTGCCACCGTCGGGCGTCGGGATGGTGTTGCAGTACCAGGAATAGGCACCGTCCGAGTAGAGCGGCCAGGCGATTGCCCACTCGACGCGGCCCTGCTCCTCGCCGGGGAAATCCTGCGAGGCGGCAAAGGGCGCGGTAGTGACGCATTCGCGGTTGCCGATCTGTTCGGAGAGGTGGTCGGCAAGCCCGCCCGGGAACTGGAAAACCGCCTCTTGCGGCACGTCGTCGCTGGCGAGCGAGGGGACGCATTTCCAGCGGATTTCGACGCCTGCAAAAAGGTACGCCTTTGAGCGGGCGAGCTTGAACAGCCGCGCGGGCTTGAACTGCTGATCGCCGAATATCTCGGTGTCCGGCGTGAAGGTCACGGTGGTCCCGCGCCGGTTGGGCGTGGTGCCGATCTTCTGCAACGGTCCCTGAACGATGCCTTGCGAGAACTCCTGCGCAAAGACTTCCTTGTTGCGCGCAACCTCGACCCGGGTGTGGCTCGACAGCGCGTTCACGACAGATACGCCGACGCCGTGCAGGCCGCCCGATGTCGCGTAGGCCTTGCCCGAGAACTTGCCGCCCGAGTGCAGCGTGGTGAGGATCACCTCGAGCGCGGATTTGCCGGGATATTTCGGGTGCTCGTCGACAGGAATGCCGCGCCCGTTGTCGCTGATCGAGAGGGTATTGCCTTCCTCCAGCGTCACCTCGATCCGGTTCGCATGGCCCGCGACCGCCTCGTCCATCGCGTTGTCGAGGACTTCGGCGGCGAGGTGGTGCAGCGCACGCTCGTCGGTGCCGCCGATATACATGCCAGGGCGCCGCCGGACGGGCTCAAGCCCTTCCAGCACTTCGATTGCGGAACCGTCGTAGCTTTCGCCGCCTGCATCGGGCAGCTTTTCAAACAGGTCTTTGGCCATGCTGACAGCTATATGCTGCGCGGAATCGCGCAATCAAGCGGGCTTCGCAGCTTATCCTCAGTCGTCGAAACGGGTGGGGGCAGGGCTGACCGTGGTTACCGTGCCAGCACCAACCTCGCGCACTTCGAGCGCGCGCTCGACCACGCCCTCGCGGCCAAAGCGGAACGGGCCGTCAAGGCCAAGGAAACCGCCTTTGTCAGTGAGCTGACGCAGCGGAAATGTCTTGCCCGGTGTCCAGTCACGCGCGACGCGCAGCGTCAGCAGCACGGCATCGTAGCCGAGCGTTGCAATGCGATAGGGAGCAGCACCGAAGCGCGACTGGTAGCTCTTGGAAAACTGGCCAAAGCGCTGGTCCGAAACCGAGGCGAACCACGCGCCTCGGAGGGCCGAAGAGTCCATTACGTCCTTTTCGCCGCTCCACAGCTCGGTGCCAATGATCTGCACGTCGCTGCCCGACGGTTTGACGACCGGCCCGGCGCGCACCGCCATGCGGCCACCATCGGCGATCAGGACGCCTTCGTAGCCGCCCTTGTCGGCAAGCCGTTTGGCTGCGCTCGCAATGGACGTGTTGCCCCGGTCATAGCGCTCGACCGCAACGATCTTGCCGCGATTTGCCTGCACCGACGAGGCCAGAGATGCGGCTACGCGCTCGCCATATTCGCCTTGCGGGATAAGCGCGGCGAACATGTCGATCCCGCGCTGGGTGGCATAGCCGATAGCGCGGTCGACGGACTGGCCCGGCAGGTTGCCCATCACGAAAGTGTCGCTCGCTGCGGCAACCTGATCGTTCGAGAACGAGATCAGGGGCACCTGCGCCGGGCGGGCGACTTCGGCGACGGCAGGAATATTGTCCGAGAGCAGCGGGCCGAGGATCAGCTTGTTGCCATCGGCCACGGCGCGGCGCGCGGCATTTGCGGCACCGGCTGCGGTATCGTAATTCGTAACACGCAGGTTCTTGGCATCGGTATCGAGCAGCGCCATTGTCGCGGCATTGGCGATCGACTGGCCGACCTGCGCGTTGCTGCCCGAAAGCGGCACCAGCAGCGCGACGCGGTGGCGCTCAGTATCGGTCGGCAGGTTGCTCGTCGGCGGCGGGGGCGGCGGGGCAGGGCCTTCTGGCGGCGCCGATGTCGGAATCGCCTTACAGCCCGCAAGAAGCGCAACCGCGCCCAGCGTCATCAGCTTGCGCCGCGAGAAAAGGTTCTGAATCATCACTTGCCGCTCCCCTGGATCGGTTCCATGAACTCCCGCATGGAACCTTCCTTGGCTCCCGGCCTCTATATAGTCGCCACCCCGATTGGCAATCTCGGCGATGTAACCTTGCGGGCAATCGAGACGCTGCGCGGCGTTTCTGCGGTGGCCTGCGAGGATACGCGGGTGACGGGCAAGCTGTTGAAGCACCTCGGGATAGAGGCGCGGCTGATTCGTTATGACGATCATGCCGATGCTTCGGCGCGCGATCGGCTGCTGGAGCGGATTGCGAACGAGCCGGTGGCGCTGGTCAGCGATGCCGGGACGCCGCTGATCTCCGATCCGGGCTATCGACTGGTGCGCGAGGCGCGCGAGCGCGGGCTGGTGGTGACGAGCGTGCCGGGCGCTTCGGCCGCGATCAGCGCAATCGCGATGTCGGGCCTGCCGTCAGACCGGTTCCTGTTCGCCGGGTTCCTGCCGCCCAAGGCGAAGGCGCGCGGCGATGTGCTGGCCGAACTGGCGGGCGTCAGGGCGACGCTCGTGTTCTATGAGACGGCGCCGAGGCTGGTTGCTGCCCTTGAGGCGATTGCCGAACAGCTGCCGGGCCGCGAGGTCGCGGTGGCACGCGAGCTGACCAAGAAGTTCGAGGAATGCCGGACGGGTTCGGCGGAGGAACTCGCTGCACAGTACAATGCGAAGCCGGCAAAGGGCGAGATCGTCCTTCTGATCGGTCCGCCTGTTAAAGATCAGGGCGCCGAGGTCGATGTCGATGCGCTGCTGCGCGCCGAACTCGCCACAGCCAAAGCCTCGCAAGCAGCGGCGGCGGTGGCGAAGGCAACCGGGCTCGACCGCAAGACGCTCTATGCCCGCGCGCTGGAATTGAAATGACAGCCAAACGCAAACTGGCAGACCAGCGCGGCAGGCAGGCTGAAGACGAAGCCGCCACATGGCTCGAAGCGCGGGGTTGGGACATGCTCGACCGCCGCCGCAAGACGAAGTCAGGCGAGATCGACCTGATCTGCCGCAAGGACGGCCTTGTCGCCTTCGTCGAGGTCAAATGGCGCAAGTCCGCCGCCGAACTCGACTTCGCGATAGACGAGTATCGCCTGCGCCGCGTCGCCGCTGCGGTCGAGGCCGTGGCCCACGAATACGCCACTGGCGGCGAAGATATCCGCATTGACGTGATCCTGCTTGCCCCCGGCACCGAGCCGCGCCACATCGAAAACGCGTGGATGCCGTAGGCTTGGGCAAGCGCCTCTCGACTTTGCTCGAGGCGAACGGCTAGGGGGAATGCCAACAAACCCGTTCGTGTCGAGCGAAGTCGAGACACGCATCGCCAAGGACACTGAAATGACCCTACGCGTAGCCGTCCAGATGGACCCGATGCACTCTATCGGGATCGCGGGCGATTCCTCGTTCGCCCTGATGTTGTCGGCGCAGGCGCGGGGGCACACGCTGTTCCACTACGATGTCGGCACGCTTACGCTCGACGAGGACGACCGGCTATTCGCACATGCCAACCCGGTAACGGTGCAGCGCGTCGAGGGCGATCATTATGCGATGGGCGAACGGGTGCGGCTCGACCTTGGCAAGGATGTCGATGTCGTGCTGATGCGGCAGGACCCGCCGTTCGACATGGGCTATATCACTGCGACGCATCTGCTCGAACGCATCGAGCGCGAGACGCTGGTGGTCAACAACCCCGTCTCGGTGAGGAACGCGCCGGAAAAGGTGATGGTGCTCGATTACCGGCGGTTCATGCCGCCGACGCTGGTGACGCGCTCGGTCGAGGAGGTGCGGACCTTCATGGCGAAGCACGGCGCGGTGGTGGTCAAGCCGATCCACGGCAACGGCGGCAAGGCGATTTTCCGCCTGCCCGAGAGCGGCGACAACCTCTCGGCGCTGTTCGAGGTCTTCAACCAGACCTGGCCCGAGCCGCACATGGTCCAGCCCTTCCTCCCCGAAGTCGCCGAGGGCGACAAGCGTATCGTGCTGGTCGACGGCGAGGTCGCGGGCGCGATCAACCGCAAGCCGGGCGAGGGCGAATTCCGCTCGAACCTCGCGGTGGGCGGCTCGGCGGAAGCGACGGTGCTGACCCCGCGCGAGGAGGAAATCTGCGCCGCGATGGGACCGGAACTGAAACGCCTCGGCCTGATCTTCGTCGGCATCGACGTGATCGGCGGAAAATGGCTGACCGAAATCAACGTGACCTCGCCGACGGGGATCGTGGCGATCGACCGGTTCAACGGCAGCGATACGGCGGGGATGATCTGGGATGCGATCGAGGGGCGGGTCTCCGGCAACTAGAAATTTTGGTTCACGCGGAGACGCGGAGACGCGGACTGATTACGCTCACAGAGGCACAGAGGCGCAGAGGGGTTGTGCCGCCGGCAGGCGGCATTCCTCAAATTCAGAACTTCTGAAATAAGGCGGCTTCGCCGCAGACGAGCGCTACAGACCCTGTGCCTCTGCGCCTCTGTGAGCGCCCAAATCAAAACGAACTGTCACCCCGGAACAGCCCTCTCCGCGCCTCCGCGTCTCCGCGTGAACCACAATCAGTACCCCCGCTGCGCAATCGCATGCGCCTCGCGGTCGAGTTCCTCGCGGAAGTCGGGATGCGCGATGGCCACCATCCGCCGCGCGCGTTCTGCCAGCGATTGCCCGCGCAATTCCGCCGCGCCGTATTCGGTGACAACAACATCCACCTCGCTGCGCGCCGTCGTCACCGGCGCGTCGAGCCTTGAAACGATCTTGCTGATCGTCCCGCCCTTTGCCGTCGCGGGCAGCGCGGTGATCGAGTGGCCGCCGGGCGAGCGCACCCCTGCGCGCACGAAGTCGACCTGCCCGCCGGTGCCGCCCAGATACGCGGGTCCAACCGTTTCGGCATTGACCTGCCCGGTCAGGTCCACCTCGACCGCCGAGTTGATCGTCACCAGCCGCGACAGCTGCGCGAGCACGGCGGCATCGTGGGTATAGCTCGTCGGCGTCATGCGGATCGCCGGGTTGCGGTGCGCCCAGTCATAGAGCCGCCGCGTGCCGATCAGCGCGCCGTTGATCGAAACGCCCGCGTCGATCTCCTTGCGCGCATTGGTCAGCGCGCCCGCCTCGTAAAGATCGACCAGCCCGTCGCCAAGCATCCCCGAATGCACGCCCAGGTCCTTGCGGTCGGTCAGCAGTTGCAGGAGCGCATCGGGCACAGCGCCAACCCCGGTCTGGATGACCGAGCCATCGCCGATGAACTCCGCACAGTGCTTTGCGATGTCCGCGTCGGTCTCACCAATTTTCGCGGGCTGCACCTCGACCGGCGCGCGATCCACCTCGAATGCGACATCGATCTCGCTGGCGTGGATCATTTCGCCGAAGGTGAAGGGCACCTGCTCGTTGACCTCCGCGATCACGACGCGTGCCTTTGCCACCGCCGCGCGCACATAATCGGAGATCAGACCGCAGGAATGGTTGCCGTTCTCGTCCGCCGGACTGACCTGGATCATCGCCACATCGCAGGGCAGCACGCCCTGCTCGATCAACGGCGCGACCTGCCCGACATGGACAGGGATTACGTCCAGTGCCTGCGCCCTGGTCATCGAACGCAGCGCGCCGATCGCGCCCATGCTGGACAGGCGGAAAGCAGAGGCAGAGTCGGGTTGGAACGCACCCGAAAAGCTGGTAGCGATGAACGCGGAAAGATCGCCGATCCCGCCGCCTTGCTCGATCAACGCCTCGACCAGCGCAGGCGGTTCGCCACAGGCCTGACCGAAGATGATGGAATCGCCGCGTTTGAGGCGGCGGGAAAGGTCGATTGCGCCGCTCATATCCTCGCCCCTCCTCGAGGGGAGAGGATGGCGAAGCTTGCTCGCGTGCGAGCTAGCGAAGCCTGGAGAGGGGTGTTCGGCGAGCACGACCACGCGCCCCCTCTCCAACTGCGGCTAGCCAGCAAGCTGGCAAGCCTGCGTATCCTCTCCCGCGAGGGGAGAGGATGCGTCGATGTATGACGGAAAATCACAGCTTCCCAACCTGCCGCAACAATGCCTCGGCGCGGCTCAGGTACGGGCGATCGAGCATCCCGCCCTTCCAGCCAATCGCGCCAACGCCGGGATTAGCGGCGAAGATATCGACGATCTCCTGCGCCTCGGCGATCTCTTCCTCGCTCGGAGTGAACGCCTCATTGATGACATCGACCTGCGCCGGGTGAATCGCCAGCATCCCGCGATAGCCGTCGCGGCGCACCCGTTCGGCCCGCGCGCGCAAGGCGTCGAGGTCGCGGAAATCGGCGGAGATCGTCTCGATCGGCGTCACCCCCGCCGTCGCCGCGCCCAGCAGCGTCATCGTGCGCGCCAGCTCGTAAGTGAAGGTATAGGCCCCGCTCTCATCCTTGTTCGAATTGGCGCCAATCGAATCGGCGAGGTCTTCCGCGCCCCAGGTCAGCGCCACCACGCGCGGCGCGCCCTTGTAATCGCCGGTGTGGAACATCGCCTCTGCGGTTTCGGTAATCAGCACGATCACCGGGGTCGAGCCTTCTTCGATCCCGTTGGCGACTTCGAGCGCGGAGAGGCAATGGTCGAGCTTCTCGACATCGGCGCGGCCATAGACCTTGGGCAGCATGATCCCGCCCGGCTTCGAAGGCATGATCGCGGCCAGATCGCCCAGCGTCCAGTCGCCATCGAACGGATTGATCCGCACCCAGAGGCGCTCGCGCTGCTGCGGGTTCGCGGCAAGGAAATCGCGGACCATCGTGCGCGCCAGCGGCTTGTTGTCGGGCGCGACCGCATCCTCTAGGTCGATCAGCACGATGTCGGCAGAGCCTTCCATCGCCTTGGTCATCTTCTTTTCGCTGTCGCCGGGGGCGAACAGCCATGACCGGGCGGAAATCGGTTCGGGCATCGGGCAATCCTCTTTGGAAACGGTGGCGTCCTGTTCCCAATGGATCGCCCGCGCGTCAAGTCAACAGTACTGTTGATTTACGCTGGCATCGCGAAGGGGCACAATGCTAGTGCGAATCGGGAGGGGACCGGGCACTGTGCACCGGTCCCGAAATCCATTCCGATCATCAGGAGAGGCAAGAGATGTACGATAACGAGCCGCAGGCGGAGACCGAAGCGAAGAGTGGCGGCGTACCCGTCTACAAGCGCATGCTCGACCTGTTCGAGGCAGAGGGCATCAAGACGATGTTCGGCATCCCCGATCCCAACTTCGTCCACCTTTTCCTCGAAGCCGAAAAGCGCGGCTGGACCGTCGTCTCCTCGCACCACGAGGCCGCGACCGGGCACATGGCCGCCGCTGCCGCGCGCATCACCGGCAAGCCCGCCGTCTGCATCGCGACGCTCGGCCCCGGCATGGCCAATGCCATGCCCGCCGTACAGTGCGCCAAGGTCGAGAACGATCCGGTCATCTTTATCGGCGGCCAGCGCGCCCGCGTGACCGAGCGCCGCGTGCGCCGCGGCCGTATCCAGTTCGTCCGGCAGGAGCCGATGATCGAGGATTCGGTGAAGTTCTCCAGCTCGATCGAATATCACGATCAGGTCGATGAAATCGTGCGCGAGGCGATCCGCGTCGCCATGTCGGGCACCCCCGGCCCGGCCTATATCGAGCTGCCGCAGCACGTCATCCTTGAGGAAGTGCCCGACACGCCGATCCTGCCGCCCGACCGCTATCGTCTCGTCAATGCCGGTGCCGATGGCGACCGCATTGCCGAAGCGGCCAAGGCGATCAAGGAAGCCAAGAACCCGATCCTGCTCGTCGGCCACGGCGTCCACACCAGCAAGTCTGGCGCGGCGGTCAAGGAACTCGCCGACCTGATGCAGTGCCCCGTCATCCAGACTTCGGGCGGCACCAGCTTCATCGAAGGTCTCGAAGACCGCACCTTCCCCTACGGTTTCTCCGAAGCCTCGATCGACGCGGTTGTGGAATCGGATTGCTGCGTTGCGCTGGCGACCGAACTGGGCGAGCCATCGCACTATGGCCGCTGGCGGCACTGGGTCGATAACGAGGCGAACCGCAAGTGGATCTACGTCCAGCAGGACGCGTCTGCCATCGGCGTCAACCGCCCGATCGACATCCCACTGGTCGGCGACGTGCGCGGCGTCGTGCCGCAGCTGTCGCGCGCGCTCAAGGAACTGGGCGGGCGTCAGGCGAGCGAAAAGCTTTCCGCCTATATCCAGCAGGACGCGCAGCAGCTTGAGGAACTGGCCGAGGAAGCGGGCGGCAAGCCCGACGGTTCGGACAGCCTGATGCACACCAGCCAGTTCGTCACCGAAGCGACCAAGGCGTTCCCAGAGGACGGCATCATGATCCGCGACGGCGGCGCAACGGTGATCTTCCAGTGGACCTATTCGCAGTGCAAGCCGCACGACGTGATCTGGAACCAGAACTACGGCCATATCGGCACCGGCCTGCCATACACCACCGGCGCGATGCTGGCGGACCGGGCGGAAACGGGCAAGAGCCGCCCGGGCATGCTGCTCACCTCCGACTCCTCGTTCCTGTTCCACATCGGCGAACTTGAAGTTGCGGTGCGCGAAAACCTGCCGCTGGTCTGCGTCGTCGGCGTCGATTTCCAGTGGGGTCTCGAAGTCGGCGTCTACAAGCGCACCTTCGGCCACGGCACGGCGGAAACCGGCACGCACTGGTCCGACAAGGTCCGCTTCGACAAGATCGGCGAAGGGTTCGGCGCGCATGGCGAATTCGTCAAGGAAGCCAAGGACCTCGGCCCGGCGATCAAGGCTGCCTACGAACGCGGCGGTGTCACCGTGATCCACGTTCCCATCGACCCCAAGGCAAACTCGGAGGAAATGCCGAACTATTCGGAATTCCGCACCTGGTACGCCGAAGGCACGCAGTAAGACCGGGCGAACGGAAGGTCGGAGCGGAACCAGCGCCGACCTTCCCCCGTTCGTCTCGAGCGAAGTCGAGAGACGCTGGCCGGGTAAACGTGTCTCGACTGCGCTCGACACGAACGGCCAATGGATAGCCTGAATTCCGGAGAGAGACCCATGCGCGAATATCTGCAGTTCTATATCGACGGCCAGTGGGTCGACCCGATCACCCCCGCGACCGCCGACGTCATCAACCCGGCGACCGAAGCGGTCTCGGGTCGCATCTCGCTCGGCTCGGCAGCCGATGTCGACAAGGCGGTTGCCGCCGCGCGCAAGGCGTTTGCCTCGTGGTCGGTCTCCAGCCGCGAGGAACGGCTTGACCTGCTCAAGTCGATCCAGGCCGAATACGAAAAGCGGCAGGGCGAGATGGGCGATGCCATCCGCGAGGAAATGGGTGCTCCGGCCTCGCTTGCGGGCGGCTTCCATGTCGGGCTCGGCGCGGGCCATCTGCAGACCGCGATTGAAGTGCTGCAGGAGTTCAAGTTCGACGAGCAGAAGGGCACCACGCTGATCGCGAAAGAGGCGATTGGCGTTTGCGGTCTGATTACGCCGTGGAACTGGCCGATGAACCAAACCTGCGTGAAGATTTTCCCGGCGCTGGCGACCGGCAACACGATGATCCTCAAGCCGCCGCAACTTGCGCCCTATTCCGCGCATATCCTCGCCGAAATCCTCGATACGGCGGGCGTACCGGCGGGCGTGTTCAACATGATTCAGGGTTCGGGCAGCAAGATCGGCACCGCGCTGACCACGCACGAGGACGTCGACATGATCTCGTTCACCGGCTCGGAGCCGGTCGGCATCCAGATCATGAAGGACGCCGCCGACACGGTGAAGCGCGTCGGGCTGGAACTGGGCGGCAAGAGCCCGTGGATCGTGCTCGACGACGCCGACATGGTGAAGAACGTCTCCGCCGCGACGGCAGGGATGATGGGCAATTCGGGCCAGACATGCTCAGCCGGTTCGCGCCTGCTCGTGCCCAATGCCCGGATGGACGAAGCGCGCGCGGCGGCGAAAGAAGCCGCCGAGGGCGTCACCGTCGGCGATCCGGCGGGCAACGTCGCGATGGGTCCGGTGGTCTCGATCGGCCAGTACGATGACATCCAGCGCTACATCCAGCTCGGCATCGACGAAGGCGCGGAACTGGTTGCGGGTGGCCCCGGCAAGCCCGAAGGCATCGAGAAAGGCGCGTTCGTGCGCCCGACGGTGTTCATCTCGAACAACCAGCGCACCATCGACCGCGAGGAAATCTTCGGCCCGGTCCTGGTGATGATCGGCTACGACGACATCGATCACGCGGTCGAAATGGCCAACGACACCAACTTCGGCCTTGCCGGATACGTCAACGGGCAGGATGTCGATGCCTGCCGCGCCATTGGCCGCCGCATCCGCGCGGGCTGGGTCAACCTTAACGACGGCTTCGATTTCCACGCGCCGTTCGGCGGCTACAAGCGCTCGGGCAATGGCCGCGAATGGGGCGAGCACGGCTTCGAGGAATATCTCGAGGTCAAAGCGCTGCTGAATTATTTCCCCGAGGCGGCGGAATAAGCGGCAGGTATTCCGCCCAGATCCAAAACCCGTTCGTGTCGAGCGCAGTCGAGACACGTCAGTGCCAACGTGTCTCGACGGAGCCTGTCCAGAGCGGCTGCTGCAAGCCGCCTGCCGAAGGGCTCGACACGAACGGCAAAGGTTTGATGAAGCTCCCGGCAATGTGCCCATCAAGCCCGCGCGACGCTTGAGCGTAGCCGAGGCTGGTGCGCCAGCACCTCAGTGCACCGAAAAAGTAGATATGGTGGCGGTGACGGGCTCACATAGACTGCTCCGAGGAAAGCTTTTCTGCGGATCAATGCCGATGTGAATTTTAGAAAGCCCCCAATCAGGCCCCCAAAGGTGCCGACTAGGGACGGCTGGACCTTGCTCGCTCAATCGGCGCGCACCTCAATCCCTCAAGGAAAGAAACACGTATGGCCTTCACGATCTTGCGAGCATATCGCCCGGCTCCGATTGTGGAAGCTGGGAACCTATACACACCCCACGCGACAAATCGCGGCTGGGAATGGCGGAAAACAGCGCTGCTCGGCTGGTGGCAACTTCTCAATTGATTTTCATGAGCCGCCTGGAAACAGCTTCAAAGTACATGATCCAGCGAATAATCGCCAGGATCCGAGGCATTTGCCGATCATGAATTGTGCTGCACTCGGCGATGCATTCCTCATGATGCACTGTGAGATTGACGACCCGACCAAGCAACATATGGCCGGGCTTCATTGCATCCTGCGCAAGCTAGATCAGCCGAGAACCGGCGTTTGTCGGCATCGCTCTGTCACGTGGATGCGCGATCATTAGCAACAGTTCTTTCAGTCTCAGGCAAGCACTGGCGGGAACACCTTTCCACTCTCGCTCGTCGCTCGGATCATTCTCCGTGGCCTGGCCGTGTCGTTCCCACGAAGATTGCGTTTCCTTACTTGCAAGTTCGTCGACCCAAAGCGCTATGTGAACCCACTATTTTTCGCGTGCTTCACCGATGCTGTGCCCACATTTTTCAAGGACGGCATCCACAGCCAATGTCGGGTCGTCGTAGGTGAATGCTATGTCGACTGTATTACCGCTCTTAGTGTGCGCCCTGACGAACAATTTCGTCGATCCCCTCAGTTCAGAAATGAAGCGAAGTGGCTTCGTGCGGGGAGGTTCAGCTAGCACTTGCTCGTCAAATGAGTACCAGCGCACAGTCTGGGCTGCGCCCTTGTCAAACCGATATTGAACGATCGTGCCGCCCGCGAGGATGCCGGGCGTTCCCTCACCGATGTATCGCCCGAACTTGATAACGACACGCAAGCTGTCCGGATCCGACGCATCCTCGCAACCGACCGCAAGATGCCGTCTATTATCACCAGCCAAGGCATATATCGAAATATGATCGTCCAATGGGTCGGCCTGCTCATGAACCCGAAACTGTTGATTTGCGAGGAGTGCTGCGGCGAGAAAAATGTTCATGTGCTCTCTGTGCTTACCCAATCGATGAATGCTAGACGTGGACAGCGTGTCCGGCAAGCTAGCGGCATTTTTGCGGTTCCTTACCTAGGCACTCTCAGACCCTATGCGCATGCCAACCGCATTTTCTGAGCGAGATGCCTTTGCAGGCGTTGGGTTCAGTTTGAAGTTCGAGTTTCGCGATAATTCGAATGGCCGGCAGGTTTGTGGGAGAGTGCGCAGCCAAGTCTGCACCGCTGCGCTGTAATACCCATGGTATAGCTATGTAGTGGTGCGAATCCACCATGCAGGGCTTTGGCGGAAAACTGCCGTTTCGTTCAATTTGCGTGGTGGAATCCACCACCGCTCTCAGTCCGAAACAGGGCCATCATGGTGGAATCCACCACCGGCATTCTGTTTTATCGTGGTGGAATCCACCACCGGGAGCTTGTTTAGGTCACGGGCCTTTTTGTACGCCTTCAATGCGCGTTGACCGCGTTCCATTCGCCGCCGCTCGGAGGTCTGCGGTTCAGGCTCGCGCTCCATAAATGCCCAGTCTGCCAACTTGCGACCGGGGCCGCGCAACCATGTCAGGCGCCAAGTCCGAGCCCGCGACGTCTCCGATGCCTTGATCTCGAAATGGGCATCCTGGGTCATCTCAATGAAACCCAACGATTGCAGCTCGTCAAAAGCGCGACCGGCAGCATGGTGATCGGCAAGGCCCATGCGGTGCGCGGCATCCTGCACGCCCAGGTAGAGACTGCCGTTGTTGTCGCCGTTGTAGAGCATGGCGAGTTCGATCAGGAGAACCCGAGCATTGGGCGTGAGGCTGCGATAGGCGTTGCTATGGAGCAGACGGTAATCCAGCCGGACGAAACGGCTGGTGTTGTTTCGCCCGGTGGCATTTGGCCTGTTCCGTCTTCGACGATCCTTAGCCACTGGAAGCGACATCCTTGGCAACCCAGACGATCGCGCTCCGACCGCTCGGATTGCGACGACGCTTTCCGCCATCGACGACCCGGCCCTTGGCCCGCAACTCAGAAATGCGCGGCTGGATCGAATATCGGTCAAAGCCGGTCGCGGATGCCGTTTCCAAGGCTGTCAGGCCATATGAGCCTGCTGAACGTATCACGGCGAGAGAAAGGCGCTGCAACCGCCCCAGATGCTCCGCAACGCTCTCAGAGCCGTCCTGTGGGCAATCTTGCGACATGGTGGACGTGGGACGGTCTTCATCCATCTTCCCCTCCTGCGGCCAGCGCAGGCAAGCCATGGCGATCAAGCAGGATGCGCAGCCAGTTCGCCTGTTTGTCGCTGAGCGGGGCAGTGCGATAGGCAAGACCGCCACAGAATTGCCCTTCCTTTTCGGACAGGCTTTCCACCGCCAGCAAGGCGCGGGCAGCGTCGGAAAAACGGTCGAACGGCTTAGCCATGTGCGCCTCCCCCGAATGCGAGCGCAACGATCTTCGCGGCCATTTCCGGCCGGACGTTATGCACTGCGATCAGGAATTGCGCCGGGTTGGCTGCGAGGGTAGGAAGGCATCGCGACCAGCCGCCAAGATGATCGCGCGAAGCCCCGGCCTCACCCGCCGGGGTTTTGCATATCTGGTTCATCACTCATGCCTCCCCCGCGACCAGCGCGTGCAGAGCGTCGGCTGGGATCAGGGTACGGCCACCAATCTTGCGAGCGGTGAGACGACCAGCGGCGATGTGGTTGTAGATCGTGCTGCGAGACAGGCTGGAAACCTGGACGGCCTCGCGGATCGAATAGGTGATTTTCGGAAGATCGGATTTTGGAGACGGCATGATAGCACCTCGTTTACTATTGGACGGGTGCGGATACTTCGACGTTACCGGTGATCGTGTCTTGGGGGAAAAGATCGGAGTTGCAGCAACGGCGTCTCAGGGCGGTGGTTCGTCGGCTTCGGCCCAAAGCCAAGAGAATTGACGCACGTAAGCATCAACCTCCTTGCGATCGGGAAGCTGTTCGTAATGCAGTCGGCGCATCTCGTTGTTGATGAACTGGACGATTGGCCCGGCTCCACCTTCCAATATTTCGGGGTTCTGTGCCGCTTCGATTGTGAGAGCAGCTTTGACCTCATCCCATTTCCACGCTGGTGGCCGTCCGCGCTTGCCGCGATTTTGCAATAATAGGGCAACATCGCCCCATGCTTGCCATTGAGGATCTTCAGCGAGCGCGATCAATCTTTGCTTTGGGAAATGCACTCCCCGCGCGAACTGGGCTAGATCGACCCTATCGTTCTGTAACTCCCCATAAGACATATCGCGCATTCGATACGGCAGTTCGCTGGCCGTCACTTCGGTGATGTGGCTGAGGTTGTTGGCTGCAAAGCAGCCTCTCGCATCCTCGCCAATTGCCATCCCGATCCGCCAGAAGTCGGACGGTATTGCGGCGAAATTTTCGGGAGTCGCTCGAAACATGGAAGCGTCGGGCCGATCTATGCGGACATAGGATTCCTCGAAACGTTCGGCATACCCGCAAATGCCGCTTTCGTTATCGTGGACTGCGATGCCAATGAGGAATTTTCGGACGGTGAGTGGCTTAGCGGTGGGATGCATGTGCATCACCAAATCGAGTGCTCCCGAAAGCGAAATGTCGTGCTCCGGGTCAAAGCCATTGGGCTCTCCATCTTCGGTATATTCCACTCCCGCCTCCCAAGCGGTTCCCGAAAGTTGGCGGGGCAACGCGTGGGATGCGCGTGTTCGGCTGGCCGGCCTAGCCCCGCACCACGTTATTGCCGCGTCTCAAATCGTCGGCAACTTACGAACTCACACACTCCACAAGGACATGCTGGAGCCGTTCCAGCCGATCCGCTTCCAATGGCACCAGCCGAACCGTCCCGTCTTCGATTGTTTCGCCCGTGCCGATCACTTTGTGCATGGCAAGAATACGATCAGCGGGGACACGGATCACGCGCGGCAGATTGTGCTGCTCCAGTTCGATCAGCGGCATGAGTTCGTTGCCCGGTGCGACGCGATAGGGAAACGTCATGCCCGGCATGATCGACCTCAACCGCTTTACCCGGTAAGGCTTTTCGCCAGGCTGGACTGCATCCGGCAAAAGGCAAATGCCAACGTAGTCTCCGGGCTGAATGTCCTCATCCTTCGAAAAGGCAATGCACTCACCATCTTCAAAAACTGGTTCCAAACAACGACCCTTCGCGATTGATGCGTAGATCGTCGGACAGTCCGCTGGGTCGATCTCATTCGGAAACCTTGTGTTCGGATAGACCGGCGTGTTCGTGCCGGTTAATGGATGCGTAACCATATCCTCGACTCCTTGTCAGTCGGTTGTGGTTAGGCGCGGCGGGAAGGTAACGGCTCCCAGCCGCGCCGTTTTCATCGGGCCGCTTCGCCCGTTGAAACTCTATCCTGCCTCTCTTTCGGGAAACGGCACGATGTCCGCGCCCTTGCGAAGCTGATCGAGATAATCGCTCCACCATTGCGCCATCTCGACGCGCTCATTCCAATGCG